>JAILCX010000001.1 GCA_024690205.1 Lachnospiraceae bacterium | reverse complement strand
TAAAGCCCCGATAGTTTTGTTTTTGACAGTAGCAAAAAGATGCAAGGACATCGGGATGGCGATCATCAGATATGAAGAAAACCACGTCTTTTGACCGATCGTTGATAAAAACTCATGTCTGTATACGTCTTCTATTCCACGGTAGAATCCGAAAGGATCAAAACCAAAACGCTGCAATATTGCAATAACGGAAACTATGGTTCCTGCGACACCCGATACGTAAAAAACAATATCTCCGGCATCGTCAGATCTTGACACACAAAAGAAAATGAAGACGAAAAGGAGCTGGCTTAAAAGACCCATGTTCCAGCTCTCAAATCCCCAGAGAGCATCTTCTTTGTAAGAGCTTCGTAAAAAGGATATGAACGAAAAGACAAGGAAACAGATCGCAAAATAATCTGCGGTCCTTAGCCTTATCTTAAAAAAGGTTTTAAGATCACTGCTTTTGATGAAACTGATGACGAAGAGAATTATTATCGCATCAAAAAGTAAAACAGAAGCTCCTCTGAAAAATGCAAACTTGATATCTCCCATATCATGATAGCCTTTATGCACGACAAGCGGGAGCAGACCGAATATCAAAAGAGTGTATATCTTTATGAGGATGTTCTGAATATCTTTTATTCTGTCTTTCATTGCGAATCCAAAATATCCTTTTACGCGAATTGTATTTCCCTGAAAATTTTCCTGAAAACTTCACGGATTTTGAGCGATTTCTCGAGATAGCTTATTCGGATTTTTGCGAGATTCTGTGTTTTATGTAAACCACAATGATCAATACCCATACGACAGCCAGGCTCCATAGCAAAATTACCGATGCTTTGGGCAACGGTCCCATGGATTCTTTCTTCATGGCTCCTGACAGTGATGCGTCAAGCTTATAAAGGCTCTTTACATCATCGAAGGTCTTATCAATGAACGCATCATCAACCTTGGTCCCGCGGCGCTCCGCTTTGGTAACATTTTCAATGAGCGCGCCTGCTGCATCTCTTAATGATGCCGACCCGTTAAATACGGGAGTTACGAACGTATTTGCCGTATTATCCAAAAGGAGCTTTGCAGCTTCTATCTTTATCCTGTAATGCTCGTTATTATCCGTTCCCGAAATGGAGAGGTACTCACGATATTCATCAGAATCCTGTGCCTTTTTGGTTACCGGAACGTATCCTTCCGTTTCCGAATATGCGATCTGCACATCGTTGGTCAAAAGAAACTGTGTAAAGAGCCAAGATGCCAGCACTTCCTGCGGATCTTCTTTATTAAATATGCAGACCGAAGGTCCCTGGGATATCATCCTTGGATCATTAACATCAACCTGAGGGATAGGCCTTACGACCGTATTAAACTGCCTTTTATTGGCTTCGGCTATATCCGAAAGCGGAGCATCTGACCCCATCCATGTAGCACCTGCCGTAGAGTCTAGCGCAAAAATGCACTGACCCGCATTAAGGAAATTACCGGGATAGCTTGATATTTTAAACGTTGAAAACGCGCCGGATTTGGCATGCTTTGCAACCTCAAGCAAAAATTCCCTTGTTGTATCGTTAAAGATCTCTATATTGCCTTCAGGTGTCGAATAGCCTGCATTTTGCTGCTTCAACATCGAGATCATCATATTGTCGGTCGATTTATATATGAACGGTATAAGGACCTTCTGTCCGTTTATCACGAAGTTATCCGAACCGTCTTTTTGCATCGCCTTTTCGGAGACCTCCCATACAAAGTCCCAGGTAAGTACATCGGGAACTTCATATCCAAGCGCATTGACCAGATCTTCGTTTATATAAAGAGCCTCTGTCGATCTCATGAAAGGAAGCGCATAGCACGATCCGTTAAGATAACATTCATTTAAAAACTCCGGTACGACCTCTGATCTTTTGGGCGAGTCAAAGTTAAGTGCTTCTCCGCCAAGGCCGTACTTTTGATCATCTATGAGCGCATCAAGCGGAACGACCACGTTTATCCCGCTCATGTAAGTTGCAATATGATCCGGGTATGTGATACAGACATTGGGAGTCGTCGATGTCGATATATTCGTTATGACATCGTTATAGATACGGCCGTAATCCGTGTAAAGGCGCATATTGACCTTTATATTTGGATACAGCTTTTGAAAATCGCTTATGGCTTTTTTATAGATATCCTGCTGAGATCTGTTGTTATCATTCTTGGCCCAGAAAGTAACCTCATAGCTCCTTGATGTATCAAACTCTTCCGGGATCTCAAACTCTGACAATCCTTTTGAGCCATGGCAACCTGTAAGGAGCGTCATAATGATCGCGGATAAAACTGCAGCGAAGAATTTCTTTTTCATCCCTTTGTACCTCCGCTTGCAACACCTTCCATGATCTTTTTGTGGAATATGAGGAATAAGACTATGAGCGGTACGGAAATGACAACAACGGCAGCCATCATGGCCGGGATGTTCTCACGTCCGAATCCGTTTTCCCTTATCTCCTGTATTCCGTTTGACACAAGGAAATAATCTGATTTATCCGTAATGAGTCTTGGCCATACGAATGAATTCCAGCATTCTATGACCTTTAGGATTATTATCGTTATCATGGTAGGACGGCATATCGGGATAAGGACCTTAAGAAGATAGCGAAGGTCCGAGGTTCCGTCCACTTTTGAAGCATAGTAAAGATCATCGCTTACTCCCGCGAAGTTTTCTTTAAGCAGGTAAATATAAAAGACCGAAGTTACGGAAGGCAGTATAAGTCCCGTAAATGTATTTCGAAGATTCAAAGATGTTATCGTTGCAAAGTTAGTGATGATAACAAGCTCATTGGGTATCATCATAAGAGCAAGGAAAAGCGTGAACACAAGATCCTTACCCTTAAAATCCAGCCTTGCAAAAGCAAATGCTGCAAGAGTTATAACTACGAGCATTACGGCTGTCGTCACAAGCGTAAAAAATAGCGTGTTAAAAAGATATCGTCCAAGCGGAACCGCCGTAAACGCATCTGCATAGTTTGCAAGCGTAGGGGATGATGCATAGAACTTCGGAACAAACTCAGAGTTATATGTTGCATAGCTCTTTATTGAAGACAAAAGCATCCAGTAAAATGGGAAAAGAACTATTACCGCCCACATAGCAAGGCAAAAGTAGATAAAGGCGTTCTTTATGCGCTTAACTGTCTTTGCTCTTTGTCCTATTTTGTTTAATTCATCACTTTCGTACATATCTTTTCCTATCCGGCTGTCACCTTATCGAAGTCTTGCGGCTTACCATGAGGTTGATGACCGTTATCGTAAGTACTATCGCAAAGAGGATTATCGCTGCTGCCGAAGCATACGAAGGATATCCTCCCGAATTTCCGTAGAGCATGTCATAAATATATCCGACTATGGTGTTCATTCCGGCTGAGTTAAGATCCGTTCCAAAAAGAGCAACTTCATCGGAGTATGCTTTGAACGCCCCGATAAATCCCGTGATTATAAGATAAAATACCATCGGCGAGATCATCGGCAACGTGATCTTAAAGAACATGTCGATGCTTCTTGTACCGTCAACTTCAGCTGCACTGTAATAAACCTTCGGAACCGAAGCAAGCGCCGATGTGAGGATCAGGATCTTAAAGGGAAGTACGACCCAGATCGTGTAAAAGCACATAACGAACATCTTTGCCCAATAGGGGCCCGTTATGAAATCAACACTCTTTCCGCCGAAGAAATTGATGAACATATTGATCAATCCGTCGGAGTATGCGGTCTTTTTAAACAAGATCATGAAGACCAGGCCGACAGCGAGTGTGTTCGTAACATAGGGCAGGAAATAGATCGTCTGGAAAAGATCCTTAAGAGGCTTTATAGAGCTTAATCCGAGCGATATCAAAAGCGCTATTATCGTCGATAACGGAACGGTTATAATAACGATGATAAAGGTGTTCTTTAACGCCGAGATAAAATAAGGATCTCTAAGAACATAGGCATAGTTATAAGACCCGGTTCCGAAATAGCTCTGGGATGCAAAATTGTAGCCTTCCTCGAATGAATAAACGAACACGTCAAAGAGCGGATAGATCATGAACGCGCCGAGGAACAGTATTGCAGGCAGTAGATACAGCCATCCTTTTAACTGACTTTGTTTAACCATCCTAAACCTCGAATCTTATCCTCTCTTCGGTTTCCTTATCAAATACGAATACCTTATGCTTCTTAAGCGAAAAGCCAACATGTGAAAGGCTTAAATCTACCGTGTTATCGGAATTTACTATCGAACGGATATTGCCGCTGTCATTAAGAAGCGCATCATGTTTTGAAACAATACTGACATCTCTTCCCATGACTTCCAATCTTCCCAGTTCGCATTTTAAGGGACCGTTCTCATCAAGGATAAATCCTTCGGGACGCACCGCAACGAAGACTTCTTTATCACCCGATGATGTCTTTATATCCATAACGCGGTCTTTTCCTATATAAAGTCCGCCGTTTCCGATCTTTCCTTCAAACACATTGATCGGAGGTGTTCCGAGAAACTTGGCAACAAAGAGGTTCACGGGATCATCGTATACATCCTGGGGCTTTCCCATCTGCATCATTTCACCCGACTTCATAACCACGATAAGGTCACAAATGCTCATCGCCTCATCCTGGTCATGAGTTACGAATATGGTCGTTATATCCGTCTTTTTCTGGATACGGCGGATCTCTTCACGGGTCTGGAGCCTTAACCTTGCATCAAGGTTTGAAAGCGGTTCATCAAGGAGCAAAACCCTTGGAGCTTTAACAAGGGCTCTTGCTATTGCAACTCTTTGCTGCTGACCGCCCGATAACTCCGAAGGCTTTCTTTCAAGCAGCTCATCTATCTGGACCAAAGCCGCTGCCTCTTTAACCCTCTTTTCCATCTCTTCTTTTGAAAGCTTGTCCTCACCCCTTAGATTTTCAAGAGGGAACCTTATATTCTTAAACACCGTAAGGTGCGGATAAAGCGCATAGCTTTGAAAAACAAGGCCAACCCCCCTGTTCTGTGCAGGAAGCGATGTCACATCATCATCACCGAAAAATATCTTTCCCTCAGTCGGTTTTTCAAGTCCGGAGATGAGGTTTAAGGTGGTTGATTTTCCGCATCCCGAAGGACCCAAAAGCCCAACCAGTTTTCCGTCAGGGATCTCGAAGTCAAAGTTATTTACAGCGATGACATCACCGCCCTGCTTCTTGTTCCTGTTGGGAAATTTCTTAGTTAGATTCTTTAAGACAATTTTCATACCTATTTCCTTATTAATCTATGCGCTTTACATTCGGTCGGACTTTGTGCGACCACAAAAGTGCGAAATTCTTATATGTCGTATGCATGTTTAAGGTCTTGAGATATATGATCAAGGTCAGGGTAAATCGATCCTTCCGTAATACCGAAAACCCTAAGCGAATCTATAAAATACTTCTTACGCTCTTTCGGAATGATTATCTTATAGAGAGTCTCTTCATCGCAGATATCTTCAAGACGGCGAAGTGAATTGTGCACGGTAAAGTTAGCCTGCTGCGAATACATTCTTAGGTTGTTGTCCGTAGACGAAACAGCCAGTATCCTGTCATCCAGTTCATGATTGTGATGATTGTGTTTAAATGCCGGAAGCAGCATCTCCTGCGTTGTCTCTGCATCATTTGGATATATGCAATAGCCGAATCCCTGCATCTGATTTAACGACATCGGAGAAAGGACCCAAACGCAGGCATCCTTATCAGGCATGGTCTTGTAAGTCTCCGTTGCAAAAAACGATGCGATAAGAGGTGATCTGCTCCAGTCAAGAAGCCTCGTCGGCAATCCGTAATGCTGCATTATCGCCACCCAGCCGGCGTAGTTTTTCTTGTCAGGAGGATTGTTCATTATCTGACGGGCCTTCATGTAGAAGTCATTCGTGATGAACCTTTCAACATCTATCCTTTTTTGTGTACGCTGTATCGAAGGGATGAGCGGCAGCTCCGAATCATCTTCTCCGCGATACCAAAGATTGAGTCCGTGCTTTTGAGCAAGTCCGTTAACGAACTGGAGTAATTCATCAATACTGGTGATTCTTTCGGTGATCATTTTATTTCCTCTGTATGTTTTATAATAAATGTCCGCACCTTAGGGCTGATAGCAGATCACATGATCATCCTGCTGGTAATGTTTTCCTTCTGCCACCTTGTAAGCATGTGTTCTTCCTATCCCGCCAAACCATTCATACGGCGGATCATTTTCAGTCTTTCCATCCACTATCTCGTATATTCCATCCCTCACGCACCTGATGAGCGATATATCATCGTAGTCTTGCGCATGTCCGTGAAGGATAAGGTCTGCTTTATCTTCAAGAAAAAGTATCCTGTCTAACGCCTCCGCACATTCCTTTAGCGGGAGAGCACCCGGAACCTGAAGCCACAGATGATGATTTACCGCATCTCCCACAAAAAGTATGCGGTCTTCTTTTAGCAAAAGGCATATGCCGCCCTCGGTGTGGCCCGGAACGTCGTATACTTCAAGCGTCTTTCCTCCAAGATCTATAACGTCTCCGCCTTTTATCTCCTTAAAAGGCGGCATACTGAGACCTCTTATCTCACAGATTTTTATAAACTCGGGATCGTTCACGAATTCCTCAGTAAGCGGGATATCCTTGGGATTAATATACGCTTCATCAAAATAGACATTCCCGAAAATATGATCGGGATGTCCATGGGTGTTTACGACCATGACAGGCTTATCGGTAAGTTCACTGACTGCCTTATTAATATCCTTATACCCCATCATCGTATCTATAAGGCATGCTTTTTTGCTGCCGATCACAAGAAAAGCACTTGCTTCATGCGCTTCATCAAGCAGATAGAGATAAGGCTTTAATTCTTTTATAAAGAGTTATTTATCCTCGTACATAAGTCTCCTTTTTTCACCTTTATAATAATATCATACTTTAACCTAAAATTTGCGTATTCATTGCATATAAGTTACAATTCTAACAATACACTTTAGATATCATAAAGGGAGGATTGCGCATGAAAAAAATCGACGACTACGTTAATACACAATCTGAACTCTGTGTCAAAAGCGGAAAGATCAAAGATTCTCTTTACGGCGAATACGGCGTCAAAAGAGGTCTTCGAGACCTTAACGGCCAGGGTGTTCTGACAGGACTGACCAACATTTCAAAAGTTACCGCGTTTAAGGAGATAAACGGGGAAAGGGTTCCCTGCCCCGGAGAACTTCTATACCGCGGGTATGACATTAAGGACCTAATCAAGGGTTCCATTAATCGCGGAAGCATCTATGAAGAAGGAGCATATCTTCTCCTTTTCGGAAAACTCCCAAGCGTTCAGGAGCTTTCCGATTTCAGAGCTGTCATCGCCGAAAACATGACTCTCCCCACGAACTTTACACGAGACGTCATCATGAAGGTGCCCGATGAGGACATCATGACTTCGATGACCAAGAGTATCCTTACCCTGGCAGGATATGACAAAAAGAAAAACGACCTTTCGATCCCCAATGTACTTCGCCAGTGTATCCAGCTTATTAGCACGTTTCCAATGCTTGCCGTATATGGATATCAAGCTTATAACCATTACAAAAACAACGACAGTATGTTCATCCACCGTCCAGACGGAAATCTTTCGATAGCCGAAAACTTCTTAAGAATGCTCCGTCCGGACAAAAAATATACCAAAACCGAAGCCATGGTGCTTGATGTTGCTTTGTTGCTGCATATGGAGCACGGCGGAGGAAATAACTCAACCTTCACGACAAGAGTCGTAACATCATCAGGCTCCGATACTTACTCTGCCATCGCCGCAGCTATGTCATCATTAAAAGGAAGCCGCCACGGCGGAGCAAACCTTATGGTCATGCAGATGATAGATGATATCAAAAAGCACATAAAAGATATAAGCGATGATGATGAGATCCGTGATTACCTTACAAAGATCGTAAGAAAAGAAGTCTTCGATCAAAAAGGACTTATCTACGGAATGGGACATGCGGTTTATTCTCTTTCCGATCCGAGAGAAGAAGTCTTCCGCAAGTTCGTTGAACAGCTCGCAGGCGAAAAGGGCAAGGACAAGGATCTTATCCTTTATGAGAGCATAGAACGTATCGCTCCCGAGGTCATTGCGAAAGAACGTAAGATCTACAAGGGTGTAAGCCCCAACGTCGATTTCTACAGCGGATTCGTATATGAGATGATGGGAATACCAAGAGAACTGTATACCCCTTTGTTTGCGGTAGCCCGTATAAGCGGATGGAGTGCCCACCGCTTGGAAGAGCTCGTGGCAGACAACAAGATCATACGACCTGCCTACAGGAGCCTTGTTACGGAAAAGAAGTACAAGCCGATAGAAAAAAGATAATGTAAAGATAAAGAAAAGCCCCGCCTACTTGATATTGATATGTACCCAGAATCCTGGACACATATTTATGAACTAGGCTGAACACATGGATGCTATCCTGTATTGTACAGGTGGCATCCATTTTGTTTTTGCTTGAATCCTTTTGTTATTGTAGTAATCTATATATTCTTCAATTG
>JAILCX010000077.1 GCA_024690205.1 Lachnospiraceae bacterium | reverse complement strand
TTTTATAATCAACTCCGCGAAAACCATTCATGTATTCTTTATCCATACAGCAGATCATCTGAACCGCCTCCGGAGTTCCAAGTGCTTTGGCCTTGTCATAAAGCGGGCAGCCTGTAACATCCATAAAGCATTTGTCCTTTTTGACCAGCATATTCTTTATTTCGTAGCCGTCGCTCATTTTTGCGGCTATCTTGTCCATGTTTTTCCACATAAGTGTCGGGATACCCGGCAACGCCGTGATCCTGCGAAATTTCTTTTTTAGCTGTAATCCGATTTTTGTCCCAAATGCGCGGGTTGTTTCAAGTGCTTCTCCCGGAGCGTATTTCTCAATGGCACGATATATCGACACGACGGGAAATACATATGATCTGCACGATTTATCCGCATCCGGCTCATCTGCTTCCAGCTTCAGATACTCAGCATTTGCGTTTTGCCAGATTTCATTGGCTTTATCTACTCCGTACTTTGTCACAAGATCGTTTTTAAACTTTTTGAATATGGTCTTTTCAAGATAACTTTTGTTGCCCATGCTTTTCTTTCCGCCTCATCATAACAAGCTGCTCCGCCAGATATTAGCATATGCTAACTATGTATGATAGCACTTGTCTGTATAAAAGTCCATATCTTCGACTTATGTTATTTTAAACAATGGCTCCGGATCTTTCGATCCAGAGCCATCGCCTGTCCTTTGCGAATATTCCAGTGACTTTATTTCTTCCGATTCGCGCAATCAACGTTTACCTTATATCAAAGTGTTATTTCCTCACAAGATCATACATAAAACTCTTCTCTCCCAGCGTTCTCGTATTGACATGCTTCATTCCGATATGCTCATACTTATCCTTCTTAAGTTTTGCATCCGTTGACACGATGACCGGAAGACTGCTCTGTTTTGCTACTTCAAAGGCTGTTTCCACAAGCGGGCGCATAAAGCCCTTGCCCTGGTATTCCTTCTTTACCGCCAGCAGTTCAATCTGAACAAACGGCTTCTTACTGTCCCTGTACGTCTTTTCAAGGCTCGCTCCGCCCGCCTGGAATTTCTTGATGATATCGCTGAAATTCTTAAATCCCAGTGCTCTTGCCATTCTCCAGACCATCTTGAACATTGCAATTCCCGGATAAGGATGCGTTGTATCTGTCAGAATAAGGATTCCTTCTTTGTTTTCAGATGTTGCATAAACGCCATTGTATTCATTCGCCGTCCTGATCATGGCGACCAGATAGTTCACCAGACTTGTCCTGTCCGGATATCCCGGATAATACGGAACCATTCCGATCTCCTCATCACCATAATCATAATATGCGAATACCTCAGCAAACTCTCTCATTTCCGCGTCTGTCAGTTTCATCTTTTTAAGCATGATGACCTCCTTGAAATCCTCGATGATCCCAATTATAATCTTCATAAAATGACTTTCAATATTTTTTGAGTCATTAAATATCTTTTACGGAGAATATGGATATGCCAAAAATATTTACAAATGAAAACAGGGATGAGATTCGCCTAAAGCTCTTGAACAAAGGCTTTAAGCTGCTTAAGAGAGGCGGTCTGTCAGCCGTAAATATCGATAAACTGACCGAAGAAGCATATATTGCCAAGGGAACGTTTTACAATCTCTTCGAAAATAAGTCCGAGTTTATGTACCATATGATGATCCATGAGAGAACCCGCGCCAAGGAGAAGCTCTTCTCCTATCGAAACAGTTCCGGAAAATTGACACGGGACTCCCTGCGCGACTACCTGAAATGGCTGTCAACAGAGAATCCCAATGTGTTCGCATTCCTGACCAATGCTGAGAAGAAACGCCTCGTTTCCTCATGGTCAGATAAGTATATCGAAAACGAGAATAACGACAGAGAAACCATGCATATGCTGATCTCCTTGCTTGAATCCCCGGAAGATGCTCCCGACTGGAAGCTTGCCTGTAACTATATGAAGCTCATTGCCATCAGTCTTACAACAAAGGAAGTCTTCATCAAGGAGAATTACCATGCCATGATCGACTCGCTGATCGATCAGATCGTGGACATGCTGTGCAAATAACAGGTCTGCATTGCTACTATCTCCATGTCAGGAATCTCAGGAGGGCAAAGTCTATTCCCGAAATGATAAGGCTTAAGATCGCCGTATAAATGCACTCGATCAGAAAGCCTTAATTGCTGTAAGAATCATTTTGCTTCCTTTCTGAATACATGAAAATCGCAGTATCCGTCACCATTTGCAATTGTGTGTTCACGCACCAGTCTCGCACCGCTTTTACTGAATGTGATGTAATCGCTCATGCAGAGATA
>JAILCX010000020.1 GCA_024690205.1 Lachnospiraceae bacterium | reverse complement strand
AAAGGAAATCGCAGATATTTCATACAGGTGGCATACAGTGTCGCCGAGGAAAAGGCATACCAGCGTGAAATGGCGGCTTTCTCGGGAATCAGTCAAATAGACAAAAAGATACTCATTACAAATGACGATATGGACTATTCTACAAGCAACGTTGAGCATATCCGGCTTAAAGATTTTCTTATGTATCATTCCCTGGAAAAGAAATAACGGCAAGTATATTTATGTAGTTGTCAATTTTAACTTAATTTTTGACTTATCAGTATTAATATATGGATATTATATTAATAAACAAAGGTATTAACTCTTCGTTAAACTTGTGTTTTGCGAATAGTTACATCAATCTATTTACGCCTCTCCATCACGCTCAATTCTTTTTCCACCCGTATTCAGCATACGTTTCCGTAAGTAGCGCTTAGCGCTACATTCATTTCCGGATTGGAAACATCTTCATCATAGTCATCTTCAACACGATTTACTTTTTCAAGATAAACTACAGGGTAAAGTTCTCCATCAAATACAACTTGTATTATAACCTTCAGTTATTTCACCGAGATTGTCATCATGTACATGTGAAATGTCTCCCCAGTCGAAAACCTCATCAAATCTTATTTATTCTTTCTTAAAACATCCAATAAATGCGTAAAATACTCGGGTAACGGCGCATCAGTCATGATATGCTCTCCTGTCCGCGGATGTTCAAATCCAAGTATCTTGGCATGAAGACATTGCCCTTCCAGTTTGAATGGGTTTTTTAATGTACAGTACTTATCATCTCCAAGCACGGGATGATTGATATGAGCCATATGAACTCTGATCTGATGAGTTCTACCTGTTTCAAGCTCACATTCAACATAAGTATATCCGTTAAAACGTTCAAGAACTTTGAAATGCGTTACCGCTTCTCTCCCACCGGCCGGAACAACGGCCATTTTTGTTCTGTCGTTTTGACTTCGACCTATTAAGGTCTTAATGGTTCCGTTTTCTTCATTTATAATGCCATGAACGATAGCATGATACTTTCTGGTGATATCATGTGTTTTAAGTGCATCGGCAATTTTTTGATGAGAAATATCGTTTTTACATATGATTAAAGATCCGGTTGTGTTTTTATCTATCCTGTGGACGATACCGGGTCTTAAAACGCCGTTTATCCCCGATAATGAGCTTCCGCAATGATACATTAGCGCATTTACGAGCGTATGCTCGTAATTTCCGGGTGCCGGATGAACGACCATTCCCTTGGGTTTATTTATGACTATAACGTCATCATCCTCATAGAGGATATCAAGCGGGATATCTTCGGGTTTTATATCGGGAACGATGCTTTCGGGTACATTTACCTGAATATCATCTTCAATTTTCAGCCTGTAGCTTGGTTTAACTGACTTTCCGTTTACCGATATATCATTTTGATCGATCAGTTTTTGTAAAAATGAGCGCGAAAAAGAATCGATAAATTCACTAAGATATTTATCGATCCTCTCATTTTCAAATTCTTCTGTTATCGTAAATTCAAGCTGCTTCATAAATGATTATAATTCTCTGTATTTTTGCTCTTTAAAGCTTAAAAAGTAAAAATCATGATCTTTATAAACAAAAAGAATAAGGATTATCAATATACCGGTAGAAACGGTTACGTAGATATCCGCCACATTAAAAATCGGGAAATTTATCAAAGAAAAAAAGATAAAATCAACTACATAATCAAATCTCAGTCTGTCTATCAGGTTTCCTATTGCTCCGGCAGCAATAAATACAAGAAGTATGTGTAGTTTATTGTATTTCTTTTCATATGGGCACTTTACAAGCACATAGATCATTACAACAAGGAATACCAACGCTATGAAAATGAAAAAATACTTCTGATTTTGGAGCATTCCGAAAGCAGCGCCCCTGTTTTCCAGATAATTAAACTCCAATACCCCGCTTATTATATTAAAAGCATTCTTATCTTTTAATCTCATCACGGCAAGATACTTGGTGAGTCTGTCAACAAGCACAAGTACTATAAGTAAAATTATATCCAAAAGATAAAGCTTTTTTTTATCTTTCATTACCATTCCTCTTCAAAATTCAGCTCCATAAGAGCCTCTCTTATCTCATCTTCGGTAACGGACTTGTCTATCACTGCTTTACCGATTTTTTTAAGAAGGATAAATCTTAATGAACCGTCTATAACTTTTTTGTCGTTTTTGATTATTTCAATAAGTTCATCGATATCGAGTTTTTCGGTACTTATAGGAAGATTAAAAGGAACGAACATATCCCTTATCTCATAATATTCTTCCTTTGTAAGAAGATCCTTTTTCCATGAAATATAAGCAGCTGCAACAGAACCCAAAGCAACACATTCACCGTGTTTTAATTCAAATCCCTTGGCTTTTTCTATTGCATGGCCTATAGTATGACCGAAATTAAGAAGCATACGCTCGTTTTTCTCGGTTGGATCCTTTTCTACCACTACTCTTTTGATATCAACGGATCTTTTTATCATCTCAATAAGAGTATCTTTATCCTTTTCACAGATCTCATACATGTTATCGATGAGCCAAAGATAAAATACCTCATCACGGATTAGGCCGGCTTTCATAGTTTCGGCAAACCCGTTAAAAAATTCACGATCAGGTAAAGAATCAAGATTTGAAACGTTAGCATAAACAAGCTTCGGCATATAAAATGCGCCGACCATGTTTTTATATGAGTTAACATCAACACCTGTTTTTCCGCCGACGCTTGAATCAACCATTGCAAGTAATGATGTGGGCACCTGAATGAAAGCTATCCCTCTTTTATAAGTAGCAGCTGCAAAACCCGTAATATCTCCAACTACTCCGCCGCCCAGTGCTATAAGATGATCGCTTCTTGAAAAATCATTTTTGATAAGAAAAGTATAAATATCTTTAACTGTATCAAGATTCTTGCTTTCCTCACCGGGCTTAAATGAAAATACGGAAACTTCACGTCTAAGAGCCTTTTTGAAGTCCGTAAGAACGGCATTTGCTACATTATCATCGGTTATGATGCATATTTTAGAAGTTGCCGGGATGATATCCTTCGGAAAATCACTGTAATCACTGCTGATTATCACATCATAACAGGGTTTTTCATTATAATTTACGTTTATTTTTTCCATAATACATAAAAAGTGCCGCCTGTCGGCGGCACGCCTTCATATCTTAAAATGTAACTGATGAATTGGCACTCATCGATTCTTGGAAATCACCGGATACCGAAACAACCGGAGGAGCTATAACAAAAGTATATTTTGACATCTGCTGAAGTGTCCCGTCTATTGCATATGTAGCACCGGATGTAAAATCGATTATCCTTTGGGCGAGATTCATATCTATGCCTTCAAGATCGAGGAAAACAACTTTATTCTGTGTTAAAAGATCAGAAATCTTTCTTCCGTCTTCGACTGAAGTAGGCTCTATCCTTACAACTTCCATACCGGAACCGGGTATCTGCTTTCTTCCGTTTTTACTAAGTCCAACATTCTTTTGAGGCTTTCTTACCGTTCGATCCTCAGCTTGAGCTTCCTCCTTTACGGGTTCGGCCTTTGCACCGGGGTCTTCTTCCTCAAAATAATCAGGATCATCATATGGATCATCAATTTTCATGTAGTTCAAAAACTTGTCAAATGCACCCATTATATGCCTCCAGGTTTTTTTATTCCAACATATTTATTATCAGCATTTTTAGCATCTCTGTCAACCAAAACTTGGGCTTTATCACTCATATATAAGCTCATCTTCGTTAACGCTCGAAGCATCCAGAACTATGTAATCATACGTACAAAGTCCGTATATGGTATTTGGCTTGATTATTGAATACTCATCATTGCTGTAAAGTATATTTATCTGTTTAAAGTCGGCATATCCTTTGTTGATGTTATAAACTCCTATCAACGATCCTTTCTTCTGTAAAGTGTATGTCTTATCTGACCCGTCCATTATAAGGATATCTCCCATCCTTAATGTCATATCGTCAAGATAATACTCATCTTCTGTCTCGTTATATATGGTCGTTTCTATAAAATCATATGAAAGCGATCCGTCTTCAAGGTAGATCTGCTTTTTAACTCCCTCCACATTGGATGGCCCGTCTTTGGTTATATATTCTTTTGGTACTATGAAAAACTCGCGATTTACGATAGCGGAATTAGGAACCTTAAGGCCGTTATCTTCCTGCAATATGAGCTCAATATCTATAAATCTGTCAGTACAGAAGGAAAGCATCGAATTTGTAAATGAGAGCATGACGAAGTTATCACCCTGGTCGTTATTATACACAGATACTTTTCCCCAGGAAGTATCCTGGTTTTTTAAGAATTTAACCTTAACATACTCTTCTGCGACAAGCTCATCTGCTTTTTCAGGATCACATTTTATGATTATGGACCAGTCTTCGGAAGTTGAAAGCTTATAAACAGGATCACCCTCTCCGACAAGTTCGTTACTTATAAGCTGATTTTTCTGATAATTCCTGTAGTCATAAAGCTCCGACGTCATATCGGTCAAAGAAAGATCTTCGTAACCGTCTACCGAATAGATGACATATCCGGAAGCCGGCGCATAATTAAACGTTACAAGGTCAAGAGCCCCCTGGGAATTGATCTTTTCGATATCTGAAAGGATATTTGCATTGGAAAGCTTTAATACGGTTCCTTCAACACTGTATTTAAAGTCATATACGACATTAAAGTGAGTAGGATCGAATTCATTAACAAAACTCAATATATCAGTCTTTAATTCACTTAAATCCTTTGCAGTAAGGTCTGAAGCATCGGTATTATTTGTAAAATAAGAAGCAAGCTTATTACTTTCATCAAGTGAATAAACAAGATTTCCCACACCGACTCTTTGAGACTCACGGGCAAAATAATTAACGTATCCTGCCTTTTCGGAGCGGACAATGAGTTCGTTTCTTAAGGCTACGCCTTTATAGATATTGTTTGTGGAAAGCGAACCCATCAAAACCTGGTAGCTTTCGACATGCTTTTGGGAAAAATAGTTGATTATTGCGATTATGATGTAAAGAAAAACGACAAGAAATATGACCAGTCCGAAATTCATTCCGCGGTTTTTTCTAAATCGTGTGATCTTTCTGTTTCCGGCCATATTCCCTCCTTTCCTTTACAATCAAGGAGCGATATCCATAGGATATCGCTCCCGTTAAATACAATCTTAAGTTTTAAAGTGAAACAATAATGCAGTTTTTCCAGGCATCAGAGAAGTCTTTTTCGACTTTTGACATTGAGATGACAAAATCAACCTTGTAGTTATTGCTTATCTTCTCAATCTTTGCCAGGAGATCTTCGAAATCATCACCGCAGTTTGATATGCTGAGGAAATTATCGAAATACATCTTTTCAAGATCGTGGTCCTGGGAAATAATACCGCTTATAAATCCGACAAACTGATCGGGATTTTCAATGTAGAAGTTGGATACATCGATAAGTCTTACTTTGTTGTTGAGCTCATACATGTGTTTTGAGCTCTTGTCAAGGTAAACATAGTTACCGTTTGCGTTTAAAACTTCCTCATTTACCTTGTCTAAAAGTACCTTTGTTTTTCCCTTACCCTTCTCTCCGATAATCAATTGCACCATCTAGTAACCCTCCTAAAACTAATTAAATTTATTATAAGTTAAATACCCCCAAAATACAAGCCGTTAATTCCCTATATGATCGAGCAAAAGTGTCATATTATCGTATAATTCTTCGCGGTTATCGGATTTCATGACAATACTGATAAAGGGATTGGAACGCGTGTCTCTGGACAGAAGGACAAGGCAGTGACCGGCAGCTGAAGTCGTACCTGTCTTTCCGCCGACGATCGTAATCCCGGACGGAGTCTCTTTTGCTCCCGTAATGTAAAGATTTGTAGATTTTATCGATATTTCCTTATCCATTCCGGCAGAATCATGATATACGGTCGAATATTCCGAAGTATGAATGATCTCATTGAAAAGCTCAAACTGCATTGCATCATTCATGATAAGATACATGTCATACACGGTAGTATAATGATCATCTGCCGTTAATCCATGAGGATTTACAAAGTGTGTATTCGTTGCACCAATCGATGCAGCCTCCTTGTTCATCATTTCGACAAATGCATCCTGGGAACCGGCTATTCCCTCGGCTATAAGGATAGCCACATCATTTGCCGAATAAAGAAGCAGTATGTTCAAGGCCTGGCTTAAAGTCATCGTATCGCCCGGCTTAAGGTCCATCTTTTGTGCATCATATTCCTTCAAAGTGACATTGCTAGTAGCCGTAAGTATCATATCGGCACTTCCGTTCTTTAAAGCAACTATTGCTGTCATTATCTTTGTTAATGATGCGGGATTAAGTCTTTGATGTATATTTTTTCCGTAGAGGATCTTTTTGTCATAGATATCAAAAAGACCGGCATAAGAACCGCTTGAGATATTGATTGCAGAAGGATCGACATCATTGTCACCGACGCAAAGCTTGGCTGTAAAAGGAGTTGCCGTCGTGATCGAACTTTGTGACTTTATCATACGAAAACTGCTGATATTGGAATCAGCAGTATAAGGCATAGGATATTTGCCGGAAGCACATCCGGTCATCAGGAGTATGGATAAAGCTGTAAATAAAGACAGAAACCGTCTATTTATACATTTCACGCCACTCAAGATCTCCTCTGTCCAATGACTTGATCAAAAGTTCCGCAGATGCAAGATTGGTTGCAAGCGGAATATTGTGAACATCGCAAAGACGAACCACATTGTTCACATCGGGCTCATGATTCTTAACTGTTACAGGGTCTCTTAAGAAAATAACAAGATCCATCTGATTGTGCTCGATCTGAGCACCAATCTGCTGTTCTCCTCCGAGGTGACCGGCAAGAAATTTATGAACTGAAAGATTTGTAACTTCTTCTATTAAACGCCCCGTGGTACCGGTAGCATAAAGTTCATTCTTACTGAGTATTCCCCTGTAGGCAATACAAAAATTCTGCATGAGCTTTTTCTTAGCATCATGCGCGATCAAAGCGATATTCATCTGCTATACCTCCAAACTAACCCCATCTAATATTATACCTTATTTGGAATCAGTTTGTAACCCCACATTTAAAACAAATCCT
Organism: Lachnospiraceae bacterium; assembly: GCA_024690205.1. Taxonomy (GTDB): domain Bacteria; phylum Bacillota; class Clostridia; order Lachnospirales; family Lachnospiraceae; genus JAILLW01. Next base: position 132,482 of record JAILCX010000020.1, on the reverse strand, counting down.
ATCGAAGCAAACGAAACGATAAGCGAAGTAAGACCGTAACTTACAAAGGGAAGCGGAAGTCCCGTATTGGGCAGAATATAGGTTACAACTCCTATATTTATAAAGCTTTGAAACCCCAGCGCGGCCCCGATCCCCGCGGCTATTATCTTTCCTGCCGTGTTCGAGGCTTTAAACGAGGTCATAAAGCACTCGATCGCTATCAAAAAGCTTAAAAGTATTACGGAACACGTACCCAAGAAACCGAATTCTTCGCCTATTACGGCAAATATGAAGTCGGTCTGCTGCTCTGCTATGAAATCAGCATTTTTAACCGAATAGATCTCGTTATTTCTGAAGCCTTTTCCTGATAACTGTCCGGAACCGATGGCCATAACGGAATATGTCTGCTGATATCCTTCATCATTGGCAGAATCCTCCTTGTTAAAGAAGGCCATTATCCTTCCTTTCTGGTAATCCGAAACGATCTTTTGATCGGGCTGCATGATAAGATAGATCATTATGAGGAATACCGGCACAGCCACCGAAACAACCGCAAGAATAAACCTGTAGCTTAAGTTTCCGGCAAACATGATGACCGCAAATATCAAAGTAAGCATTACGGTCGTCGAAAGGTCAGGCTGTTTATATACCAGAGCGGCCGGAACCGCAAAAAGCACGATACTTATCAACACATAGATAATTGAGTTAAAGTCCTCTTCGTGCTTCATGATGAACATTGCAAAGAAAAGGATGATGAGCAATTTGGCAATCTCCGAAGGCTGGAACCTTATACCTAAGATATTTATCCATCTTTGGGCATTATTCGTCTCCTCACCTATGAATATGACCATAAAAAGCAGTACGGTGTTAGCGCCGTAATATATCCAATAAAGCTTTAAGAGCAGATTGTAATCAAAAAGCGATAAGATGACCATTATCACGGTACCGACAACAACACCCCAAAGCTGCTTTGTATAAAGACTCTCATCGGCAGATGATACGGCCATAACTCCGATTATCGCCAATGTCAGCACAAAGATTATAAGTTTGAAGTTATAATTCCTTAATCTGTATTTATTAAACATATCAGTCTGTCACGGTGGTCACGTTATCAAGAACCTGAGCCTGTCCGGTGATGAGTTCTTCTTCATCTTCAGTTTTAAAGTAATAATTCAAAATATCTTTTGTTGTCTGAGCTGCATATGTCGATGAATAACCATATGCTATCCTTGTTGCAACGGCGATCTGCGGAGAATCATAAGGTGCATAACAGACAAACAATGCGTGGTTTGCCCTGTTACGGCTTTCTTCGGCAGTTCCCGTCTTTCCGGCAACCTTGATCTTCATATCTTCATAATCACTTCTTGATTCTACCACTTCTCTCATACCCTGGTGAATTGCTCTCCAATATGAGGGATCCATTGTGATCTCATTTCTTATCGTTGCTTCATTATCCTTTAATAGATTTCCGGATCTGTCGGTAACTCTGTCAAGAAGTGTCAGATTATAACATGTTCCCGAGTTGGCAACGGCTGTAACGTATCTTGCAAGGCCGACTGTCGTATATGAATGGGAACCCTGTCCGATACATGAACGCACACCGTCAGTTGTAGAAAATGACGGCATGGACTCTTCTATCTCAACTCCACTAAGATCGGTAAGACCGTAAGCATCAGCATATACCTGAAGCCTGCTCAATGCATAATCGGATGAATATCCGTTTGGTGAAGTACCAAGCTGATAACCCAATTCATAAAAAAACATATTGCAGGAATGTCTTATGGCTTCAGTAACATTTAACGATCCGTGCGCTCCCTGTCCGTATATCCAGCAGGCTGCGGGAGGCGCTACTTTATCAAAAAGTCCGGTACATGTAAATCTCGTGCCTGTTGTAATGACTCCTTCGATAAGTCCGGCAGTAGCCGAAACAGGCTTAAATGTGGATCCGGGAGCTGTTTTATGTCTGGTCGCGTAGTTTATCATCGGAGTGGAAAGGTCCGCCTGTAATGCGGCATAATATTCAGGATCCACACCATTTGCGAGCATATTGTTATCAAATCCGGGATAAGAAACAAGTGCAAGCACATCTCCGGACTGTACATCTGTTATTACACATGATGCCGAGCACGGGTCAAGTGCAAGCATTGCAGGTGTAATATCAAGGTTCTTTATTCTTGCCATCATAAATGCATATGAGGTCGTTGCACCCGCAAAAAGTTTGTTTTCTTCGCTTTCATCAAGCTCTACGACATCCTGTTCTATAAGCACCTTACAGATGAGATTTCCGCTTATCTCATCATTTTTTATCATATAGGTGAATATCTTTTTGATGAATCCCTTATCCTTGTATAATTCATCAAGGATATAGTTGATCATATAATTATAGATCTTCTCGGAATCGGAATACTGGGTATCGATATCAAGCGTCGATACATCGATCCAGTTCATGGAGATACAGTAATTAAGGTATTCAAATGCCGAGATAGTCTCATCGATCGTCCAGGCTATATATGTTTTATCCGTAGTATCAATGGCATCTTTGTTAACGATGCCTTCCTGGTAAAGCTTATCAACAAGATAACTTTCATATACTTTATATTCGGTCTTTAAGTCTTCATACGGGTTTTTGGTTTCGAGAAGCTCAGTTCTTAATCTGTCGAAAACAGCTTCTTTTTTAGACATATATCTTTCATATATGATCTTTTCGTTATCTTTTGCATCAGTTTCGCCAAGATGGTCGATATCGATGACATTGTTGTTGAAAAGAGCGATATAAACATCATATATCGGGATCATGATCTTTGATGCGGATACGGATGAAGCATCAAATTCCTTGGCGTTTATGATCTTCGTATAAAGAATACTTGCAAGGTGCTCTTCAAGCATTTTATATACGGCAATCTGAAGATCCTTGTCTATAGTAAGGTATATATCATTACCGGCTATCGGCTCTATGTAATTGGCCACTTCCGTTGTCTTTCCGACGGAATTTACAAAGATTGTTTCAGATCCCTTTTTCCCCTGAAGGTAACTCTCCATGGATTTTTCGATACCGAGCTTTCCGACGGTATCATTTATGGTGTAATTTACATTTATCTCCTGCAGCGAAGTAAGCTCATCCGTTGATGATACTTTACCCGTATAGCCAAGAATATTGGACATATAAACGGGATCCACGTATTTTCTTATCGTACCTTCTTCAATGGAAACACCGGGAAGTTCATTATTGTTCTCCATGATGACGGCAACGGTCTCTTCACAGACATCCGAGGCAATGGTCGTTGAGATATACTTCTGATATGAATTATTGTTCATGTCATATCTGACGTTAAGTATCTTTAATAGGTCGGTCCTTGAATATCCGTTACCAGGGATAAAGCCGTCTTTTTTGGTGTTTTCGTTATAAAACCCTATTCTGAACCTATCCCATCCGCAAAGGTAATTTATTACATCATCGGGTGTTGAGGTCTTTTCTTTGACCGTAAGGTCATTAATCGAACTGTGACCGTAAACATCGGCCAGAAATCGGTTTAACTGTGATCCTTCAACGGTAAAATAATATTCATCATTACGATCAAGAGCGATCCTAAAATCCGATACAACCTTGTCCTTGTTATCTTCTATTATCTTGATGGTATTATAGATAGTCGTATTGAGATTAAGATTCTTATATCTTCCGTTTTCATAAACGTCTTCTATCGTTACGGCATGTGCCAGCTCGTTATACGCAAGCAGATTTCCGTTCCTGTCGTAGATATTGCCTCTTGTACCTTCGATCGTTATTTCCTTTTTGATCCTTGTCTCAAAAGAATCAAGATATTCTTCTCCGTGAACGATCTGAAGATCAAAAACTCTGTATACCAAAATAGAAGTCGTAACAAAAGCTATGACCAAAAGCACAAAAATACGGGATGTGAGCAATTCTATGAGTTTTTCACGGAATTCTTCAAACAAATCTCATACCTTCTTTCACACGGCTTCTTTCAAGAAGCTTATGGATCAACAGAAGTATAGGATAATAGATCAGCGTAACCGATATGGTATAGATGACTTCGGGAAGTATTATCTTCAAAAAATAGAATGAAAAATCAAATCTGGACCTCAAGAGGAACACTATCACATAGTAAGCAAGACCGTATAAAAGATCGGACGTAAAGATAAGTACCAAAGGCAGTTTTACATCATCTTCGTAGAATACCTGATGGAACTTTCCGTTAAGAAAGCCGATCATCATGTAGAATATTGCATTTAATCCCATGAAGGTTCCGAAGAATACATCGGATAAAAGACCGCAGCACAATCCGACGATGATACCTACACTGTCGCCCTTCATGATACCGTATGTTGCGGTAAGTATCACGAGTATATTGGGAACGATACCACCAAAAGAGATCCACGAAAATAACGTGGTCTGCAAAACAAAAGATATTATTACAAGAAAAAATGCCGTAATAAAGTGCTTCAAAAGAATCACCTATTCTTCAACTGTCTGCTTGAGTCTTGTTATTACAAGGACTTCGTTTAAGTGTTCAAAATCAACCGCGGGTGTTAAAAGTCCTGATTTTGTAAGGTTATTTGAATCTTTGTCTATGCTTGATATATAACCTATAAGGATACCCGGCAGGTATTTATCGGAAACATTAGATGTTACTATCTTATCTCCTTCAACAACCCTGTCAGCGGTATCTACGAGCTTTTCAAAAGGTATAACGCCGTCCGAATACCATTTAAGGTCTCCGGTCACAATAAGATTATCCGACGTTGAAAGGACCATTCCCGAAGTATTTGAGCTGTCATCAATGATGCTCAATACCTTTGACCAGTCGGGACCCACATCGGTAATTCTTCCGACTAATCCCGAACCTGCCATGACATTCATGTCTATCTCAATGCCGTCGTTTGACCCTTTATTGATAACAAAAGAATGGAACCAGTTTCCTGAATCCTTGGCGATTATCCTTGCTCCGATCTTTTCGTAATCATCATACTGGGTGTCGAGTTCATATAATTCCCTTAAAGAAACGAGTTCGTAACGGTCCTGCTGGAGCTTTATGTTTTCGATGGTAAGTTCGTCTACCTGAGCTTTTAACTTTTCGTTTTCATCAAGAAGATTCCTTAATTGCTTAAGGTCCTCCTTGCGGCCGTAAAGATACGAGCCTGCTTTGGTTATTCCGTTTTGAACAGGTGTTACAATGAAGCCGCTAATGGCACTTATCGGCTTAGACAGGATATCGGTATTAAACGATATCACTATTAGAGCAATACATATAATAGTTAAAACAAAAAGGAGATACTTACCCGGAATGGTAAATCGCTCTCCTTTTTGAGGAATTACAGGACTCATTATTATTTTCCTTCAATAGAATAAGCAACGGAACGATAGTTACTGTCTTTCATGATCTTTGAAAGACCTATTGCAACGGAAGTAATGGGATTCTCGGCCTCATTGACCTTAAGGCCGGTACTTTTGCTTATAAGTGAAGCAAGGTGTGATGTCTGTGAAGCGCCACCCGTAAGATACAGACCGTGTCTGTAAATATCAGCTGCAAGTTCGGGAGGCGTAAGCTCCAGAATTACTTTTATATTATCGATAACTACTCTGAACTGCTCTGACATTGCTTCGCATATCATCTTTGTGGGAAGTTCTCTTTCAACGGGGAGTCCCGTTACAAGATCTCTTCCGTATACGATAGCTCCTCTGCCTTCCTCTTCCGTTTCCTTTAATTCGTTTTTAACGATCTCTGCGGTCTTTTGACCTATAACGAGGTTATATGCTTTTCTTACGCCGTTTCTTATGGCTTCATCGAATTTGCATCCGCCTACCTTTATAAGACGACTTCTTACTATTCCGCCAAGTGAAAGGATCGATATCTCGGTAGTATCGTAACCGACATCGACAACAAGGACACCCTGTGAGTTTTTGACATCAACATCAAGTCCAAGACCGTCGGCAACGGCTTTTTCGACAACCCATATGTGTCTTGCCTTTACATCGGCTTCTTTTATAAGATCATAAAAGGCTCTTTTTTCAACTTCGGTTACATCGGTCGGAACCGTTATATAGTAATCCGCAGGCTTGATGTTATTTCTTGAAAGGTCGTTTATGAAATAATGCACAAGCTCTTCCATATTGTTGATATCAGCGATAACCCCGTTTGATAAAGGGAATGAAATAACGATATTGGAAGGTGCTTTTTCATACATGTCATAAGCGGAATCACCGTATGCAAGATAATTCTTCCTGTTTTCGATAGCGATCATGTTCTTTTCGACAAGGATCGAATCGTCCGACATGCTGTATATCTTTATGTTACTGGTACCCAAATCGATACCGAAAGCTGACTGGGAGATCATAATATTCCTCTCGATAAAAAGTTTTCAATACATTCTAGCATAAACACGCCTTAAATTAAAGTGTTACGATACCTTTCTCATAAAGGCTTTGAAGGGACATCATAATACCAAACTTTCCGTGCTGGTAAGTTAATCCGCCCTGAAAATACACGGCATAGGGATCACGCAGCGGTCCGTCCGCGGATAGTTCGATGGAAGAACCCGAAACAAATGCTCCGGCTGCCATTATAACCGGTGAATCATATCCCGGCATATTCCACGGTTCGGGCTTTACGAATCCGTCCACAGGTGCTGCCTTTTGTATCCCTTCGCAAAAAGCACAAAGACCTTCCGCATTTTTAAACACAACAGACTGGATTATATCATATCTTTCGACTTTTCCGTCGGGAATAACGGGAAAACCTAATCTTTCATAGATATTTGCGGCAAAGATCGCACTTTTTGCGGCGTTTGCCGTAACGGAAGGAGCCATAAAAAAGCCCTGGAACATCGAAGGCAGCATATTAAGCGAAGCACCAACCTCTTTACCGAGTCCAGGTGAAGTGAGTCTGTATGCGGCATTTTCGATGCATTCCTTTTTACCCGCAAGATATCCTCCGGTTGGACAAAGACCTCCGCCCGGGTTTTTAATAAGCGATCCCACAACAAGGTCAGCCCCTACATCCGAAGGCTCTATAATTTCGGTAAACTCACCGTAGCAGTTATCTACCATGCAGATGACATCGCTTTTTATGCCTTTTATAAAGCTTATCAGTTCTCCTATCTTTTCAACGCTTAATGTCGGACGCGTCTGATAGCCCTTTGATCTTTGGATCGTTACCATATGTGTTCTTTCATTTATGGCATTTTTGATACGTTCAAGATCAAAGTCACCGTTTTCTTTAAGATCGACCTGCTTATACGTGACTCCGTATTCAGCAAGTGACCCTTTTGAAAATCTTATCCCTATCACTTCTTCAAGCGTATCGTAAGGCTTCCCTACTGGACTTAAAAGCTCATCTCCGGGCCTTAAATTTGACATAAGGGCAAGGGCAAGAGCATGTGTCCCGCAGGTGATCTGCGGCCTTACAAGGGCATCTTCGGTATTAAAGACGGATGCATAAACCTTTTCAAGTGTTTCACGGCCGAGGTCATTATATCCGTATCCCGTAGTCCCCATAAGACAGGCCTCGGATACACGGTTATCCTGCATTGCCTTTATAACCTTAAGCTGGTTATATTCGGATATCTCATCTATCTTTTTAAAGCGATCTTCCAAAGAAAGCCATATCTTTTCACAATGATCATAGACTTTTTCGGATATTCCCGCTTTTAAATACATTTCTTTACTTAAGTTCATAAACCGCATTCTCCAATAATATGATCAAGTATCTTTTCATCGTCATGATCATAATCTCTTTTATCAATGAAAATTATCTCTTTTTCCCGTCTGAACCATGTCAACTGTCTTTTGGCGTAATGTCTCGTTTCCTGTTTGATATCACTTACTGCTTTATCAAGAGACACATTACCGTCAAGATATGAAAGGAGCTGTTTGTATCCTATAGCCTGCATTGAATTGCAGTTTTTATCGATACCGGAATCCTTAAGCGTTTTTACTTCATCAAGAAGTCCTTCATCCATCATTAGTTCGACGCGCTTATCTATTCTTTCATACATAACATCTCTATCATCCGTAAGAACAAAGTATTTAAAGTCATATTTGGATTCCTTGTTTCTTTGTTCCCTGTTATGTTCTGAAAAGAGATTCCCCGTATGCTCAATGTATTCAAGCGCTCTTATCACTCTTTTGACATTATTGGGGTGGACCGTATCTGCATATTCGGGATCTTTTTCCTTTAACAGCTCATGAAGTTTTATGATCCCCTGCGGTGTTTGGGCCATATCCTCAAGCTTTTTTCTTACACCGTCATCTTCTTCGATCTCAAAATCGATATCGTAAAGAAGTGACTGGATATAGAACCCGGTTCCTCCGCAGATTATCGGTATGTGGCCGTTTTTATATATATCAAGGACTGCATTTTCTGCGTTTTTCTTGAATTCGTAAACATTGTAATCAAAAGAAGGATCGCAAATATCTATAAGATGATGCAGTACACCCTGCATTTTTTCTTTTGTGATCTTTGCCGTGCCGATATCCATACCTTTATAAACCTGCATTGAATCGGCACTTATTATCTCACCGTTTATCCTTTTTGCAAGTTTTACCGATAGATCGCTTTTTCCGACGGCTGTCGGTCCGGTAATGATGATCAGTTTATTCTTCATATCACGTTACGATCCTGCCGAATTTCTTTTCGATCTCGCTTTTACTGAACGATATCAGCGTAGGGCGTCCGTGAGGACAGTTATAAGGATTATCGAGGCTCATAAGTTCTCTTAAAAGAGCCTTTATACCGCTTAGATTCATTTCGGTATTTCCTTTAACTGCGGCTTTGCAGGACATTGATGCTATCTTGTTCAAAATGACCTCATGATCACCTTTTAAGGGATTCTCGTTAAGCTCATCAAGAATTTCCCTGAAAAACTCATGCTCATCACATCCGTAAAGGTCCTGAGGCATGGATCTTATCGCAATTGATCCCGAACCGAAATCTTCTATTTCAATACCGAGTTTATTAAACTCGTCGATATATTCGTTTATGATGTCTGCTTCTTTAAGATTGACGTCTATGATGATCGGTGGATTGATGCTCTGCGAAGTAACGGTTTTGGACCTGTAGGCGGCCATCAGACGCTCAAATTTAACTTTTTCATGAGCTGCATGCTGGTCCATCATATAAAAGGTATCGCGGTATTCTATGAGCCAATAGGTCTTAAAAAGCTGACCTATGATCTTATATTCACTCATTGAATCCTGAGAAAGAAATTTATCTTCAAAAAGATTCATCTGTGAAACATCCCTTATGACGGCAACGTTATCAGCTTTTATAACATTGCTTACTTCTTCGTCGGGATCCACATGCTTAAAGTTCAATATCCTTTTTGTTTCAAAAGGCTCGGGAGCTTTTGGTATGCTTACTTCATTTTTCTTATTATCTTCTTCCCGAATGACCGGAACGGCTTTTATAAGTTCCAAAGATCTCATACATTCCCTTACACTATCAGAGATAATGTCAAATATATCTTCTCTTTTATGGAGACGTATCTCCATTTTGGCTGGATGTACGTTAACATCGATATCTTTGGGATCGCATTTAAAATGAATGACACAGAAGGGGAATTTATGCTGCATAAGATATTCCCTGCAGCCTTCCTCGACAGCTTTTGATATGACATCACAATGTACATATCTTCCGTTCATGAAAAATGTCTCATAGTTACGGTTTGATCTGTTAAGAGTTGGCTTTCCAAGATATCCTTCCGCACTTATAAGATCATTTTCCAAAACAAAAGGAATAAGATTTTGAGCGGTTTCAAGACCGTATATACGGTAGATAACCTCCTTTAAGTCTCCGCTTCCCGAAGTCTGGAAAAGTGTCTTGCCATTTGAGATAAGTTTTATAGCTATCTCAGGATGAGATAGTGCTATATGCTCACAAAGATCAGAAACCATCGAGCCTTCGGATGATAAAGACTTAAGGAATTTTTTACGTGCGGGGACATTATAAAAAAGATTCCTTACTATCATTGTCGTTCCGTTCGGAGCACCTATATCCTCGGGAATATTATCGGAATCTTTTTCATAGATATATCTGGAACCCGTAAGATCATCGGGTGTTTTGGTTATGAGTTCAACATCACTTACCGCGCTTATTGAAGATAAGGCTTCACCCCTGAATCCAAGGCTTCTTACGGATAAAAGATCGTCAATGTTTACTATCTTGCTTGTTGCATGTGGAAGAAAGGCATTTTTAATATCATCTTTTGAAATACCGTTTCCGTCATCGGTAACACGAATAAGCGATAATCCGCCGTCTTTGATCTCAACGCTTATATTTGACGATCCTGCATCTATTGAGTTTTCAACAAGCTCCTTGACAACATTAAAAGGTCTTTCAACAACCTCTCCCGCCGCGATCTGTTCGATCGTTGTCTTATCAAGTACGTGTATCTTTGACATCTTACCACCTGTTTTTTAGCATATTCTGAAGCTTATATAATCTGTTAAGCGCATCTATCGGTCGAAGCGACTCTATATCCATTTCCTTTAATTCTCTTAACACATCCTCGTCTGTTGACGTGTCAAACAAAGAAATCTGCCCCAGATCAACTTCGTCAAAATGCTCGTTTTTAACCTTCTGGTCTTTTTGATCTATGGTTATGTTCTGTATCTTTTCGGAAATATCATTATCTACAAGCTCGGCAACGATCTCTTTTGCACGGTCCGTTACCATATCGGGTACACCTGCAAGTTTTGCAACCTGGATACCGTAAGACTTATCGGCTCCGCCTTTTACGATCTTTCTTAAAAAGACGATATCATCACCCTGCTCTTTAACTGCAATGCAATAATTGTTCACATTACTCATACGGCCCTCAAGCTCTGTCAATTCATGGTAATGAGTTGCAAATAATGTCTTGGCCCCCAAAAGACGCTTGTTTGCGATATGTTCTATAACGGCCCACGCTATCGCAAGACCGTCAAATGTCGAAGTACCTCTTCCTATCTCATCAAGTATCAAAAGAGAATCGGAGGTTGCGTTCCTAAGGATATTAGCCACCTCGTTCATCTCTACCATAAACGTGGACTGTCCGGAAGAAAGATCATCCGAAGCACCGACTCTTGAAAATATCCTGTCTACAATACATATATCAGCCGATTTGCAGGGAACAAAACATCCTATCTGCATCATAAGGACGATAAGGGCCACCTGCCGCATGTATGTTGATTTTCCGGCCATGTTGGGTCCCGTTATTATGCTTATGCAGTTTTGTTTGTTATCAAGAAAAGTATCGTTTGATATAAAAAGACCGTCATCTATCATCTGTTCGATAACGGGATGCCTTCCCTCTTTTAACTTTATGACGCCTTTTTCATTTATGGACGGACGTATATATCTGTTCCTTTCGGAAACAACCGCATATGAACATAAAACATCAAGCTTTGCAAGTGCTTTTGCGGTACGCTGTATCCTTTCGGTCTCCCCTGCAATGGCTTCTCTTATATTTACGAATGTTTCATACTCCAGAGCATAAAGCTTATCCTCTGCATTAAGGATGGTATCCTCAAGTTCCTTTAATTTGGGTGTAGTATAGCGTTCTGCATTGGTAAGAGTCTGTTTTCTGATATAATCTTCGGGAACAAGGTCTTTATATGAATTTGTAACCTCAAAATAATATCCGAATACTTTGTTATATCTGACACGGAGATTCTTTATTCCGGTTCTTTCCCTGTCCTCTTCTTCAAGCTGTGCAAGCCATGTCTTTCCTTCGGTCTTTGCATTTTTAAGATTATCAATGTTTTCATCAAATCCGTTTTTGATGATTCCGCCCTCATGCACGTTTATGGGAGGTTCATCTACAATGGCTTCTTCAATGAGACTGCATATGTCACGAAGATCGTCAATTTCATCATCTATGTTCTTTAACAGTGAGGAACTTATATCCTTTAAAAGAGTCTTTATATGAGGAAGCATTGATAAAGAGCTTTTAAACGCGATAAGGTCCCTGGGATTTGCCGTCTTATAGCTTATCCTTCCAAGAAGCCTTTCAAGATCGTATACGGGGTTTAAATATTCCCTGACCTCATCTCTCATGATGGCATGGGCATTAAGATCCTCAACCGCATCAAGCCTTTGTTCGATCTCATTTTTGTCTATAAGAGGCTGCTCTATATAGCTTCTTAACAAACGTCCGCCCATGGCGGTCTTTGTCTTATCAAGAATCCAGAGTAACGATCCTCTTTTGGCCTTATCCCTCATGGTTTCGGACAATTCAAGGTTTCTTCTTGTCGAGCTGTCAAGGAGCATGTATTTACCGGTATTGTAGGGATATAATCTTCTTATATGATCAAGCGATGATTTCTGGGTCTCTATAAGATAAAGCATCAATGCACCGGCGGCTATGATGCCCATAGGAAAATCGGATATTCCCATTCCCTGCAATGTATTAACTTTAAAATGCTTTAAAAGCGCTCTTTGACATCTTTCATCATCAAAGGATCTCGGATCAAGAGGCGATACGGTAATGCCGTATCTGCCTTTTAAATCATTAAGATCCAGGTCGGATAACAAAAATGCATCATTACAAATGATCTCACTCGGAGAATACTTCATTATCTCATCAAGCACGCTTCGTGAATCATATACTTCGGTAAGATAATAATCTCCTGTCGTAACATCACATACGGATATACCCGAACCGTTATCAAACGTGCTTATGCACATGAGATAGTTGTTCTTTGTTTCATCTATCGCACCCGGAGTGATATTGGTTCCGGGCGTGACTATACGGATTACTTCTCTTTTTACTATGCCTTTGGCGGTCTTTGGATCTTCAACCTGTTCGCAGATCGCTACTTTATAACCCTTTGCGACCATCCTTGAAAGATAAGAATCAACAGCATGATAGGGAACGCCGCACATCGGAGCTCTTTCTTCAAGTCCGCAGCTTTTGCCCGTAAGTGTAAGTTCAAGTTCCTTAGAGGCTATCTTTGCATCATCAAAGAACATCTCATAAAAATCGCCCAGTCTGTAAAACAAGATACAGTCCGGGTAATCCTTTTTTGTCTCCAGATATTGCGCCATCATCGGCGTTACTTCATTTATAAGTTCCGACATAATTCACCAGTGAAATAAAAACCGTGGCATTCAACAAGTCTTACGGGAACTATCTTCCCTATAAGAGCATCATCGCCTTTAAAATGAACGATTGTATTGTTGGAAAGCCTTCCGTCCAGCATCGCTTTATCGTGTTCGTTCACGCTTTCGCAAAGCGCGTCCATGACCTTTCCTTCATATTGTGAGACGGCATTTCTGGCAGTTTCCTGAACAACTTTAAGTACTCTGTCAAAATTTCTTTTAACGGTATCTTCATCAACCTGTTCCATGCTTGCTGCGGGAGTGCCGGTTCTTTTTGAATATATGAACGTAAATGCATTATCAAAACCGACTTTTTTTATCACATCTATCGTATCGTCTACATCCTCATCGGTTTCACCGGGGAATCCTACGATGATGTCCGTAGTTAAAGCTATGTCAGGGATCTTATCTCTTATCTTTAGGGCTAGATCAATATAAGATTCCTTTGTATATCTCCTGTTCATGGCCTTTAATATTTTGTTGGAACCGGCCTGAAGAGGAAGATGCAGATGTCTGCATATCTTTTTTGAATCTTTCATCACTTCGATAAGCTCATCGGAAAGATCCTTTGGATGAGACGTCATAAAGCGTATACGCTCGATCCCGTCTATATTTTCTACTTCAGAAAGGAGTTTTGCAAACGTGATATCCTCATCAAGATTTTTGCCGTAAGAATTGACGTTCTGGCCAAGGAGCATGATCTCAATAACTCCGTCATCGGCAAGAGCTTTGATCTCATTTATGATATCTTCGCTCTTTCTTGATCTTTCACGGCCGCGTACATAAGGCACGATACAGTAAGAACAGAAATTATCGCAACCGAACATGATGTTGACACCTGATTTGTAACTGAATTTTCGGATAGTCGGAAGCTCTTCAACTATCCGGTCGCAATCCTTCCAAATATCAACGATCATTCCGTCACTTTCAAACATGCGGCAAAGAAGTTCCGCAAATTTGAATATGTTATGTGTTCCAAAGATAAGATCAACAAAACCGTATGATTCTTTTATCTTTGAAAGTACGGTCTCTTCCTGCATCATGCATCCGCAAAGGACGATCTTTTTATGTGGATTCTTCTTTTTAAGAGAGTTAAGGTGACCAAGTCTTCCGTAAACTCTCTGGTTTGCATTATCTCTTACGGTACAGGTGTTGTATAAGACAAGATCAGCATTTTCATCATCCGTTATGGTAAATCCGGCTTCTTTAAGGATCCCCGTAAGCTTTTCGGAGTCTCTGGCGTTCATCTGGCACCCGAAAGTGACAACACAAGATGAAGGCTCATGTCCTATGAGCCTTTTGTACTCCTCAACACAAGCCTTTGCCTTATTTAAATATTCTCTTTGTATCAGTTCATCATTGTTCATCTTCTTTGACCGGCTCTTCCTTCTTTTTAAAGATCCAGAGCTTTGAAAGGATATAGTTGGTTACTATTACTACAAACTGTCCTACAAACTTGACTATCATCTGCGGTATGCCTTCGTTGTATCCCATGAGCGAGCATCCGATCCAGATTATGATATCTTCAAGTATCAGTGTGAAAAGCCTTGCCGCGGTAAATGAAAGGAACTCGCGGAAGAATGCTTTTGCTTCTTCGGTCTTACTCCTGAAAACAAAAAACTTGTTTGTAAAGAAAGTAAAGATTACGCAAATTACCCAGTTAACGGTATTAGCAACTACTTCGTTCCAACCGAATTTAGCCGCAAAAAGCCAGAATAAAAACATGCTTAAAACAAATGCCACTCCGCCCCAAAACAGGTAATCAATTCCTTCACGGTATTTTTTGTACAATTCAATTATCTTTTTCATCTTTTTTCAAAAATTCCTTTTTTATATGTTCGTAAAGAGCTTTTTCACCGTTATTCGAAAGATACTCAAGCAGATATTCGAGTTTTCTTTTGGTTTCCGGATGAATGATTATCCGCTCTTCGCTTTTTTTGTAATATTGCAACGGGCTTGAATCCGTATACTTACTGCCCCAGTAGACTTTGGCTGCCGCGATCCTGTCCATGACCATTTCGGCTATGTATCTGTTCGGCATCGAAACGGGGAACATCGTACCATCGGCATTTTCAAGAGAATAGTCGATCCAGTATTCGTAATGATGCTTGTTTCTGCCTTTATGATGGAGCCAGGCTGCCGAATATCCTATATCTTCTCTTTGGGCATTGTTGGGAGATCTTGTACCCTGGTAGTATTTTACCCCGCACCAAAACTCAGTCGGTGAGTATTTTGAAAGATCATGGGTCAGGCCCTGATAATACAGGCCAATCTTAAAGCAGCCTTTTCTTACAAGTCTTCGGTGTCTGTTTATTGTTCTTAAATGACGAAAGAAATTCATTTTGAAGAACCCTTTGAACTTATCTCATATATTGAAATACTTCTTGCCGCAACCGGAATCTCATTATTCTTTGAAAGACCTTCTTTTCCGGAAGTATCCAATATCTTTTTGTATTCATAGCCTTTGGGAGGCTTGGGCACGGCAAGTCTGTGATTTTCCCAATGCATGTTTATGCCGACATAAAATGACCGGTCATCCCTGTTGCCGGAACTCGGGCCGTAGAAGCAAAGTCCTATAGTCCTTGAGTTATAGCCGAGATCAGGTCTCCATGCCTCAAATCCGTGATATGAAAGATCGGGGAAACCGTTGCCGAGCGTATCAAGGTTTTTAAACTCATCTTTCATATGCAGGATCGGATTGTTCATCCTTAAGTTTATCATTGTCTTTGTGAAAGAAAGGATCTGCCTTGAAAATTGGTTTTCCTTCCATTCAACATATCCTTTTTCATCATCAAGACAATAGGCGTTGTTATTTCCATATCTTGAATTACCGAGTTCATCACCGCTGAAGATATATGGAGTTCCCGAACCGATAAACAAAAAGACAAGGATGTTTTTAATCTGTCTTAACCTTGATTCATTTATAGCCTTTTTACGGCTTTCACCTTCAGCTCCGCAATTCCAAGAGTGGTTTATGTCATTACCGTCGAAATTATTCTCACCGTTATCTTCGTTGTGTTTTCTTTCGTATGTGTAAAGATCCTTAAGTGTAAATCCGTCATAATCACATACATAATTGATGAGTCCGACATTTTGGGGATTAGCTTTTTCTAGTTTTATAAAGTCATTAAGCACACCCTCGTCTGACTTATTGAACTTTCTGATAAGATCGCGGTAACCGTTGTTGTCGCATGCGATATTCTTAAAGAAAGGCTTTTGTGCAAGAAGGTGCGTATACTCCTCAGGTATGTAAGAAAACCATAATTTACTGGTCTTTAATACGCTTTCGGTAAGAATTTCCCTATAAGGGATATCGAAACCGCTAAGCCTGAAGCCATCAAGATGAAATTCATATACCCAGTACTTAAGGGCATCGATGATCATTGAGGGTTTCATGTCAGGCGTAAAATAAAAGTGTGCAAGCACTTCTATATTCTTTTCATGGCAAGCCTTTATAAGGGATTTAAAACTGTTTACCGGATCATCCGATGCGCAATAGAGAGCCTTCGGTGCAAAATAATTGGCTTTCTGGAAGCCCCAGCAGTTTACTTTGGGTTCCGCTATATTAGATTTTAATTCATCGACATTTCTCGGCTTTTCAGAATTTTTTATCGAAAGACATTCATCAAACTCATAAGGCGGCATGAGAACGATAGTTGTTATGCCCAGACTCTTAAGGTGATCGAGTTTTTGAACTATACCTTCGAACGTTCCTTTATTCTTTACCTTCGAAGATGAATGCATCGTAAAGGCACGTACGTTCAATCCGTACATGATCGTATTTTCATAAGGGATACGGGGATTTTTATCATCCCCCCATTCAAAACCATTTTCTTTTAAGATCCCTCTTTGCGGTTGTTTCTGGGGTATGCCGAAAGACTCCGTTTTGGTAAATGCCCTGCCGTACGGATCGTTTATGATTTTATCATCGATATAGAAATTATATGTCAGATCCTTAAGATTACCTTTTATTGCAAGTGCGTATAAAGAGCCGATTCCGTAAGAGGTCTTAAACGGGAAACGTTTTTCCTTAAGATCCTTATCGTAAAGGATCACTCCCGCTTTTTTAAACCTGCCGAATTCATCACCTGCATCAAGACAAAAAGCTGTCTTGTCATTATCGTATTTATAGACACCCGGTCTTTCGGGCTTAAAATAGTAGACTTCAAAGTCCGGACTCATATTTTCTCCATTTTGCAAAAATTCCTATATATTTTACCATAATTAAGCATATTTGTGGTAATATTAATGCTATGAAAGACGAAATCTTTAACGAATTTGAAAATACTGAAGAAGAAATGAAAGTCACGATCAATCTGGACGACGGAACCGATGTATTATGTGCCGTCGTAAGTATTTTTGATTATAAAGACCGTGATTACATCGTCCTTCTGCCTCTTAACGAAGACGGCTCGGGAAACGCTGAGGGTGAATACTGGATATACAGATATCACGAAGACCCCGATGATCCAAACAAAGAACCCGAGATCGACTATATAGAAGACGACGATGAATACGAAGCGGTTTCAGACAGATTTGATGAAATACTTGATGATTCCGAGTTCGACGAATTGCTGTAAAATAAACCCGTGTCAATGACACGGGTTTATATCTATTCTTTTTCCGGAATCTTCTTTGCGGCTTCATCCGCAAACGAATGAACGGCATTCTGTGCGGTATTTATCGCGATATTAGTTCCGGCTCCTGCTATGCATCCTCCGGGACAGGCCATTCCTTCTATAAGGCATCCGTTCTTCTTTCCTGCTTTGGCAAGCATCAGCATCTTTTTGCATTCACTTAATCCTTCGGCATGTTCTATATGTACTTCGGTTCCGGGGTAGTATTCGTTGATACATTTTTCTATTGCGGAAGCAACTCCTCCCGCAACACCGTATCCTCTTCCGGCTCCGGTTGCATCATTAAGCTGATCCAATGCTTTTATCTCTTCAAGCAGTATACCCTTAGCCTCAAACATACCCGTTAATTCTTCAAAAGTAATGACAAAATCAACATCCGATCTTACGGTACGTCTTGATGCCTCAAGTTTTTTGGAAGCACAGGGCCCGATGAACACGATAAGGGCATCCGGATATTTTTCTTTGATCACACGGGCTGTTGCCACCATCGGTGTAAGCTCATTCGATATCTTATCTATGGTCTCGGGGAAAAAGATCTTTGCCAAAGATGCCCATGAAGGACAACAGCTTGTTAGGGCAAAGGGAACTTTACCCGTAGTAACTTCTTTTACGTAGTTTTCAGCTTCGGCCATACATCCAAGGTCGGCACCTATCGCGGTTTCGTATACATCAAAAAATCCAAGTTCCTTAAGAGCCGTTTTTAACATTTCAGGCGTAACAGAAGGTCCGAACTGGCCGACAAATGCAGGAGCAACCTGGGCGATGATCTTTTTGCCCGACTGCATGGCCCGAATCAGCTGGAATATCTGAGATTTATCGGCTATTGCACCGAAAGGACAGCTTACCATACATTGTCCGCATGCAACGCAATGTTCATTATCTATATAAGCTCTTCCTTTGGAGTCAGATTTGATAGCTCCTACTCCGCAGTGATCAAGACACGGTCTTACCTGATGCGATATCGCATCATAAGGGCAGACAGCCTTGCATTTACCGCATTTAACGCATTTTTCTTCATCGATGAAGGATTTGCCGTTCTTCATCGTGATAGCACCTCTGGGGCAGACCTCACGGCAAGGATGAGCCACGCATCCCATACATTTATCGGTAACGATGTACTGGTTTTCGGGACATGCATTACATGCTGAGGGTATGACCTGCATAAGAGGGGGTTCATAATATTTTTCGGCTATATTTGATTCTTCAAGGCCCTGCGTCAGATGCGAATGCTTATTTTCAGGCCGCAATGAAAGTCCCATCGCAAGTCTTATTCTTTCTCTTACTATGGATCTTTCCCTGTATACACTCTGGAAGGGCGACTCATCATAATCAACTATCTTGTATGGAAGTTCTTCAATATCATCGATCAGGTTTTCGGATTCATAAGCTAGAAGAGCGACCTCTTTAAATATCCTTCTTCTGTCTTTTCTGACCTGAGTATCTATACCACGCATGCTCATAAGGCAATCTCCGTTTTATATTTTCATCATAAACAGAATATCAAATAAGTAAGATATCAACAACCACCATTTAAAGCCGTTTGATCTGTTTTTTGATATATCTGCTTATATCCCTGTTTCTTTCATCAGTAGTCATGATGATAAGATTATCGGATGCTCTCGTTAATGCAACGTAAAGCAGCCTGCACTCTTCTTCAAGTTCACGTCCGGAACTGTTTTTTGCAGGAATAATGCCTTCGTTTACATCAGGAAGGAATACATTTTTAAACTCCAGCCCCTTTGACGAATGCATCGTGATCACATTTATACTGTTTTTGTCATTATTTTGTGTTGGCTTGTTTTCGATTATATCTGTAAGGATCTCCCTGAAGTCATAGGTTACGGATGATCGGCTTATCATTTTCTTTATGGATTCCGTTAAGTTGATCATATCCGAATATTCCGGTCCGCTGTTACATTTGCTCTTTAAATATGATCCGTAACCCATTTTATTCATAAATATACTAACTGCAAGATCGGGACTTAAACTTCTGCATAATCCTATGGTCTTATCAAGATCGATGATCATGCTTAACATATCATGATTCTTCCTGTAATAATCCATTATCTTTTTAAGATCAGTCTTTTCACCTGTAAGTGCACCCCTTTGTATATATCTTTGCGGTTTATTCATAAACCTTATAAAATCAGATCGCCTTTGACCTTTATAAACGAAATTCAAAAAAGAGATGATATCTTCAAGCATTTCAAGACTCTTTTTTTCTTTATTCGCCATGCTGGCTGATCGTTCTTTTACCCTGATACCATTTTTAGATAATACCGCTGAAAACAGCGCAACATCCCTGTTAGTCCTTAAGATTACTGCAGTATCTTTAAGCTCCTCACCTTTAAGATCTTTTATCATCTTAACAAGCTCATCCTCTTCCTCCCTGTGTGATGATAAATGTATATGCCTGACATTACCACCTTCTTTAACCGAAATAAATTCTTTATCAAACCTGTCTTTATTAAAGTTTATGACCGCAGATGCAAATTCGGTTATTCTTTTTTTGCTCCTATAATTTTCGGACAGAGTATATCTTTTGATGCCGGGATTATCATCAAGAAAAGTCTTCATGATACCGTATGAAGCGCCCCTGAAACCGTAGATAGACTGGTCATCATCCCCTACCGCAAAAACATTGTTCTTATCTCCCGAGAGGATCTTTATCATCTCGTATTGCATAAAGTTAATATCCTGAAACTCATCGATTATTATATGATCAAATCTCATTCGGGCTTTTTCCTTTATGACACTGTCATTTTTGAACATATCGATACATCTTATTATCATGTCATCGAAATCTATCATTCCCTCGTCTTTTATGAATGTCTGGTATTCATCAAGTACCCTTTTTATATCATCATATTTATCGCTTAGTTCTTCACTGTACCTAAATACAGGATCTTCTTTCGGACAGTTTTTCTTTTTTGAAAGATATTCAATGAACATAAGGATCGTTTCATCATCAGGGTCCTTTATAAGGTCATGATTTTTTATGAAATTTTTTAATATCCTTATCTTTTCACTTTCATTTATGAGTTTAATATCTCGTATCATGCCGAATTCTTTTAAAAAACCGTATGCTGCCGCATGAAACGTACCAAAATTAACGCCCTGAACAGAATAGGCGTTTTCAAATCTTTCTTTCATTTCATTGGCTGCTGCTTTGGAAAATGTAAGGACCAGAATACGGTCCGGTGATACATTCTGCAAGGATATCAGATCATATATCCTCGAAACGATAACGAAGGTCTTTCCCGATCCGGGCCCGGCAACAACAAGTGCCGGACCCCTTATATGGGAAATCGCCCTCATCTGCATATTACTGGGCTTTTTCAAGCAATTCTATACCTTTCTTTATTCGCGCTACGGATTCATCTTTTCCGAGGATCTCAAGTATCTCGGTTGCGCCTGCAGGTGTCATCTGTTTTCCCGAAAGAGCCGTTCTTAAAGGCCAGAGAATCGTACCGTTCTTCAATTCCTTTTTAGAGGCATAATCAGTGAGCATTGCATAAAGCGCATCATTTGAATAATCATCCCAATCGTTTAAGATCTGAACCATCTCTTTAAGAACCGAAAGAGAGCTTTCTTTTGTCGATTTCATCTTTTTGTGCTCATACATCTCGATATCGTATGAAGGCAGTTCATTAAAGAAATCAACCATCTCTTTTATGTCAGTGAATACCTCGATCCTTGTTTTTACAAGCTGCGCTATGTGTTTTATATCAAGTCCCGGTTTCGTAAGAGCTTCTTTAAGATAAGGCTCTGCCATTTCATAGAACTTATCGAAATCCATCTTCTTTAAATATTCACCGTTCATCCATCGAAGCTTTACAATATCAAACACGGCGGGTGATTTGCTTATCCTGTGATAATCAAAAGCCTTGATGAGTTCATCAAGCGAAAAGATCTCATTATTATCTTCGGGGGACCATCCTAAAAGTGCCACATAATTAACAATGGCCTCAGTAATAAATCCCTGTTCCAAAAGATCTTCAAAGGAAGCATGTCCGCTTCTTTTTGAAAGCTTTTTATGGTTTTCATCAGTTATGAGCGGAAGGTGTATATAAACCGGTACTTTCCATCCGAAAGCCTCATAAAGGCGCACATATTTGGGTGATGAAGAAAGGTATTCATTACCGCGCACAACATGAGTAATATTCATGGTGTGATCGTCTATGACATTAGCAAAATTGTATGTGGGATATCCGTCTGACTTAATGAGGATCATGTCATCAAGTTCGGCATTTTCAACAGTGATATCACCGTATAATTCATCTGAAAATGTGGTCGTTCCCTCATTGGGGATATTCTGCCTTATTACAAAAGGCTTTCCCGCTTTAATGTTGGCTTCAACCTCTTCTTTACTCAAAGACAGACAGTGTTTGTCGTAGATCGTTATGGATTTACCCTCATCATCAACTTCAGTTTTTAATGTGGATAATCTTTCCTTATCGCAGAAGCAATAATATGCCTCACCTTTTTCAATGAGTTCCTTGGCATATTTCATGTAAATTCCGGTCTTCATTCTTTCAGACTGTACATAAGGGCCGTATCCTCCGTCCTTATCGGGGCCTTCATCATGAATAAGACCTGTTTTTTCCAAGGTCCTGTATATGATATCAACAGCGCCTTCCACATATCTTTCCTGATCGGTGTCTTCAATCCTTAACATAAAATCACCGCCGGCATGCTTGGCGATGAGGAACTCGTAAAGAGCCGATCTTAAATTTCCCACATGCATCTTTCCCGTAGGTGAAGGTGCGTATCTTGTCCTTATTTTTTCCATTGTCATTCTCCTGTATTTTCATTGTCCTTCATAAGGAACATTTTCAACAAGCTTGAAAGATCCCTGTCATCAATGGGCTTTGATATAAACTCACTGAATCCCAGATCCAAAAATCTTCCTCTGTCACGCTGCAGGGATTTTGAAGTGAGCGCAATGATGGGAACATCGGCAAAATTGGGCTGGTTGTTCCTCGACTGGATCTGCTTAAATGTTTCGACACCGTTCATTTCAGGCATCATGTAATCAAGGAATACCAGATCGTATTTAGTCTTTTCCATCATGGCTATGCACTGCTGTCCGCTTTCGGCATTATCGGGATCGATACCGTGAAGCCTTATCATGCCCGAAATGAGTTTAAGGTTTGTCGGTGTATCGTCAACTACCAGAACCTTTGAATGAGGAGCTATCCATTCCGTGCCCTTAGAATTCTTCTTTTTTTCAAGTCTCCTTATAAGCTCCTGCTCAGAACTTATAGCCTGTAAAAGCGTAACCCTGAATGTGATACCCTTTTCGGGATTCTTTATAAGTTCGATCTTACCTCCCATGAGTTCGATCATTGCTTTACAAAGCTTAAGTGAAAGTCCGATCGATTCCTGTTCGGTCGTCCTTGAACTTTCGGAAGAATCAAATCCGGAAAAAATATCCTCCATAGTCTGATCCTTTATATCGGCATCAGAGCCCGATACATTTATGACAAGGAATGATTCTTCATCGTTACTCAACGAATGATCGGTATCGATGTCAAGTCTTATCTCTCCTTTTTCGGAAAACATTATCGTATCATACAATAATTTAACAAAGCACTTTCTTATAAGGTTTCCGTCTCCGAAAAGTGCTACCGGAACTTCGGGATTGATACAGTAAAGAAGATTTATCTTTCCGTCGGTGATATATGATGAAGCAGTCATTATAGCATAATGAGCTTCCGCATAGATGTCATACGTAAGATCGAGCGGCTTATAAAGCCCGGACTCGATATTTGCTAGTTCAAGCGTATCATTGACGATATTAAGAAGCATGCCCGAAGCATTTTCTATCTGATCCGTATATTCTCTGGCACGGACATTGAGATTTTCTGTCTTAAGAAGAGTGCTCATTCCGTTTATAACATTCATGGGAGTCCTGATCTCATTTGAGATATTGGCCCAGAAAATGTTTTTAAGTGCACTTTCCTTCTCGGTGTTTTCGGATCTGTTGCGAAGGAAAGCAACAGAGTCTTCCGCTGCTCCGACCATGATATAAAGGTTTATCCCACCGATTATATAAACGAGGATGTATCCGAAATACATAAATATGGAAGGAACCATTTCAAGGATTATCGCAGGGAATAAAAGAACATAGATGATTATCGTCAAAGTCGAAAATATCCACCATATAAATACATAACTGCGCTTTAAGAACATACCGAGGATAACTCCTGCCATAAAAAATATAAGGATACCCATGGCAAGAGTATGAAGCATGTATCCGACATAAGAAACCGTCAGAATAACGGAAAACATGGTTATATATATGATGATCTCTATCTTATTTTGCAGTATCTGGGACAAAACAGCCAGAACCAATAACATACAAACAGACCAAACAGCAACCTGCTTGGTCTGATCCTCAGTGCAATTGATAAGGCTGAATATTAAATGATAACCCAGAACAACGATATATTGTATAAAACATAAAAAAAGCAGTTTTCTGTTTGTTAGCATAGATCACCTTTACTGCTTACCGGTGCTGCCAAATCCTCCCCTGCTATCCCGGTCGAGGCTCTTGACTTCTTCAAATTCGATCTTCGGCTGGTTTTCCATTATCCTGAACTGGCAGATACGGTCGTTTAAATGGATCTCGGTATCGCGTATGGCAAGGACCGGCATAAACCACTGGTCATCATCACCGCAATAAGAACAGTCAACGACTCCCTGATGATTGGTCTGAATGATACCGAAATTCTTGAAGGTTGAACTCCTTGGAACAATGTGAGCCTCATATCCTTCGGGGAGTTCCATCGCAACTCCCAACGGAATGAGTTTAAACTCACCTTTCGCTAATTTTACATCATCTGCAGCTCTTAAGTCAATCCAGTCGGACTTTCCGTCAATGTATGTAAGCTTTTCGATCTTGTCGGTAAAATACTTTATTCTGATATTCTTAACCATTTAATAATCCTCACAATGCAGTATGGGTGTGGCCGGGTCCGTAGACTCAAGCGTCTTTTGAACATCGATGACTCTCTGGTTTGATGATCCTTTCCACCTTAGCTTTACATCCTTTAACTCAACAACGAATTCGCCGTCAACAAGAACATCTACATACTGCATGCACGAATAATGCATGATATTCTCCCACGAATCTCCGGTATAAAGCCATATGGTCTTATTGGGATACTTCTTCTTGATCTCCGCCATGAAATTACGTACATCAAGCCTGTTGGCAGCATGAAGAGGATCTCCGCCTGAGAATGTTATTCCTGAAATATAATCCTTGTCCAGCTGGTCAAAGATCTCTTTTTTTGCATCGTCATCAAACAAAAGTCCGCCTGCCGGATCCCAGGTGACAGGATTTTGACATTCCTTGCAACAATGAGAGCAGCCGGCAACCCACAAAACAACGCGAAGTCCGTCGCCGTTAAGCATGTCATCTTTGGTAATATTATGATATCTCATGATCTACATGCTCTTCCTCTCTTTGATCTCGGCCATCTTAGCTTCATTTAATCTGGTATCTCCGTGAACCCTTGAATATGAAAGATATCCGTTCATTCTGTCGATCTTTGTAAGGTTCCTTGATCCGCACTTGGGGCATACATCCATTTCAAGTTCCTGATGTCCGCAGTCATCGCAATAAGCCAATGACATGTTAACGCCCTCATAGAAGCCCATATCCATTGCTCTTCTTATCAGAGTCTTAATGGCTTCCTCATTGTAGTCAATGGGATATTTAACATACTGTATCTTTCCGCCGTTTGAAAGCTCCCAGAATCTGTACTCAAGATCCTGCTTCTGGATAGGCGTAATGTCTTCGGTAACATGACAATGGAATGAGTTTGATACATATTCCCTGTCGGAAACGCCTTCGATGATACCGTACTTAGCCCTGAACTGTTTTACCTGAAGTCCGCACAAAGACTCTGCGGGTGTACCGTATATCGCATAAAGATTGCCGTCTTCTTCTTTGAATTCGTTGATCTTTTTGTTGATATGCTCAAGTACTTCAAGTGCAAACTGACCGTCCTCAACGAGGCTCTTGCCGTTATAAAGCTCCTGAAGCTCATTAAATGCGGTAATGCCGAATGAGGCTGTTGCAGTCTTTAAGATAGGCTTAATCTTATCCGTAAGCTTAAGATGACCGCCAAGGAAACCTCCTTCACAGTAAGCAAGGGGATTGGTCGAAGCTCTCATTTCTCCAAGATATGCATAGGTTCTGATATGAAGCTGCCTTATAAGGTTAAGGTAATAATCAAGGACCTCATAGAAATCCTTTGATTCCTGCCTTGACTTGGCAAGGATCATGGGCAGATGAAGTGATACCGCACCGATATTGAACCTTCCGACAAAAATCGGTGTATCATCATCGTCGGCAGGATGCATTCCACCTCTTTCATACCAGGGAGAAAGGAACGCTCTGCATCCCATGGGCGAGATGACTTTTCCATACTGTTTGTACATGGAAGCGATATAACCTTTTCCGGTGAGTGAAAGCCAGTCAGGGTACATGGTCTTTGAAGAGCATCTTACGCCTGCTTCAAATACATCCTCAAGCTCACATCCGGGTCCGTGAAGGTTTTCATCATAAAGGAATACGATCTTAGGGAAAAGAACGGGTTTCTTGCATTCCTTTTTACCCTGTCCTTTTCTGCGGACATTTAACATGCAAATGGTTCCAAGCTTGGCAAATCTGCCTTTTCCGAGACCTGCCGTAACAGTTATGAAAGGATAATCTCCTCTTGATGAAGCTACTGTATTGAACTTATACTCCCAGCCCTGGAATCCCTGTTCAAATTCCCTTTTAACATCGGCAAAAGCTTCTGCCTCGGCTGTTTCTTTATCTATTCCGAGTTTAAGATACTTTTCCGTCGCTTTTTTGTATGTCTTTTCAGCATAGGGCTCAAGAATCTTGTCAACCTCGGGAACCGTAAATCCGCCATATTGCTGTGATGCTGCAGACAAAACGATATCGCCTATAACGTCAAAAGCAACATCAAGGCTCTTGGGCTCGTTATACCAGATGTTACCCATCTCAAATCCGCCGGAAAGCACTTCAGCTACATTGAAAAGACAGCAGTTCATGGTATCACGTCTTGCAGACATGTCATGAACATAGATATATCCGTCCCTGCATGCCTGGATCTCTTCGGTAGTCATGAAGAATTTCTGGTAAAGTTCCTTGTTGAACTGGTTAAAGATAAGGGATCTTTTCGTTGACACCAAAGCCGAATCGGTATTGGCGTTTTCCTTATCCCCAATGTACATGATGGACTGGGATTTTTTATAAACATCATCCATCATCCTGACAAAGTCCTGCTTGTAGTTACGGTAATCCCTGTATGACTTGGCTACGATCGGTTTTACCTCTTCAAGAGCAGACTCAACGATATTATGCATTATGGGAATGGGAACCTGATCTGTTTCGAGTTCGTCAACCTTGTCGATGACATATTTACAGATATGATCTTTTTCTTCATCGGTAAACTTAGTCAATGCTCTGTATGCTGATTTGCCTACAGCATCAATGACTTTCTGGACATTGAATTTCTCCAGTGAACCGTCTTTTTTGATGACTTTGATATCACGGGTGGGTTTAAACTTTTCTCCGTAATTGACCTCACAAGATTCCTTTTTTCCCATTCTAAAACATCTCCCTTGACTCTAGATTTAGTAAAATATGAAAAAATCAGACACAAGATATTGTGTCCTTATTCAGTATAACTATATAAAAAAGGAGTGTCAATAAAATTCCTATTCTTTTTCGCTACAGTAATTTTTCAACTTAAACGCAACACTTGTTGCATTTACTTTGAAAGATTATGGGTGTTGCAGTTAGTCTGAAGGGATTTTCAGGTAAAAACAAAAGAGCCTATCCATTAGGATAAGCTCTTTTTCGATTCATACGATTTTGCTTTAAGCGATTCTTTGTCCGATAATCAAGTCTAAAAAACTGTTTTTAATGCTGTTATAGTTTATGCCAGCACACAATCTTCTTAGAAAATCCAAAGCAGCTTCGACCACATTGTCAAATAAAAACGAATCATTACGAGAATTACGTTCATTTTCGTAAACGCTCCATCCGTCTTTTATTTTTTCAATGCAGACTGCACTTTCTTTAGGACCTTGCAGACTGTATTCATCTGACTCAAAATTTGATTTACATATTTCGCTTAATGCTGATATACATATTTCTTCTTTTGAATGTGTCATAAAAATACCTCCTCAAGTTTTCCTTGGTTGACTTCATTGGCGATACTTTGATAATGCTTATACTGAACTGCTCCGCCGTTGCTATCGAACATCGGAGCAACCTTCCCTTTTGAAACGGTACATTTTACCTTGAGCCCATCAGCAACAACCCGATATACATGATATTCTACTGACTCTTTTATATATGGAAGACTTAAGTTTTCGTACTTTGATTCCAAATCAGTAGTGATACGTCCCCTTATGTTTCCATATCTGCATATCAGTTTTCCATATGGTAAAACTATATCTTGAATATAACTTCCATTTTCTTCCTGATTATGCTTGTCGAAACCGTCACTATCTACATCGTCATCTTCTGGCTTCCAATATACATGTTCATTACCGTCTTTATCGTAGTATCCGTAATCCTCGCTTAAAAATTCTTTCCGCCCGGAAATTTCCTGTCCTAAATAATTCTTTTTCAAATTATAATACCTCGCTTTCCTTTTTGCTAACTGAATGCTAATAGGGAAAGCAATTATTATTGCAATCCCTATTTGTTGTATAGTATGGGACTGCAATGTCCTCATTCGTATGAAATTTTCGCTCCGTTAAAAGTTATATCACATATAAATATGTAATAATTGTTGGAAAATAACTAAACCAACATATAGAGCCTCATTTTTTCTTTGTTGCGCCGTAATATAACAGCGAGCTTTTTCGTATCATTCCAAAGCGGAATGTGTTTCGAAATACTGTT
Source organism: Lachnospiraceae bacterium (assembly GCA_024690205.1). Taxonomy (GTDB): domain Bacteria; phylum Bacillota; class Clostridia; order Lachnospirales; family Lachnospiraceae; genus JAILLW01. The sequence continues at coordinate 103,830 of JAILCX010000020.1, read as the reverse complement.
TATAATCTACTTATATTATAACATTTTCGCCTGTTATAATGCAAATTTGGCCGCTGCTTTTGCAACCGCCATTCTTTCAAACTATTATTATTTTCCCCTTATGGAAACACCTTGACTTTGTCAGTTTTTAAAAAATGATTTTATATAATAATAGTATCCCATACTTTACAATGCTGTCAACCCTGTTTCAGTCGAGTAAAATATGCTTGAAGTCTTTGCATATTTGAATCATTTGAATTTTGCATTATATCTGTTTCAATATGAGCAATCACAGCATCCTTAATAACGACATAATCCAGCAATCCTGTTTTTGACATCATATTTACAGTATTTAATACTTCAGCTTTATCTTTATTCTCTGGTCTTAAGATGAACTCGTCAAAAAACATATCCATTTCCGTCTCTATAGACTTTCTGTATCCATATAACCCTTTAACTATGATACTTGGGCGTTCACGTTCTATAAAGAACTCAACAAGCGGTATCTTATAGGCATCACTTATACTCTTTATAGCCAAAACAGGAAAATTTATCTTGCCCGATTCATATCGGCTTAACAAAGGCTGCGATATGCCTGTTTCTTTGGAAAATTCATCCTGTTTTATCTGATTGGTCTTACGGTATATGGATATAGTATCTCCTATACGTTTTAGCAGTGCTTCGTCAGATATATGTTCATATTTCATAATAGATATTCACCTCATACATATTTATTGGATATCTTTACATCAACAGGCTTTATTGTACAACAAATATGCGTTTTACGCATAATCGTTATGCAGTCTTGATTGTATGATTCTATAGGCTATTTAACTGTTTGCCGTTACAATATAATTGAATAACTGCATACAAAAAAGCACCGGGTTCGTCCTCGAAAAACAACCCGATGCCTTAGAGGTGCCTTACAACACCATCAATCTTTATCTGTATTCATACAGTAGCATATTTTCAACTGGAATACAATACCTTTTGATGGATTATTAATTGCACCCAAAAGACAGCCATAGTGGGTGCTTTTTGTATGCATAGAAAGGATATTTATGAGTAAAAATCCATCATCAGGCAAACATCTTACACGGGATGACCGAATCCGTATCGAGACCTACCTTAAGCAAGGCTTTTCAATAAGATATATCGCAGAACGCCTTGATAAATCTCCTTCTACAATATCCAGAGAGATTAAAAACCATACATTGATTACTAAAAGCAATTCCTGTGACTGCGAGTTTTTCTTTGAATGTAAGATGCATCATGTATGCGAAAAGAACACTCAGAACTGCAGAAAAGACTGTCGGACCTGTGCTAAAGCAAAGAAATACTGTTCCGAATATACAAAAGTTTATTGTGATTATCAAATAGAACGAAAAATCAGCCTTTGTAACGGATGCAGTAAAATATATAACTGCCATTTTCCAAAATATATCTACAAAGGTAAAGAAGCAGATGATAAGTATCGGGATGTTCTGATTAACAGCAGAAATGGCTTTGACCTTACATGTGAGCAACTTGATTACATAGACAAAACCGTCTCTCCTTTAATAAAACAAGGACAGTCTGTTTATCACATCGTAAGTTCCAATAACCTTCCTGTTTGCGAATCGACTTTAAGGCGTTTAATCAATGACTGCGAACTGGATGTCAGAAATATTGACCTCCGCAATGCGGTAAAACGCAGGCAACGCAGAAAACGTCCTGCCGGTTATAATACTATGACAGTTATAAAAGACGGACATAAGTATGAGGATTTCCTTAAGTATATGGGCACTCATGAAACAGCAGTTGTTCAAATGGACTGTGTTGAGGGTACAAAAACTGATAATGCTGCTTTATTGACACTATACTTTTCTACATCACACCTTCAGCTTGCTATTATCCTTAATGAACATACATCTAAACATGTTATAGAAGCGTTGGATATGATTGAAGATATCCTTGGCAAAGACCTGTTCGCCCAAATGTTTCCCATTATTTTGACGGATAATGGACATGAATTTGCAGATATAAACGGTATCGAAAGGTCTGTGTTCGGCGGTAAGAGAACAAAAGTATTTTATTGCGAACCTAACCATCCAGAGCAAAAAGGCGGATGTGAAAAGAATCATGAGTTGATAAGATATATAATTCCAAAAGGAACGTCATTGGAGCCTTATTCGCAGGAACAGATAAATCTCATGATGAATCACATAAACAACTACAAGCGTAAGGAGCTGTTTGGACATTCGCCATATGATATAGCCAAGCAATTATATCCTGAGGATTTTTTGATTCTTTTAGGCATTGAATATGTCGAGCCAAATAGTATTAATCTAACTCCTGCTCTTATGAAGATAGTTTCAGACTAAATGCAACAGAAAAAGTTGTTGCGTTTACTTTGAAAAGCCTTGCGAAAGGCTTAGTAATGCTGCTTAAATTTCAAAAATATAATATAAAATAGAGCTTTAAATTCAAAAAAACAAGGGATATTCCGTCTATAAGCAGACTAAAAATCCCTTGTTTTACAATTATTCTTTAGGTGTTGCAGTTACTTTGGAAATCAACCTTCTTTTTCGCTACATTTTGTGATAATGGAATTAAGATGATCTATATATTGTGTTTTGATATCGGCCGGCATCGTTATCCTGAATTCATCACCCAATCCGCAGAGCCATCCGAAAAACTGATTAGAAACATATACTCCGACTCTGCAGGAAACCCTGCCTTTGCCGATCTTCCGGACATCGATGTCCGTCCCGAACCTGTCAAATATGATTCCTATCTTATCCTCGGGAAGCGTTATAGTAACTACATCCATCTCCCCTCTGAACATTCCGAAATTCTGGGTCGTGTACTTTCCGACATCGAACTTTTCAAATTCTTCCCGCCCCAGTCTTTTCGATCTACCGATGCATTTTATGTTTTTCATCTTGTCAACGCGGTAATGTCTGATCTGCATATGCTCATTATCATAGGCGACAAGATAATAGTTTTCATCATTTACCGTAAGAGCCCAGGGCGAAACCCTGTATAGCTTGCCTCCGCGTCTTTGGACCATTTCTTTATTTATGTTCCAGTCAAGATAACCGAATGTGATCTGCCTGTTATCAAGCATCGCATTATGAAGAATATCAACATTATAATAAATGCTTTCGTTTCCTGATTTAACACGGCCTGATACAAACACTTCTCTCTCCAGCTGTTTTCTTTCGGAGGGACCGACAAGTGATTCTAGTTTTAATATCAATTCTTTTGATTTTTTGGATGTGATATACCGGCTTGAAAGAATGGCCTCGGTTATGATCTTAAGCTCGGGAAGTTCAAATTCCCTGGATGCTATATAATAACCGCCGCCGTTTTTTGATTTTGACAGACCTATGTCATAGCCGGCTTCTTTTAAAGTAGCAATATCCGAAAAAACGGTCTTCCTTTCAACGAAGACTTCTTTTTCGGCAAGCATTTCAATAAGATCGGATGCTGAAAGACAATTATGCTCATCCGTATTCTTAAGCAAAGCTTCAAGAATATACAGTAATTTAATTTTCTGCTTCGCTTCCTTCGGCATTTAAAGCATCATCCTTTAAATTCTTGCTTTTTCTGAGTTTTATACCTATAAATATCGCAGCAGCAATTATAAGGGCACAAACACCCACTACAAGAAGATATGAAAGGAACATTCTTAAGAAACTTATCAGATTATCCATAAAGCCTCCAAGCGATTTACTTTAATATGATAAATATAGCAAAACTGATCTTGTTTTGTCAAAAACCCGAACATATTTTCCGAAAATATGTTTGCTTTTACATCCTTCATCATGCTATAATATGACAAACACAAACAAGGGGAGGCAATATGGCTAAAGGCAAGATCACAACCAAGCAGCAACAGATCCTTGATTATATCAAAGAAGAGATCTTAAAACGCGGTTATCCGCCAGCAGTTCGCGAGATTTGCGAAGCTGTCAGGCTCAAATCAACATCTTCCGTTCATTCTCATTTGGAGACTCTTGAAAAGAACGGCTACATCAAGCGCGATCCCTCAAAGCCCAGGGCCATCGAAATATGTGATGACAATTTCCAGATGGTAAGGACAGAGATGGTGTCTTTACCCGTTGTCGGTCGTGTCGCTGCAGGCGAACCCATTCTTGCCGAGCAGAACATTGAAAGCTACTTCCCTGTTCCGTCCGACATGGTTCCTCGCGGAGAATCATTCGTTTTAAAGGTCAAAGGTGATTCGATGATAAATGCAGGTATCTACAGCGGTGACCGGATTTTTGTCAACTGCACCAATGATGCCAAAAACGGTGATACGGTAGTCGCTCTTATAGACGATGGCGCAACGGTTAAGACCTACTACAAAGAAAAAGACCACATCCGTCTCCAGCCCGAAAACGACAGCATGGATCCCATAATCGTTAAAGACTGTACCATTTTAGGGAAGGTCTTCGGTGTGTTCAGATTAATGAACTAGTTTTTCTGTTTTTATACTTATATTCCATTTAAAAGGCGCTTCCTTTCGGAAACGCCTTTTTATCATTCTTATTCTTCTTGTTTCTTTTCGGTTGTATCATCTTCCGTTGATGTTTTATCCTCTGACTTGCATTTACGTTTTACTATCGATGAAGCTTTTTCTTTTAACGAAGCAGCATTTTCTTTTATTTTATCAAATGACACATCGTTTTCCCTTAAATAAAATGAATCATCCGCTTCAGCCAGGGCCACGACTTCGCCGTTTTCATCGATCCTTTTGACAGGTGCATAATATTCTGTTTCTGTCGGCATATCTTTGTCTGCAAGCTTTGTTTCGATCTTTCTTTTTACAAGCGCATAGATAACCGCAAAGAACGGGATACCGATGAACATACCGATAACGTTCCACAGACCTCCGAATACGGTGATCGCAAAGATAACCCAGAAGCCTGAAAGTCCCGTTGAATCTCCAAGGATCTTGGGCCCTATGATGTTTCCGTCTATCTGCTGAAGGATAACTATAAATATGATAAATCTTAAGCAAAGGAACGGATTAATCATCAAAAGAAGAAACGCAGCCGGAATGGCTCCGATAAACGGTCCAAAGAACGGAATTATGTTTGTGATACCAATTATAACGCTTATGAGTACCGTGTAAGGTATCTTTATGATCGTAAGACCGATGAAGCAAAGGATTCCAATGATTATCGAATCAAATATCTTTCCGCTTATAAATCCGATAAAGGTATCCGATACAAATCTCGTATCTTTAAGGATATTGTTGGCTTTTTCGGTATTAAACAAAGCATATAGGATTTTCTTTGCCTGTGCGGCAAACTTTTCCTTTGTGAAAAGAACATAGATACTGACTATAAGTCCGATGACAACATTCCAAAGACTTACAAGCATGCTCTTTAATCCGCCCGAAAGATTCGTAAGCCAGTCTCTTGTCTCGGGAAGGACTTCCGATAACCAGTTACCCATCTTCTCGGGAGACATGTCAAACATGGTCATCACGGAATTAAACGGAGTAACGTACTGATTATACTTAGCCTCAATAAATTCCGAATATTTGTTTACCATCTGCTCGAGCGAATAGATGTAATTCGGAAGCTGATTAATAAGGATACCGATACTCTCGGTCAGTTTCGGAGATACCAGTGAGATCAGTCCGTAGATCAAAAGACCAATCACGAGGAATGTAAAGATAACTGCAAAAACCCTTGTTACTTTACGACATTTTTCAGATATCCTGCCATGCTTTTTAACAACGATCGGAAAAACGAGCTCTCTTTCAAAAAAATTTACTATGGGATTAAAAAGATAAGCAAAAATGATACCAAAGATTATAGGCTGCAATACGCCGATGATCTTTGAAAAGATCTTGGGTATGGAATCAAACTGGTTAAGGAAATGTGCAAATATCAAAGAAAATACTATGACCAGGAAAGCGACAAAACCGATCTTTATGTATTTTCTGTTAATGTTTAGTTTCATGTTAACTCCTTTATTCTTCTCTTAGTTTAACGGCATTGGCCGCTTTTCTTCTTCTGTCTTCTTCCTGAGCCGCATAATGTTTTCTTGTGGTGTTTACGTCTTTATGTCCAAGAACATCGGCAACAAGATAGATATCTCCGGTCTCTCTGTAAAGGGATGTCCCGTATGTACTCCTTAATTTATGGGGAGTGATCTTTTTAAGGCTCGTTACGGTACTTGCATATTTTTTTACAAGGTTCTCAACGGCCCTTACGGATATCCTTTTATTCTGTAAGGAAAGAAACAAAGCATCTTCACTTCCGTTTTCCGGTATCATATGATGTCTTTCTCCCATATAATCCAAAAGAGCTTCTTCAACTTCACTTCCGAAATATACTACGGCTTCATAACCGCCCTTACGTCTTATCTTTATCCCGTTATTCTTAAAATCCACATCACTGATATCAAGACCGACGCACTCAGATACTCTTATACCGGTTCCCAAAAGGAGTGTCATTAAAGCAAGGTCTCTTACCTTTGTCTTTTCATGAAACTGCATCTGTTTTTTTGATAACCGGCTTCCTTCATCGACATTATCAAGCAATGAAGATACTTCATCAGCATCAAGTCTTATTATCTCTTTTTCATGGATCTTCGGAAGTGCAACAAGAGCGGCGGGATTCGTCGAGATCTTTTCGGCGCAGTAAAAATATTTATAAAAGCTTTTTAAGCTGGAAAGCTTTCGTTTTTTTCCTCTTTCATCATTGGTAAATTTCTTACCGTCTTTAAAGTATAGGGAAACATATTCCATATACTCTTCGATATCTTCCCTTGTTATCATATCAAGTATGGATATCGGATAGTCTTTTATATCGATCTTTTTGCACTCGGAATTGTTCTCGTGCATATATTCAAAAAAGACTCTTATATCATAGGCATAGGCAAGTCTTGTTCTTGCGCTTGTGGAATCTGCTATGCCCCTGAAAAACGATCTGCAAAACGAGGGGAGCGTATCCAATACCGCTCTCATTTTTAAAGTATTTAATTCATTTTGTTCATCATGATAATTCTTTGAATTTTCCATGATCGTTATTCTTCCTTCGGAAGATTTAGCGGCGGTGCAAAAACATTACCGGGGATCCAACCTTCAAGATTGGAATTCTTTACGGCCGTAAACATCCTGTTTCGAACGCCTGGGGCTTCTTTGTTTATGTCATTTACGAGTTGTTTTACATATTCTCGCTTAGTGTGTTTATCTGCAGGACAGGGACTTTTAACTACGGGGATATCATATCTTCTTATAAAGCCCTTTATGTCGGCTTCGTTTATGTATATGAGCGGTCTTATGATCGTCACATCCATCCTGTTAAGATAAGTTACAGGATTAAATGTATGAAATCTGCCCTCATATATCATGGACATCATCATCGTATCCGTCACATCATCCTTGTGGTGTGCATAAGCAACTTTATTTATACCAAGCTCTTTTATCTTGTAGTTCAATGCTCCCTTTCTCATTTTAGCACATAAAGAGCAGGGATTAGACTCTTTTCTTTCATCAAATACTATCTGGGCGATATCCGTCTTTATAACAGTATAAGGAACACCCAGTTCATCACATATCCTCTGAACGGGCAATAGATCCAGATTACCGAAACCCAGATCTACCGTAATTGCATGAATATCAAATTTTTTGGGGTAAAATCGTTTTAAAGAATTAAGAGCATAGAGTAAAGTAAGTGAGTCCTTACCGCCGGATATTCCGATGGCAATTTTGTCACCTTCTTCTATCATGTTATATTCGTCAACTGCTCTTCTTACATAGCTTAATATCTGCTGTAGTTTCATCTTGTCATTTCTTGAAACGGACATCCATATAAGCGATTATCTCGTCAACACATCTGTCAAATCCAAGTTTAGAACTGTCTAGGCAAAGATCGTAGTTCCTGGCATCAGTCCATGCAGAACCCGTGTATTTAAGATGGTACTCTTCCTTACGTTTATTATCTTTATTGATGAACTCTTCAAGTCCCTTGAAAGGAAGATTCTTAACTCTTGCTGCCGTTTCTATACAGTAATCCGAAGGAGCATGGATAAATACCGAAAGGACATTCTCATAATCTCTTAAGATATATTCGGCACATCTTCCGATAATGATACAGCTTTCAGTATCGGCTAGTCTTTTTATTAGTTTTGCCTGGATATTGAACAGGTTTTTCTCTGAAGTATAGTCCTTGGATGAAGGCGGAAGCACTTCGTCATCTTTATAAACATCTTTTATGAGCTTTGACAATATACCCGTTTTTGCCTTTTCATCGGAATCCGCAAAAAGGGCTTCGTTAATACCGCTTTCATCAGACGCCATTCTTATAAGGTCCTTATCGTAATAAGGTATTCCGAGCCGTTCTGAAAGCATCTGGGCAATCGTATGTCCGCCCGAACCGTAGATCCTGGAAACTGTGATAACGATATTTTCCTTTCCCATAAGTACCTCCTATTCTCCAAGATATGCTTTTTTGATATCTTCATTGTTCAAAAGATCGGAAGCTTTTCCTTCAAGAACGATATTTCCGGTCTCGAGAACATAACCCCTGTCGGCAACCGAAAGTGCTTTCTTTGCATTCTGTTCAACCAAAAGCACTGTTGTACCGTCTTTTTTAACCGCATTTATGATATCAAATATCTCATTAACGAATATCGGAGAAAGTCCCATTGAAGGCTCATCCATCAGAATGATCTTAGGATTGCTCATAAGAGCCCTTCCCATGGCAAGCATCTGCTGTTCACCGCCCGATAATGTACCGGATATCTGATTCTGACGTTCTTTAAGACGCGGGAATCTCTGGAATACAATATCGAGATTATTGTTTATCTCGTCTTTGTCTTTTCTGGTATAAGCACCCATCTTAAGATTCTGCAATACCGAAAGCTGGGCAAAAACCCTTCTTCCTTCGGGAACATGAGCCATTCCGAGACGTACTATCTTGTGGGCACTCATCTTCGTGATATCTGTTCCGTTATATGTAACGGTTCCTCCGGTGGAAGGGATAAGACCTGTGATCGTATGAAGTATCGTTGTCTTTCCGGCTCCGTTGGCACCGATGAGCGCTATAACCTCTCCTTCCTCAACATGAAAGGAAACCCCTTTTATGGCTTTTATCACGCCGTAATGGACTTCTAGTCCTTCTATAGTTAACATTGACATATCAGTCATCTCCCAAATAAGCTTTGATAACTTCAGGATCGTTCAACACATCGGAAGTCTTTCCCTGGCTTAATACCGAACCGAAGTTAAGTACAGTAAGTTCCTCACAAATACCCGAAACCAACTTCATATCATGTTCGATAAGAAGGATCGTCTTTTTGAACTTATCCCTTATCAGTGTGATCGTATCCATGAGTTCCTTGGTCTCGTTGGGATTCATTCCCGCTGCAGGCTCATCGAGCAAAAGAAGTTTGGGATCAGTTGCAAGTGCACGTGCAATCTCAAGCTTTCTCTGCTTTCCGTAAGGAAGATTTGAAGCAAGCAGGCTGCTTTCCTTATCAAGATCAAAAACGCTTAATAATGAAAGGGCTTCTTCATCCATGGCTTTTTCGGTCTTCCTGTAAGAAGGAAGCCTTAAAATGCCGGAAACCGCAGAATAAGTAAATCTGTTATGAAGACCGACCTTAACATTATCAAGAACAGAAAGATTCTTAAAAAGTCTGATGTTCTGGAATGTGCGGGCTATACCTGCTTTATTGATTTCGATAGTGCTCTTTCCGGTGATGTTTTCTCCTTCAAGGAATATTTTTCCTTCATCGGGCTTATATACACCCGTAAGAAGATTGAAAACGGTCGTCTTTCCGGCACCGTTAGGTCCAATAAGTCCGTAAAGCTGACCATCCGAAATCTTGATGTTAAATCCATCAACGGCCCTTAAGCCTCCGAAAGAGATGGACAGGTCGTTTACTTCAAGTACTGTAGACATCACTCCACCTCCTTAGTCTTTTTATTCTTTATAAAATTCCTGACGGAATACTTTTTACGAAGTTCAAGTATCGCAGGCGACCAGTTAAATATCATAAGAATGATCAAAACTATCGCATATATGAGCATTCTGTAATCCGCAAGACCTCTTAACAGCTCGGGAAGCAGCGTAAGTACTGCAGCCGATATGATAGAGCCTCTGATATTTCCGATACCTCCAAGAACAACAAACAGCAAAATGGTAATGGACATGTTATATCCGAAGTTTTTGGGCTGAGCCATCAGACTGTTAAGGTTGTGTGCATATAACACACCGGCTACTCCGGCGATACCGGCTGATATCGTAAATGCCATGAGTTTATACCTTGTAACATTGATACCGACAGATTCTGAAGCTATCGTATTATCCCTTATGGACATGATCGCTCTTCCGTCTCTTGAATCAATGAGATTAAGTACTATGAACAACGTTAAAATGATAAGCACAAATCCTGCTTCAAAAGATGAATCGTTAGGCGTTCCGGTTATACCCTGCGCACCGTTTATGATAACCTGTCCGCCTTCCTTAAGATGAAGCGATACCATATCCTTTAAAGAAAAATGGAATCCTTCCGAATCTTTGCCGACATAAAGAACATTTATAACGTTCTTAATGATCTCACCGAAGGCAAGTGTTACGATTGCAAGATAGTCTCCTTTTAACCTTAATACCGGTATTCCTATAAGGAATCCGAAAAGCGAAGCAACTAATGCTCCGATTATGATGGCGAGAATAAACCTTACGGGTGCAACGGTAATAACCTCAGCGGTACATTTTGAAAAGAATGCTCCGGAAAATGCTCCGACGCACATAAATCCCGCATGTCCAAGCGAAAGCTCACCGAGGATACCTACGCAAAGGTTAAGCGCTATCGCACATATGATATAGATACAAACCGGAACCAGAAGTCCCTTCATAAGGCTTGAGATATGTCCCGTAGCCTTAAGTGATTCAACCACGGCAAATATCACAATGACAAGCAGATACGTTATTATATTGTCTCTGAATTTCTTATTATTCTTAAACCTGTTCATGACACTCACCTATACCTTTTCCTGTATCTTCTTGCCAAGCAATCCCGTAGGCCTTACAAGAAGTACGATAATGAGGACCATAAACACGATCGCATCCGAAAGCTGTGATGAAATATAAGCCTTCGAAAGAATCTCTATGATACCGAGTATAATGCCGCCGATAAAAGCTCCCGGGATGGAACCTATACCTCCGAACACGGCAGCAACGAATGCTTTGATACCGGGCATTGATCCGGTGTAAGGAGTAAGCGACGGATAAGAAGAACTAAGCAGCATTCCCGCTATGGCAGCAAGACCTGAACCGATCGCAAATGTAAGTGATATCGTTCCGTTAACATTAACACCCATCAGCTTTGCGGCACCCTGGTCTTCCGAAACGGCAAGCATAGCCTGTCCGGCTTTAGTCTTATTTATGAATGTAAGCAAAAGCACCATGATGAGAATACAACTTATAATCGTGACTATCGTTTCACCGGTTATCGTTACCGAACCGCCAAATAAAGAAAGGGGCTCCATATTGATAACTGATGTAAACTGCTTCGTATTTGCTCCGAAAATAAGCAATGCCATATTCTGGAGGAAATATGAAACACCAATGGCCGTGATCAATACGGCAAGCGGTGAAGCTGCTCCTCTTAACGGTCTGTATGCTATCGCCTCAACGGTAATACCAAGGGCTGTACAGATAAGTACTGCAAGCACGACGCTGACGACGGGTGAAAGTCCCGTTAATGACATAAGACAGAAAATGGCGTAGCTCCCAACCATGATAATGTCACCGTGAGCAAAATTAAGCATTTTGGCGATACCGTAAACCATCGTGTAGCCAAGGGCTATGATGGCATATACGGAGCCGAGGCTTATACCGTTGATCAAGTAATTCAGGAAACGCATATTAACTCCTTGTATGCTTTACGCTATAAAAACAACTTATTAATTATACCCTTTTAGCTTAAATACCGCAAATCTTGTTTTACTTTAAAAATTAAACAGGGGGACTCAGATCATGAGTCCCCCGTTGGATCAAAATTTGTTATGTTGAAGATCGGATTACTGGATGAGTTTGTACTCTCCGCCCTTTATCTCCATAGCCTTAGGAGCCTTGTTAACGGCACCGTCAGCGCTCCATGTCATTGCAAGACCTGTAAGTCCGTCGATTGAAACGCTTGTCATACCGCTCTTAGCGCTCTCACAGATGTCTGAAACTGACATAGAAGGTGTAACATTACCTGCTTCAAGAACAGCCTTTATTGTATAGATTGCATCGTAAGCATCTGCAGCGAACTGGTTGGGATTCTCACCGAATCTCTTGTTGTACTCTGTAACAAATGCAACGGTAGCATCATCTGTAGCATCAGCTGCGAAAGGTGTAAGAAGCATAACTCCTTCTGCTAAAGAAGCATCGAAGTTTTCAACTCCGAGGATTCCGTCAAGTCCGTCACATCCGAAGAACTTTGTATCGAATCCCATCTTGTCAGCCTGTGAAAGGATAAGTGAAGCTTCCGTGTAGTAAATGGGAAGGAACACAAGGTCAGCTCCGTTCTCCTGAGCCTTCTGAAGCTGAACAGAGAAGTCTGTCTTGTTATCAGCCGTGAATGCTTCAGCAGAAACGATCTCAAGTCCCTTAGCTGATGCTTCCTCAGCGAACTTAGCATAGATTCCTGAAGAATATACATCAGAGCTGTCGTAAATAACAGCAACCTTTGATGCTACGTTATTATCCTTGATATAGTCTGCAGCAGCGATTCCCTGGTTGGGGTCTGTAAAGCAAACCTGGAATACGTTGGGGTTTGTGATACAGTCAACTGAAGAACCTGAAGGTGTGATCTGGAACATATTGTCCTTAGCAGATTCTGCAGCAACAGCTACACAGCATCCTGAAGTAACTGAACCCATAAGGATCTGCATACCCCAGTCTTTTAAGTTATTGTAAGCGTTGACTGACTTTTCGTTGTCAAGCTCATCATCCTGGAAATTGTACTCAACCTGGTAACCGTTGATTCCGCCTGCAGCATTGATCTCATCAACAGCGATCTGTGCAGCGTTCATAACTGCGATACCGTATACGGCAGCACCACCTGTTATGGGTCCGATACCACCGATTTTGAAAGTCTCTCCTGATGCAGCAGCGCCGTCTGTTGAATCAGCTGAAGTATCTGAAGTATCAACGGAATCAGCCTGTGCCTGAGTGGTAGAACTGTCTGTGCTTGCAGATGCAGTGTCATTTGAAGCGCATCCTGCAAGAAGGCTCATTGTCATAGCGGCAACAAGCACCATGCTCAAAACTTTTTTCATAATCTCTCCTCCTTTTAGGTTCGAATGAACCTATGAATAATTTCATAAAAATATACAACAAAGTATTATAAAATGTCAAATCTCAACAGACACTCCATCTTTCCATATCCTTTCAAGATCGTAAAACAGCCTGTTTTCCTTATCGAAAAGATGGATTATGATGTCTCCGAAATCAAGCAATATCCAGCCTGCGCTTTCATATCCTTCTATCTGTTTAAGCTTAAGACCTGCTTTTGACAAAAAAGCATCTGCTTCATCGCTCAACATCTGGATATGGTTTTTATTATTTCCCGATGTGATAAGAAAATAATCTGCCATAACAGAAACATTGCTTATATCAAGTATCTTTATATCGTTTGCCTTTTTCTCATCAAGACGTTTGGCTACTCCCAAAACCGCCTCTTTAAGGTCTTTCAATTCATTGTTCTCCATTAATTACACTCTCTTTCATATAATAATCATGAGTGATCCTGGTCATCGGATCTATGGCTGCTTTCTTTTTATTCAGATAGTTTAAAGTATCCGATGTTATCTTGCATATCGTAAGATCTATATCTTCAAATGCCATCTTTCTAACCTGCTTAAGATTTGCTGCAGTATTTCTTGACGGCTCGATATAATCGGCAACAAAGACGATTTTTTCAAGCATGCTCATGCCCGGGCGTCCCGTTGTATGATTGGTGATCGCATTAAGGATGTCTTCATCTTCGATCCCGAACTTTTTTCTGGCGATCAAAGCACCGACTTTACCGTGAAGCAAAAAAGGATTTTCCTCTTCGGTCTTTGTGATATCAACATGATTCTGAGCGCAAAGCGAAAGCAGCTTTTCATCGCTTAAATGCTTTGCACTGTCATGTAAAAGACCCGCAAGGGAAGCTTTTTCAATATCCTCGTCATATCTCATTGCAAGACATATGGCGGTATACTGAACACCCTTTGTATGGTTGAAACGCTTTTCAGACTGAACCTTTTTAAGTTTTTCTTCAATCTTTTCTGTTTTCATTTTTCTTCTTTTTTGTGTTTTTCTTATAAAGAACTATCTTTTTGCCTATAACCTGTACAACCTCGGAGTGCGTACGCTCGGAAATAATGACAGCAAGCTCTCCGGGATCGTCAGCGCAGTTTTTTAACACTGAGATCTTTATAAGTTCGCGTTTTTCAAGACATTCGGAAATGGCGTTTATAAGTTCCGGGGAAATCGATAATTTCCCTATCTGAAAAACGGGATCAATATTCATTGCCTGTCCTTTAAGATCGGCTCTTTCCTTACTGGTCATATCTGTCCCTCTTTAATTATAATACTCAAAAGTCATATCGCAGACTCTGACGATGTCTCCTTCTTTTATGCCAAGTCCCTTAAGCTCGTCTATGATGAGATTATCCTTAAGGAAATTCTGGAAGAAAACAAAGCCCTTTTCGGAATCAAGATTAGTGTATCCGAGCATTTTTTCAATCCTCGGCCCGTCTATAACAAATTCGCCGGTTTCTTCATCGATGCTAACGCTGAAAGGCTCATCCGAATTACCAAGCATGAATTCGGGGAAGAATTCCTGTTCGAATACGACTGCCTTTTCCTCGTTTTCTTCAAGGAGCTTTGAAACCTCACCAAGAAGCGGCATAAGGCCTTCGGATGAAAGTGCGCAAATAGGGAAAACCTTTATTCCCTTGGGCTCAAACTCATCTTTTATCCTTTGCAGCGCATCGGCGTTTTCACCGTCAGGCATGATACAGTCTGTCTTATTTGCCGCAATGACCATCTTCTTTTTGGATATGTCGGCATTATACTTTTCAAGCTCGTTGTTTATGGTATAAAAATCCTCAATGGGATCCCTGCCTTCAATACCCGAAGCATCAAGAATATGAATAAGGACTCTTGTTCTTTCGATATGGCGAAGGAACTCATGTCCAAGTCCCGCACCTTCTGATGCTCCTTCGATAAGACCGGGAATATCAGCAATTACAAAAGGCTCAATACCTTCTACATCAACAACACCAAGATGCGGATTTATTGTCGTAAAATGATAGTCTGCAATCTCGGGTCTTGCATTTGAAACTCTAGTTAAGAAGGTCGATTTTCCGACATTAGGAAGTCCTACAAGTCCGACGTCGGCAAGAAGCTTAAGCTCAAGTAAAAGCTCAAGTTCTCCTGCTTCTCCTCCGGGCTGGGCATATTTGGGCGCCTGCATCGTGCTTGTCGCATAATGCTGGTTACCGTTTCCGCCTCTTCCTCCTTTAAGGAGCAGAAATCTTCTGTTTTCACCCGAAAGGTCCGTTATGACTTTTCCGGTGGTTGCTTCTTTAACAACGGTTCCTTCCGGCATCTTAAGGATAAGGTCAGCACCGTTTTTACCTCTGCACTTTTTCTTTCCACCGTCTTCACCGTCCTGCGCTTTATATTTTCGCACATGGCGATAGTCTGATAGCGTATTCATACCTTCATCTATCTCAAGATATACACTTCCGCCGTCGCCGCCGTCGCCGCCGTCCGGACCGCCGTTCGGAACGTACTTTTCCCTTCTGAACGAAACATGTCCATCGCCGCCTTTTCCGGATCTTACGTATATTTTTGCTCTGTCATTAAACATGCCGATTACCTGTGAAAAAAGGCTCCGGAAAACCGGAGCCTTTAAAAAATCTAATTCTCTACGGGATAAACAGAAGCCTGTTTTCTGTCTTTGCCAACCCTTTCGAACTTAAGAACACCGTCTACCTTGGCGAAAAGTGTATCATCTCCGCCGATCCCGACATTCACACCGGGATGTATCCTTGTTCCGCGCTGTCTGTAAAGAATGTTTCCTGCCTTAACGAACTGACCGTCAGCACGCTTGGCTCCCAATCTCTTACTCTCTGAGTCCCTTCCGTTCTTTGTGGAACCCATTCCCTTTTTATGAGCGAAAAATTGAAGGTTAAGCTTTAACATTATCGTTCACCTCCTTGGTAATTACCTTTAAGTGTTTTTTTCCGTATTCTTCCGAAATACGATCAAGTCCGAGCTTTAATGATCTTAAAAGGAGCTGTGCATCGTCTGACCATGTATTGCAAAGATCCATGCTTATCAGGCCTTTTTCTTCATCCTCCCGGACATCCATTCTTTCGTTACACAGTTCTTCAAGAGAATTAACTGTATTTATTACGAGAATGGATATTGACGAACACACTATATCGGAACCTTTATCGGCAAAACCTGCATGTCCCTCGGCTTTAAAGCCCGTGTATCGTCCGTTATTTTCATAAAATGTAACTTTGGTCATACAGCTTATGCATTGATCTTTTCGATCTTAACCTGCGTATATGCCTGTCTGTGTCCGTTCTTCTTGTGATAACCGGACTTTCTCTTGTACTTATATACAATAACTTTCTTGTCGCGGCCCTGAGAAAGACACTTACCGGAAACAGTAGCATTCTTAACATCATCTGCTACCTTTACCTTGCCTTCAGCAGATATAGCCACAACAGAATCAAAGGTAACAGCATCGCCTTCCTGTACATCAAGCTTTTCAACCTTAATGATGTCACCTTCGGAAACTTTATACTGTTTTCCACCTGTTGCAATGATTGCGTACATATGGTCTACCTCCTTTCACTTAAGGAAACCCTTAAGTAACTCGCTAGTTTCGGCGGCTTTCGCACTTATAGCCCCACTAAGCGGCATTCCGTATATTTATATCAAAGTGAAATGATCTTGTCAAGCGGATTATCAACCTTTTTACGTGTAATCTCAACTATTCCGAGTTTTGTCATGTCAATGACTTTCGTTTGGATCTTATCTTTTGATACAAGGTCATTTAACATATTCATCAGTTTATCGTTGTTTTCATCCTTTGACATATTGATGAAATCGACAAGTATCATGCCCGAAATATTCCTTAACGATATCTGTCTGGCGACTTCTTTGGCAGCTTCTTTATTGACCCTGGCATAATATGACTCTCTGTCTTTATTCTTCCCCGGAAGCTTGCCCGAATTGACATCTATGACCGTAAACGCTTCGGTATTTTCTATCAAAAGATATCCTCCGCAGTCAAGGTATACTTTAGGATCGAGCGCACGGTCAAGATGAGTTTTTAAGGAATAAAGATTTGATAAGGATACACCTTCGTCAGCGTAAAGCTTAAGATTCTTTTTCTTAAGTACATCCGCTTCCTTTAAGTTATCATAGATCTCACAGTCATCGGTGATTATATCGTCAAACTCATCTGTATTTAACTTGAGTATCTCGTGAAGTACCTTGTTGGAGTCTTTATAAATAAGGGTATGAACTTTTGAAGTTTCGCCCTTTGTCTTTATCCTTGATACGATCTCCAGAAGAGAATCTATCTCGTTGGTAAGGGTTTTAACCTGTCCCGGTTCAAGATAAGAAGCATTTGTTCTAACAACTATCCCGTAATCGTCGGAACCAGTAAATCCGCTCTTTTCCAATACATCGGTGATCGAATTAACTTCGGCGGATGAAAGTTTCTTTGAAAAGTGAATTCCTTTTCCGCCCATATGTATTACGGAGTATTCCCCTGCTATGCATACCGATAAAGATCCGGTCGGGAGTTTTGACTTTAAGGCATCCGTCTTTATCTGAACAAGAACGCTGTCACCGCATTTTAAACCGGCAAATGTTATCTCATCAAGCGAAACATATACTTTTTTGTTTTTCATTACGGAAATAAAAGCCGCATTAAGTCCCTTGTTTATCTCATCTATCCTGCCAAGATAAACCGTGTCGACATCAGAAAAAGCCAAAGCTCTTATGGCTTTTAGCTCAAACTGATCATCAAATAAAAAAAGCAGTGTTTTTCCGTATATTTCTGTAATTACGATCTTTCCCATATCAGATAAGAGGCCTCAATTCAATTGCATCTTCGGAAACATTTTCGTATATATCTACTCTGTGGATCATAAAAGGGTTTTCGGGAATATCCATACCCTGCGATCCAAGGATCGTCTCCATTACAAACGAAGGCTTGATATTGGTTTCCGAGCCTGCATTAACACATATATAAAGAGTTCTGTCATCAATAAACTTATAATCATACAGATATTCTTTAAGATCTATACTGACAAACCCGCCGCCTTTCTTTTTAGGCTTATTGACCGGGATAGTCTCTTGACTAAGGAAGTCAAGGGTTTTTTCCTTAAAATCATCACCAAGGCTTATCTTCTCTTTCACCCTTATCTTATATGATGCGGCAAAGACCAAAGACATGCAGTTTCCTGCTTTCTCTGGCAATTCTTTTACTTTCTCTATAAGGATCCCCTGATCCATATGATCATTTAACCTTGCTTTTATCTCGTCTTCATTGACTTTATCGGTCAGCGCCATATCAAAATATTCGCCGTCCGAAGTGTATCCGACAGATAAAGGAAAAGCAAATGAAAGCAGCTGATGCGGTGAATATCCTTCGGAATACTTAACAGGCAGACCTGATCTTCTTATGACCTTCTGAAAATATCTCATCACATCAAGATGTCCGATATATTTAATTGCTCCGTTTTTGGAAAACTTTATCCTGTATTTTACTGAAGATGATTCCTGCATATACCGACTCCGAATGAGGTTGCTCCGCAACCGTTACATTTTTCTTTACAATTGGGCGAAGGAACACCTTCTTTTGCTTTTTTCCATTCTCTTAACAGGAATTCCTTAGTAACTCCGCAATCTATCATATCCCACGGGAAAATCTCATCATCGCTTCTTTGACGGGTTGTATAGAACTCCATAGGAATACCGCATTCTTTAAAGGATTCAACCCAAAGATCATGTTTGTAGGTTTCAGACCAGGCATCATAAAGACATCCTTTTTCATATGCCTTTAGTATGACCTTCGAAAGCCTTCTGTCTCCTCTTGCAAAAACGCCCTCGAGAACCGAAGTATCCGTTTCATGCCAGTTGTACTTGATTGATTTTTGATTAAGTACTGAGGTTATCGCTTTTCTTGTCTTATAAGCCTTTTCAATGAATGCTTCCTTATCATCCTGGGGTGCCCATTGGAAAGGAGTAAAGGGCTTTGGTACAAAAAATGAAGTACTAACGACAATCTGAACCCTGCCCATTCTTTTTTCCTTCGGGATCGTCTCGTAATATAAGGCTGCGATCTCATTTGCAAGTTCAGCTATCGCTTCTATATCTTCGTCGGTTTCAAAGGGAAGCCCCAGCATGAAATAGAGCTTAACCTTATTCCATCCGCCAATAAACGCCTGTTCACATCCGTTTAATATGTTCTGAACGGTAAGATTCTTGTTTATAATGTCTCGCATCCTCTGGGAACCGGCCTCAGGCGCAAATGTGAGCGATGATTTTTTGATATCCTGTATCTTTGACATGATATCAAGCGAAAACGCATCTATTCTCAACGAGGGAAGGGAAATATTTACCATGTTTTCCCCGCAATATACCATCAGCTTTTCGATAAGCTCATCAAGATGTGAATAATCCGAAGAACTTAAAGAACTTAAGGTTATCTCATCATATCCGGTATTATTGAGCGATTCAATGGCAGTTTTAAAAAGATGGTCAACGCTCTTTTCCCTAACGGGACGATAAAGCACACCGGCCTGACAGAAGCGGCATCCTCTTATGCATCCTCTTTGGATCTCTAGGTTTATCCTGTCGGAAAAACTCTTTAAATAAGGCACAACAGGTGCGGTCGGATAATATGTATTATCAAGATCCGTAACAAGTTCTTTTCTTATCTTTGGGGGAATATCGGGATATTTGGTATCTATCGAACTTACCGTACCGTCCTCATTATATGAGATCTCAAACATCGAGGGCACATACATACCCGGTATCTTTGCACTCCTTATGAGGAATTCCTGTCTTGATATGCCTTCTTTTCTGGCTTCTTTATACATGTCAAGGAATTCCCTGTATCTGGTCTCTCCTTCACCTATATAAAAAATATCAAAAAAATCAGCAACGGGTTCGGGATTATACGAACAGGGTCCACCTCCGAAAACGACCGGATCATCCCATGTCCTGTCTTTTGAAAGCAAGGGTATCCCCGAAAGATCGAGGATCTGGAGAATGTTGGTATAGCACATCTCATATTGAAGCGTGATACCGAGAAAATCAAAGTTCTTAATGGGATCCTGTGACTCAAGTGCAAAAAGAGGAAGCTTATCCTTCCTCATTATCGCATCAAGGTCAGTCCATGGTGAATAAACCCTTTCGCACCAGGTGTCCTCGAACTTATTAAACATGTCATAAAGGATCTGTATCCCCAGATGTGACATCCCAATTTCGTATACATCCGGAAAACACATGACAAAGCGTATGTCCACCTTGTTTTTGTCTTTGTAGACAGCGTTTACTTCGTTTCCTATGTATCGGGCCGGTTTTTCAACCGTCATAAGGATATCGTCGGATAAAGCAAGGTTATTGTTCATCGTTTACTCAATTCTTCCGTGATATCTTCCCATGTGACATTCTTTTCTGCCATAAGTACCATCATGTGATAAAGGAAATCCGCTATCTCGTACTTTATCTCATTGGCA
Source organism: Lachnospiraceae bacterium (assembly GCA_024690205.1). GTDB lineage: Bacteria > Bacillota > Clostridia > Lachnospirales > Lachnospiraceae > JAILLW01. The sequence continues at coordinate 83,084 of JAILCX010000020.1, read as the reverse complement.
TTCGGATTCTTGGCAGCTATGACTATCTCAGTAGCTTCCTCACCTACCTTTTTAAGAATCTTATCGATACCCTTATCAAAAAGATAATTGGTGTAAGAACCCTCTTTCGGATGGATCTTTCGATCCTTAATAACATCCATGACCGATTCAAATACTTTATAAGGATTAGTCTTGTCATATTCAGTCTTCATTATCTCATTAAAGAAGCATGAATATGAACCGGTATGACAGGCAGCCCCTATCTGATGAACCTTAACAAGGATCGTATCAAGATCACAGTCAGCGCTCATCTCCTTAAGATACTGGTAATGACCTGATGTCTCACCCTTTATCCAAAGTTCATTCCTAGAGCGTGAAAAATATGTCATTCTCATCGTCTTTAAAGTCTTTAAGTATGCTTCCTCATTCATGTAAGCAAGCATGAGTATCTGATCCGTCTTGTAATCCTGCACGATAACGGGAACCATTCCTTCTGAATTCTTTTTCAGGTCTTCCCATTTAACGGATGGTTCAAAAATCGAAACCTCAATACCGTTAGCGCGGCATATATCTTTTATATTCTCATAATCCTTGCTGTTATCATTAACAGCCGGCCCCGTAAGCGCGCTTATCTGATCATTCCTTAAGATCTCCATCATCTTATCCAAAGACGCATCGGGAAGCGATGCTATGATCGAACAGTCTACAAGCGTCATGGCTTCTTTGATATTATGCTCATTAAGCAGGATTATCTCGCTTACGAATTCTTTTATTACGGCATCATTTGATGTTATCTCTTTGATATCATCGGTACATGCAACAATCTTATCACGGCCGAACTTTAAAGATACCTCTTTGGTTATCTCAACATTTCCTGACTTTGAATAATTTAAAGCGGCCTTGGCGCATCCTGCATAGATGAGCTTTTTGATATCTTCCATGCGTTTAACGTTGCCGGCACCGATAACGGGAATGGCGATCGCTTCACAAATGCTCTTTATCGAATCGAGGGCTTTTTCATGTGAATCATCATCATCCGAAAGATCAAAAACGATAAGTTCATCTGCCCCGTTTTCAAAATACTCAAAAGCAAGCTTAACGGGATCTGCATTGACCAAAGTATAATCTTTAAAGCCTTTAACCGCAGCCTGGTTTTTAAGATATATGCATGGTATAAACCTTTTTTTATTCATCAAAGACTTCCTTTCGTCGAAAGAACATCAGCAGTTCTGGGTTCATTTGATACGGCTTCATCAAGAGCACGGGCAAATGCCTTGAACACGGATTCAGCTATGTGGTGATTGTTGGATCCGTAAAGCATTTTGATGTGAAGGTTCATACCCGCGCTGTAGCTTACTGCATAAAAGAACTCCCTTATAAGTTCGGTATCAAGATAACCGATCTTTTCGGTTGTAAATTCACAGTCAAAAACAAGATAAGGTCTTCCGCAAAGATCAATAGCGCATAAAGCCAGCGATTCATCCATAGGCAAAAGGCTCTTTCCGTATCTTTTGATCCCTTTTTTATCTCCAAGGGCTTCCTTTATTGCCGTACCGAGCACGATACCCGCATCTTCAACACTATGGTGTCCGTCAACGATAAGGTCACCCTTTATCGAAAGATCAAGGTCAAAAAAACCGTGTTTAGTAAAGTTTTCAAGCATGTGATCAAAAAAGCCGATACCTGTGGAGATATTATACTTGCCCTCACCGTCCAGGTTCAATTTACAGGTGATATCGGTCTCATTTGTTTTTCTTGAAATATTAGCTTCTCTCATAAAGCCTCCTTATTCAAATCTTACCGCAACCGAATTGGCATGTGCCGTAAGACCTTCATATTTAGCAAATTTTTCAATCTCTTCATGAACTTCAAAAAGCGCATCCCTTGAGTAATTTATGATGCTTGTCTTTTTGATGAAGTCATCAACGGATAAAGGACTGAAGAATTTTGCGGTTCCGTTTGTCGGAAGTATGTGATTGGGACCTGCAAAATAATCTCCCAGAGGTTCAGACGAATACTCCCCGAGGAATATCGCTCCGGCGTTCTTTATCTTGGTCATCGTCTCAAACGGATTTTTCGTAAGGATCTCCATGTGCTCCGAAGCGATGGAGTTTGCTGCCTCTATGGCATCATCCATATCCTTTGCAACAAGAATATAACCGTAGTTATCAAGCGACTTTGTTATGATTGATGATCTTTCAAGATCCTTAACGAATCCGTCGATCTCTTTACTTACTTTATCAGCAAGTTCTCTTGATGTAGTTATAAGTATAGCAGATGCCATCTCATCATGCTCGGCCTGTGACAGAAGATCTGCCGCTATATATCTGGGATTAGCGTATTCATCCGCAAGTACGAGTATCTCCGAAGGACCTGCGATCGAATCGATCGAAACGAATCCGAAACATGCCTTTTTGGCAAGAGCAACAAATATATTTCCGGGTCCGGTTATCTTATCAACCTTGGGAATGCTCTTTGTTCCGAATGCCATGGCTGCAATAGCCTGTGCACCGCCTGCCTTAAATATCCTGTCAACTCCGGCTATCTTGGCAGATACCAGTGTTCCGGGATTTACCTTGCCTTCCGAATTCGGAGGAGTGGTCATTATTATATTCGGAACTCCGGCAGTCTTGGCCGGAATAATGTTCATTAGCACGGAGCTTGGATAAGCGGCTTTTCCGCCGGGAACATATACACCGGAATTTTCAATGGCGGTTATCCTCTGTCCGAGGATTGAACCGTCTTTTCTTGTTTCGATCCATGTATTCCGCAGCTGTTTTTCGTGGAACGATCTTATATTTGAAGCTGCATGTTCAAATACCTTTATCATGTCGTCTCCGACGATCTTAAAAGCTTCATCGATCTCTTCTTTTGTAACTTCGATATTATCCGCATTAAGATCAAAATGATCGAATTCCTTTGTGAACTTAAAAAGTGCTTCATCACCATTTTCGCGGACTGCATCGATTATCTGCTTTACCTTTTCTTCATATTCGGAATATGAATTGGGACTTCTTTTAAGCAGATCCTCAAGTATATTACATTTCGTATTTTCGGTAAGTTCTATGATCCTCATTATTTCTCCTTAATGATCATTCAGTCAAAGACCGAAGATCAGATATTATCTTTTTAATCCTTTCACTTTCCATCTGCATTGATACGGGGTTAACGATCATCCTTGCAGAAAGCGGCATTATCTCCTCAAGAACCTCAAGTCCGTTTTCTCTTAATGTTGAACCGGTTTCAACGATATCGACTATGACATCCGAAAGCTCAACGATGGGACCGAGTTCAACGGATCCGTTCAGTTTGATTATATCAACCGTCTGGTGTTTTACGTTATAGAAATAATCTTTGGCGATGACCGGGTACTTTGTCGCAACCCTGATCCTCTCACGATGCTTTAAAAGCTCGCCCGCTTCATGAGGCCCGCATACGCACATCCTGCATTTACCGAATCCAAGATCGAGCACCTCAAAAACATCCCTGTTTTCTTCAAGTATGGTATCCTTACCTACAACTCCTATGTCGGCTGCTCCGTATTCAACGTAAGTCGGGACATCGGGACCTTTGGCAAGGAAGAACTTAAGCTTATGTTCTTCATTTACAAAGATAAGCTTTCTTGTGTCCTTATCCTTCATCTCCTCGCAGGTTATGCCGTTCTTTTCAAGCATTTCCATAATCTTTCCGGCAAGTCTTCCTTTTCCGAGTGCAAACGTAAGATATCTTTTATCCTTGTCGTTTGTATCGGTTTCCTGATAATCCAATGCTGAAAGAAGATCGTCGATGACAACGCAAAAACCAATGGCCGGTGCATCTTTTCCGAAAAAAGAAAGCAGATTATCGTATCTTCCGCCCTTTGCTATAGGCTCCCCTATGCCGTATGTATATGCCCTGAAAATGACTCCCGTGTAGTAGTCATATTTGCTGAGCATTGAAAGATCATAGGTTATATAATGATCAAGGCCCAGTTTATTAAGTTCTTCATCAAGGCCCAATAATCTTTCAAGTGCTTTTTTGGACCTTTCGTTTGAAGCACCGCTTAAGGCATTTTTCAAAACTACGCTGTTTCCGAAAAACTCGGTAACACCCAAGAGCTTATCTTTATCCTTAACACCCTGCTCATCAAGATAATTCTCGGCAGCATAAATGTTCTTCTGTGCAATAAGATCTCTTAACTTATGCTCTACTGCCTTTGAAAGACCGGCTTCGTTACAGATACCCCTGTAGTAATCCGCATTACCGACAGTGATCTTTATGTTTTCAATACCTGCGGCCTTTAAAGCATTGATGCATAAAGCGATCATCTCTCCGTCAGCTTTTACTGAAGAGTCATTGATAAGCTCTGCACCGGTTTGGGTTACTTCCTTAAGTTTTCCCTGTAAAGATGAAGTATTCGAAAATGCGTTTCCCGAATAACAAAGTCTTAGTGGATCTTTTTCATCCATGAAGTACTTTGCGGCACACCTTGCTATGGAAGGCGTGAAATCAGGTCTAAGGACAAGCGTATTTCCGTCACCGTCATAAAATCTGTAAAGTTCTTTTGAAGGTGTGGTTCCGATATCTGATGAAAAAACATCCGAATATTCAAGTGTAGGTGTCGCCACTGCTTTGTATCCTTCATTTAAAAGCACGCAGGATACGGCATCTTCCACTTTCTTTTTCTTTTCATATTGTTCACCGTAAAGGTCTCTTACGCCTTCGGGTGTATGCAGATGGATCTCGCTGTTCATATATATTCCTCCGATTCGCTTTAGCGTAGTAACGTGATAATTCGTTATCATGCTATCACAATAAAACGAATATGTCAAACATCAAAAATGTCCCGTTATCCCGAAACTTCGCGCTCTTCGATATCCTTCTTAAGAGCTTCAAGATAAGGAACAAATACTCCCTCGTTCTGTTTTATTATAAAATCCGGATTGAGTTCCTCATAACGGAACGATTTTCTTCCGTTATCGACAACAGCTCTGTCCCAAAAATACTTAAACATGTCAAAAGGCAGGTAATAAAGGACATCACGTGTCGTAAAATATATCAAAAAGAAAGAAACTCCGCCCTGTTTTTCAAAATGTTCCATGAAATCCACTTGATGCTCATGGATGTTTGCAAGCGGGAAGCGGTCTTCCCTGCATTCCTTGGCATCAAAGCAGATCGGAACTCCCTGCACTACTCCTATATAGTCGACCGTACTTTTCTGGTCAAAATAAGCCAATGTGATCTGTGATCCTTTGGGACTCATTTTTATGGGCGTTATCGGAGTGGGGATCTTTTGTACTATCGCAAGGCCCTTTTCCTTATATTTTTCATTTGTCTTGTTTATAAGGTCTTCAAGGTATGATCCGCGAAGTCCTCTTGTCTTCCATGTACTCATATCAGATATTTATGATAAGCTCCTTAAAGCTTTCTATCTCGCATTCCTGCGGAAATACAACCTTACAGGCTTCAAGTTCCTGGTATCTTGCTTTGTATTTAGCGTTAAATTCAGGATCTCCGTATTTTGGGTCTCCCAGAATAGGGTGACCTATATGCGAAAGATGGGCTCTTATCTGATGTGTCTTTCCGGTATGCAGTTCTATAAGGACTTCGGTTCTGTCATCATAATGCATCACCGGATGGATATCCGTCTTTATATATAAGGAGCCCGGAAGCTTTTTATCGCTTATCCTTACGGTATTGTCTTTTTCGTTTTTTATGATATATCCCTCAAGACAAAGATCCTTATCGATAATGCCTTTGCAGACGGCTCTATAATACTTCCTTATCTTTTGATCTCTTATTAGTTTTGATAAAACACGAGACCCTTTAAGAGTTATTGAGCAAAGGACTATGCCTTTTGTGTTACGGTCAAGCCTGTTCATTACGGAAGGACGAAAAGACACTAAAGCGTCCTTATCCGTAATGCCTTTTGATATAAGATATCCTATTAGATATTCATTCAAAGTAAGATCATCTTCTACAGATTTTTGAGAAAGGATCCCGGCGGGCTTATACAAAGCAATAAGATCATCATCTTCATAAAGGATCTTAATTCCCTTAAGCTCCTTAAACGCCTTTTCATATTGATAAAACATATCAATGTTTTTATCTTCGGTATTTGAAAACTTTTCAAAAGTATCATCCGAAAAAAATATCTTTATGATATCGTTCTTGCATACCTTTTCGGAGCCGGTTGCCGGAGAATCATTTAACTTAATATTCTTTTTTCTTAACATTTTATAGATGAAAGATGACGAAGCATTAGGCAATAACCTGCCCAGGTATTTATTCAGTCTTTGTCCTTCATCTTCATTTGTTACAAGGAACTGTTTCAAGTTATAATCCTTTATCAAAGTGAAATGTCAAAAAGAAGCTTCTTTATGGATGCATCCTTGGCAGAACTTACGTTATCGCTGTTTTTTTCCGAAAGATTTTTGAGCATGAGAAGATATTCGTCCCTGTCTTTTGCAAAAGACACGGTAACGCCTTCGGTTCCAACATTTTTAAGCATGGTCAAAAGATGTTCCCTGCATGATCCGGGATCGAATTTATCATCAGCACACAAACATATGATGACGGAATTCATTATAACAAGATGTAAAATGGAAAAATTCTTTTTATAAGAAGTAAAGAACATGTCGTATAAAGAAATATACGGCCCGTTTAGTTTTGTTATCTCATCACATAAAGACTGATCACAACTTTTTGCCAAAAAGAGCATGATCAATGTAACCAGGCATTTACTTGCAGGCAAAAGGCCAAGGACTCCTACTATCGTAAGCAGGTTTTTCCTTGTTCCGGTAGTAACGTATCCCATTACGATGATCCCGATACTTAAGAGAAACAAAAAAGACGTGACGGCTATCATCAATATCCTTTTTTTCTTTAAATATCCGAATTCACCTTTTTTAATGATCGATCCCATAATTCTTTAATATGCACCAATAATCGGTAATGTAATGATCGGCGGCTTTTATCTTTTCATCCCTTTGCGGCACGGAATATTCATCTTCCACCGCACAGGTGATCATTCCTGCGGCATTTCCGGCATCAATACCCTTTACAAGGTCTTCAAAGACCAGACAGTTTTCGGGCCGAACGCCTACAAAAGATGCAGCTTTAAGGTAACACTCGGGATCCGGTTTTCCTTTTTCAACATCTTCTCCCGAAATGATGATATCGAAATAATCAAAAATACCCCTCTTTTTTAATACCTGAAAAAGAAGGGTCTTTGAGTTGCTTGAGCATACTCCGAGTTTTATCCCTTTATCAAAGCAGTACTTTAAGAATTCAACTCCGCCTTCTTTGACAAAAACATCATTGGTGTATTTATCGAAAGCCATCTCATTCCACCGGTCTATCATTACTTCAACGGGATCGTTGATGTTAAAGCGTTCCTGGAAGTAGCGAGCGGTTTCGACCACACTCTGGCCTTCGATCTTGCTTTGAAGGTCATCAGGCTTTTCAAGACCGAACTGCGAAAGGTACTCAATATCTATCGCTCCCCATATCCACATTGAATCGACGAGCGATCCGTCAAGATCAAAAAACACGGCTTTGACGCCGTCAAGCGAGGGAGCATTTATATCATCTGCAAATCTGTTCATTTAAATCATCTCTTACGGAAAATTTTGCCGGCTATGGCGAGCATCAATACAAGCAAAAGAACCGAACAGGTAGCAAACAATGATACGGATCCGGCTTTTCCCAACGCGTTGGAAGGTGCTTCGTTTAAGATATTGTCATAGGTGATCGTTTCAACCTGTCTTGACGAGATATCCTCAACTGCCTCGGTAATGCTCTTAACATCGATGCTTTCAACATTATTATCACCCGTGGTCTTTGAATCAACCGTAAGACTTAAAGCTTTTACGTTAAGTACATTACTCAATGTGATCTTGTCAAAACTGTTAACAGCACCCGTAACGATATTTAATTCTTTGCCGCGCGGAACATCAAGGGTTATCGCAAAATCATCAAGAGATTTGTTCCATGATGATCTCGGCCAGTCTTTAAGAGTTGCAAAGGTATTTCCACCGTCAAGGCTTACCATGTAATAAAGGATGAAGCTGTCCTTATCAACGGCATGCATATTGATCGTAACCTTTCCTTTTGCGGCATCGGTCGAAACAAGCGATATCTCGTTAACATCGGGTTCCGTCTCATCGGGAGCCACGATCGATTTCTTGGTCTTATATTGTGAAGACTGGTAATTGGAATAATCAATTCCCAAAGATGTTGACTTAAGCTTAAGGAATTTGGCAAGTGCTTCTCCGTCTTTAACTCCAAAATTGGCCAAAGCAGAATTAAAGGCACCTTTTTCATTAACAGGGATAGCAAAGGTGTCCCTTGCATTATCCATATGGCAGTGTTCGATGATGCAGGACGGTATACCGTATTCGGTACCGATCCTTATAACACCGTAATAATCACCGTTTTTGCCAAGTCTTGTCTTTATGCCGCGGTTATAAAGCCCCATGGCGTCAAAGTTCTGCATGACATTGTCGGCAAATCCGTACATTTTGTTATAATATGAACTCTTTGACGGGATCCAGACTTCGGAGCCGTATAAAGTATGCAAAGACGAAAGATTAAAGTGTAATGATATGAAATAATCGGCATTTACAGCCTTTGCAAAATCAAGTCTATCCTGAATGGTCATGGCCCTGTCATCTTCTCTTGTCAAATAGACAGTCACGCCTTCAAAATTTTCAAGATATGTCTTCATGGCTTTTGCAACAGCAAGAGTCATGTTCTTTTCAATGTAAGAATTAAATGTTCCGCCGTCCTGGTCTCCGCCATGACCCGGATCGAGAACTATAACATACGCCATATATTTCTCCCTATATAAATTTCACCGGCAATAAGCCGGTGAATATATGATCTAAGATAAAAGATCGAGTTTAAGATCGTCCGAAGTTCCGGGAGCCTGTGAAAAAGAACCGGATGCAGGCTTTGGAATGCTTTGTCTTTGTAATTCCTGTTCGGCTGCAGGCGGATTGGGCACCATCATTTCACCGGTTTCATCCATCTGCATTTCCTGCTCGTCCATTTCACCGTATTCGCCCTGAAGATTAGCCGTATCCTCGGGAACCTGTGGAGGATTAAGTTCCATTCGGTTTGAAACTACTGTGTCGTGATACTGGGCAAGGTGTGTATAGAAATTCTCATATGTAGACTGCGTAAGCCGCATGGTCTGGGATACAATGTTTTCATAGTTTGAAAGCATGCTGTCCATATACTCGACAGCGGCAGATCTTACGTTATTGGCTTCGTATGTTGCGTTGGTAAGGATCTCCTGTGCCTGTATATAAGCGCTTTTAACGACTTCGTCAGCCTGCTGGTATGCCTGTTGCATGATGGCATTCTGAGAAAGCATCTCGGATGTTCTCTGAGCCGCATCATCAATAAGAGCCTGTGCTCTTGCTTTGGCATCCTTTATGATCGCTTCACGGTTTGAAACAACTTTCTGGTATTTTTGAAGTTCCTGGGGAGTCTTGTTTCGAAGCTCACGAAGGAGTTCGTCTATCTCCTCTTTGTTTACCACGATCTTGGTATTAGAAAGTGCCTGATATTTACAGTTATCCAGGTACTCAATGATATCATCGATCAGTTGTTCAATAATATTACTCATAATAACCCCCGGTCAGAGTCTTTATACTTATCGTACACAGCTTCTGCCACAAACGCAGGAACACAGGGAGAAACATCCCCCTTGAAACATGCTATCTCCTTAACGGCACTCGAACTTAAATATGCATATTCGAGGCTGGTCGTCAGAAAGACCGTATCAACCTCACCGTTAGAGATCAATCTGTTTGTCTGTGCATTCTGCAACTCGTATTCAAAGTCTGTTATGGCACGAAGTCCTCTAACTATAACATGAATATCATTTGATCTGCAATAATCGACAAGCAAACCGCTGAAGGATTCAACCTCAACATTATTAAGGTCCTTGAGCGCTTCTTTCAACATTTTAACACGTTCATCTACCGAAAACAATGCTTGCTTACGTTTATTGTCCAAAACGCTGACGGTCAGATGATCGAACATCGATGCTGCACGTTTGATGACATCAAGATGTCCAAAGGTAACAGGATCAAAGCTCCCCGGATAAACAGCTTTCTTCATATGGCTCTCCTGATAAATACATGTTTATTGGTCTTATATTCCTTGACCTTAGTAACCTCAAACCCCGGTATGGATATCTCATTTTTCAATGAGGCCTCCAAAATGATCAGGGTGTCACTATCAATATATCTCTTTTTTGACAATTCCGCAAAGAGCCGGTTCTCGAGTCCCTCTTCATAGGGCGGATCAATAAAGATGATATCTACATGATCTTCATTTATCATGTCAAGTAACGAAAACACATCTCCCTTAAAAACTTTTGCGCTTTCAGAAAGATGTGTAAATCGGATATTACTGTTTATACAATCTGCCGCTTCGCTGCTCTTATCAAAGAAATAACACTTTTTCGCACCTCGGGACAACGCTTCGATCCCTATCTGCCCGCTACCGGCAAAAAGATCCACAAAGACCGCTCCCGGTATATCGGTGTTTACCATGTTAAAGAGTGTTTCTTTTATACGATCCTGTGTGGGCCTTGTGTTTGATCCCTTTGGCGTTTTTAAAGGCAAAGAGCGGCATTTTCCGGCAATAACTCTCATATCAAAGCCTTATCTTCGTTCCTTTACCGTCTCGTCTTGAAAGTTTTACGCGATAAAGGTCGAACGGCTTTTCATCGATAGTCACAACGGGCTCGGCGGATGTTGTAAGGTAGAATGCCGATTCCACATCATCCTTTAATCCAAGCTTCATACCGCGGACACCGACTGCGGTCTTTTTCTTATCGGGTATCTCTTCTATTCCGAAACGGATAAAATATCCATCTTTGGTCTTTAATACTATCTGTTTCTGATCCGTAAGAGCACTTACGGAAATGACTTCGTCATCATCAAGGAGTTTGGTAGCACTTATAGTACGTCTCGTAACATCAAACTCTCCTCCGTCGACAACCTTCATCATGGATTTTTTAGTGACAAAGATGAGTTTGAAGAGGTTAAGACGGCTCTGTGACTCACAGGAAACGACATATTCCTTTTCGGTGTTAAAATTGCTGACATTATCGATCGGAACACCCTTATCTTTAAATTTTCCAAAAGGAAGATCCATGACCTTTACCGTATGCATGTCACCGGTATTCGTAAATATGCATATCTTTCCGGTGTTCTTACAATTAACGATATATCTGTACTCCGCAATTGCGGATTCGTAGTTTCTCTCAAGAGTGGGAACATCGATGGTCTTTGCATATCCGAAGCGGTCCATAAGGAAGACAACATCCATCTCCTCGATCTGGTTTTCAACAAATACGGCTTCTTCAACATTATCGATGACCGTTTTTCTCTTTTTAGCAAAACGGTTCTTAAGATCATCAAGCTCATTTATGATAACCATTGCCATGGAATCTCTGCGATCAAGGATATCCTCGTATTTGAAGATATTGGCAAGAGTGTCCTCGTGTTCGTTTATCAAAGCTTCAAGTTCAAGTCCGATCAGTTTGTATAACCTCATCTCAAGGATCGCGTTGGCCTGTTTTTCGGTAAACTTAAGCTGTGAAGCCATGATCTTTGATTCTTTGGATTTGAACTTTATCCCGTCAACAACGCCTTCTACAAGACATGCTTTGGCCATCGCGCGGTCCTTTGAACCCCTTAAGATCTCAATGACAAGATCGATGACATTGCACGCTTTAATAAGGCCTTCCTGAATCTCTTTCTTTTCGGTCTCTTTTTCAAGAAGAGTCGTATATTTACGTCTTGTGACTTCAAACTGAAACTCGACGTTATGTGCGATGATCTGCTTTAAAGACATGATCTCTGGCTTGCCGTTTGCTATGGCGAGCATATTTACGCCGAAAGTATCTTCAAGCCTTGTCTTTTTGTAAAGCATGTTCACAAAATTATCGACATCGGCATCCTTACGAAGTTCTATGACTATCCTTATGCCTTCTTTTGAAGACTGGTTAGTGATATCGACTATATCCTGAGTCTTTTTTGACTCGGCAAGCGATGCTATATCGGATAAGAACTTTGAGATATTTGCACCGATCATAGGATAAGGGATCTCAGAAATGACTACATTTGTCTTTCCGCCCTTTTGTGGTTCTATTTCAACCTTTCCTCTTACCTTTATCTTACCCTGTCCGGTCTCATATATTTCTTTTAATTCGTCTTTGTTGGTAACGATACCCCCGGTCGGGAAGTCAGGTCCTTTAACATATCTCAAAAGCTGGGCATTTGAGATATCTTCGTTATTCATATATGCCTTGGTGGCTTCTATGACTTCTCCGAGGTTATGAGGAGGGATAGATGTAGCCATTCCAACGGCAATACCATCCGATCCGTTTACCAAAAGGTTTGGGAATTTTACAGGAAGAACCGAGGGTTCCTTTTCAGTCTCATCAAAATTCGGGATAAAATCAACAACGTCCTTATCAAGATCAGATAAAAACGCACTCTGAGTGATCTCCTGGAGCCTTGCTTCCGTATACCTCATGGCAGCAGCTCCGTCTCCTTCGATATTACCGAAGTTACCGTGTCCGTCGACAAGTGGCACACCCTTTTTAAAATCCTGGCTCATGACTACGAGCGCTTCATAGATTGAGCTGTCACCGTGAGGGTGATATTTACCCATCGTATCGCCGACGATACGAGCCGATTTCCTGTAGGGTTTGTCAAACTTTATGCCGAGTTCATGCATATCATAAAGAACTCTTCGCTGAACGGGTTTTAATCCGTCTCTTGCATCCGGAAGAGCTCTTGAGATTATTACCGACATCGCATAGTCTATATAAGACCTTTGCATGACTTCGGAATACTCGGTCTTTATTATATTTTCAGTAAATTCCTTACTCTTTTTCATTTCCAACTACCTTTTATACATCCAGAACAGCTTCATTCGCATGATCGTAAATAAACGCTTTTCTGGGAGGAACCTCAGTGCCCATAAGCATCGCAGTAACTTCGGAAGCCATTCTCGCATCCTCGATCTCGACCAGCTTTAAGATCCTGTTTTCAGGATCAAGTGTTGTTTCCCAAAGCTGCTCGGCATCCATTTCTCCAAGACCCTTATATCTTTGAAGCGTAAAAGGTCCCTTATGTGTTTTACGGTATTCCTCAAGGGCCTTATCGTCATAGAGGTATTCCTCCTCACCCTTTGACGGCATTGCTTTATAAAGCGGGGGCATGGCGATATACACATGCCCTTCATATATAAGTTCGGGCATGAAACGATAAAACAGCGTAAGAAGCAATGTGGCGATATGCGCACCGTCCACATCGGCATCGGCCATTATGATTATCTTGTTATACCGAAGCTTTGTAATATCAAAATCATTTCCGTAACCTTCCGAAAAGCCGCATCCGAAAGCATTGATCATGGTCTTGATCTCGGCATTAGCAAGTACCTTATCGATGGAAGCTTTTTCTACATTAAGGATCTTTCCTCGAATGGGAAGAATGGCCTGATACATCCTGTTACGCGCGGTCTTTGCGGAACCTCCGGCTGAATCTCCCTCGACGATAAATATCTCGCACTTAGAAGCATCCCTTGATTCACAGTTTGCAAGCTTTCCGTTTGAATCAAAGCTGTACTTCTGCTTTGAAAGCATGTTTGTCTTTGCTTTTTCTTCGGTCTTTCTTATCTTGGCCGCTTTTTCGGCACAGCTTATTATGTTCTTTAAAGCTTCAAGATTACGGTCAAAATATCTTGTAAGCTCATCCGAGGTGATCTTAGATACTACCTTTGTGGCATCCTGGTTATCAAGCTTTGTCTTGGTCTGTCCTTCAAAACGGGGGTCAGGATGCTTAATGGAGATCACGGCAGTCATGCCGTTTCTCACATCGGTACCCGTAAAGTTTACATCCTTATCCTTAAGGATATTAAGGCCCCTTGCGTAGTTATTGATTATATTCGTAAATGAGCTCTTAAATCCCGTAAGATGTGTTCCGCCTTCGGCATTATATATATTGTTACAAAAACCGAGTACATTTTCATGGAACTCATTTATATACTGGAATGCACCTTCAACCGAGATACCTTCCGATTCTCCCTTAAAATAGATGACATCGGAAATGGCTTCGGTATTTTTATTGATATCCTTGATAAAGCCGACTATACCGTCAGGTTCGTTATAATCAACCGATTCCGGCTCTTCCTTCCTAAGATCCTTAAAATGTATTGTAAGAGTAGGATTAAGATAAGCCGTTTCATGCAGACGTGACTTTATCTCGTCTTCTTTAAATCTGGTCCTGTCAAATATGGTATCATCGGGCAGAAAATTGACCTTGGTTCCCGTTCCTCTTGCTTTTCCGACAGGCACAAGAAGTCCTTTATCAAGCTTGGTAACGGGCACGCCTCTTTCATACTTATCTTCATAAAGATTCCCACCGTTTTTGATCTGAACGGTAAGATACGTCGAAAGCGCATTAACAACGGAAGAACCTACACCGTGCAGTCCTCCCGAAGTCTTATACGCTGAATCGTCGAATTTTCCTCCGGCATGCAAAGTCGTAAATACAAGTCTTTCAGCACTTACTCCTTTTTCATGCATTCCGACGGGGATTCCACGACCGTTATCTTCAACGGTAGCCGATCCGTCTTTTTCCAAAGTTACCCATATATCAGAACAAAATCCCGCCAGGTGCTCATCGACGGAATTATCTACTATCTCATATACAAGGTGGTTAAGTCCCTTAGTCGATACCGACCCAATATACATTCCGGGCCGGCGTCTTACGGCCTCAAGGCCTTCAAGGACGGTTATGCTGCTGGCATCATAAACATTTTTTTCAGACACTTATCAAACCTCTTTGGTCTTTAATTTTTTTGTAGCCGTAATGGCCAATGAATTCGGTCCTATGTGGCACGAGACCGAAAGTGAAAGCGGAGCGGAATAGATATCAAAACCGGAGAAAGCTGCCTTAATTTCAGAAAGGAACTCCATTCCGGCTTCAACATTGTGTGAATATGCAATGTTGATCTCAACATTATCGGGGTCAAGGCCGCCGAATCTGTTGATACAATCCTTTTTAACGGCATTGATCATGGTCTGTTTGCCGCCTGAAACAGTTCTTGAAACCGCAAAAGCATCAAGCTTTTCGCCCTGGATCTGTAAAATAGGCTTTATCTTAAGAAGATTTCCTATTGCAGCGACCGCAGGCGTTAGTCTTCCGCCCTTTTTAAGGTATTCAAGAGTACCTATCATGATATAAATAGACGAATTAAATCTGTCTTCTTCAAGGATCCTTTTGATACCTGCGGCATCATATCCCAGTGATACCATTCTTAACGCATCTATGACTGATGATCTTTGCGTAACTGAGATCCTCTGATTGTTAACGACCTCAACACGTCCGTCATAATCCTCAGCGAGCATGGATGCAGTCTGGCAGGAACCGGAAAGACCTGAACTCATCGGAATATAAACGAGGTAGTCAAAATCCTTAAGGATATCATCCCAGAATTTTTTTAGTGCCTCGGGCGAAGGCTGGGAAGTATGAACATCAGCTCCACCTTCGAGTTTTTGGTAGAATTCCTCCTGAGAAAGATTGATCTCCTCAAAAAATTCATTTCCGTCAATGATAAAAGGCATCGGAAGTACAAAAGCACTTAGTTCTTTTGCATCTTTCCTGGTAATACCACTGTTTGAGTCGGTTGCTACGGCAATCTTCACCGCTTACTCCTAATCTCTCATATAAATGAGGTGAATATACTATATATTGTGTATGTCCGCAGAATCAGACACAATACTATCTTACTTTCAGATCGTATTAAAGTCAATAAATTTGTGCTCGTTATCACGAACATGTTCATAAAGGGGAATATAGCAAGACAAGGTACCCGAAGGGTCCTTTTCAGATATATCATCAATAAGATCGTTGATGGATTCTATCAGCTTGTGATCTTCATAAATATCCGCTATATCGAATTTAATCCGGCCCGATTGTCTGATACCGAAAATATCTCCGGAACCTCTTAACCTAAGATCTTCTTCGGCAATCTTAAATCCGTCGTTTGAAGAATTGAGGATATTTAATCTTTCGTTATCTTTTCCGTTTTTTTGGCAGTTTAAGAAAATGCAGTAAGACTGTGCATCACCGCGCCCTATTCTTCCGCGCAGCTGATGAAGCTGCGAAAGACCGAAACGTTCGGCATTTTCAATCATCATTACTGTGGCATTAGGAACATCCACGCCAACTTCGACCACAGTAGTTGCAACAAGAATATCCGTGTTTCTGTTTACAAAGTTTTCCATGACCTTGTTCTTTACATCATCCTTCATCCTTCCGTGAAGGATATCGATACTTATATCTTTGGGCATGACACTCTTTAGCATTGAAGCATAATCGGTAACGTTTTCAATATTTTCAATGCCTTCATTCATTTCAACCATCGGACAGATGATATAGGCCTGATGGCCTTTTCTTATCTCCGATACTATGAACTCATATGCTTTATTCCTGTATGATGTACCAACCACGCAGTTTTTAACGGGCAGTCTGTTTGAAGGTTTATGTTCGATGACAGACAAAGACATATCCCTGAATAGGACTATGGAAAGAGTCCTCGGGATAGGTGTTGCGCTCATTGCAAGGATATGCGGTTTATTGCCTTTTTGGGAAAAATACTGACGCTGCCTTACGCCGAACCTGTGCTGCTCATCGGTTATTACAAGAGCAAGATCGTTAAACTCCACGTCTTCCTGAAAAAGCGCATGAGTACCCACAATAAGATCACCCTTATTTTCTTTGATCGATGATAATATCTCTTTTCTGTCTTTTGCGCTTGTATGGCCCGTCAAAAGATGGATATTTACGGGAAGATCATAATCGTCGATCATCTTTTTGAGATTATTAAAATGCATGATCGCAAGTATCTCGGTCGGAACCATGATCGCGGACTGGTATCCGTTCCCGGCACAAGTAAGCATCGCAAGAAAAGCAACGATCGTCTTTCCGCTTCCGACATCACCCTGGATAAGCCTGTTCATAATAAATCCGCTGCAAAGATCCTCTTTTACGTCATTATAGGCATCCTTTTGACCATCCGTTAGTTCAAAGGGAAGTTTTTCAATAAGCCTTTCGGGAAGCGCGGATTCGATCATGGCAAAAGAACTCTGCTCTCTTTTCTTTGAACCTTTTTCGTATCTTCTGACCATCATAAGAAACGTTATAAGTTCATCAAAAGCAAGTCTTTTTCTGGCATTTAAAAGATCCAGGGGATCTTTTGGAAAATGCATCATTTTGATCGCTTCTTTAGTACTCATAAGGGAAAAAGAATCAACTATATCTTCCGTAAGATACTCTTCATACATGGAAGGATAATTCTCGTCCTCTATGCATCTTTCAACGCTTTTTTGAACGGTCTTGTTTGAAAGTCCCTTTGTGAGCGGATATACAGGCATAAGGGACTGCATAAGATCTTCATATTCGGCCTCAGTATAAACGGAAGGCTGTTCAAGCTTGTATCTTCCGTTTTCAATGATCAGCTTGGATCTGAAGATATAGCGGGCCCCTTTAACCATTTTGGATTTTAGATATGGCACGTTAAAGAAAGTAACGGCCACGGTATTTTCGCCATCAGATGCATATCCCGTACCGATACTGAGATTCCTTACTTTTTTCCATTTAAAATCTGCGTTTACAAAAAGACGCATTGAACAGGTCTCCCCATCCAAGGCATCTTTTATCTTTACGGGTTCTTCATATTTTACATAGGTTCTTGGATAATAATGCAGAAGATCTTCTACGGTAAAGACAGAAAGACGGTTAAATAAAGCAGCCGTCTTATCACCAATCCCTTTTATCTTTTTGATATCTTCAAATATCTTCATAAGACTTAAAAAGGCGGCCTGTGGCCGCCTTTAGAAAACCAAAACTTATTCAGCGGAAACTATAAAGTAATAGATTGGCTGACCGCCGAACTGAAGTTCAACATCTATATTCGGGAACTCGGCAGTAACCTTATCATAAAGCTCGTTAGCTTCTTCCTCGGTTATCTCGTCTCCGTAATATATGCTGATTATCTCTTTATCCTCATCCGCAATGGCTTTTATCATGTCGAATGCAGTATCGATATAGTTACTTCCGACACTTAATATTCCGGAGTCACCGATTCCCATGTAATCGCCCTGATGGATCTCCATGTCATCGATCACCGTATCTCTTACGGCATATGTAACCTGTCCGGTCGATACATTTTTGATCTCGCATTCCATGGTGGCCGCATTATCGGAAGGATCCATACCGGGAACATAGTTTATTACGGCAGTAATACCCTGTGGAACCGTCTTTGTGGGGATAACGATTATCTCCTTATCCTCAGTCATGCTCTTGGCCTGGTTTGCTGCCATGATAATGTTCTTATTATTAGGAAGTATATAGATGGTATCCGCATTTACCTTTTCAATGGCATTCAACATATCCTCTGTCGAAGGATTCATGGTCTGACCGCCTTCGATGATATAATCAACGCCAAGGCTCTTAAAGATCTCATTGATACCGTCGCCAACCGAAACTGCTATGAATGCAACATCTTTATGCTCCATTACGCTTTTCTTGGGTGCATTTGATGAAAAAGCAGTGTTCTCGGCAGTTGAGTCATTATCAAGTTTCATGTTATCGATCTTAACACTTGAAAGATCACCGTATATAAGAGCCTTCTGGACTGCAAGACCCGGATCGTTCGTATTTACATGAACTTTAACAATACCGCCGTCTACAACACAGGCTATCTGGTCCCCAATGGAACCGAGGAAAGCCGTGAAATCCATCTCAGTCTTAACATTAAAGGTCCTGTTAAGATTGATGATAAATTCGGCATTGTATGTATATTTAAGCTCGGGCTCTTCTTTTTCTTCTTTATTCTTATCGGTATTTGAAAAATCAAGGTCTACTTCCTTGCCCATGAAGGCTTCAAAAGCGCCTTTCATAACCTGCATAAGACCCTGTCCGCCGGAATCCACTACACCGGCCTGCTTTAATACGGGCAGCATATCGGGAGTCTTAGCAAGAACTTCGTCACCGTATCCTATAACATCGGAGATGAACTTTTCAAAATCATCACAACCTTCATCTGCAAGTTCAACAGCCTTGTCGGACATTCCTTTAGCAACGGTAAGGATCGTTCCTTCCTTGGGTTTCATAACAGCTTTGTAAGCCGTTTCAACAGCCTTGATCGTTGCGTCGGCACACATCTTTATATCGATCTCATTGTAATCGGAGATGGATTTGCAGAATCCTCTTAAAAGCTGTGAAAGTATAACTCCGGAATTACCTCTTGCGCCCCTTAACGATCCGGATGAAATAGCCTTACAAAGAGACTTCATCTCTACATCATTATTGGAAACAAGGACCGAAACGTCTTTTGCCGCAGACATAATGGTCATCGTCATATTTGTTCCCGTATCTCCGTCAGGAACAGGGAAAACATTAAGTTCGTTTATCCATTCTTTCTTGGCCTCCAGATTTCTGGCGCCCGATAAGAACATTTTTGCAATCAGCGATGCATCAATAGTTGAATTAGCCACGATCATCCTCCTAATCTATTACCTTAACACCTTCAACATAGATGTTGATCTTAGAAACACCGATGCCGGTAAATTCTTCTACCTTATATTTAACAGTACTTATGAGATTCTCAGATACTGACTGAACATTAACTCCGTAAGCAACTATAATATGAAAATCAAGGACAAGTTTATTGTTCTTAACGGATACGGTTATGCCTCTTTTGATGTCTTCGAGTTTAAGAAGTTTAACTAGTCCGTCTTTAACATTTAATCCTGCCATTCCGACTATTCCAAAGCATTCCATAGCTACTGCACCTGCGTATTGGGCAATAACTTCGGAATTAATGGAAACCGAACCCAGATGGGTATTCATACTGGTTTCTTTTGAATATTTCATAACTGTCTTTTTCTTCATAAGATACCTCTCTTATTCTTCCGCAGTTTCACCATTTTCTTCAGCATAATGGAAAGCATGGGGATCAAATTTAATGGATGAATAACTGAAACGATCCTCTTCATCGAATACGAACTTATAAGTCCGATCAAGTCGTATCCCTTTAGGAGTTGTCCGATCCGTGGGAATATAAAGCACGATCTCATTATTATCAGGCCAAGTAAAGTATCTGTTGAGCATGGGAGTTTTATCATTCGGAAGGGTTTTTTCTCCGCCAAACTCATAGTCCTTCAGATACTCCTTGAGAAATTCATCTTTCGTAATGCCTTCTCCGTCCATTCTGAAGCCACCGCCAAGGAACATATTTTCTTTAGCTAAACCTCCGGGTAAAACCTGATTCACAGTACAATCCAATGCGCTAAGTTCCTGATCGGTGTAGTTGTTAAAATCGATAGAAGCGTATCCCCAATTGCTGATACTGATAGAGATAAATCCAAAATCACCGGTTGAATTGCAGGCAGAAATAGTAACATCCTTCATTACATCCCTAAATTCCTCAAGTTCAAAATTACCATCGGTCTTGGTGGAATAGAATACATAATTTATGGCATTGCTGCTTTCGGAAAGGATGTCCAGCAAATCCCCCACCGTAGCCGTTCCGTCTATCGGAAGGATAACATCGTCAAACTGCATCACGGGATCAAAAAAATCAGACTTTAATATCTCATCCATAGGCTCAAACCTCTGTCCGAAAAGATCCTCCAACGTGGTTCCCTCAGGCGCATGTCCCTTTGAATCAGGTAAAACCTTGCTGTGAAACTTTCCATCGGGGGAATCTGTTGCATTCTCAGACTTGTCCTTGGAATCTGACGAATCTTCACTCTCGACGGTTTCCTTCTTGTCCGAGGAATCCTTCGACGAATTTTTATTTACTGCCTTTATAACACCGAAAATGACCGCAAGAGCTACTACCGCGATCAAAATCGGTAAAATCACTTTTTTCATTTTCATACTCCGATAATCGTATACAACGCAACAATTATACTATCATATTTAAGAAAAAGAAACTTAAAATTTCTTCTTGCATTATCATAATCCTTTTGGTAATATAACAATGTTGCATTACTTTTAAGATTGGAGGTTTATCATGGCTAAATGTGATATTTGCGGTAAAGGCGTTCATTTCGGAAATAACGTAAGCCATTCTCATAGAAGATCAAACAGGATTTTCCACGCTAACGTAAGGAGCGTTAAGTGCCTTATCAACGGTGGAGCAAAGAGAATGCACGTTTGTACAAACTGCCTTAAGTCAGGAGCCGTAGAAAGAGCTTAATTCCTGATATTGATATGTATTTAAAAAGTCGCCTTACGGCGACTTTTTTATATTATCTTTGAATCTTCATAGTTCCTTCGAAGATCATCATATATCTGATTTATCGTAAGGACCATCTCGTGATCTCCTCCCATATTATCGGGATGGAATATCTTTAAAAGATCCTTATATCGTTTCTTTAGTGAAAGCAAAGAAGTAACTCCCTGGAAAAGCATAACCGCCACTTCTTCGTTCTTTACTCTCCTAACCGAATCCGAGATCGAAAGCCTGTCCTGTTCAAACTGCTTTCTTGCTTTTTCAAGCGCACGTCTATCAGCCTCAAGAGATTCGAATCCGTTCTTTAAGATGTCCATCTTCTTTTCAAAGAACATCTCTTCCTGTTTGAGCCTTGATCTTTCGGATACTATCTTTTTATTTACGTCATCAGACTCCGAGCGGAGCCTCTCCCTGTCTTCGAAGACCTTTTTCTTAAGTTCCTCAAGCTCTCTTTTTTCCATCTCGATACGGATGTTTTCCTTAAAGAGAAAAGCTTTGAGTTCATTAAGTTCATTCGCGTTGCCGCTTGCCAGGGTCTTTTCAAATAACTGGGACTCTTCGTTTATCTCGTAAGTAGCCATTATTTGTCCTTATCAAGATCCGGAAAAGCAATATCTTTGGATACGTTGTCATCCATCATCTGTTCTTTAGGAGTCGTAAAGCGATCCACAAGATCAGGAACGGCATCAATTATCTTGGTTAACGTATCCTGGTTCTTTACATTAACAAGTCTCGTCTGACCGTTCTTTATAACGAGTACCGAATTGGGCGATTCCTTTCCCCAGAATCCGCCACAAGCTCCGTTCTTTTTGTCATTGACATTCGCTCCGGATGCACATCCGAAACTCACATCGACAAGGGGAACTATTATCGTGTCACCGATAACGGTGGGTTCACCGACAACAGTCTTTGTGGAAACGACCGAGTTCATTCCCTTCATCAGGGAATCAACCATATTGTTAAAACTATTATCTGCCATTAGATTTCTCCTTCTTAAGCATCTTAAGCAGTTTCTTTACATTCTTGTCAAAATAAATCCTTACAGCTGCAAAGATCACAACGCACAGTCTGATCTTTCCTTTTATAACAACGTCAGCACAAAGAGTATCACGCGTGAAATCCGGTGTCAGGACAAGATTCTTACCGATTTTGGGATAAAGGACCGAATACAGTGAATAGACCATTCCGACCGTATCCGGTGCATCCTCTTTTCCAAATGTCGCGTTACCCTTTATCTTCCTCGGAAGGATGCTCTTTAAAACCGACAAAAGTTTCTTTTTACAAAGTGCAAACGAAGATTGGAACTCATTACTGTTATAAATATCTATATAACCGTCAATATTGTTCTTTATATCTTCAAACTTTATCCTCGTGTCATCGATACGTTTTTTTATTCCTTCTGTAAATCTCGTGAAACGATCCTTGAGACTTATCTTATCTTTTTTCTTTTTATCCTTTTGGGATCCATTTTGATCCTCATAAGGAAAATCTTCGTTTGCGGGTTCTTCCGGTTCTGCCTCAGTTTCCAAATGTCCTTGCGCACCTACGGTTTTGGCTGTCTCCGGCTCATTATCCGGTTCAACATCCGGCTCTTTATCATCATTATCCGTATCAATATGATTATCCTCTATCTGAGGAGCATTTTCAATAGGACTGTTCTTCTCTTTGCGGGGAAAGATCTTAAAGACTGCGATCCTCACCCGCAGTTTTTCATCTGCCGGTAATATGAACCTTACATTTACAAGATGCAAAAACCATGTGATTTTTGCGCATACGGAGTAATTGTCTTTCTCGTCATCGTTCTTATAAGCCTTGGCAAAATACCTTACCGGTACAAAAAGGAGCACGCAGATTATAAGCAGCAAAAGTCCGATGATACTTAAAAGTACTATACCGATTATCTTTAATATAAGAAATAAAACAGCCAGCATATAAGATCACGAAAAGTTTTCTGTCGAAGCTTTAAGTTTAAGGAAATCTTTCAGTGAAGCAGAGCCTGTCCTGAAAAGACTCTCATCCACCATATCCTTAACAAGCATAAGTGCCTCATCATAAGTTTTGGCGATACCGACAATGATCGGCGGATGTTTTATGTAATAGTTTAATCGCAAAAATGCGGCGTTCATGATCTCAACCTGGTCGGGATCCGAACTCAGCATGATCACATATATGCCCAAAACACCCTTGTGTGCCTTCAGATTCTTTTTGACTTTATCTATATTATTGATGCTGTCAGAGACATAAAGATATCTGTAATACTTCATTTTGGGCTCCTTATTGTCAATAATACCACATATAGTGCGAATTCCAAAGTAAAAATATTGACTTTACCAGTAAATGTTTATAGTATAGAAATAGAATTTTTTGATTTAAGGGGAATAAACGTGAAAGACATTGCCACAATGGCACTCCAAACGAATATGGAAATTGCCAATGACGTCACGAACGCCAATGGTGATGTTATCGTAAAAGCCGGAACTCACGTAACCGACTATACGATCCAGAAGCTTAACCGACACAAGATAATGGCTGTTACGGTCATGGAAGATATCGATTATGCCGTTACATATTTCGAAAAGATCCGTCTTTCCGACGGTTTCAAAAACTTCGAAAATTCTTATAAAGATTCCCTCGAAGAATACAAGAGTATAATAAAGGATTTCATAGCGTGTCAGACATCGCTTCCTCTTGATGAACTTATGAGGATATATCATGATCTTACATCGCCCGTTCGTGAATGTGCCAAGATCCTCGATTATCTTTATAATATGCTTCCTACCGAAGACAACATGACTTATGCGCATTGCTTTAACTCAGCTTTGATAGCCGGTGTTTTCGGTCAGTGGTTATGTTTAAAGCCCGATGAACTTGAGCTCCTTATCCAGTGCGGTTTCCTATATGATATAGGAAAATTAAAACTTCCCTATGAACTTATATGGAAGCCTGACAAGCTCACTCCCGTTGAGTTTGCGCAGATTAAAACACATACTATGATCGGTTTTCAGATGCTTCAGGACCAGCCGATCGATGAAAACATATTAAAGGCTACTCTTTCTCATCATGAACGTTTTGACGGAAGCGGTTATCCGAGCCGTCTTCACGATGAGCAGATAAATAAATACGCTCGTGTGATCTCGATCATCGATGCATATGAAGCAATGACATCACCAAGAGCCTACAGGCAGTCAAAGCATCCTTTCCAGATCATCGAAATATTTGAAAATGATACGATTAAATACGATTCAAATATCCTGAGACCGATCCTTTACAGACTTGGTAACCACCTTATCGGTCTTCAGGTATTGCTGAGCAACGATGTTAAGGCCGAAGTCGTTTTGATCAATCAGGCCAGAATGTGCCGTCCTTTGTTAAAAGACAGTTCGGATACGTTCATAGATCTTATAAGCAGACGAGATCTTAAGATACTGGCAATATACTAAAGGGAATATTAAAAGGAGCTAAACGGCTCCTTTTTTATTGATAACTTACATCGTAATAAGCGTCGAATATTCTTTTTGCTATCGGAACGGCGTACTCACCGCCTGCCCCGGCTCCTTCTACTATTATCGTAAGGCATATATCAGGCTTTGCTTTTTCTTTGCCTTCATATGATCCGGCATATCCGGTAAACCAGGCATGTGATTCGCCTTTAACCGCACCGTATTCAGCAGAACCGGTTTTTCCCGCAGCATAATAGTTATCATTTTTAAGCTTTGTTCCGGTGCCTTTTTTAACCACGGTTTCCATAAGGCCCTGTAATACAAGTGCAGTATCTTCTCCTATTATGTTTCCGTATTCTTCGGGTTTAAACGTCTTAACGGTCTTTCCTTCGCAATTTGCAACTCTTTCAACAACATAAGGTTTCATGAGCTTTCCGTTGTTGGCTATCGCGCAGGTTATCATGTTAAGATGTATGGCTGAAATGCTGACAGGTCCCTGACCTATGGCAATCTGCATCATATCCGCATCAGACGTATCATCGGATACTGTTAGCTTACTTACCGAACAATCAAAATCATTCGTTGGAAGTTCGGTATTAAACAACATCTCCTCTAAAGTCGAATTGAACTTATCCCTGTTTAACTGCATTCCGATATTTGCAAAAGAAGAGTTACATGATTTTGCAAAAGACATATCAAAATCAAGACTTCCGTGAACCGTTCCGTGATAACACTTGATCTTATCCTCTCCTTTTTTATACGAACCCGAGCAGTTATACCTGTAACTGTTATATGATTCGGGATTTTCCTTTATATATTCGATAGAAGTCAATATCTTAAACGTGGAGCCTGCAGGATATAGACCCTGAGTAGCCCTGTTTACCAAAACTCCGGATTCGGTATCTTCAAGATAAGAATCCCAGTTCTCGGCGATAGTCGTAGGATCAAAGTCAGGCTTGGATACCATGGCCAGAACTTTACCCGTAGACGGTTCAGTAACAATGACAGCCCCCTTATATACACCGAGTGCATCGGATGCTATCTGTTGCAGTTCAACGTCGAGCGTCGTATATACATCATCCGCAGGATACTTTTCTTTCTTTTGATCCTTTTGTGCTTTAACGGTAACAGGTGCATTAGTGTTTATAAGATAATAATTGTATTTATCCTCGATTCCCATACGTCCGTTGATCGAATATCCGACAACATGCGAAAAGAGTTTTCCGAACTTATAATCCCTGACTTCGCTGCCATCATCATCGATATACGAGGATACTATGGTCTGACCGTCGGAAGCAAATATCGAGCCCCTTATATTCTTTTTGGCAAGGACCTTGGCACGTGTATTGTAACTGTTCGAAATAAGATCCATTTTGTGCTGTATCGAATAGTTCACGATATAAAAAGACATCGCAACAAAAAGCGCCGCAAAAAATATCGTCACAACAAATATGGGCAGATTAAATTTCTTTTTTCTCTTTTTTTCTTTTCTTTCTTTCATAATTCAAATAAGATCAATCATCATAGTCCGGACCGTCATAGTATTCTTCATTGTCGTAATATTCTTCATCATCGTAATACTCATCAGGTTCGTAACGATCGTCTTCATAATATTCGTCTTCGTAATAGCGATCGTCATAATACTCATCTTCATAGTATTCTTCTTCGTAATACCTGTCCGGCCTGTTTCTGTAAACTTCTCTCCGGGGTCTTTCTTCGGGATTATGTCTTACGTTCTTTTTTCGTTCCTCAGGACGTCTGCGTCCTTCTTCGGTTTTATGTCTTTTACTCTTTTTTCGATCATCAGAACGTCTTCTTACTTCTTCATCACCGGTTCTAACGATCTTCCTGACATCTTCACGTCTTTCGGATACGGCAGGTTTTTCCTCACGGCGGGCGTGATCGATATAGCGCACATTTTCGTATACTTCTTCCAAATGTTCATCATAGATGATCTCATCACCGTCATCTTCATATGCGTAACGGTCATTCTTTGACTGCATATCGCGTATCTTTTCTTTCCTTGCCTCTTCGGCACGGCGTTTTTTAAGTTCTCTTCTTCTCTTTTCCTTTTTCTGGCGCTTAAGTTCAAGGCGCTTTTTCTTTTCAAGCTCCTCATCTTCACGGATCATATAAAGACCTTCTATGATGGCGAACATCACAAGTGTCGTAAGCATTGATGAACCGCCGTAACTTACCAAAGGAAGCGTAACTCCGGTAAGTGGTATAAACTTCGTGCCGCCGCCGACTGTCAGGAACACCTGGAAGATATAGCAGATGCCAAGTCCGAATGCGATAAGCTGATAGAACTTATCCGAAAGATCGGCAGATATTTTCATTATCATGATAAATGTGCTGAGGCACACAAGGAGAAGGCATATTCCGAATATGATGCCCATCTCCTCGGCAATGGCCGAAAAAATAAAGTCGACTTCAACAAACGGGATCGTCTCAGGCGTTCCCTGGAAAAGTCCAAGTCCCCATAAACCGGCAGAGCTTATTGCAAAAAGAGACTGTGTTATCTGATATCCTGCAGAATCGATAACCGACCATGGATCGATAAAAGCCTGAACCCTCACGCGGACATGTGCAAAGAATTTATACGCAAATACCGCGGCTCCCGATCCTGCGAGCACTCCGGCAATGACATAAAAGATATTCTTGGTAGCAATATATACCATAAAAAGATATATGATAAAGAAGATCAAAGCAGAACCAAGGTCTTTATTAAGAACCTGTATACCGACATGAGCCGCAGCAATGATTGCGGAGAACAATACCTCCGGGAATGTAGAGCTTTGATACAGGGCACTTGCAACAAAAAATACAAAAATAAGTTTTACAAACTCGGCAGGCTGGAATGATAATCCTCCGATAGAGTAAGATATCTTACTTCCGTAAGTGATCGTTCCCAGAACATAAACAAGTCCCAAAAGAAAGATTCCGCTTATCGCATAGATCCATTTAAGATTTTTAAGGAGTTTTAGACTTCTGATAAAGAACGGAATTATAAGCGCTATTACCAAAGATGTCGAACCAATGATAAACTGCTTAACGGCTTTTGAATAATCAAGTCTTGTCAGGAATACAAAAGAAATACTGAGCATCATGCACAGATTGTTTACTATAAGACGGTTGGTCTTGGGGTAGAGCCATTTATACAGGGCTACAGCCATGTAAAGAATGACCTGCTGAATAGCATAAAAGAAAAGATAAGCTACCTTACCCGTTTCAAAGCATATGACCATAAAAGAGCAAAAATGAAAGGCGAACATCAGAATGTTCTGGCGGAAATAAAGCCCCTTTCTGCTCTCCTCGTCCGAATGCAAAAATACGCAGAAGCATTCAACGGTATAAAGGATCATGATAAGGCAGATCACATATTTGGAAAACTCGTTTATATATGTTTCAAGATTCATTTATTCAATACCACGCCTGTAATGGCCGGTCGTAAACTTCTCATAAGGCGGTTTATCCGCTCCGTGGTAAGTTGCAAAATATTCCGTGATACTTTTAACATCTTCATATGATTCATCGGTAAAGTCAAGCCTTACCTCATATTTGTCCTTTAGCTTGGAGATATCTTCATGCAATGATAAAGGCACGCTGTTATAGGTAATGTTCGTGCAGACATCGCAATCGCAAAGAACGGGAAAATCCGTATTGTATCTATCCTTTATAACATCAAATGAAAACTGCTTATCACACCTTCCGGTCGTCTTTTTTACACAGTTTGAACTTATCATCATCGGGATCCTGCCGTATATGACCAATGAAGGAGAAACTCCCGATATGCCCTTTTTGATGATCGCATCATCTACTATGGACATCTCCTTTTTTGAAGATTCAAAGGAATGATAGAATCCGCCTGTCTTAAGAGCTGTGTTTTCAAGATAAAACTCCAATGCTTCGGAATTTACGATATAAAGATGCGTATCAAGTATAAGTTCCTTAGAGCCATCGCCGCTTAGAACATCGTTTATAAGAAAAAACTCCTCAGGGTTTCTCACAAGAATACCCGAAAAGATATCATTTTTTACAAGTTTTTCAACAAGCGGAACATACTCCTTCCTCAAAACATAAGGAAGCGCAAGATATATCTTCTTACCTGATCTTTTAAGGATATCCTCGCTGTTAAGCACTAGATGTGTCCCTGCAAATATCCTGTCAACATAAGACATAGTGCTGACAGCATTTAATTGTTCTTCTTTTGTAACAAGGACATTTATCTTTGATGACATTTAAGTAACTCCGTCTTTAATGCTTCAAGCGATGCTCTTCTTATTTCATTTAAAGAACTTACGCTCATGAATAACCCGTCATCGAGTAAAACATCTATCTTTTCCGGAACAAAAAAAGTATTTCCGGTTTTGGACATCTGTTTTATTATAACTTCTTTCTTTAAAGGAGCTTTTTGGGCTTTTTCGGGCACCGGTCCTACATATGCGGAACCGATCCCGTAGCATAAAGTACTTATGACCACGGGCTTATCGCTTTGTATCTTAACTTCCATGAAAATGCCGATAACGGGTTTTTTCTTTAAGAACCGCTCTTCACAGCTCTTAACAAGATCATCATCACTTCCGCTATAGGATGGTGAATCCATTGTTATCATCGAAGGTCCGTTCTTTCTTTTGTAATAACCTTCGCCAATTTCAGTTCTTATATACATTTTTTTAAGCTCATCAAGGTCTTCTTTAGAAACACCCTTATATGTGCCGTCGTAGAACTTATCTATATACTTTCTGTATACGGAAGTAACGTAGGAAGAATAGACGGGTTTTTTCATCCTGCCTTCGATCTTGAAAGAATCGATGCCTGAATTTATGAGTTCTTCGATCATTCCGACCGTGCACATATCAGCCATGCTCAAAGGATAGCACTCCTTTTTGTCCGCAACGGAATAAGGAAGCCTGCAGGGCTGGGCGCACCGGCCCCTGTTTCCCGATCTTCCGCCAAGAAAAGAACTCATAAGGCATTTGCCCGAATAGGAATAACACATGGAACCGTGGATAAAGCACTCGATCTCCATACCGGATCCTTCTTTTAAGGCAGATACTTCATTTAAAGAAAGCTCCCTTGCCGGTATAAGCCGTTTGACATTGTATTTTTTAAGAGCCTCGGATGAAAAATGCTCCGTAACTGACATCTGTGTACTTATATGTATGGGAAGATCCGGAAATTCACGTGCAATATAACGCACAAGACCAATATCCTGAACGATCACCGCATCAAGTCCATGATGGTAAGGCTCATAAAGTTGATCCTTAACATCGTTCATTTCTTCTTCTTTTATGAGGGTGTTTAAGGTAAGATAGACCTTCTTTTTAAATAGATGAGCCGTGTCTATGACATCGTTAAGCTCTTCAACGGTAAAATTGTCGGCATAAGCCCTGGCACCGAACTTTTTTAAAGAAAGATAAAAAGCATCGGCACCGGCGTTAATTGCACCGATAAATGCTTCATATGAACCAACGGGTGATAATAATTCAACTTTATCCATTAAAGACCTTTATAAAGAAAGGTGCCTTTCGGGCACCTTAATTTTCGAGCTCTGTTTCGAGCTTAACTATTTTCTTTGCCGATTCGTTCAGGTCGTGTTGAAGACCTTTGACCGTCTTTTCGGTATTTTCAAGTTTTATCTGAGAAGCAATGAGTTCGTGCTTTATGTTATAAAGCTCTTTATCCTTGCCGGCCAGTTCCTCCTGAAGGGCTTCGATCTGCTTCTTTGCTTTAAAATAATCATCTGCAACATTAAGCTGCAAAAGAATATTCTGCATATCGGAAGGCTGCCTTTTGAAGGAATCCACCTTGTTATACTCGGCTATTTTGTTATTTATGTACGAAGCGACTTTTTGAAGGTACTCCTCGGACTCAAAGCCCGAAAGTGTCAGTACCCGTCCCCCGATTATGACCTCTGTATCGGTTTTGTTCGACATCAAAATCTCCCCCGAAATAACATCAGATTAATTATAAAATTCTCATTCCGGAATTTCAAGACCAAAATGGGCGTAAGCAAGCGGTGTAACGACGCGTCCTCTGGGCGTGCGGTTGATAAATCCCATCTTTAAAAGATAGGGTTCGTTAACATCTTCTACGGTAGAAGGATCCTCTCCTATCACGGCAGCTATCGTATCAAGTCCGACAGGTCCGCCGTCAAATTTCTCTATCATCGATAGCAGCATCGCCTGGTCGATATTATCAAGCCCGATCTTGTCAACACCCATCATATCAAGAGCGATATTCGTAACGTTTTCATCTATAATGCCTTCTCCGCGAACTTCAGCATAGTCTCTGACACGCTTAAGCATACGGTTTGCGATACGAGGCGTTCCCCTTGATCTTAAAGCCATCATGGTTGCGCCTTCTTTGACGATAGGAACACCAAGGACCTTAGCCGAATGAAGGATTATGGTAGTCAGTTCCTCAACGGAATAATATTCAAGCCTGTGTATGATACCGAATCTGTCTCGCAAAGGAGCCGTAAGCAATCCTGCCCTTGTTGTGGCTCCAACGAGCGTAAACTTGGGAAGATGCAGTCTCATCGAACGGGATGATGCACCTTCACCCATTATGATATCTATGCAGAAATCTTCCATAGCAGGATAAAGGACTTCCTCAACCTGTCTGTTCAGTCTGTGGATCTCATCGATAAAAAGAACATCACCCTCCGAAAGAGAATTAAGTATTGCTGCAAGTTCACCGGGCTTTTCAATAGCGGGTCCGGAGGTTACTTTCATTTTTACACCCATCTCATTGGCAATGATCGAAGCCAGCGTCGTTTTACCAAGACCGGGAGGCCCGTAAAAAAGCACATGGTCAAGCGACTCGCTCCTTTTCTTTGCGGCATTTATAAAGACGGACAGACTTTCCTTTATCTTGTCCTGTCCTATGTATTCACTTAATCTTTCGGGTCTTAAAGATCCTTCGAGTTTGATGTCTTCGTCAAGAAGTTTTGTCTGAATTATCTTTTCCATATCAGATAAGGTACTTTAATGCTTCCTTTAATATTGATTCCACATCCGAAAGTCCGGATGTATCCGTTTTAATAACGGCCGATGATGCTTCCTTAGAGTTATATCCAAGTGCCATAAGTGCCTTTATAGCATCTGCTTTTATGGGATCATCAACTGCGCCGACAGCGCCCTTGTTCATTTGAACGCCGATCTCTTTATTTATCATTCCGGAATCCCAGTCAAGCTTGTCTTTAAGGTCCAGAATGATCCTTTCGGCAGTTTTTTTGCCTATTCCTGGTGCACTTGAAATGATCTTCGGATCTCCCGAGAGTATCGCATACTTAAGCTCTTCGGCGCCGAGAACGGAAAGGACACCCATCGCGCCTTTGGGACCCACACCATTTACGGTAATGAGTTTTTTGAAGATGAAAAGATCTTCTTTTGATGTAAACCCGTAAAGATTAAAAGCATCTTCCCTTACGGCCGTATAAGTATAAAGTTTTATCTCAGATCCGGTACCGGGAAGTTCCGAAAGTGTTCTTGTTGAAACAAAAACATTGATGCCAAGACCGTTTACATCAACAACGACCCTGTCTTCATATATATCATCAAGGATTCCGTTTACATGTGCAATCAAGAGGTGCTATCTCCTTTATTTACGGCTTTTTTCAAGGCCGGTGTTATAAGATTGGCGATGATACCTGTTATAAGACCTGCTATAAATCCGGAGATTATCAAAACCGGAATATAAAACAGGATAAATTCCGTGTTTAAAGCTTTTGTAACAAATAAAGCAACGAGCATCTGCCCCATATTATGAAAGACTCCGCCGGTTGCCGAAATGACAGGCAGGTGATATCCTCCGATCCTGACAAGGATCGCCATCACTCCAAAGCTTAACAATGATCCGCAAAGCCCGTATATCATCATCGACATATTTCCGAACATTGATCCCGCAAGGACGACCTTCAAAACACAGATAACAAAGGCCTCCGGAATGCCGATAAATACGATAGTCATAAGGACTGAAAGGTTTGAAAGACCGAGCTTTACACCAGGGACCAAAAGATCAAGGCCGACAAGTGATTCAACATACGAAAGGATCAATGCTATGGCAAGCAGCAATCCCATTAATGCGATGTTTTTTCTAATACGCGAATGCATCGACACCTCCCTTAGAATCACTGTCATCACCCTTGGGAGAAATGAGCAGTCCGTGCGGAAGACAGGCTATATACCCGTTATTTCCTGAAATATAACCTGTCTTAACACAATCTTTGCCGTCACAGTCAGACCCGGTCACCGCGATCTTTCCGTCTTTAACCGTGATATCATTATATCCGTGCTTTGATTCAATCCTGAACTCATCATCGACCGAAAGATCAACGGCCCTTAAAAGGACTCCGTCAACGTAGATGTTTACGCTCTTTGGATCAGCC
This sequence comes from Lachnospiraceae bacterium, assembly GCA_024690205.1. Taxonomy (GTDB): domain Bacteria; phylum Bacillota; class Clostridia; order Lachnospirales; family Lachnospiraceae; genus JAILLW01. The sequence goes on along the minus strand of JAILCX010000020.1, from coordinate 49,952 downwards.
TTCGATCCGTTAGATCTTATTAGCCAAAACGCCAGAAAAGACAATAAGATAAGTGCTGTTAAGATAATGTCTTTTTTGTATTTAGCCATAAAGAAAATATACCATAATCGGTCATATTATGATACATTATAATGCATGAAACTTATATTTATAAGACACGCGGAACCCGATTACATTAATGATTCGATAACGGAAAAAGGTAGAAACGAAGCTCTTTTGCTCTCAAAGAGGATAAAAGACTGGCATGTTACAAAATGCTATGTTTCTCCCCAGGGAAGGGCAAAGGCAACCGCCGAGCCTTCACTTAAAGAACTGGGCATGGAAGCCGAGGTCATCCCCTTTCTCCACGAATACGCTCACAATGTGACACATCCTCTAACGGGAAGAACAGGTGTCCCCTGGGACTTTGTTGCAAGTGACTGGACAAAATACGATTGCAACTTCGATCTCGAGGACGGATTCCTTAACTATCCCTGCATGAAGACAAACCCTGATGTTGCTTCTAACTATTCCATCGTAACAGAAGGATTTGACGACATCTTAAAGCAATACGGTTACACAAGGGAAGGACGTTTTTACAGATACGATAAAGCCGTAAAAAGAAACCTGATATCGACTGTCGGACCAAACCATGAAGTCCGTAACAATTCACCTTACAAAAACGAAAATGATGAGCCTGTTCTCCTTTTCTTCTGTCATCTCGGAGTCACAATGCTCATCCTGTCTCATTTGGTAAATATTCCTTTTCAGACTTTAACACACGGATTCTTTTTGCCTCCCACATCACTCACCATAGTATCAAGTGAGGAGCGCTGGGATGATGAGGCATATTTCAGGATACAGGCTATGGGTGATTGCGCACACCTTCTAACAGGAAAAGAACCCATATCTCCCGCAGGTTCATTTACCGGACCTTTTCAGGGCTGATCAATAAAACTCATATGCCGTGGCATATGTGGTCTCATAGAGTTTTTCATAAGAAGTGACCTTCGGGTCGCTTCTTTTTATCATATCGATATATTCATCCGGTGAATCCTGTCCGTTAAGCTTTGATATATAGACTATAAGTTTATCGGCTGAATTAATGGCAGGATCAACGATTTCATCTTTGTTTTCAAAATCCGCAAAATAGATCTTGTCATATTGCCAGAGCTGGTCAGCATCCGACCAGATAAAATACTTGTTATACTCGGAATTATAGATGTACATACATGTTTCTTCCGAGTGCTCTGTAGCGATCTGTTTATATGATCCCTGCTCGGGATAAAGGTAAAAGACCTCACCTTTAAATAGCGAAAAGATATCACTTATTATAAATATCAAAGCAATCGACACCCTGAGAATATCCGATAATTTCTTATTATTCTCAAATCCGAATCTTATGCAGGAATATACGGTTACAAGAATGATAAAGATTATAAGCGGATAAACAGGGAGCTGATAGCGCATCATTGCTTCATCTCCGATCAAAGACCCTTTTGCCGAAAACACAAAGAATCCAAGTACGGGTATAACGGCGCAGCAGAAAAACTCGACCATCATTTTTTTATCATACTTTATACTTTTTGATCTGTAATATGCCGTTACGGCAAAAAGGATAAGTAAAATGAAAATGAGGACACCAATTCCGTTTAAAACAAATCTTCCCACCAGGCCTCCGAAGAAGCGCAGCCTGTCACCAAGATCCGAAAGATCCGTAAGATATCCTTTTACCTCAACACCTCTGTATCCTGAATTAACCTGGCCAAGACAGGCGGGAAACGTGATGACTCCCATGACTCCCGAAAGCAATAAAGAACCGAAATAAACAAGCTCTGTCATAAATTCAGTCTTTATCTTCTTTAATCTGAATGCGAAAAAGCCCAGCTCCAAAAAGAAAAGGAACACAAGATAATAATAATGTGTCAGAAATCCAAGATATGTTACCACTGCACTTATGATCACATATCTTTTCGGCATTTTTGAAAGGTCTTCGTAACTGCTCATCAAAAGATGAACATAAACCTGTATGACAAACCAAAGCGTAAGGAGCATATACATCCTTATGAACATCACATTTGAGATAAATCCTGGATTTAATATGATACAAAGTAAAGAAAGTAATGAAAGAATCTCATCTTTGGCAAAATGATCGATGATAAGGTACAAAAACACCAAAATAAGCAAAGCAAGTAAGATATTAAGTCCTATACCCTGCCACATGCTGTAAACACCGGGCATGAACGAGCATACGGTATGAAGCAGAATATAATAAAACGGAGGATGAACATCATAAGACTGAAGTGTTATCACCCTGCCGTAATTAAATCCTTCACCCGGTAGGACGTAAAAGTCTTTTTTTATATTTTCGGAAGTTACCCAAGACCTGTCATAGGCTTCACGTCCGAAAGAATCATTGGTATTAAAATAAGAAAAGAATTCATCAAAATGCATTCCTTTCTTTTGATATCCAAAATATATGAGCACAAAAAGTTCAAGAACAAGAAGTGCGATAAGACAGATTTTTCCGCGTTTAGTCATCAATAATACGTAACCTGATATGACTTTTTAAGTTCATTTACACGAACATTGACTTCGTATACATCAGAGCCTTCACAAAGGCTGTCGTAATATGCCGCTTTGTAAAAACCCATTTTAAGATATTTTTTTATAAGTGAAGGACGTGCTTTTTCACCGTATGCCTGCTTGAAGTATTCATCGACCGTCATATTGGCAGCATCACAGGTTGCGTTTACATCGCTCATATAGGAATCAAGCGCCTTGCCTGTATCAAACTCAAACCCGTTTTTTATTCCTTCATCATATAAAGCATATGTTTCTTTTATCTGATTAACGGTCTCTTCGGTGAATTTTTGCCTGAAAGTCTTTCCGTCTTCATATATCTGATCATCTATAGGCAGATTTACATCTACGCCCATATATTCGAAAAAAGACGAATAAGCCGAAAGATAATACATCCTGTATGAGTAATAAAAAAAATCATACTCAGCCGATGCTATATCATGTTCTCCGACCTTCATAACAGGTCTTGTATCCCTGTAAAACCTTCCCAGATAAAACGAAGATACCCCTACAATAATAAAAATAGCTATTATTGAGGGGATCACGATAAACCATTTATTTTTCATTGATGTAGTTGATAAGTCCCTGGGCATCGATTATCTTTTGCATGAATTCAGGGAATGACTGACCTTTAAAAGTTGTTCCCTGTGTGATATCCGTGATAATACCGGTATTAAAATCAACTTCAACCTCGTCTCCTGCTTTGATAGCTTTAGATGCTTCAGGGCACTCTATAATGGGAAGTCCTATGTTAATGGAATTCCTGTAAAATATCCTTGCAAATGTCTCTGCGATAACACATGAAACCCCGGCTGCCTTTATTGCTATCGGAGCATGTTCACGCGATGAACCGCAACCGAAATTCTTTTCGGCAACGATTATATCGCCTGCATTAACCTTCGAAACAAACTCTTTGTCGATGTCTTCCATGCAGTGTGTTGCAAGTTCCTTGGGATCTGATGAATTAAGATATCTTGCGGGAATGATAACGTCGGTATCTACATTATCTCCGTATTTAAAAACTCTTCCTTTGGCGTTTTCCATATTAATCTCCTATACTGACTCGGGATCCGTGATATACCCTGTTATTGCCGAAGCAGCTGCAACGGCAGGTGAAGCAAGATATACTTCAGAATTAACATGACCCATACGTCCGACGAAATTCCTGTTCGTAGTAGAAACACATCTTTCTCCTTCCGCAAGAACTCCCATATATCCACCAAGGCAGGGACCGCATGTCGGTGTAGATACAACGCAGCCCGACTCAATGAACGTATTTATCAATCCTTCTTCGATACACTGAAGGTATATCTGCTGGGTAGCGGGAATGATTATACATCTTACTCCCTTTGCAACAGATGAACCCTTGAGGATTTCCGCTGCTACTCTCATATCATTAAGCCGTCCGTTCGTACAAGAGCCTATTACGACTTGATCGATCTTTATATTATCTATTTCATCGATGGTCTTTGTATTTTCGGGAAGATGAGGAAATGCAACCGTAGGCTTTAATGTAGAAAGATCGATCGTATATTCTTCATCATATACGGCATCTTCATCAGCCTCATAGACCTTGTATTCTCTCTTTGTACTCTCCTTAAGATACTCGATTGTCAACTCATCAACGGGGAATATACCGTTTTTTCCGCCGGCTTCAATGGCCATGTTGGCGATCGTGAAACGGTCATCCATGCTCAGATTCTTGATACCTTCACCGGTAAATTCCATGGACTTATATAAAGCTCCATCAACACCGATCATACCGATGATATGCAAAATGACATCTTTACCCGAAACCCATCTTGAAGGCTTTCCGGTAATGTTAAACTTGATAGCCTGCGGAACCTTGAACCATGCTTTACCTGTAGCCATTCCTGCAGCCATATCGGTTGAACCGACACCCGTCGAAAAAGCTCCGAGAGCTCCGTATGTACAGGTATGTGAATCCGCACCGATTATCACATCTCCTGCTACGGTAAGGCCCTGCTCGGGTAAAAGAGCGTGTTCAATGCCCATCTTACCTACTTCAAAGTAATTGGTGATATCGTTCTTTAATGCAAACTCACGGACACACTTACAGTGCTCTGCAGACTTGATGTCCTTGTTAGGAACAAAGTGATCGGGAACAAGGGCGATCTTATCTTTGTCAAATACACCGTGAACCTTCATCTTTTCCATTTCTTTAATAGCAACGGGACTGGTAATATCGTTCCCTAAAACAAGATCAAGATCCGCTTCAATAAGCTGTCCGGCCTCAACAAAAGGCAATCCGGCATGATCAGCCAGGATCTTTTGAGTCATTGTCATTCCCATATCTTTTCTCCTTAGGCGTTTTATAAAGGAACTTTAATTAAAGGGGCTTACTGGAAGCCCCTTCAATAATTCTTAGTTATTGATCAACTTATCGTCTTCGTTATTCCAAGAGTAAAGCTTTCGAACTTCTTCACCGATCTTTTCAGCCGGATGCTCGGAAGCAAGTTTTCTCATTGCCTTAAAGTGAACCTGACGTCCTGCAGGTGACATGTCAAGGAGGAATTCCTTAGCGAAGCTTCCGTCCTGAATATCGGAAAGGATCTTCTTCATTGCTTTCTTTGTATCCTCTGTGATGATCTTGGGACCTGTAATGTAATCACCGTATTCGGCAGTATTTGAAATTGAATATCTCATTCCTGCAAAGCCGGACTGATAGATAAGGTCTACGATGAGCTTCATCTCGTGGATACATTCAAAGTATGCATTTCTTGGATCGTAACCTGCTTCAACCAATGTTTCAAAACCTGCCTGCATAAGTGCACATACGCCACCGCAAAGAACTGCCTGCTCACCGAAGAGGTCAGTTTCAGTCTCTGTTCTGAATGTTGTCTCAAGAACGCCTGCTCTTGCTCCGCCTATTGCAAGTGCATATGCAAGTGCCTTCTGAAGAGCCTTTCCTGAAGCATCCTGGTGTACGGCAACCAAACAGGGAACACCCTTACCTGCCTGATATTCGCTTCTTACTGTATGACCGGGTCCCTTGGGAGCGATCATCGTGACATCTACATTTTTAGGAGGTGTGATGCATCCGAAATGGATATTGAATCCGTGAGCGAACATGAGCATGTTACCTTCTTCGAGGTTGGGCTCAATATCCTTTTTGTACATATCGGCCTGAAGTTCATCATTAATAAGGATCATAATGATATCGGCCTTCTTTGCAGCTTCTGCTGCGGTATAAACCTGAAACCCCTGTGCTTCTGCTTTAGCCCAGCTCTTAGAGCCTTCATATAATCCGATAATGACGTTACATCCGGATTCCTTTGCGTTTAAAGCATGTGCATGTCCCTGGCTACCATATCCGATGACAGCTATGGTCTTTCCGTCAAGGACTGACAGGTCACAATCTTCCTGATAATAGATCTTGTTTGCCATTTTAAATGACTCCTTTCCAATTCGTTTTATATTCTTATAAATAAACTACGTCTTCGGTTCCCCTGCAAAGTCCGGCAATACCTGTTCTTGCAAGTTCAAGGATCTCATAATCCCTTAAGATATCAAGGAACGAATCGATCTTTGCTGAATTTCCGGTAAGCTCGATCGTAAGGCTGTCATATCCGACATCGATGATCTTTGCCTTGTAAAAATCCACGATTGATTTAACGGAATCCCTTAATGTTGCATCAGCCCTTACCTTAACTAAAGCAAGCTCCCTGTATACGGAATTCTCGGGTACGAGTTCTCTGATATCCCTGACATCAACAAGCTTTGCAACCTGCTTTTCGATCTGGACAAGAACTTCATCTTCGCCCGATGCAACTATGGTGATACGTGTAAATCTCTCATCGGCCGTAACACCCGCCGTTATCGATTCAATATTATAACCTCTTCTGGAAAATAAGCCCGAGATGCGGCTAAGTACTCCTGTTGTATTATCTACAATAATCTGAAAGACTTTTTTATTCATGATATATCTCTCTTATTTAGATTCTGAATAATTATGCAAAGGAAATTTTATCACTTTTTGGACTGCAAGACAATGATAATAGTGAACAATATAAATTCGGGTCGATTCGGCAAAGTATTCCCAAAAGCAGACCTTGATGAGCATCGGTGCTTAGGCGGCGTTCTTTGTCGCCTTATACACCGTTACTGCGAATCGCAGAGCGGAAGCGCATCTGCTTTGGGAATACTTTGACAAATCAGACCTGAATAATTTTACTCAGTTTCAGTGCACTTCTGTAAAGCGAGACATCCGGTCCTGGCAATTTCTACGATAGAAATACTCTTGAACATATCAAGTAAAATCTGGATACGTTCAGGCGTATCGCACATCTGGATGAGCATAAGACTAGTTGACATATCGACGATCTTCGCGCCCATGATCTCACAGTTTTCCATGATGTCACGACGGTTTGTCTTGTTATACTTAACTTTCATAAAAAGGAGTTCCCTGCAGATACTCTCATCTTCATAGAAGGTCTTTACCTTGATGACATCAAGCTTTTTGTTCAACTGCTTTTCTACCTGCTCTATGGTACGCGCATCTCCGGATGATACGATAGTCATCCTTGATACGCTCTTATCATCAGTCTCACCCACGGCAAGAGAATCAATATTAAAGTTTCTTCTTGAGAAAAGTCCGGCAACTTTGCAAAGGACACCGGTTCTGTTTTCAACCAATACTGAATAAATCTTCTTCATATCACACCTCTTGCTCAGACAAGATCATAAGGATCGATGATACATTCAAGAAGAACCGTCTCATCACCCTTAAGGAATTCGTCGATAACTTCATCAGCTTTTTTCATATTGGAAAGTTTAAGATACTTTATATCATAAGCCTTTGAGATCATCGAAAGATCCGGATACGTTCCTATATCAACGACCGAATATTTATCATTATATTTGTAATGCTGGTATTCTCTTACCATTCCGAGATAGTTGTTTCTAAGGACAACGATCTTAACGGGAACATCATGCTGCTTAATGGTTGCAAGTTCCATCATGGACATCTGGAAAGAACCGTCCCCGCAGACTGCTATGACCTGTCTGTTTTTAGCTCCGAGTTTAGCACCCATTGCCGCAGGGATCGAATAACCCATCGTTCCCATACCGCCCGATGTAAAGAACTTTCCTTTCTTAACTACATGATAAGCGCATGACCAGATCTGATTCTGTCCGACATCGGCTACATATACACCGTTATCCTTCATCTTCTCAGACAGGGTCGTAATGAAACCTGCAGGATCCACATACTTGGGGTTGGGCTTTCTTTGAGGTTCCATCTTCTGTCTGTAGATCCTTAAGTTATTGATCCACTCTTTGTAATCACTCTCGAAATCTATAGACAAAAGATCATCAAATATATGCTTTGCATCTCCCACAAGAGGAATTGAGGGCTGAGCGTTTTTTCCTATCTCGGCAGGATCAACATCGATATGGATAAGAACTGTATTTTCCATCACAAAATCAGGCTGCGAAATGGCTCTGTCCGCAACACGGGCTCCAACCATGACAATAAGATCCGCTTCGTTCATGGCCCTGTTTGCATAGGGTTTTCCGTTATTTCCGACCATTCCGAAATACAAAGGATCTTTGGTAGGCATTACACCTATTCCCATCATTGTAGTTACAACGGGGATACCATGCTTGTCGGCAAATTTACGAAGTGAGTTTTCAGCTCCCGATAATAAAACACCGCCGCCTGCACAGATGATAGGTCTTTTTGCCTTTGACAATTTGTCGGCAACTTTTCTGATCTGTACCATATTTCCCTTAACGGTCGGCTTATATGTTCTCATTGAGAGACTGTCGGGATAAGAGAATTTCTTTATCTCGGCATTTTGAACATCGATCGGAACATCGATAAGGACAGGACCCTTACGTCCCGTATTTGCTATGTGGAATGCTTCCTTCATGATACGGGGAATATCATTTGCATTGCGAACTAGATAACTGTATTTAACAAAAGATTCAACGGCACCTGTGATATCGGCTTCCTGGAACACATCGGAACCCAAGAGCTCTGAATTTACCTGACCCGTTATAACAACAAGCGGAATACTGTCCGCAAAGGCAGTAGCGATACCCGTTATCACGTTGGTTGCACCGGGACCTGAAGTCACGGCACATACTCCGACCTTATCGGAAACTCTGGCAAGTCCTGAAGCTGCATGAGCAGCATTCTGCTCGGTTCTTATAAGCACAGTCTTTATCTTGGATGATAGGATGCTGTTATAAAAAGGACATATAGCAACTCCGGGATATCCGAAAACATATTCAACATTCTCAAGTTCCAAACACTTTACTATAGCATCTGCACCGATCATATATTCACCAGCCTTTTTTGTTATGTAAATCTAATCCATTATATTCTCAAAGCAGACTTTTTGCAACAGAAACGGCATCCTGGGCATCTTTGGAATAACCATCCGCACCTATTTCTTTTGCATAGTCATCGGTAATTACCGCACCGCCTACCATTATCTTGGATTTGCATCCCATCTTTTTTGCATACTCAACGACTCTTCTCATTTCTTCCATCGTTGTCGTCATGAGGGCGCTGAGTCCGATTATTGCGGCATTATTCTTGATCGCAGTTTCGACTATCAGCTCTTTTTCAACGTCTTTTCCAAGGTCGATGACATTAAATCCGTAATTTTCAAGCATCAGTACCACAAGGTTTTTACCGATATCGTGAATGTCACCCTTGACCGTAGCCATCACTATCGTTGCACTGTCACCCTGACCTTCGGTTTTACTCATATGAGGCTTTAATACCTCGATCGAAGACTTCATTGCCTCTGCCGAAGAAATAAGCTGGGGCAGGAAATACTTTCCGCTATTAAAAAACTCTCCAACCTTTGCTATCGCAGGCAAAAGATATGAATTCAAAAGATCATCCGCATTTTCTCCCTTATTAAGCTCTTCTTCTGTATGTTCCTTTATCTTATCTATATTGCCTTTAAGGACATCCTTAAAAAGAATATGCTCGATCTCACCTTCATTGTTTCCCGCACCGGGCTTTTCTGAGGCTCCCGGATCGGCATCCTTTGATATTGTAAATGAATGTGAATTCATTCTTTCTATATAGGATAGATCCGCATCCTTTTTATTCATCAAAAGGTCGGTTGCAAAGTAGGCATTCATCAAAAGATCCTGTGAAGGATTCATGATGGCCATCGTAAGTCCGTTGCTTATAAGGACAGTAAGGAATGCCGTATTTATAAAGCTACGCTCGGGCAATCCGAATGATATGTTCGACAGCCCGCAGGTTGATGCAAAATTATGGGCTTTGGCATAACGGACTGTTTCTATGACTTCAAGGGCAGACTTTTTATTTGCTCCGACCGTAGAAACAAGACCGTCTATAACGATATCCGTTTCCTTAAAGCCGAGTTCATAAGCTCTTTTAGTTACGGTCTCTATATTTGATATCTTTTCTTCAAGACTCTTTGGCAATCCTTCATCATTTAAGGGAAGAACGATGATCATCGCACCGTATTTTCTTGCGATATTAAGCTTTTTTTCCATCACGGCGCTTTCACAGGATACGGAATTAACAAGCGCTCTTCCGCAATAAGCCCGAAGCCCCGCTTCAAGGACCTCCGGTGATGAAGTATCGATACTTAAAGGAAGTGAAGTCTCGACAGTCACCGCATCAAGTACCTTGAGCATCATCGCTCTTTCATCGATACTTCCCATTCCGACATTGATATCAAGTATCTTTGCTCCGGCGTTTTCCTGTTCCTCGGCAAATCTTAATACCATCTCAAGACTGTCGTTTTTAAGTTCTTCCTGAAGTCTCTTTTTTCCTGTGGGATTTATTCTTTCTCCGACAACTATAAAAGGATCATTTAAGGTAAATCCCAAAGACTGTCTTTCGGATGAAAGGTATCTTATGTTTTCATCGATGGTCCTGTAAGAGAATTTCCTTTTTGATGCAAGGTCTTTTAATGCGCTTATATAAGAAGGTGCCGTACCGCAGCATCCTCCGAGTATAGTTGCACCTGCATCGATGAGCATCATACTCTCTTTTGCAAAGGTATCTTCATCCATCGTATATACGGTATCGCCGTTCTTATCAAGAAAGGGCATACCTGCATTGGGCTTTGCTATTATGGGGATTGAGCAGACAGCTGCCATCTTTTCTATTACTTTGGCAAGCTTATCGGGACCCGTTGAACAGTTGGCGCCTATCGCATCGGCACCGAGACTTTCAAGAACAATTGCACAGTTATCAGCCTTTGAGCCGTAAAGGGTTCTGCCATCCTCCTCAAAAGACAAAGTACACATCACGGGAAGATCACAGGTTTCCTTTGCAGCAATAAGCGCAGCTCTGGTCTCCTGTAATGACATCATGGTCTCAACGATAAGAACATCGACACAGGCATCATTAAGTATACTTATCTGCTCCTTATATACATCGATGAGTGTTTCAAACTCCATGTCTCCCATCGGACGAAGCTGCTTACCGGTCATCGTAAGGTCACCGGCTACCAATGCTTTACCGTTTACCGCTTCTTTTGAAAGGCGTACAAGCTCGGTGTTTATGCGTACTATATCATCCTGCAGTCCGTATTCTGCAAGCTTTATCCTATTTGATGTAAAAGTGGGGGCATATACGATATTGCTTCCGGCTTCAACATAATCTCTTTGAAGTTCGATTATTGCCTGAGGGTTTTCCAATATCCATTTTTCGGGACAAACACCTGCCGGCATTCCTTTTTTAACAAGATTCGATCCGGTCGCTCCGTCCAGATATAAAAAGCCTTTATGCGCAAGTTCGCTGAATTCTTTCTTAGTCATATTACCTCTTCCCTCATTCTTGAAAAAAACCATTATTTATGATAACTTATTTGGGATAAATAATAAAGGAGAAAGCCTTGAAAAGATTACTTATAATACTCTGCATCGCGGTCGTTTTCCTTACCGGATGCAGTACAAACAACGAACAGATAGAAAAATACAGATCAGATATGGATACAATACTTGCGGATATTGCAACGGTAAACTCCGATATCAACTCACTCGATCCGGAAAATGAATCATCCATGGGAATGCTTCTTGCAGACCTCGACAGACTGGATGATCTGTTTAAGCAGATGGCACAGCTTGAGTATCCCGAAGGATTTGACAAGGTTGCAAAGCTTGCTTCCGATGCTTCATCCGATATGAGCGCTTCGGTTTCACGTTTCCATGATGCATATGACGGTGAATATAACGAAGTGGCACAGGCTGAAGCTTATGACCTTTACCAGGATGCCAACCAGAAATTAAGAGTACTTATCCAGGTTCTGCGCGGTGAATACGAAAATCCCGATGCATCAGCACCTGCAGAGGATGCCGAAGAATATATCGAAGAAGAAGTTCCTTTGGATGCAAATGCATATGACGAAGGAGTAGTTGAGGAAGAACCCGCCGAAGAGCCGGCTGAAGAAATCCCCGAAGAGTGATCACTTCTTTTTGTAAAACTTACTTGATTCCAAAAACTTTTGACGCAGAGTCCCTTCATTATGGAGGGACTTTACCATATTTGTGCGGCGCACGACGAAGTCATCCATCTTTTGAAGATACTCTTCTTCCGTGATCGTTCCTTCGGCAACACCTGTAAGTCCTTTTTCCCAGCTTGCGGTAAGTTTGGGATCCAATAATGGTTTGATTGAATTATCAACAACATCGTAGATCATCTCGCCAAGCAGTGTAGGCGTTACGATCTGCGTTTTTTTATTGGTTGAAAGATATTTGTTGTTTCCAAGCTTTTCAAGGATCCCGGATCTTGTGGCGCTCGTTCCGATACCGCTTCCTTTTATCTGGGCTCTTAACTCTTCATCCTCAATAAGCTGGCCTGCGTTTTCCATTGCAAGGATCAAAGAACCCGAGTTATACCTTTTCGGAGGCGACGTCATTCCCTCTTTGATCTCAAATCCGTTGTTTTTTATGATATCACCCTTTTTAAGGGAATTGATCTTTTGCATCATTCCCTCATCAAGTGTTACATCCCCCTCTGTTTCTTCGTTCTCCTTATCGGCTTCTTCATTTTCCGTTGGAGCCTTTTCTTCAGTCTTCTTTTTAAAGCTGTATTCCGTAACCTTAAAATATCCGCCGTCTTCAAGGATCTTAAATCCCGCAAAGAAAGCCTCATTATCAATATCGGTTCTCAGATTTATCCTTCTAAATACCGCAGGAGGATAAAAGATACTTAAAAACCTTCTTGCGATTATCTCATATACCATCTGTACGGTGGGATTAAGGCTCTTAAGATTATTAAGGCCCTGGCCCGTAGGGATTATCGCATAGTGATCCGTTATCTGTTTATCATTGACGTATCTGGTCTTTGTGATATTTTTATATGATCCGTTTTCAAGGACTTCATTTGCAAATGAAGTTACATGAGGATAGCCCGTAAGCCCCTTTATATTTTTATGGATCTCTTTTGCAACTGCCGTTGAAAGAACCCTGGCATCGGTTCTGGGGTAAGTTGTAAGTTTCTTTTCATACAGTTCCTGAGCGATCTTTAAAGTTTCTTCGGGACTTATCTTAAAAAGTTTTGAGCACTCATTCTGTAACTCCGCAAGATTATATAAAAGAGGTGCATTCTTTGTCTCTTTTTTCTTTTCAATACCGGAGATGACAGCATCAGCGCCGTCAAGTCTTTTAGTCAGTGCAACGGCTGTATCCTTTTCCTTAAATCCGTTTTCCTTATAAAGAAAAGGCGTTTCGAAATATTCAGAACCTTCAACCGTCTTCCATTCCAAAAGGAGTCCAGCATCATCTATTAAACCGTTTAATACTACCCTGTAAAAAGGCGTCTTAACAAAAGACCTTATCTGTCTTTCGCGGTTTACGACCATGCCAAGTACACAAGTCATGACGCGGCCGACGGAAACGACACATTTATCGGCATTAAGAAAATTCTTGACAGGGAAACCGTACTTCAAAGTAAGGACTCTTGAAAAGTTTATTCCCATAAGATAGTCTTCTTTAGCACGCAAATAAGCCGCAGAGCAAAGATTGTCATATTCCGACAGATCTTTTGCTTCTCGGATCCCTCTTAAAATCTCTTCTTCCGTTTGGGAATCGATCCAGACTCTTTTTCTGACTTTGCCTTCGACTTTAGCCATCCTCTCAACGAGGCGGTAGATGTATTCACCTTCTCTTCCCGAGTCGGTACATACGTAGATAACGTCAACATCTGCTCTGTTTAAAAGTGAAGAAACGACGCTGAACTGTTTTTTTACATTTTCAATGACTTCATACCTGTATTCCGTGGGAACAAAAGGTATGGTATCCAATGACCATTTTTTTAATTTTTCATCGTAGGCATCAGGATATGACATAGTCACAAGATGGCCTACGCACCAAGTCACTATCGAATCATCGGATTCGATAAACCCGTCACCCGATCTGCCGTTTATCTTTAAGGCATCGGCAAACTGCCGGGCCACAGACGGTTTTTCGGCTATATATAAATTCTTTCCCATTACATATCTTCCAGACTGATGAGTTTGAGGTTCGGTTTAACCTTTGCTTCAAGATTTAGCTTTTCATCAAATCTCCTTACGGAGAACAGATATACGTAGTCAACCTTGATCTTGGCTTCCTTACAGCAAAACAGCAACCACTCATAATCATCATAACGCATAAGAGGCCTGTCCCAGTTACATATGCTGACGATAGTCTCTCCTGCTTCGTTTTGTGCGATAACGTCTATATTGCCGATTTTTCCGACCCATTCTCCGATCCTGTCGATCTCGATCGGAAGTTCCTTCCACTTATTCCACTTCTCGATATGCTGCTTGCATACCGTCTTGAAGTATTCGGCAACATATGATTTAAATGTCGGTGCAATGTGCTTTTTGTAAAACTCAGAGCCGACCATGGTCTCCATATCGGTAAGATTCGGATAGATATAGGTGAAGTAAAAATCAACAAAGTGATTGCTTATCCTATATATACCCTTTTGCGTATTTTCCTTACCGTCTGTATCATAAGAAAATACCTTTTCAACAAGTTCAAGCTCGATAAGGTTTTTTAGATAAACCGATATCTTTGCACGAGAAAACTCGGTATGGAGATAAAGATCATTGAGCTTGTGATTCCCGGCAGCGATGGATGCCAGTATCGTGTTATAGACATTTGTTTCACGAAGTTCTTCTTCGACAATGCGCTGGCCTTCAGATCTTAAGAGCGAATGGTAATCAAGTATAAATCTTGAGATATTTTCCTTGACCGAAATCTTGTCGGAAAAATGCTCCCAGAGTCCCGGCACGCCGCCAAGCACCGCATAGGATTCTATACACTGCTCCATGGTGAATCCCGGGAAGAATTCCATCATATGCTCAAATGAAAGTTCCTTGACCTTTAAGAATGATGAAAGCTCATAAGCGGCATCACCGATCTTGTTGATCATAGAGTTTTCCACCCAGCCGATGGACGAACTTACCAAAACTACCATGACGTTCTGTTGTTGCCAGTAGCTGTGTACAAAGCTCACAAGTTCCTTCATAAAATCATCGGATGACTTTATGATGTACTGGAATTCATCTATTATTATGATCTTTTTTTCTTTTTCACCTTTGATGATCGACTTAAAGATATCCATGTAGGAAGGATACTTAAGCAGCTTGACATCTTCGGATGCCAGCTCCATCCCCCAGCGGTATCTTTGTTCTCTGCAGGATGCGCTTCTGGCCCTGTAATAATGATAGGGCTTGTCTTCCACAAACGAAGTAAGGAGGGATGTCTTTCCCACATTCCTCTGTCCGTAAACCACCATGATCTGGGATCCTTCCTGATCATAGTAAGTATTAAGGTGCTTCAGTTCCGAAGTTCTTCCAAGTAACATACGCTAACCCCTATACTGTACCGTCAAGTAACAGTCTTTCTATACCCTCACTGTCCGTAGGCTTTGAAAAATAAAAGCCCTGTATGCAGTCACATTCGATAGATTTAAGATAGTTGTACTGATCCTCATCCTCGACACCTTCGGCTATCGTTTCATAACCAAGCTTCTTTGTCATATAGATTATGGTATCGAGTATGATCCTCGAACTCACATCCGTGCAGATGTTATCAACGAATTTCTTATCTATCTTAAGGGTGTCTATCGGCAATCCCTTAAGGTAAGAAAGCGATGAATAACCTGTTCCGAAATCATCAAGGGCGATTCTTATTCCGTATTCCCTTAATATCTCAAGCTTCATTATTACGTCGTTAAAGTCGGCTATCAAAAAGCTCTCTGTGATCTCAAGCTCTATGTCCTGAGGATTTATATCATAAGAAGATATGCAATCAAGTATGTTTTCCACAAAGTTCTCTGTCCTGTACTGAACCGCCGAGATGTTTATGGAAAGAATCATGTCGGTATCGAACTTCTTTTTCCAGTTAACAAAGTTTCTAATGCTTTCTTTGATAACATAATTTCCGATTGGTATGATCGCACCGTTCTTTTCAGCTACGGGAATAAACACCGAAGGCGAGATCATGTCTCCGCTTTTGTCTTTCCACCTGATAAGCGCCTCAACACCTCTTAATCTCCTGCTGTCGGTAAAGAACTGAGGCTGGAAATTCATGGTGAAATTCTCGTTAAAGACAGCTTCTTTAAGCTTGTTTTCAATATCAACGTTTATAAGGAAATCTTTTAAGATCGGAGCATCGAAATACTGTATTCTTCCTCTTCCCATATCCTTGGCTTTGAACATAACGATCTCGGCACAATTGATAAGTTCAAGGGAATCCGAAGCCGACTCGGGATAGTCTGCAACTCCCGCACAGAACGTAAGGAGGATCTCACTGCCGTTAGTAAGCTTAAACGGCGTCTTCATCTGCTCTCTTAATTCATGATAAATTGTTTCGGCGCAAAGTCCGTTGTTGGGATTATATATGGCGACACAGTAAAGATCCGTTGTAAAGTGCGAAACAAGAACGTTCTCTGATTCATACTTTTTGAGCGCCTGTCCGAACACCTGGATAATCTCATCACCTATAACGATACCCATTCCGTCGTTATAGTTATGAAAGCCGTCTATATCAATGAACATGACTGAAACAACGGCACCTTCATCGTCAGCTCTTTTAACAAAATCCGAAAGCTTTGAAACGAAGTAATTCCTGTTGATGAGTCCGGTATTTGGATCATAATAGGCCATGTAGGCCAGTTCATCATTCTGGGAATGAATCTTAGTTACGTCTTTAAATCTTATTATCTTGTCGGTAAGGTTACCAAGTTCATCAAAAACTACCTGTACCTCGACTTCAATATATGTCTTTTTGTCGGATAACTTAAAGACACCCGATGCATTGACACCCGGTTTGTCCGTATATAAAAGATCACGGAAAGCAAGGACCGACTGTTCCTCAATATAAGAATATATCTGCGCGATATCGTTTATAGTATATATCTCAACGTCAGGAAAGAATGCATCCCAGTTGGCAAGCGTCCTTGCAGTACCTCTCTTGCAATCGATATAGACGATCGCATTTAAAGAGGTATTGCAGACGAGCCTGTACATTCTCTCATCGGCCTGAAGCCGACCGTTCATAGCGTTAAGCAGATCGACCTGATAACGTAACTCATCCATAAATATATATGTAACCCCGAATTTCTTTACTGTTTAGCGCTAATATATCCCTTAGCTTTTAAAAGCTCGGCGCAAAGGACAGCACCGCCGGCCGCACCGCGGACCGTATTATGAGAAAGACCTACGAACTTCCAGTCATAAATCGTATCTTCCCTAAGTCTTCCGATGGAGATTCCCATACCGTGTTCGTAATCCACATCAGCCTTGACCTGAGGTCTGTTATCCTCCGTCATATACTGGATAAACTGCGAAGGTGCGGAAGGTAATTTAAGCTCCTGGGGCTCACCCTTGAATGCAAGAAGCTTTTCTATAAGCTGTTCCTTCGTGGGATTCTTTCTGAACTTTACAAAGCATGCAGCCGTATGTCCGTTAAGCACGGGAACTCTGATACACTGAGCCGTGATATTTATTCCTTCAAGCGGAACGATCCTGTCTCCTTCAATCTTTCCCCATACTCTTAAGGGTTCCTTCTCGGACTTTTCTTCTTCACCGCCTATATAAGGGATAACATTCTCTATCATCTCGGGCCAGTCCTTAAACGTCTTTCCTGCGCCTGAGATAGCCTGATACGTACAAACAACTACTTCATAGGGCTCATATTCCATCCATGCCGTTAAAGCAGGCGTATAAGACTGGATTGAGCAGTTAGGTTTAACAGCTATAAATCCCTTTTTCGTTCCTAGTCTCTTTCTCTGTGCTTCGATGATGGCAGCATGAGCTGAATTGATCTCGGGAACTATCATGGGAACATCTGGCGTCCATCTGTGAGCAGAGTTATTTGAAACAACAGGCGTCTCCGTCTTTGCATACTCTTCTTCGATGGCTCTTATCTCTTCTTTCGTCATATCAACGGCAGAAAAAACAAAGTCAACACCGGCAGAAACCTTTTCCACCTCGTTAACGTTCATCACAACGAGTTTTTTAACTTTTTCAGGCATCGGTGTATCCATCTTCCATCTGTCACCGACAGCCTCTTCGTACGTCTTTCCCGCACTTCTGGGGCTGGCTGCGATACATGAAACTTCAAACCAGGGATGATTTTCCAGCAAAGATATAAATCTTTGTCCTACCATTCCCGTTCCGCCTAAGATACCAACTTTTAATTTTTCACTCATATGATCATCTCTCCTTAAGATTATTATTCTTTATCGGTTCCTTTTAATATTTCATCAAGGAATTTTTTGTTGTTTGATATTTCCGCTTCAATCGCTGCTTTACCGGGAGCCCCGGTAGTAAGGCGCTTTTCAACGCAGGTCTTTAACGATATCGCATCATAGATGTCGGATCCGAAGGCTTCCGAAAAGCTTCGAAACTCCTCGATCGTAAGATCATCAATTGCCTTTTGTTTTTCGATGCAGTAAAGGACAATGCGTCCTATGATACCGTGAGCATCCCTGAATGGAACTCCTTTTAAAACAAGGTAATCGGCAGCATCCGTAGCATTTGTAAAGCCATTCACCGCGCTCTTTTCCATAACTGATCTGTTAAACTTCATGGTCTTTAACATTCCTGTAAAGAGCCCTAAAGAATCATTAACGGTCTTTATCGCATCAAATGTTACTTCCTTATCCTCCTGCATGTCTTTATTGTAGGCAAGAGGCAAACCTTTCATTGTTGTAAGAAGCGACATCAAGGCACCGTATACGCGTCCCGTCTTTCCTCTTATAAGTTCCGCAATATCCGGATTCTTTTTCTGAGGCATTATGCTCGATCCGGTCGAAAAGCCGTCGTCTATTTCAACGAAGCGGTATTCGTTGGTATTCCAGATAATGATCTCTTCACAGAACCTTGATAAATGCATCATTATCATCGAAAGCGATGAAAGGAATTCTATGCAGTAATCCCTGTCCGATACGGAATCCATAGAGTTTTGTGTGGGGCCTTCAAACCCAAGCATGGTCGATGTGTAATTCCTATCAAGCGGGTATGTGGTTCCCGCAAAAGCTCCCGCACCAAGCGGACAGTAATTCATTCTGCGGTAAACATCGGTAAGTCTTTGATGGTCTCTTTTGAACATCTCAAAATATGCACCGAGGTGATGAGCCAGTGTGGTAGGCTGTGCCTTTTGAAGGTGTGTGAATCCGGGCATATATGTTTCTTCGTTATCTTCCATCAATCCGTTTATCACAACCAGAAGATCTGCAATGTTATCGGCGGTTAAAGATACCTTTTCCCTGATAAACAGTCTCATATCAAGAGCAACCTGGTCATTCCTTGACCTACCGGTGTGCATCTTTTTGCCTGCATCACCTATCTTTTCGATAAGTTTGGCTTCTATGAAGCTGTGAACGTCTTCATATTCGCCTTCGATCTTAAGTGATCCGCTTTCAAGTTCATTACGTATGTCCGTAAGACCTTTTACGATGGAATCCTTTTCTTCAAGAGTAAGGATGCCCTGTTTTTCAAGCATCACTACATGAGCAACGGATCCTTCTATATCCTGCCCGACAAGTTCCTTATCAAACCTGAGCGAAGCATTAAATTCAAATACGTCTTTTTCGGTTTCTTTTGAAAATCTTCCGCCCCAGAGTTGAGCCATGGCGTTTCTCCTAAAGTTTAATCACAATTTAATTGCATTAAAATAAAATATAACACAAAAAAAGATCCAAGACAATAATTCCCGGATCTTTTTAAGCTCCCGAAGGGACTTGAACCCTCGACCTACTGATTACGAATCAGTTGCGCTACCAACTGCGCTACGGAAGCATCGAAACAAATTATATCAGATGAAAATAAAAAAATACAGTATTACTTTGCTTCTTCCATAGCTTTTTTTGCTTTGGACAGTTCTTTCTTCTCATTATCAAGGGCTTTTTTAACCCTGATTTCGGCTTCTTTCATCCTTGATAAAGCTTCTTCCATCGCTGCTTTTGCCTCTTCATAGTCAAGCTGTGCATTATCAGCTTCCTGCCGGTATTCTTTAGCTTTTGAATCGGCTATTATCGCTTCTTTTCTTTTTTCGATTCGGTACTTTTCAAGTTCCGTGAAAGGAGTGAACTTAAATACCGCAAGCGATAACGGAGCAAGTTTTACCTCTATCGAATAAGGCTTTGAGTCGGCCTCTTCTTCGGATACGACACGGACTCTGGAATTTATCATGTGAGAGCCGCCGTATTCTTTATCATCCGTGTTTAAAATCTCCTTGTACTTTCCGGCAAAAGGAGTACCCACTTTAAACTGTCTGGAAATACCCGCAAAGTTACATACGACCATAAGCACATCTTTTTCGCTCTTGCCTTTTCGTAAAAAGCTTAACGTACAGTCATTTGAATCAATGCAGTTTATCCATTCAAATCCTTCGGGCACTTCATCAAGCTCATGTAAGGCCTTATTACCCGAATAAAGCTTATTAAGATCCCTTACCAGGTTTTTATATGATCTTCCGGTATTTTTTCTTAAAAGGGACAGATCGATCGTTTTTGAGTCGGCCATCGTATAGTCATCACCGAAGTCCTGACCCATCATAAGGATCTTCTTTCCGGGATGCATAAATACATATGCAAGCGTGAGCTTAAGATTTGCAAACTTCTCGTTATCCTCTCCGCTCATCCTTTCAACAAGCGGGATATCTCCGGGCTTTGCATAAGAATGGTTGAATCCGCAGATATAATCCTCGGAATACTGGTAGACCATGCTGAAAGTAAGCTCGTTATGATGATAAGACCTGAAATACGGATCAAATGATATATAAGAAAGATAATCATCCGAAAATCCGTTGTTAAATTTAAGATCAAATCCCAGTCCCTCATCATCAAGGCTCCGGGTTATTCCGGGGAAAGCAGCTTCTTCTTCCGCGATAAGAAGAACGTCGGGGTGCTTTTTCTTGATTATCGAATTAAGATGCTTAACAAATTCTATACCGTCAAGGTTCTCGTTTCCGCCGTAAAGATTGGGGACCCATTCATTGTCGTTCTTTTTGTAATCAAGATAAAGCATTGATGAAAGATCGTTTATGTTCATTCCGTCAAAGTGAAAACTATCAATAAAGTAAAGCGCATTTGAGATAAGATAATCCCTTACCTGCTCCCTTCCGTAATTAAAGTTAAGTGCAAAGGATCCACCGTGCGATGCTTTTCTTGGATCAAGATGTTCATAAAGACATGAGCCGTCATATGAACGTATTGAACCCTGAGCACTTGAAAAACGTGAGCAGTTAAGATCAAAGATGACGCCGGTACCGTTTTTGTGCAGGGTATCAACTATCATCTTGATATCATCCGGTGTTCCTATCTTTGATGAGACCGCATAGAAAAATGCCGTATCATCAACCGAGGGCTCATCGCTTAAAGATTCCGTAAAAGGAAGGAGCTTAACAAGATCATATCCGAAATCATTCACATGCTTTACGATCTTTTCGGCAGTACCGTTTATGCCGGTATCAAAAGCACAAAGATCGACTTCGAGTATGGAAAGGTTTTGGCCCTTTTTATAAGGCCTTGATGAAATAAAGGAATCATCCGAAAACTCATACTCATCGGCACATACAACGGAAAGGACCCTGTCGTCATCCTTATTGATACATGTTGAATAAGGATCGGCCTTACATAAAGTATTACCGTTCCTTGTCTTTATCTCGTAATAATACGTATCACCGGTCTTTACACCCGGGATAAAAATCTCAAAGATGTCCGTATCATCATTTTTCTGCATGGGATACATTCCCGAACAAAAAGAATTAAAAGAACCAGTCACGCTGACGGATAATGCAAAGGGAGCCCAAACGGCGAACCTTACGCCCGAAACCCTGTTATGGCTTTCGGGAAAAGCACCCAAACACTCATATGTTTTATAATTCATGCCTGTCTTTAACGATGCGTTGTTTCTGTCGGAGATAAACCTCTCGTCAAAAGAGTAAGCATCCTTTATTACAAAAGACTCTCCGTCTTCAGTCTTAACTTCGTATTCGTAATCGGAATTAACCTTTCCTGTTACAAACTGGGCAAAGAATCCCATTTCATCTGCCATTTCCATTGGGATCTTTTTCTTTTCCTTGTCCTTAAGGCAAAGAATGACCTCCGACGCTCCGGGAAAGAATGATTGAAAAAGTGTTCCGCCTGATACATATTTACGTCCGAGTACATCAAAAGGATGCTCTTCTTCGTGATATGTAATGCCCTCGATAACAGGCCAGTTCATCAGTTTATAAAGCTTCTTTTTCATCGGCTTTCTCCGTTTCGTCAATATACATTTAATATAGCAAAGTTAACTGTACAAAACAAGGTGACGGTGTTATCATCTACACTATGACAGATAAAGAAATCCTTGAAGAACTTAACAAGTATGCAGAAGAAGTTTTGGGTAATATAGACCCTCAAAAGACTCCGGTTTCGGCCCAGCTTGAAAAGCTTAAGCCCAAAATGGAAGAGATCGCATCAAAGTGCGATCTCAGTGTTGAAGATGTATTCATAAAATATATGGATCTTGCTTCAGCTCAAAAGGTCAAAATGGATCAGGATCTTAAAGATACCTTAAACCGTGCCGGTTTCCCGGGCTTCCCTGTCTGACCTTACTTTTTGTTTTTTGATTCTCTTTTGTTTTCGTACATTACGGTATCTGCTCGTTTAAAGACGTCGGATACCGTTTTATCATGCTTTGGATCAAATCCCGACATTCCGAAAGCTATAGAAACTCTCTTCCAGATATCATTTTCGGTTGAACCGAGAATCTTCATTTCCTCTTCGAGCTTTAAAAGAAGTTCATCTCCGTTTTTATGATCATCACCCGAAAGTATTGTTATAAACTCATCCCCGCCGATCCTGAAGACCGGGCTGTGCTTAAACACATCACAAAGGAGCTTGCATGAACTGCATATATATTCGTCTCCGCGCTCATGACCGAATTCATCGTTTATCTTCTTAAGGTCATTTATATCAAATACAACAAGTGCAAAAGGATCCATTGTTTTACCGAATATCCTGCTGTTCATATCGGCAATCTTTAAATCATACGCAGTCCTGTTCTTGACTCCGGTAAGCGGATCTGTCTCGTTTATGATCTTAAGCATATTATTTAGATAGTTTGCAAGAAGGTTCTTTTTATACTTGATAAAGATCGAATTAAGTCTCTGTTCATAGCGGACAAGGTTATTGTTCTTGTCGACCTCTTCAACTATATCCCTGAACACATAATATCCCATAGCTCTGTCACCGTCGTGAAGAGGTGAAAAGATATAGATATGGTTTCCCGGGATCTCTTTTTCCAAATTGGGAACAAGTTTGCGTGTCTCAAAATGAGGATCAAATGAGATAACACCGTCATTCATTGAAAAGATATCGAACATGTAATCCGAATATCCGCTCTGGCGAAGTTTGATGTTTTCATCATACACAGAGTTTTCATAATCGGGCTCAAGAAGGATATGCATGTTACCCTTTTCAAAGCCTGAATTACTTGCATAAAACTCGGCAAGTGAAGTATAGATATCATTAAACTCCATACCCGAAAGGAGTTTGGCATCAAGATAATTAAGTTTCGAAACAAAATTGTTGGAAATAAGCCTGTCGACAAAAATCTGCTTTCCGATAGTTCTTCTGGCTTTTTCCGTCTCTTCGCTGTTTTCACAGCAACCGCAGGATTCACGGTTCTTTAAGATACAGGGAAGTTCGATATTTTTTGATACTTCCTCGTTATTAATGATCTTTTTTATCACATCGGCAGCTACCAATCCGATATTTTCAAAATCCTGACTGACCGAGGTGAGTGAAGGATCAAATATCGAAGAACTGTATGTATCGTCAAATCCTGTTACGATAACATCACGCGGAATGACAAAATCATGTTCCTGAAGTGCCGTTGCTGCAAATATGGCAAGTCCGTCATTTGCACACATAAAGGCATCGGGAAGTTTTCCGCCCTCGGCAACAAGATCATGAACATACTGTGCCGGAACGCCAAGATTCCAATCCGTATAAACTATATTTGCAAAGCGTGTACCGGAAAAAGATTCTTTAATGACTTCCCATCTTGTGTTTGAATCGGGATTGTTTTGTGAACCGGCAAAATAGATAACGGAATTAACCCCGTGATCATTTATTAAATGATCACAGAGTTTTTTCATACCGTCTTTGTTATTCGGGGAAATAAAGTGACCGTACTTTGGCACGCGTCCGCAACTGACAGTCGGGACCTTAGCCTCGCTGCACGATCTGTTGATCTTTTCGAAGGAATCTCCGAAATCGATGGAGTTACCGAAAATGATAGCTCCGTCAAAATCCTCAAGATGAGGAAGTGAAAAGATATTTATCTCGCCATCTATCGAAGTGAGTTCGTCGGTCAGCAGGGGGAAACCTAAGAAAAGATAGATATCGGCATCTACATCCTCAAAGCCCCTGTATATACCTTTCATAAGCTGATCCAGGATCTCCGATCCCCAGCCTGCGGCAAATACCGCTATCTTTTTCTTCATACCCGCTCCGAAACATTTTCATGGATTGATCATTTGATAACCCTGACCCTTATTACACCGTCGATAGCCCTTAACTTATTGATGATATCATCAGTTGAAGGCTGCTCTATATCGAGCATTGTATAAGCATATTCACCTTTTGACTTGTTCATAAGGTCTGAAATGTTTATACCAAGATCACCGAAACATGCGGTAAACTTTGTGATCATGTTTGCAGTATTGGTATGCATGATAGCAACTCTTCCTGCCTGATTGCATTCACCCATGTCGCAGTTGGGGAAATTAACCGAGTTTACGATATTACCGTTCTTAAGGTAGTTCATAAGCTCCTTAACAGCGGCCTTTGCACAATTATCTTCAGACTCCTCTGTTGATGCTCCGAGGTGAGGAATAACTATACATCCTTCCTGACCTGCGGTTACGGAATTGGGGAAATCCGAAACGTACTTTCTTATCTTTCCTGCCTTGATACCTTCAAGGACAGCATTTTCATCGCAAAGAAGATCTCTTGCAAAGTTAAGAAGAATCACTCCTTCCTTCATCTTTGAGATGGCTTCTTTGTTTATCATTCCCTTTGTGGAATCCAAAAGCGGAACGTGAATCGTTATGATATCGCAGTTTTCGTAGATCTCATCAACGTTTAACACGTGCTTTACGTCACGGCTTAAGTTCCATGCTGCATCAACGGAAACATAAGGATCGTATCCGTACACTTCCATGCCCATATGCTTTGCAACATTGGCAACCTTAACACCGATGGCACCAAGTCCTATGATACCGAGCTTTTTATCCTGAACTTCCGTTCCGGCAAATGCCTTCTTAGCCTTTTCAGCACTCTTTCCGACATCGGGATCGTTTTTATTCTCAAGTACCCAGTTGATACCGCCGACTACATCTCTTGAAGCAAGAAGCATTCCGGCTATAACAAGTTCCTTAACACCGTTTGCATTTGCACCGGGAGTATTAAATACAACGATACCCTTCTTGGCGCAATCATCAAGCGGAATATTGTTAACACCCGCACCGGCTCTTGCAACGGCAAGAAGCTCGGGTGAAAAGTCCATGTCATGCATAGAAGCTGATCTTACAAGTATACCTTCGGCACTTGCTATGTCCTCGGTAGGCGTAAACTCATCCGTAAACTTATCAAGGCCGATCTTTGCAATGGGGTTTAAACAGTAATACTTAAACATTATTTTTCTCCTCAAATTCCTTCATGAACTCTACAAGTTTCTGAACACCTTCAACAGGCATAGCATTATAGATTGAAGCTCTCATTCCGCCTACCGATCTGTGACCCTTAAGGTTAACAAATCCTCTTTCGGTTGCTTCTTTTATGAACTTATCATTAAGCTCATCACTTCCCGTTACAAAAGGAACGTTCATAAGTGATCTGTCTTCTTTTCTGACGGTTCCTTTAAACAGCTTTGAAGAGTCAAGATAATCATAAAGGATCTTAGCCTTCTTTTCGTTGATCTCCTTCATCTTCTCAAGGCCGCCCATCTTCTTTAACCACTTAAATACTTTTCCGCAAATATATATTGTATAGCAGGGAGGTGTGTTATATAAAGAATCGTTATCTGCTTGAGTCTTCCACTTTAACATGGTAGGTGTTCCGGGAAGCACATCATCAGTAATAAGGTCTTCTCTAATGATGGCAATTACACAACCTGCAGGTCCGACGTTCTTTTGAACGCCGCCGTAGATAACGGCATATTTAGATACATCAACGGGCTCTGATAAGAAGCACGAAGATACATCAGCAACAAGATCCTTACCCTTTGTATTGGGAAGAGTCTTAAACTTTGTTCCGTAAATTGTGTTGTTTTCACAGATATAGACATAGTCCATATCATCGGTTATGGGAAGATCCGCGCAGTCGGGAATGTAGCTGAATGTTTCATCCTCACTTGATGCAAGCTTTACTGCCTCACCATAGA
Source organism: Lachnospiraceae bacterium (assembly GCA_024690205.1). Taxonomy (GTDB): domain Bacteria; phylum Bacillota; class Clostridia; order Lachnospirales; family Lachnospiraceae; genus JAILLW01. The sequence goes on along the minus strand of JAILCX010000020.1, from coordinate 23,487 downwards.
TCTTTGCTTCGGCAAATGCTTTCTTTGCCCACTGACCTGTGATGATATATCCGGCCTTCTTATTCTTCATCATGTTCATGGGAACTTCAGCAAAGAACTGTGAAGCTCCGCCCTGAAGGAAAAGAACCTTGTAATTATCGGGGATGTTCATAAGATCCCTTAAATCCTGTTCAGCTTCCTTTATAATATTGTCATAAACCTTGGATCGGTGGCTCATCTCCATGACAGACTGTCCGGATCCGCGGTAATCCATCATTTCTTCTGCAGCTTCTTTAAGTACTTCTTCAGGCAAAACTGCGGGGCCTGCTGAAAAGTTGTAAACTCGAGACACTGTGATTTCCTCCTTGGTTTGTGATGCTCGTTAAAAATATATCAGGATTTATTCTCATACAGTATATTGTATTTGTCAAGTTGACATAACTACAATATGCTGAAAAAGACCGTATATTTAATAGAAAAGAACAACCGGGGTTCCATCTTCGACTATTTCCCACATCTTCTTTATATTCTCATACGGAGTGTTTACGCAGCCGTGAGAGCCGGCCGTCTTGTATATCTCTCCGCCAAACTTTGATCTCCAGCTGGCATCATGTATTCCGTAACCTTTATATATACCGAGCCAGTAACGTACGTAGGATCTGTAATCGGGGCCGATAAGGAACGTGTTTTGACGGTGATTATATATTGCATAGGTTCCTCTTATCGTACTGTGTCCGTTTGCCGTACAGCCCGTAACGACATCCGTGGCAACTTCACATACACCGTCCTTGTAATAATACATACGCTGCTTTGTTAGGTCTATCTCTATATAAGTATCTCCGAGATCATTCTTTCCTTTTATGGGAGCCTCGTGTACGTACTTCGGTTCATGATCTTCGTTAAACCCGTTTATGAATGCATCGTACAGATACTGCTTTTCCGCATCCACATCAAGCTTGTTCCCGTAATTACCGCCCGTAATTGTAACCCATCTTCCGTCGGTTGATTTAAAAAGTCTTTCGGTATCGTAAGTATCGTATTTTTCCGCAAGATAGTCTACATAGGCATCAAGCTTATCCCGGTCAAGTACGAGCTCATTATTTTCATCAAGGACGAATTTACCGCTTTCATCGGTCATGATAAAAGTTGAAGCAACTGCTCTTCCGATGGTTTCGGTATCTTCACCGAAATGATAAACTATGTTCCGATCCTGGAAAGCATCAACCTTTTTATATAGATCTATACAGTCCATCATTTCCGTTGTCATGGAAAGGTTTCTGTAACAGCCTTCCTTATATAGGTCAAGGTTATCCTTAAAAGAGCTGAAATACTCGGTAATAAGCTCTGTTGCATATTCTTCGTTAAGGACATCAAGCCTCATGTTAATGAGTTCATAACCGTTATTGGTGGTCCTGTTTATCCTTACTATCCTGTCTTTATCAGGGATATGCCTAAAGAAAGGCAGATTATATACATATTCGTCAAAAGCTTCTTTATCGTATGTTATGCTTGGTGAAAAGTTATTATTTCTGTTACCGAATATAATGTTTTCGCCCCACAGAATGGGCATCTGATCATAATAGAATTTCCTTAAGTTTTTGGTAAAATCGTATTTCAGGCCGACATCTTGGGCACTCACAGTATAGGACTTACCGTTTATATCCGTAACGGTAAGTCCCTGATAATTGCCGATATTGCGAAGAAGTTCATTATTCACCTCTTCGATTGTCTTTCCGGTACAATAAACACCGTTTATATATGTGCCGTATGAAAAGCCGTTCCTGTAATAGTATGCCATCAGGCAATATAGAACAAGAGCAAGACTTGCCATGAACAAAAACGATATCCAGAGTCCTTTAAAAAACTTTTTTATCATACTTCCTTCATGTCAGAAGCATCAAAAGCTTCCGATATCGGTGCTCCCGCAGGCACCATGGGGAATACTTTATCGTCTTTTGCAATAACGCATTCTATGAGCACGGGTTCTTTTAATGAAACCGCCTTTTTAAGCACCTTGGATACTTCCTCGGGTTTTGTAACCTTAAATGCTTTAACTCCCAGTCCTTCCGCAACCTTACAATAGTCAACCTTATCTTCGATAACAGTCTGAGAATATCTCTTTCCGTAGAAAAGAGTCTGCCACTGACGGACCATACCGAGAACCTGGTTGTTTATGACTATCTCGATAATGGGAATGTTATATCTGCTGGCAGTTGCCAGTTCGTTCATGTTCATTCTGAAGCATCCGTCACCTGCAATATTGGCGCAGATCTTGTCGGGCCTTCCGACCTTGGCTCCAATGCAGGCGCCGAGACCGTAACCCATCGTGCCGAGTCCGCCCGATGATAAAAATGTTCTGGGCTCAGTGTATCTGTAGAACTGTGCTGCCCACATCTGGTGCTGGCCGACATCGGTTGTAATAATCGCAGCACCTTTTGTTACCTTATCAAGCTCTTCTATGACATAAGGACATGTAAGAACTGATTTGTCATAGCTCATGGGATATTTCTTATTCATATCGGCGATATGCTTCATCCATGAATCATGTTTCTGCTTCTTTAACTTTGCATTTATCTTGGTAAGGATCTCCTTAAGATCCCCTACAACCGATGCGCTAGTCTGGATATTCTTATCAATTTCGGCCGCATCGATATCTATATGAAGTATCTTTGCAGATGTCGCAAACTTTGAGGCATTACCGATAACTCTGTCGGAAAAACGTGCTCCGAGCGCGATAAGGAGATCACATTCTGATACTCCGAAGTTAGATGCTTTTGTTCCGTGCATTCCGATCATGCCCGTATATCTGGGAGAATATGCATCCATAACGCCTTTTCCCATCAAAGTGTCACATACGGGACAATCCAGCTTTTCGGCAAGTTCACGGACTTCCTTATGAGCTCCGGAAATAACAGCGCCTCCTCCCACATAGATAAAAGGCTTCTTGGCGCTTTCCATAAGCTTGAGAGCAACCTCGATATCATTATCGGAATATGTATCGGGATTTCCGATGACCTCTGGTTTTAAAGGAGTATATTCGCAGCTCGCAGCCGTAACATCCTTTGTCACATCGACAAGCACGGGCCCCGGTCTTTTGCTGCTGGCAATCTTAAATGCCTTCCTTATCGTGTCAGCAAGAACATTTATGTCCTTAACAATGATGCTGTGCTTTGTTATGGGCATTGTAACACCGGCTATATCAACCTCCTGGAATGTATCCTTACCGAGCAAAGGCAGATTAACGTTACATGTTATAGCTACCATTGGAACAGAATCCATATAAGCCGTTGCGATACCGGTTACAAGATTTGTTGCTCCGGGACCTGATGTTGCAAAACATACGCCGACTTTTCCGGTTGCCCTTGCGTATCCGTCAGCAGCATGAGCAGCACCCTGTTCATGCGATGTAAGAACGTGGTTTATTCCGTCCTTTTTATGCTTTTCGTTATACTGATACAGAGCATCATATACGTTAAGGATAGTACCTCCGGGATATCCGAAGACAGTATCCACACCCTGTTCCTTTAAACATTCGATTATTATATCCGCACCTTTAAGAAGCATCATACTCTCCTTTGATCAATCACTTTTTTACTTCAAGGATGGCTCCCCTGTTACCTGATGTTACAAGCTCACGGTATCTTGCAAGATATCCCGATGTAACCGCAGGTTCCTTGGGAACCCAGTTTTTCTTTCTTTCTTCAAGCTCTTCATCCGATACTTTAAGATCGAGTTTCATATTGGGTATGTCGATCGAAATTATATCTCCTTCTTTGACAAGTGCGATAGGTCCGCCGACCGCAGCTTCGGGAGAAACATGTCCGATTGAAGCACCACGTGATGCTCCGGAGAATCTTCCGTCAGTAATAAGAGCAACACTTGATCCGAGACCCATACCGGCGATAGCCGAAGTGGGATTTAACATCTCTCTCATACCGGGTCCGCCCTTAGGTCCTTCATATCTAATGACAACAACGTCCCCCTCAATTATCTTTCCGCCCTTTATGGCATCGATGGCATCTTCTTCACATTCAAATACTCTTGCGGGTCCTTCATGAACCATCATCTCGGGAACTACTGCCGAACGTTTTACGACTGATCCATCAGGAGCAAGATTTCCTTTTAATACCGCAAGTCCTCCTGTTTCGGAATAAGGATTGCTAAGAGGTCTGATTACTTCTTCATTAAGGTTTATGCATCCCTTTGCATTTTCTCCGATGCTCTTTCCGGTAACCGTCATACAATTTGTATCTATCAATCCTTTTTCTATAAGTTCAGCTATTACCGCATAAACTCCGCCTGCTTCGTTAAGGTCTTCCATATATGTCGGACCTGCAGGAGCAAGATGGCATAGGTTAGGTGTCTTTGCTGAGATCTCATTTGCATAAGCTATATCAAAATCAAAACCTATCTCATGTGCAATGGCGGGAAGATGAAGCATTGAATTTGTTGAACATCCAAGTGCCATATCAACGGTCAAAGCATTAATAACGGCTTCCTTGGTCATGATATCGCGTGGACGGATATTCTTTTTAAGCATTTCCATAACCGCCATACCTGCATGTTTTGCAAGCTTTATCCTGTCTGAGTAAACAGCAGGGATCGTCCCGTTTCCGGGAAGCCCCATTCCGAGAGCCTCAGTTAAGCAGTTCATGGAATTGGCAGTATACATTCCTGAACATGATCCGCATGTCGGACAGACTTTATGTTCAAATTCCCGTACATCATCTTCGCTCATCGTACCTGCAGCATAAGAACCTACAGCTTCGAACATTGATGAAAGGGATCTTTTCTGGCCCTTAACGTGACCTGCAAGCATCGGGCCGCCCGAAACAAATACGGTAGGTACATTTATCCTTGCAGCAGCCATCAAAAGACCGGGAACGTTCTTGTCACAATTGGGAACCATTACAAGTGCATCGAACTGGTGGGCAAGCGCCATACACTCTGTTGAATCCGCAATAAGATCACGGGTAACGAGGGAGTATTTCATTCCTATATGGCCCATTGCGATTCCGTCACAAACGGCTATGGCAGGGAACACAACGGGAACTCCGCCTGCTTCGGCAACACCCATTTTAACGGCGTTTACTATCTTATCAAGATTCATATGACCGGGAACTATCTCATTGTACGAGCTTACGATCCCGACCATGGGTTTTTGCATTTCTTCCTCGGTAAATCCGAGCGCGTTAAACAAACTTCTGTGCGGTGCCTGCTGCATTCCGCATTTTACTGCATCACTTTTCATCATCCGATCCTCCCTGCGATCTCACTGCCCATCTCGGAACAGCTAAGCTTCTTTGTTCCTTCGGTATAGATGTCTCCTGTCCTAAAGCCTTCGTCAAGCACATCTGATACCGCTTTTTCGATACTGTCAGCTTCCTTATCAAGATCAAACGTATATCTTAACATCATAGCCGCACTTAAAATGGTTGCAATGGGATTTGCTATGTTTTTTCCTGCTATGTCGGGAGCCGAACCGTGTGAAGGTTCATAAAGTCCAAACTTTGTATCATTTAATGAAGCTGATGAAAGCATTCCTATGGATCCGGTGATCATTGATGCTTCATCAGAAAGGATATCTCCGAACATGTTCTCGGTAAGAACAACATCAAACTGCGAAGGATCCTTAACAAGCTGCATTGCACAGTTATCAACAAGCATATGCTCAAGTTCTATATCAGGATAATCCTTTGATACTTCATTTACTACAGATCTCCAAAGCCTAGAAGAATCAAGCACGTTTGCCTTATCGACGCTTATAACTTTCTTTCTTCTTTTACCTGCGATCTCAAATGCCTTTATCGCTATCCTTCTTATTTCTTCCTCGGTATATTCGAGTGTATCGATAGCCTTTTTGATACCGTTTTCGGTTATCGTCTTTCTGTCTCCGAAATAAAGTCCGCCCGTAAGTTCTCTCATGATGAGCATATCAAAACCTTTTTGGGCGATCTCGGTTTTTAAGGGGCAGGCATCAGAAAGTACCTTGTAAAGATAAGCAGGTCTTAAATTAGCAAAAAGATTAAGTGCTTTTCTTATGCCAAGCAATCCGGCTTCAGGTCTTTTTGAAGGTTCAAGTTTATACCAGGGAGAAGTATTGGTATCTCCACCTATCGAACCCATTAGCACCGCATCGGAATCTTTGCATATTGCAATTGTCTCTTCGGTAAGGGGAACTCCGTATGCATCGATTGAAGCACCTCCCATAAGAACCTGTCTGTACTCGATCTCATGACCGTATACAGAAGCTGCTTTATCAAGCACCTTCATCGCTTCGGTCACAATCTCCGGTCCGATTCCGTCTCCCTTTATAACAGCTATCTTCATCTTCATTTGCTTTCTCCGTGATCACGTTGATAAAAGTTTAATCATTCAAAATCGAGTAGGGATCGATCCCTACTCGAAAAAAAATCAAAATTAAAAGCTTTTTATTCCTTAGTAACCTTCTCGATCTGAGAGATGGCGGTCTTCTGCATGGGGATCCTGCAGTTTTTATTGTTTCCGAATTCAACTATTACAGTATCCTCGGTAATGTCTATGATACTTCCGTAAAACCCGCTTGTAGTAAGAACATAATCACCTACTTCCATTGATGAGATCATCTCCTGAAGTTTTTTCTGTTCCTTCTTTTGGGGCCGGATCATGAAAAAGTACATAAATCCGATTATAATGGCGATCCAAAGGACCATGAGAAGTGTTCCTGCTCCGCCTGCAGCGGCAGCTTCAGATGTAAGTAAAATACCGTTCATATTTATTCCTTTCAGTAAATAATTTTCTTAAAAACGCACCTTTTATATATTACACAAAAAACAGCGTATTTACAAGGATTATATTACATTTAAGACTCTTCGCCTTCCGACATCGAATCAAGCATGGTTGCTTTGTATGAGGCAAAGGTTCCTTCTTCAATAGAAGTTCTTATCTCTTCCATCATATTATTGTAAAAATATAGGTTATGTAACACGCAAAGTCTCATGCCCAGCATCTCTTTAGCCTTTAAAAGATGTCTTATATATGCCCTTGAAAAATCGCGACAGGCAGGACAGTTACATTCTTCCTCAATAGGTGAAAGATCCTTTTCGTATCTGGCGTTAAAGAGATTTATCTTTCCTTTTTTGGTGTAAAGATGACCGTGACGTCCGTTTCTTGAAGGATAAACACAGTCAAAGAAATCTATTCCTCTTGAAACACCCTCCAAAATATTGGCAGGAGTACCGACACCCATGAGGTATACCGGTTTGTCTGAAGGAAGATTCGGAACAGTACAATCAATTATCCTGTACATCTCATCGTGAGTCTCACCTACGGCAAGACCTCCTATGGCATATCCGGGCAGATCAAGCTCCGATATACGCTTTGCATGCTCTATCCTTATATCATCAAATACAGCGCCCTGATTTATTCCAAAGAGCATCTGCTCTTTGTTTATCGTATTTTCCAGGCTGTTTAATCTTGTAAGTTCGGCCTTGCATCTTTCAAGCCATCTTGTAGTACGATCAACGGAATCCTTTACATATTTCCGATCTGCCCTTGACGAGGGACATTCATCAAATGCCATTGCTATGGTTGAAGCCAGATTCGACTGGATCTTCATGCTCTCTTCAGGTCCCATGAAGATCTTGCGCCCGTCTACATGAGAGTTAAAATATACGCCCTCTTCTTTTATCTTTCTTAATGACGCAAGTGAAAAGACCTGGAATCCGCCCGAATCGGTAAGAACCGGCCCGTCCCAATGCATGAACTTACGGACACCGCCAAGCTCCTTTACGATCTCATCACCCGGACGGACGTGAAGATGATATGTGTTGCAAAGTTCAACCTGACACTTGATATCCTTAAGATCTACAGATGATACAGCGCCCTTTATTGCAGCAACCGTTCCGACATTCATAAAAACGGGCGTTTGTATGCGCCCGTGAACAGTTGTGAACTCTCCTCTTTTTGCATTTCCTTCTTTTTTGATTATCTTAAACACTACAGATATTTCTCCCAGAATTCTTCAAGACATATTCCGCTGTCCATGATAAGTTTTGCAGCCTGTTTTCCGACATACCTGAAATGCCAGGGCTCAAACTCTATACCTGTTATATATTCCTTATCTTTGGGATAACGAAGTATAAAACCGTATTCATCGCAATGCTCGGCCAGCCACTTACCGGCATCCGTGTCAGCAAAGCCGTCATCAAGATAAGTATAATAATCCGTAACAATATCGATAGCAAGACCCACCTGATGCTCCGATGAACCCGGAATGGTGACAGCCTGTGAAGATAATTTATATGCATCCATATATGAATATCCTTTTTTCATATATGCATCTATCTTTCTGTTAAAGAGCATCTCCTGTCTTTCAAGGTCCCTGTACGGTGAACATATGACAAGTTTAACACCGTCATCCATAGCAGCCTTAACCATGGTAAGAAGATCATTGATTATCCTTTCATCACATTTCATGCTTCCTGAAAGGTCACCCAGAACGAATTCATATCCATCCGGGATGGGGTGCTGTTTATTTATGAGTGTAAGTCTCCAGTCAAAAGGATCAAAGGTCGGAGCCGCAGTCTCAACGGGTTTGGGCTCTTCTTCCTCTGATTCGGGAAGATCCTTCAACATGTCATCAAGATAGACAAGATCTTCATCCAAAAGAACTCCCGATTCGTCTTTAATGGCAACGTTTTCCGTATCGGTCTCTTCGGCAGCGGCAGATTCGATCTCATCTTCCGGAGCGAAGTTAAGATTTGAATCATTTGCGGCAGCTATCATGGTCTCTTCGCTTCCGTCCGTTACAAATCCGTTATCTGGATTAAAGATGGGAAAAGCAAAACTGCTTCCGATAAAGAAGCAGCAGATAACGAATGCCGCGCAGGCAAATCTCTTTGAAGCACTCGCGATATAATGAAACATCTTGGTGAAGAGTAACGTAATGAAAAGGCCGATAACGGCAACTGGTAAAAGTATTTTGTACTTTTTCCCCAGGTTTATGAAATGATCTCTTATCTTTTCATGTAGTTTCTTATGCATATCTTATCACTTGGTGTTTTTAAGTTTATGGAAAATGATGCAGTTCGGACGGTCAACCTGTATCTCAGGTCCGTTCATTACAATGGTTCCCTTTTCCATGTCAACGTTGAAAAGTGTCATAGTGTTTGATTCATGATTAAGTGACACAAGATGTTTATTGTCAGGGAAAAGCGCAACATCCTTAGGATAGTCTCCCGACACAGGAAGGCAAAGCACTTTGGTGAGAAGTCCGGTTGTTTTGTCTACGGAAAATACAACAACGGAATTATCACCGGCATTTGAACTTAATATGTAGTTAAAATCTACCGACCAGTTAAGGGCGGATGCTGAAGTTACCGATGCATGATAATCGTTTAAAGTAGAGATATTCTGTATCTTCTCAAAAGAAGGAATATCGTTTTTATCTACAGAGTATTCGTATACATCAATGTAGCTTTTTAATTCATGTACGATGTAAAGGTATTTGCCATCCGCACTGAACTTAAGGTGTCTGGGTGCAGATTCCTGCTCTGAGTGAATGATATCAAGCTGGCTTAATTTTCCCGTTATATGATTGACTCTGTAAACCACGATATGATCCATGCCAAGATCTGCTGCAAGCAAAAATTTATTATCTCTTGTCATCTTAACGCAGTTTAAGTGAGGTCTGAAGTTTCTTTCGGCAATGGAACCGAGTCCCTTGTGATAGATCTCATCAGTGATCTCTCCGACAGATCCGTCCTTTTCAAGCTTTAAGACCGTAAGCTTGGCATCATGATATCCGGCAACAAAAAGGAATTTATCATCGTAATCCGTTGAAAGATAACATCCTCTCATACCGTTAATCGATGCATTGTTAAGCACCTTGAGTGATCCGTCCGGGCAGATATCATAAGACTCGACGCCGAAATCGGTTATCGAATAAAGATGCTTTTGATCATGTGAAATGGTTATGTATGAGGAATTGGTGATCTCAACCTGTTCCTTTTTGTTCATTCGTCCTGCTTCAATATCAACATCGAACACGGATATTCCGAGCTTTGCATTGTTTCCTGAAGTATAGGACGATACGTATGCAACATACTTATCCTTAGCCATCACGTCTCTCCATATGATGTCAGAACATCATTTATCAGTCAGACTTAACCTCTTTCCATAATTCATTATACAACTCATCGCCTTCCTGACCAAGATATTTATATGTTTCAAGATTCTGATACTGTGAAAGATCGGGGAATGCGATCTTTGAGTTTCTGATGTCCTCATCTTCAATAAGATCTCTTGCAGCATCATTTGGCGTTGAATATGTTATATATTCAAAGTTAAGAAGTGCTATATCCTCACGGCACATAAAGTCGATGAACTTTTCGGCATTTTCCACATTCCTGGCATTCTTGGGGATTACCCATGAATCGATCCATACATTAGTGCCTTCCTTGGGGATCACATACTCAAGATTTTCGTTTTCTCTTTGTGTATAGATGGCTTCACCTGAATAGATAACTCCTATAGCGGCTTCATCACCTATCATCTTGTCTCTTACCTGGTCAATGACATAGGCCTGTACAAGGGGCTTTTGCTCCATAAGGTAATTCTTTGCCTCGGTAAGCTCATCAAGATCGGTTGTATTCATTGAATATCCCTTGGTCTTTAAGGCAACCATAAAAGCGTCTCTTACAGAATCCTGCATAAGGATATTATCCTTATATTTTGGATCCCAAAGTACTGTCCAGCTGTCTATGGGCTCATCTACCATGGTCTTGTTATATAGGATACCTACGGTACCCCAGCAGTAAGGTATCGAATACTTGTTGCCCGGATCGAACTCAGTAGACTTTTCATAATACTGTGCACCGATATTCTTGGCATTCGGAATATTATCAAAGTTTATCTCCTGCAAAAGATCGTTATCGATCATCTTCTGGATCGTGTAATCCGAAGGGCAGATAACATCGTAAACGGTAGCACCTGCTTCAACTTTGGGATACATGGTCTCATTTGTTTCAAACTCGTCATATACTACCTTGATGCCGGTTTCATTTTCGAACATCGTTATCGTCTCGGGATCAATGTATTCACCCCAGTTATAAACAACGACTTCTCCGTTCTTTGCACTTCCGCCTTTACACGAAGTAAGCGCAAGCACCATCACTGCAAGCAGCATAACGATCACATGGTTCTTTTTCATAACTCATCCTCCGACTTTGACTGCTTCTTTAACCTCTTTGTCAGTCTTTTGTCTTTTTTCAAGCGGCTTGTAATTCACCAAAAGCAATAATATCAAAACAGTAACAAAAATGATAGTGGAAAGTGCATACATTTCGGGTTTGATACCTTTTTTGACTTCCGTGTATATCTTGGTCGAAAGCGTATCGACACCCGCTCCTTTGGTGAAGTGCGTGATGATGAAATCATCTAAGCTCATCGTAAATGCCATAAGAAAGCCTGATGCTATACCGGGCATGATCTCGGGAAGGATAACTTTAAAGAATCCGTATACGGGACCCGCGCCGAGATCCAAAGCTGCTTCATAGGCATAGGGATTTAACTGCTGCATCCTCGGCATAACGCTTAGGATCACATACGGTATACAGAAAGTTATATGCGAAAGGAGTATCGTACCGAGCCCGAATTTAAAGTTAAAGCTTATGAAAAGAAGCATCAAAGATATACCTGTTACTATCTCGGCATTAAGCATCGGAATATTTGTAACTCCCATAACGACAGATCGCATCTTTTTATTAAGGTTCATTATGGAAATACATGCGATCGTTCCTATAAGCGTAGATACGACTGAAGCAACAAGCGCTATAAGGAGCGTGTTCATAAGTGCTCCCATAATGGCTTCGTTCGTAAAGAGCGAACCGTACCATTTAAGCGTAAAGCCGCCCCACTTTGCCCTTGTCTTACTCTTATTGAAGCTAAGCACAACGAGCGTAACTATCGGAGCATACAAAAATACGAATATAAGTATGAGGTAAATGTTTCTACAAATCTTTTTGATCATAAGAAGTTAGATTCACCTCCCTTATCAAATATTTCGGTGATGACCATGCTGACTATGATAAAGATCATCAGCACGATCGAAAGTCCGGAACCCAGGTTCCAGTTACTTGCCTGTGTGAACTCCTCTTCGATGATATTACCTATGAGCAGTATCTTTGATCCGCCGAGCAGTTTTGAGATAACGAAAGTAGTAAGTGCGGGAATAAATACCATCGTTATACCGCTTATGATTCCGGGTATCGAAAGAGGAAGGATTATTCTTGTAAAAACCTTGAGCGAATTTGCTCCCAGATCTCTTGCCGCATTTATCACATTCTCGTCGATCTTTGAAATACAGTTATACAGGGGAAGGACCATAAAAGGCAGGAAATTATAAACCATACCCAAAATGATAGCTGAAGGTGTGTTTATTATCTTTAATACAGGTAATCCAAGGAAAGAAAGGACCGAATTTATGACACCGGTCTTTTCAAGCAGAGTCTGCCATGCCATGGTACGTAAAAGGAAGTTCATCCACATGGGCAGTATAAAGATAAGCACGATAAAGCTCTTTGAAGAAACTTTACGTGCACTTAGTATCATGGCAAGCGGATAAGCAAGAAGGATGCATATCACGGTTGAAATGAAAGAAAGTTCAAGTGCCAGAAAAAGGCCCTTGATATGCTCGGTCTGTATGATCGATGCAATATTAGCAAGGGTGAATGCGCCGCTCCTGTCCGTGAGGCCATAATAAAACACCATTGCCAGCGGAATGATGATAAAAAAGGCCGACCAAAGATAATAAGGCGAGCCCAGGATCTTAAGATTACGCTTATGGTTATCCATCGATCTTCAGAGCCTCCTCATCTTCGAATTCGGGTTTGTTCATTATCTGGATGTTAAAAGGATCAACATCTATCGAAACAACGGTTCCAACCGGGAAACACTTGGTTGAATGAACGAGCCATTCAAATCCGTTGGCCTGGACTTCCATCTCATAGTGAACGCCCTTGAAAATAAGGTGCGAGACTACGCCCTTCATCTTTCCGCTCTCATCTTCTTTTAAAATGACATCTTCGGGTCTTATAACAACGTCAACCGGCTTATTTGTACCAAAGCCTACGTCCACGCACTTAAACTCAACTCCGAGTATGTTAACAAGTTCATCCCTTACCATCGTGGAACGGATGATATTACTGTCTCCGATAAAGTCTGCAACAAAAGCATTCTCCGGTTCATTGTAGATCTTTTCCGGAGGTCCGACCTGCTGGATATATCCCTGGTTCATTACAACAATGGTATCCGACATGGTAAGAGCTTCTTCCTGATCGTGTGTAACGTAAACGAAAGTAATACCAAGTTCCTTTTTCAACCTAATAAGTTCGTATTGCATGTCCTGACGGAGTTTAAGGTCAAGCGCTCCCAAAGGCTCATCGAGTAAAAGAACTTTGGGCTCATTAACTATGGCACGCGCAATTGCGATACGCTGCTGCTGTCCGCCCGATAACGAATCGGGCATCCTGTTTTCATATCCGTCAAGATTAACAAGTTTAAGAGAATATTTTATCTTGTCGTCTATATAATTCTGTGTCTTGCCTTTGATTTTTAATCCGAACGCTATGTTCTCCTTGATGTTCATGTGAGGAAAAAGAGCATACTTCTGAAAGACGGTATTAACCTGTCTTTTATAGGGCGGAACTTTGGTTATATCTTCACCTTCAAACATAACTTTACCCTGTTCCGGAGTCTCAAAACCTCCGAGTATTCTTAATGTCGTTGTTTTACCGCAACCCGAAGGTCCAAGTAAAGTCAGGAACTCATTCTCCCTGATATAAAGGGAAAGGTCATCCAATATAAGCTGTCCGTCATAAGATTTGCTGATATGCTGCAGATCTATGAGTATTTTGTTCATCCTTTATCCTCTTTCGCGTTTATTTGTTTTCGGGCATAAACTCGAAGATCTCCTCATCAGGAGGAACCTCGGCTTCCGTTATACCAAGATCATTTATGGAAACAATTACTTTTTTAACTATATCTATAAGACGATCATGTCCGGCACTTACGAATTCAAAGTCGCCTTCTTTAGCCGCTTTTTCAAGCTCTGCAGATGCCTCAAAGGCACCCTTTGCTCCGATCGTCTTTGAAACACTCTTTAAAGCATGGACTTTTATCGCATAGGTTTCCATGTCTTTTGATGCAAGCGCTTCTTCAAGCTCTGCTATCCTCACTTCATGAGTGCCGATGTATTCCCGTAGCATTTTATGATAGAACTCTTCATCTCCGGCACAGAAATTCAATCCTGAGGCTGTATCAATGCTTCCAACAAGCGGAACTCCTTCAAAAGAAGCAGTCTTGGTTGCTGCGGATGCACCTGCATTCTTTGTCTTATATGAAACCTTTTCGGGAGGAAGATACTTGCCAAGCATTCCTTCCATGACCGGTATCTCGACCGGTTTTGAAAGATAATCGTCAAACCCCTCTTCAAGATATGATTCCCTTGCGCCGACAACAGCATTCGCAGTAAGAGCTATAACCGCACATCCGTCTTTTATCAGACGTCTATCGCGTGCCATATGAAGGGTCTCCACACCATCCATCTGAGGCATCATATGATCGAGCATTATAACATCATATATATTGTCAGCCATCTTTTCAAGAGCTTCCCGGCCCGAAAGAGCAATATCCGGCTTGATCCCGTTAAGTTTAAGGAGATTTTCAATGACCATAAGGTTCATTTCATTATCATCAACGACAAGCAATCTTGCTTCGGGAGCATAGATATATCTGTTCTCATCTTCTCTTTCCATGGCAGCCTTGACCTTGGCTTCATAGTCTCCGATAGGTGATGCGTCAACGATCTTTTGTTTGATTTCAAAAGAGAAATCAGACCCCTGCCCATAAACACTTTGAACCTCAAGCGATGATCCCATCATTTCAAGAAGCTTGTTTACGATGGCCATTCCAAGACCGGTACCTTCAATGTTACGGTTTCTGGTTTCATCCAGGCGCGTAAACGATTCAAACAGCCTTTCTTTATCCTCATCTTTTATACCGATACCGGTATCGTGGACACTCATTCTTAAACTCAGGGTTTCTTCATCGATCACGGACCCTTTGATATAAAGATCGACTCTTCCTTCACGTGTATATTTAACGGCATTGGTAAGGAGGTTTACAACGACCTGCGTCACTCTCATATCATCACCGAACAATACGCTCGGAAGATCTTTATCAACATGTGCTTCGAATGTAAGTCCTTTATCGGATGCTCTTTTCGAAATGGAGTTAATAATATTCCCGATCATTGTTGCCGAATCATATTTAACGGGAACGATCTCCATCTTTCCTTCCTCGATCTTAGAAAAATCAAGAATAGAATTGATGAGTCCGAGAAGATTCTTTCCGGCCGATCTTATGTTTCCGGCATAATCCCTTATCGATTCATCTTTTGATTCACGCAGGATCATCTCGTTCATTCCAAGAACGGTATTTATAGGCGTACGGATCTCATGAGACATCTGCGCAAGGAATCTTGATTTTGCTTTTTCGGCTGAAACCGCTTTGTCTGCAGCAAGAACAAGTTTTTTGTTGGCGTCTTCCTGCCATCCTATAAATCTGTTCATCATTGAAGTGATCGCTACTATCGATATCGTTATCATGATAAGGAATATCGAGCTGATGATGAGCACACCGGCATATATGCTTCCCCAGTTCTGGACAACTATAACGGAAAAGCCCGAAAGGGACGTCATCTTGCAAACACTTGTAACTAATCTTTTGTCATAATCCCTCATCCAGAATATGTGGCCTTTATGATATAGATCCGAATATTCCGTATCTTCTATGTTCGTATTACCTGTTTCACTTATCTCGTATTGCTTATAAGGATGATTGATTATCGTACCGTTTTGATCGACCATGAATGCATAGCTTACTCCGATATAGCTGTCATCAAGAACATCGATCAGTTTATCAAGCAGACAATCTATCGCAAAAATACCGAGGAATTGCCCGTTACTGTCATAAACGATCTTTGAAAACGTAATACAGTACAATCCTGTCTGTGCATCAAAGTACGGAGCCGATATGCTGAATCCGTCTGCGGATCTTTCCGTATCTTTATACCATTGTCTCTCCTCAACCCTGTAATCCGGTTCCGGAACCCATCCGTTATTCATGATGATCTGATGATCTTTGTTATAGGGATTAGCCATATAGGCAAAAGTTATCTCGGGATAGTTTTGGGTTATATCATCGAGCCATTTAACACCGGAATCATAATCATCAAGGACAGACGGATCTGCGGCGATAACATCCGCGAACATATTTAATATGGTCTGCTTCTGGTTCATCCACAGATTAACCTCGTCAGCATACTTATCTGCCATATGTGATATACTTGAGTTTCCAAGTCTCGTTGTTGTTCTTAAGCACATGGCAAGACCAACAACAAGCGCAGCGATCAGAATGACGGTTATGCCGTTTCTTACGACTTTACTTGAGGTTGATAATGTCTTACTGCTCTTTTTTTTCGAGTATTTTTCCTCATCTGCGTTTGCTTTTAAAATATTGGAATAAGAAAATAGGTTATCCATCTTTTCTTTCAACAGATTACCTGCTACACCTATGTTTTTAAGAGCATCATCACTTGTCTCACGTTTGTATGTGTCGGAAATACGGATGATCTCGTTAAGAGGGTTTCTTAAATCTTCTGACAAAGAAGATATAAAGCCCTCGGTAGATGCAAGTGTCTGCTCGGCTTTTTCCTGATTGTTTACACTCACCATATAAAATACGATGATAACGGCAACCATCAAAAGGTCGATGGCACCAAGCAGAACGATATGATTTAATATTGAGGAATTAAATGCCGAGTAATCGACAATAAGTATGAGTTTCCATCCGTTATTTGTCTCGGAACTGAAAATGATATTTTCTTTTCCTTCTATATCGATCTTAAAACTCCTGTGTTCACTTGAAGCTTTAACTCTTTGGAATACCCCGAGATATTCGGGCATGACCTTGGATATTTCTTCACCTTGTTTTCCGGTTTCCGAACATCCCACAACGATACCGTTATCGGTAACTATCATGGCAGTCTGATCCGCTCCCGCAGCCATTCTTACAACGATATCCTGAACGGTTCCAAGAGAATAATCCATCGCAACAACAGTCTTACCGTCTGAAAGCAGATTGGAGAACGTATAGCAGAGCAATCCGGTATTGGCATCTATATAGGGCTCTGAAATATATATCTCACCGGGCGTTTGCACAGCACCGTAATACCATATTCTCTCAACGGCATGATAATCTTCGGGCATATCGGTAAATTCGGGAATGATAGTCCAATCCTTTGATGCCGCATAAGCTCCTATGCAGGCTCCCGATGTCAGATCTTTATAATATTCATTCCTGTTTATGATGTATTCTTCGTATTCTTCAACTCCGGCATTTTCATTAATGAGCTGATCAAGGCCGAGCGAAAAACGCAAAAGATAGCTTTCCGAATCGGATATCGTCTGCTGAAGCTCACCTCTTAGGTTATTTATCTGTATCTCTCCTATCCGGCCGGTCTGATTGGTTCCGGTCTGATAGATGAGGCTGATATTCATTGCGATGACCATAAGAAAGACAAGAGCTATAACGATAATGAAGCTCTTGCTCATTTTTTCGGACTTTAAAGATCTGCCCGATCCGTGCCCCTTTTCAAGGAACAGCATAAATCCAAGGAATCCGATCGATTCAAAGAAAAGCTCAACATTTATCGCAAACGCACCCTGGATCACTATTCCGAGAACAGCGATAAACATGAGGATAAACGTAGCGGTGCGGTCTATCTTGGAGATGAATTTCCTTTTTATGATGAGCATGAATATGCCGTAAAGAACATAAAAGCCCGCAATGATATAGTTTAATAACATCAAAGGTCCTCTTTGATATTTCAGATTCTCATCAATATAAAAGAGGAAGCCGGTAAACGGATTTGTAAGCGCTATGATCTCACTTATAACAAGCGGTATCAAAAAGATGATAAAGGTGATCTTACCTTTATTCTTAAACGCTCCGGTTATGCTTATGACATACAGGGTAAAAAGAAAAGAAAGTGCCGTGTGAACTATAAAATAAATCTCATTAAAGAGCATGAGCATGAAGGCACTTTTATATGCAAAATGCTCCTCCATACCTACTTCCAGTGTGGAGGTCATTGCAGAAATGATCAAGGTAATAAGTAATGATAAATAAACGAAGTGCTGGTCCTTCAGTTTATTAAGCCACCCTTTCGGCGCAGGCATATAGAGCCATGGCCTGTTTCTCAGGCAGTCAATAAGACAAAAAAGCGCAACTCCCAACGCCGATATTTCAAGTACTATCTCGTTCATAAACAGTTAAGTCCCCACGGCTTTACACATTGCGAAGCAAAACACACATATTAACTATACAGTATATAGATTTTTCCGTGTAATCGCAATAAATTTAAAGTCATGAGGACCGTAAAAGCATTAATCACTAATTAACATCAAGTCAACCTAGAATCCAGGTAGAGTTAATCCATTTAATGCATTATTTATCATGTCGTTTAAGGAGCCACCGGCTCCTTTCATATATTCAGTCTCAAGTTTTGTCCCATATTCCATATACTCGGAATTGAGTTTTTGAGCCCACTTAAAATATTCAGAGCTAGTAGTTGGTCTTTTTGAGAAAAGAGACGCCATTTCATTTGTTCCTTCCGTACTGATCTCTGCAAGTCTATTGACCTTTTCTGAGCAACTATTTGCTAAATCATTTATGCTCATGTTCGATTTAACATCCGCTTCTAATTCTTTTTGAGCAGATTCAAACTCATTTTTAAGCTTAGTGCTGTAATCATTATAAATACCTTCATACGTTTTACCACATCCGGCAAGTATAATCATAACGAATAAGGCAATTGCAATACTTGGTATCTTTCTCATGTTTATCCTCCTCTGATTAATAATCTCTTGTCCGCTTTCCGTATGTTACATCGGTTTTATATGTATATGTGAAATATACATCTTTGGATTTATCTACTTTCTTATAATTTACAGAAATCTTGTTATCGGAAAATGTAATTGTAGTGTAATTATCTATACTTACTGTTCCCAGCCCTGACATTTTTTCTTCAATGTGAAATGGATTTCTCTCCTTTTCAACCAATTCTGAAATACTTCCATATTCAGTGTAGTAATCTATCTCACCGTCACATATAATCTTTACCTTGTCATCACCCTGTAAGATGCACTTAACATCTATTTTCCTGTCCCCTTCTTTAAAATCGTAATACCACCAGTAACTGTAATATCCACCACTTTGCGTGACTCTCATCTGTCCGCTGGTAGAAGTCCAAATACCACAAAGCTCAACCCATTTTGCATTTTTCTTAAACAGATCTTTAAATCCTGAAGTTGAATAGTCCTTATAAACCAGGCCATCATCAAGACTATCTGCAAGATTTTTTGCTTCATGTAAGCAGCCTTCATCGATCAGATCTTTTACCCTCATCAATTGACAACCTTGCAGCATTTCATCAGCGTCCAAATATCCAGGGATTTGTTTTAAATATTCTGATGCAGCATCATAATCTTTTTCTTTAAATAAATTACATGCATAACTATAAGCAGCCGAATCATAAGAATCCGCAGCGTCTAAATAGTTACCAGCCAACTGAAATGCGTCTAACGCTTCAATGTATTTATCACTTTGTAGCAAAACCTTTCCTTTAACGTATTGGAACGGTTGATAATCTTTATAAATATTTGAATTGATTCCTCCAAATGCCTCCAATGCCGAATTGAAATCTTCTATTTTTATAAATTCCTCTGCAATTTGTTTAACTTTTTCATCTGCATCTAAGTATTTTGAAGAATTGTTATATTTCTTTGAAGCTTCAATAAGATTCCCTGATTCCTGTTCTATTAATCCAACGTTATACTCACATTCTCTCCATTTTTCCTTAACATTGGCAAATTGTACTGTATTTTTCAAAACTTCTTCTGCTTCAAAATACTTTCCTACATCCATATACTCTGAAGCTATATTCAGATCACAGTTGGTCACTAAATCCCTGGCATCTTCATAGGGCAGGCACTGACTGAAAAAAGATCTTGCTTCAGCCCATTGTTCCTTTTCATAAAGCTCCTTACCTTGAAAATACGAATATCTCATCTCCGCACTGGAAAGCTTTGAAGGCGCATCTTTATAATCCCCTAGTGAACTATAAAGATTTACAGCTTTTTTGTATTTTCCTTTTTGATATGCTTTTTCAGCTTTTGCATATTTTGCGTTAGGGGTGAAATTCGTAAAGTAAACCAGTGTTACAAGCAATGCGAATAATACTATGCTCCCAGCGACTATAAGCGTCCTTTTTACTTTTCTTTTATCAATAGGTTTATGTGTTTTCTTCGGTTTTAACTTTTTGTCTATAGAATTATCTTTTAGGGGATAACCGCAATGTATACATTTTTCAACTTGATCTGATATTTCTTTTCCACATTCTGGACAATTAATTAATGCCATATTTTTTCTCCATTTAGTAGTTTTTTACTTTTACAACAACATCCAGCCCATTATCCGGATGGTATGACCATGATATTTCATATCCATCATTAGTCTCTGATTGAACACCCATAAGTGCAGATGTTCTCAGCATTTCATCTAACACAGAATCTGGAAAATCGAGATATTTTACAATTGTACATATATCTTCATAGCTTCTGAAATCGTACTGATCAATACTATCAACTCCTAAAGAAAGTCCATCACTTGAAATATAAGTAGTCGAGCCGCACCGATTTTTTATAACCGACAGATTGTATTTGTACATATCTCTTCTAACCCGAGGTATCATCGAAACAGAATCACTATATCCATCAGCTAGTTCCAAGCATTCAATAGCAGGCACATAAGCGTTCTTAGAATAAAGAGATACGCCTTTTTTATAATATGTTTCTCTCAGCTTCTCCTCGTAGTTTATATAACTTGGAAGCTCTCCAAAAAGGGATATTGCTGCATCAAAGTTATCATTGTTTGATAAATTTATTGCTTTATTATATTTAATTAATGGAATAAAGAAAAAATATGTTGTAGCGCCAGCTAAAGCAACTATCAGCAAAAGAAGAGTAAGAACTACAAGCGGTTTTTTCTTCTTTCTTTCTTTATGATTTGCAGGTATTAACCTATATCCACAATGTATGCAGGTTTCAGCTTTGTCTGATAACTCTTTACCGCACTCAGGACAATTAATTAAAGCCATATTTATTCCTCCATGTAAATTCTATTGAAAAATAGCATATTTCGTTGCCACCAATTTGGTGTTAATAATATACTTACATTCATTTTAGAGTCTATAACTCTACGATTCAACAAAAAATTTTTAAAATAACGTATGCCCGGTGATAGGCTCTGCATCTTCATCTATGAACTGATCCTTGGTAATGGTTGTCTTGTCCGTGATGACACTATCGATTTTTGTAAAATACATTATCCAGTATTTTCCAAACATTTTATCGACTGTTTCAACTCGCCCTGAAACCAAATCGCCTTCCTTAACATCGAGTTCAGTTAATGAAATAAAATTAAGATGATTTCCACTCCACATGTTAAAACCAAATGTGGAATCGGGATGTACTGATTTTACTTTGAATATCACATATTTATCTTGGAGATCTTCTCCATGTTCAAGTGCTCTCTCTATCGAATATGCATCTCCGTAATCAGCAACAAACGTTTCTGTTCTTGGGATATTAGGATTCTTAAGTTTCTCAAGATCAATAGTGATACCCGTTCCCGGAATTGTTACTGAAGTTACTTTGCCTTCATCATTTTGGGAGGCTCTGAAGACTATCACAAATACAATTGTTGCTAAAGCCAATGACATGATAACAGTGATCAGCATATTACGAATAATTCTCCACCTACGTCCCAATGCGAATGTTGTATTATGACGAATACCTCTCATGACTTCATCAATATTCTGAAATCTGTTTTGAGGATCCAACTGAGAACACTTATCGGCTATGAGCAAAAGATTCTTGTATGCTTTAGTTTTATTATCAACACATGCATCCAAGATTTCTTTTATCATTATCCCGACAGCATATATATCTGTTCGAACATCAGAAGATCCAAATCCATACTGTTCCGGAGCAGCATACCCTTCTGTTCCGAGAAGGTGCGTGTCTCTGGCGCTTTCAGATACAAGTTTGGAACTGTTTAGATCGATCAAAAACAGCTCCCCATTTGGAGTCAAAATTATATTTGAAGGTTTTATATCTCTATTGACTATAGGAGGAGTCATTTTGTGAAAAATACGCAAGGTTGAACAAAGTTGAAGAATGAGTTTTTTAATCTCGAAAAGATCAAGAAGATTTCCTCGATCAATGTACTCTTCCAATGTCATACCCGGGATGTATTCCTCAATGATTGTTAACAGACCGTTATCTTCTGACAACTCAAGAATTTTAGGTACACCTTGAACAGGATGTTCGAATATACTCTCGTAAACACCTAAGTTATAGATTCTTAGTAATTTCTTGATAAATATCTCACCAGTATCACAATGTCTGACGAAAAAAACATGATCGGATGATCCAACGGGAGATATTTCTTTATATTTTGCTATATTTTCGCTAATTATCATAAATCAAATCAGACCGGATTCATAGTGTTTATTACACTAAAACGGCAATTTAATACATCTTTTTCTTTATACTATATTCCAAAGCCAAACGAATGTTTACTACCTTTTAGGTGGAATATGAAATATTTCGAAAGAATCCGGCAAGTACGTGAAGATAACAATTTAACACAACAGAATGTTGCAGATTTTTTAAGCATAGGTCAACGCACTTATTCGGATTATGAATCCGGGAAAACACGTATACCTATTGACAGCCTTATAAAATTGGCAAAGAAATATGATGTATCAGTGGATTATCTATCCGGGGTAAGTAATATAAAAAAACCTTATCCGAAAAAATAGTTGTCCTTTATTCTCTTACAGTATAATCACCGTCTATAAGATACTTATACGAAGTGATCTCTTTTAGTCCCATCGGGCCTCTGGCATGAAGTTTCTGTGTACTTATGCCGATCTCGGCACCAAGTCCGAATTCAAATCCGTCGGTAAACCTGGTTGAAGCATTTACATAGACGCAGGCAGCGTCTATTTCTTTCTGGAATTTTTCGGCATTTTCTTTATCCAAGGTAAGGATCGATTCCGAATGGTGTGTCGTATATCTGTTTATGTGAGCAATTGCTTCATCTATGTTGCTGACAGTCTTAACTGACATGATAAGAGCAAGATACTCCGTACCAAAATCTTCTTCAGTCGCCGCATTGCAGTCTATCACGGCACGTACAGGTTCATCGGCTCTTATCTCAACATTCTTTTCTTTAAGAGCTTTAGCAAGAACAGGCATGAATTCGTTAACTATATCCTTGTGAACGACAAGGGATTCCATCGCGTTACAAACACCTATCCTCTGTGTCTTTGCATTAAGT
>JAILCX010000016.1 GCA_024690205.1 Lachnospiraceae bacterium | reverse complement strand
GTAGTCAGACATCGCAGCCTTTTCTTCATCCGTGAGAGGCTTATATTTTGAATCAGCCTTAACATTGTAAAGCTTATCCATCTCGTTAATGAGTGTTGAATACTCATTGATGAATTTCTTTACCATATCATATATGGCACTTGTATCATTGGATGTCTTTAATGTGATCCCTTCGCCTGTAGTAAGAGCATTTGCCGTAATGGTAAGTCCGTTTACTTCTATCGTGTTGCTGTTTGATGTGAACGTAGCACCGTTAAGTTCTATCTTGGCATCCTCACCCTTTACTTTGTGCTCACATGTTTCTTCTGTGATACCAAGGAACTCAATAGCATCTTTTCCGTTTGGATCGGTTGATGTGATGCTGAAATCTTTATCTTTGCCTGATTCTTTTGCTGCTATAAAGAACCTCTGTGTGGCTGCATCAAAGTTTGCGGTAACACCATATTCGGAAAGCTTGTTGGCAAGTTCACCAAGTGTCATTCCTTCGGTTATCTCGATCTCATTGGCTTCTCCGCCTACAGTTATGGTAAATTTACTACCTTCAACTATTCCGAAATCAGCAAGCTTTGTTCCGGAAGTTGCCTTTTCTCCATCAAGCACCGTTTCGGTGGTGTCAAGCTCCTTGCCGGTCATATAACCGGAAGCTGCAAGCTGTGTGATCTTAAGATTCTGAACGGCATTCATCGCCTTATCCGAAGTAACTACCGTAGCTACCGACGAATCGGAAACCGTAGTCTTCTTCTTTGAATAGGCGCTTTGATAACGCATATTGTTGGCAGTATTGAAAAGGCTCTTAACTTTAGTATTAAGTTCCTTCCAAGCATCCTGCTTATACGTTATAGCCATCTGCTCTTTTTTAACATTATTGATCTTTACGGATTTAGCTTCGACAAGCTGACTTATGAGGCTCTCTGTATCGAGCCCGGAGTACATGCCTGTAACACGATTTCTGCTCATGCAGCCCCCTTATCTCTTCTCGTCTACGAGAATTCCTGCCATCTCCCATACCTTGGCGATCATGTCAAGAGTCTTCTCTGCGGGAAGTTCTTTAATCGTCTCTTTTGTTTCTTTGTCGATGATCTTGATGGTTACATGATTTGTAGCCTCATGGATTCCGAACACTGCTTCGGAATTTGTCATCTTTTTGTTAAGCTCCTCAACAGCTTTCTTTATCTGTTCTCTTGAAGCCTGAGCCTGTTCCTTGGCTGTATCCTTGGAGTTGGCGTTATCATTAGAGTTTTGTCCCTTAGTATTGCTTTCCTGAGTTTCAACTATCTTGGCCGTAGTAGGATCAAAGGGAACTGAACTTTCCGAAGACGCAACATCCGTGTTCACTGCCTCGAGTTTTGTTACCGGTTTTGTGATCTGTGTGTTCTGAACCTGATAGGTCATTGCACTGCTTAAAGGTTCGATTGCCATAATAATTCACCTCCATGTGTAAATTAGACTATTGTTTACGGCCTATGTTGTGTATCCGCGCGATATACACACATAGATACGCCTTGGTTTCTAAACATTATATCGGTCAATTTTTTATATTCTTTAGAGTATTGTTAAACTTTTTTCCGGGAATATAGTGAAGCATATTCCCGGGCAATACTCTCAGCGTTACAATACACGTTTCTGAGTGCATTTACCTCTGTCAGAGAGGTGTACTTCAAATTTGTACATTCATCAGGCAAGTTCAGAGGATGTTTGATTATGTTCAGATGTTCGGTATCGTTCGGGTACTCCCTGTATAAAGTACACATGGCCTGCATCATATCAATGGAAGGCAGTCCGCCTGATTTAACCGCTTCTGCCATTCTTTGCCAATGATATCCGGCTTCCGGCTCCTTGTTCGGCATCGTCAGATAATTCATCCACCCGACCAGCGCTTTAGATGCAACCTGTTCAGCACTCCTTATTGGATAATGTGCGATCCTTAAGTCCTTAAGATTAACTCTGTTGCGAATAATCGACGAATCCGCATCATGATTCCCCATTGATATCCTAAAATCCGCAGCTGTAGCTATCTTAAAAGGAATGAGGACTTTTTTCGTAGTATAAGGTTCGTCATCGAAGCAAAACTGCTCTCGTTTTGTTATGCAGCGCTCGTTTTGATCATCTTCTTCCGTCGGAATATAATTTCTCCAACTCACATAATACAGATTATCCCCATCCAGTCCGCTTACTGACTCTTTGATGTTTAAATGGTCCATGTCGTCCCGATCGGAACAGATTATCTCGTCATCATCAAGTGGCAAAATGAAATCCGGATGGAATTCCTCAACAGCCAGTTTGATGGCACGCATCATCTTTTCGTTCTGATTATAAAAATGATCATTATCTCTGATGATCCGGATCTTAAATCCTTCATGAACCATCAGATCCAATATCTCATCCGTCCGGTCATTATTGTCATGTGCGATTATGACAAAACTATCTGCGATAAGGGAATTGGCCCTCATCATAACCTCAATGACATCTGCGGCATTTTTTACCATGCTGACAACAGTGATCATTTTATTTCCTCGCAAACTATTTCTTTTCTTCTACAATGGCTAACAGTTTTTCATTGATCTGTCGCCTCAACTCAACTTCTTCTTCAAGTTTTTTATTCTTTATCATGAGTTCGGTTATAAGATCGTATACATATGGATCGGTCAGACATTCATCAACGAACTCACTTAGAAGTTCCTCTTTGTATGGTGTAAGCTTTGCATACTTCCACCACAAAAACTCAGTTTCACAGTGAATGAATTTTCCTCTCCACGGTTTCTGAGTGGC
Source organism: Lachnospiraceae bacterium (assembly GCA_024690205.1). Taxonomy (GTDB): domain Bacteria; phylum Bacillota; class Clostridia; order Lachnospirales; family Lachnospiraceae; genus JAILLW01. The sequence continues at coordinate 4,093 of JAILCX010000016.1, read as the reverse complement.
AAAATGAGTTATAGTACATTTTTCTTCTATCATTTGCAACGTCATCCCGTCGGTATAAGCTTTTTTGGCAAAAAGGTTGTATTTGTATTTATCGATTTCCTTAATATCTTCTTTGTGAATATAATTGATCACATCCTGATCCGGCATTTCCAATTTATCAAGAAGTGCAAACGCCGTATTCATGTAATCATCAAATCCGTATCGTTTTTTCAAAGATTCCATATCGATCAAAAGGACACCCGAATTATAATATTTCATTCCCTGTCCCATGATCATATTTACCATATACCTGCTCTTTGCAACTTCTTCGGTGATCCCAAAGTCTTCACAGGCGCATAAAAGTTTTCCTTCAAAATCCGTTTCATAAAGTTCGTTAAGAGGTTTATTGATTATTACATCAACGTCAACATATAATATCCTTTGAGCTTCATCAGGTAAAATATCCGGAAGCATCAGTCTGTAATACATTGCCACAGACCATCTCTCCTCGGTAGGAAGCTTTTCACTGAATCTGGCCGGATCAACTTCAAGCGGGCAAAAATGAAAACCGGAATAACGATCCTCAATCTTTTTAAATTCCGACAGATATCTTTCATTTAATCCGGCATGAAGAAGATAAAAGTATATTTCGTCCTCATCTTTTTTGTTTTCAAGCGCCGATATGATCATCACATGAGCATATCGGGCATATTTATCATCGGTTGAAGCGGCAAGATTGATCCTCATAGTGCCCCCTTAAGTTTTGTTTTTCAAAGTTTCTCCCCGGTAAGGTTTGTCACAAGTTCCTTAAGTCTGTTGACAAGTTCTCCAAGTTCACTTTTTTCCCGTGTTATCCTTCTTATTGTTGTATCCGCATATGCCAGTCTCGCCTCCTCCTCAATGAGAGCCCTCATCAGTTCGGTATAGAACGGAGTCATTGCGGCATATTCCCACCAGATAAGTTCCGTATCATACCTGAGCCCTTCACCGCTCCAGGGTTTTCTCCCGGCGTAATGGATAATGGAAGTATTCTTCTTTACCCATTCATATCCCATACCTTCGTTATATGCTATTTTGGCAAAAAGATCGTATCTGGTTTCATCAACATACACTGTTCTTCCATAGAAAAGGTCATTTAACAGATCCTGTTCCTGTGCAAAGATCTTGTCTTTCCTTTTTGCAAATTCGTCAAGGAACTTTTCCAGTGTGAATTCTCTTCTTAGCGCATCCAGGTTCATCAGCATCACACCCGCATTGAAATATGTAAAATCTCCGTTCTTTATGTGCGATTCAAAAAGAGAATTTTGAGAATCGGTCAGTCCTACTCTTTTAGCAGACATATCTGCGTTAACGACCAAAACCTTTTCATTGTTCTCGCCAAAAGAAGTTCTGTAGTACTCCTCAATATTTCCGGAAATGACTATATCCGTATCAAGGTAAAGGATCCGGTCAACATCTTCAGGCATAAGATCCTGGAGCATTAATCTGAAATATACTTCCACCGACCATTGTTCCGTATGCGGCAGGTCTTTCGGAAGTCTGTCAAGGGGGACCTGAAGGGCTACTATTGAGCATCCGTATGCTTCCTCGAGTTGCGCGAAAACTTCCAGTTTTTCATCCGGGATACTTCCGAACAATATGTATACCGTTATGGTGTCTGAAATATTACGGTGGTTTTCCATAAGGGAAACAAGCATTACATATGCATACGGAATATATTTTTCGTTAATTGCGATTGCTATATTCATACTGTCCTCTCTATATCTTATATTTCTCTCTTCGTGATATTAACTGCATGTTCAAGCCTACAATTCAAAAGCGCTGCAAGATAGTTAAATGAACTCGGTCCGATGATCATGTTTCTGCACATGCTCATAAGCTGCATGTCCCTGAAGGAATTATCTTTGCTGTTTCCTTCTACATAAACCGTTTCTTTTGCCCTTTTTAGGCCAAGGACATTTTCATTTTCTTTGCACCATTTGATATCATCCGAAAACACAAAAAGCGTCATATCGGGAACTTCTTTTTTCATCGTTTCGATCAATTCGTTTATTTCTTCCGGCGAAAGCTCCCATCCGGCTTCAACAAAATCCCCTCGTCTTATATGAAGGCTTACCGAGTCGGTGGATCTTATAATATCCGCATATTCGATATTGTGTTTTTCTTCGATCTCCGGGAACGAAAGTTCCTTCAGGAACGTTTCTTTGTATGTATCAAACCAATACTTGTTTATCCAGTAACCGTGATAATATATGTCACCGGGAAGACCGGTTATCTCCGGTGTGAATTCATTTGTTCTGATACTCTCGATCTGTCCCGAAAAGGGATTCCATTGTGTATAATTATCCGTTTCGGCGATCATGATCATGTCTATCCCGTTTTCCACAAGTATCTGCGGGACACTTTTGTTGCTCTCTTTTTTCTGAGCGATGATATAATCCCATACATCAGGCTCAAAGTATTTGCTCAATAGATTTGGCTTAAGTCCGAACACTTTCTCAAGTTCATATCCGTTATGAACATCATGAACAAAGAAAAACGAATCGTCCAAAAACCAGGGACCTTTATCCGGATTCCTCAGTTCCGCAAAGCGATAAAAAATGTATTGAAAGACCTGATTGGCCAATCCTCCGTTTAAAAACTGAATCTTCATCTTCTAATCCTTATCCCAAACCGGGCTAAGCAACTCCCCTATCCTCTCTTTATATCCGAACCTTTCTTTAACGGCCTTAAAACCGGCCTTTGCGATTTGGGCTCTTTCGCCTTCATGGTTTACATAATATCTTATCTTTTCCATTGCCTCGTCTGCGGACCTGAACAAAACTATTTCTTTATCTTCTTCAAAGAATTCGGCAATCTCCTTTTGATAGTTCGAAAGAACGAATCCGCCGCAGGATAAGATATCAAGAACGCGAAGCGGAATCCCGGTATGAATGCTTTTAAGGGAGATATTAAGGTTTATACGGCTTTTTGCAAATACCAGAGGCATCTTGGTCTCATAGTCAACTGTCCCCTGGTTTTTCATATCTGTTTTTGAATTGGTATATAACTTAAATTCTATCCCTTCCATAGCAGATACTTTCCAAAGAAGCCTGCTTCTTTCCAGAATGGTCTGCTCCTTTTCAAATACTGAAGGGATCACGATATCTTCGGGTTTGTATGAATAATCGGGGCCAAGCATAAGACCCATATCAGCCATCTTTGATATCGCTTGCTCCATATCTTCTTTAGAAATTTCACACACATCCTTGATATCCCGATCGTTCCCTCCTTCAAATATCCTGTCAAAATAATTATGTTCGTCGGTATATAAAGAACCCACGAATGAAACATCGGAAAAATATTTAGCGTTCTCTTTTTCAGATGAAGACCCGATTAGTTCGCTCCATCTTTCGGTATCAACCGCAAGCGGAAGATGAAATACCGTATTTATCCCCCTTGATCTTAGATCTTCAACCATATCGGAATCAAATATCCCTATCCTGTTACACTGCATCCCGACCGTCTTTGCAAAAAGAGTAAAATGAGGACAGTCATAGACCCATGAATAATACTTTATACCGGCAGCATCTGCCGCCATTGTTATAATGGGAAAATAATTAAATGAAATGATCGCATCGATATGCGAAGAATGAATAAGTCCTATGATCTCGGCTGCAAGTTCCACATCAGCCGTATAGTTCCTGCATTTTTTAGAGCACTCTATCACATCGTGACCTGAGCTTATCAGATTATCACGAAGTATCTGTTCGTTATTGGCACCCCATCTGTACAACAACAGTCTCATACTTATTTTTTGTCTTTCTTTATAACGAGCAAGGTAACGTCATCGGGAAGATCGATATCGCCAAGCAGTTCTTTTAATTCTTCCACATCCTTCGGTGAAGAAGCTTTGTTTTCCTTGATGATCGCTTCTGTTTTTCCGTCATCCCCTGTATGTGTATCATCCGTTTTTACTGCAGTATACTTAGAAATGAATCCGGCACTTATGATACCGGTCGGGATAGCCACTAATCCGACTCCCAAAAAAGCTATCACTATCGCAAAGAACTGTCCCCAGAAAGTCACGGGGTAAATGTCTCCGTATCCGACCGTTAAAAGCGCCGATACCGCC
>JAILCX010000081.1 GCA_024690205.1 Lachnospiraceae bacterium | reverse complement strand
TTCAGGATCAGATATTACAATGATGATCTTTCGTATATCACTCTGGAAAAAAAGATGAAGATCCAAAATCTGTGTTTGAAATACGACGAGCGGATAAGCGTAGAAGAATTCAGGAAGATATTAAACGGGGATGTCGGTTGGATGAAGGATCACCCGGGAGAACTTGTTAAGGAATTGTATGCGAAGATGACATATCAGAGGCTGAAACCCAAAGTCCTTGTTTCGTATATAAGAGAACCATACATATATGATGCGGGAAATGCCAGGGTAACATTTGACTCAGCCATAAGGACGAGCCTTTGCAAACAAAGATTCCTTACAGAAAAAGTAACGGACATAAGTGCTACAGACACACCGCAGGATATGCTGCTGGAAGTAAAATATGATGCCTTTTTGCCGGAAATAATACAGCGTCTGATTCAGGTAAACGGAATAAGGCAACAGGCATTTTCAAAATACGGCGCATGCCGCAGATTCGGATAAATTAAGGAGGACATTCAAATGACATTCAGCGATATTTTTAAATCAAGTTTTTTGGAGAGCGTAACGGAATTTTCGGCGGTTGATACACTGATCGGAATGATATTTGCTCTTATAATCGGACTATTTATTTTCGTGGTATATAAAAAGACTTTTAGCGGAATAATGTACTCGACAGGATTTGCAATGTCTCTTATTGGTCTTTCACTTGTGACTACGCTTGTTATCATGGCGGTAACATCAAATGTTGTTCTTTCATTAGGTATGGTCGGTGCTCTTTCTATCGTTCGTTTCAGAGCGGCAATTAAGGAGCCTATGGAAATAGTTTTTCTATTCTGGTCGTTGGCAGCAGGTATCGTGATAGGTGCCGGAATGATACCGCTTTCGATAATCGGATCGGCAATAATAGGGATAATACTTATCCTTTTTGCAAACACAAAGTTTAACAACACTCCGTACATACTGATCGTAAACTGTGATGATGAAAAAACCGAGGAAAGTGCTCTTAATCTGCTTCGAAAATCGGCAAACAAGTTTTCCGTCAAGTCAAAGACGGTAAATGAATCCGGTATTGAACTTACCGCAGAGATCAGAGTTAAGGATAATGCAACGAGCTTCGTAAACCGTATAAATGACATAAAAGGCGTATCCGGAGCAACGCTTGTAACATTTAACGGAGAATACATGTCATAAACGGAGGAATATGTATGATTGCTCACAAGCATATTACAAAGATAATAGCTGTCATAATGGTTATAGCAGTGATCCTGTGTCTTCTGGCCGTGGGATTTGCCGACAAACTAAGCGGTTTGCTTGGAGGTGAGGGCGTCACCATGGAATACGAGACTAAGTTGTTTGATACGGATGAGATCATCAGCGTGGATATTAAGATGGATGAAGAAGAATGGAGTAACATGCTTCAAAATGCCATTTCGGAAGAATACTATGTCTGCGACGTTGAAATAAACGGAACAAAGATAAGTAATGTTGCCATCCGCCCCAAAGGAAACACATCCCTTTCATCGATAGCGATGGATCCCGATACAGACCGTATCAGCATGAAACTAGAGTTTGATCACTTTGTTGAAGGACAGACCTGCTTTGGATTGGACAAGCTGATACTTAATAACAATTATGCCGACGCCACCAATATGAAGGAAGCACTGATCTACGATATGTATCAGTTCCTTGGTGCCGAGGCTTCATTATATAACTACGCGGAGGTTTCGATAAACGGAGAGTATTGGGGCATTTACCTTGCACTGGAAGGTGTTGAGCAGAGCTTCATGCTCCGTAATTTCGGAACACAGGACGGAGAACTGTATAAACCCGAAAGCATGGAAATGGGCGGAGACGGAGGGCCATCCGGCTCGGGAGGCCCCTCAAAGCCCGATATGGATTTCGGAGATTTTGAAGGGAAAGAAATGCCTGAAGGATTTGGAGGCGGAGACTTCGAAGGAATGGAGCCGCCGGAAGGATTCGGAGGCGGACCGGGGTCCGGCGGATTCCCGGGGGGAGATTTTGATCCTGAGAATATGCCTGACATGGGTAACTTTAATCCGGGAGAAAGGCCGGAAGGTGAAGACGGTGCACCCGGAGAAAGACCGGAAATGCCCGGTGGCAGATCATCGTCCGGAAGCGGTGGTGCCGACTTAAACTATACGGATGATGAACTGGACAGTTACCAGACCATATGGGACGGAGAAATAACCGGAACCTCGGATGCGGACCACAGGAGAGTGGTAACGGCACTTAAGAATGTCAGTGAAGGAAATGATATCGAAAAGTATATAGATGTAGATAATGTCCTTAAGTACATGGCGGTTCACACCTTTGCGGTAAACATGGATTCTCTTTCAGGCTCGATGGCGCATAACTACTATCTGTATGAGTATGACGGTCAGCTGAACTTCTTCCCCTGGGACTACAATCTTTCATTCGGAGGAATGTCCAGGGGTAAAGACGCGGATGCAACGGAAACAATAAACGATGCGATAGACACGCCTTTTTCGGGAACGGATTTCTTTGATGCACTGCTTTCAAACGAAGAATATCTTGAAAGATACCATGAATACCTCAGGCAGCTGGTTGATGAGTATGTGGAAGGCGGAAGACTGGAGGAAACATATTCAAGGATAAGAAGCCAAATCGACGGTCTGGTTGAGACAGATCCGACAGCGTTTTACAGCTATGATGAATATTTGAATGCGGCGGATATATTGATAAAAACAATAAAGCTGCGTGCCCAAAGCGTGAAAGGACAGCTTGAAGGAACAATTCCCTCAACAGATGAAGGCCGGAAGGTAGATTCATCAACTCTCATAGACGGCTCGGGAATAGACATAAAAGCCATGGGCCAAATGAACATGGGAGGCAACGAACAATAGTATAAGAGTCCGATTTTCATAACGAAGATCGGGCTCTTTTATGTTACAATGAATTCTATAAGTCGTTACCTGGGAAAGGAGGCTTAGGATCATGAACAGTGAGATAAGGATGAGTGTTTCTTCCATGACACGTACCAAGGACAGTAAAGCGCTTTATGTCCTTTTTGAAGATGGCAAAAAAAGTGCCGAATTTGCCCTGCCGGGATGCAGACTTGTAAGCAATAAAG
>JAILCX010000040.1 GCA_024690205.1 Lachnospiraceae bacterium | reverse complement strand
CCAAGGTCTGTATAATTCATTTCAATACTTGATGAAATGCTGTTAGACATTACAACAAAAACTATAACTACTAAGATAATTACAAATGACATGAAAATGTTCAGTATTATATCAGGCATAAGTCCGTGATAATAGAGACTGTCAGATCTGGTCAGCACTCCCGATGCATAGCTTTCTATATCCGAAGTTTTATTGATTTCCTGAGCAAATTTGCTGTCCGTAAGATCACAGTCGGCTGCTTTTGTAATATATACTATTTCATTTAAGTCCGGAGCGAGTTCTGGATTTTCAGCGATTGCCTGCTTTCTGTTTTCGGCAATTTCATCAAAATCCTCCTGACATATAAAAGGCACTTTAAGCGGCATAAAGGAACTACCGCAGACCGGCTCTTCCACAAAACCCTTAATGGTAAATTCAAAGGACGCACCTTCAAAATATGCTGTCATGGTATCTCCGACCTTAAGATCATCATAATCCTTCAGGGCTCTCGGAAGATAAATCTCCCCCTTTGATAATTCGGGAACATCTGTGACAAGTGACGTAGCATTTTCATTCCAGACAGCATCAACCGTATCATTTATTGTCACAAGTCTGATACCGAAAGATACATCTTTTCCATTGGAGTAAGTACATTTATCCGGATGCAGTGAATCACAGACTATCACTTCTCCTACCAGTGGATTACTTCTCAGCTCCTCTAACATTTCATCCGTTAAATATCTTTTTTGAATATTCAGAGTAATGTTCGCATCATACTTACGGTCATAAGCACTTTCGATTGACTTCGGAAAATTTCTTTTAAGACTGACAATGGTTGAAACAGAGAGAGCTATTATCATTATAAGAACAATTATACTTTTGAAAGAGCCCTTCTTATGACGGATATTTGATCTGATAAGCTTAATGATATCCATAGCGCACCTCCTACCAGGACATGGAAGAAAGCCATGAGTTTACCTGTGTCTCACGACTCTTTTCGTCCTCTGCTTTATAAGGAGGCATTGTCATATCTCCGATTATTTTTCCGTCTTCGATATAGAGAATCCTTGTTGCCCTGAGCGCAGCGCGCATATCATGTGTTACCATGAGGATGCTCTGTCCTTCACGGTTACATTCCGTCAGAAGATCCAGCACCTCTACAGTATTCTTACGATTGAGTGCTCCTGTAGGTTCGTCCGCAAATACAAGCTCCGGCGTATTAATAAGTGCCCTTGCTATAGCGCATCTCTGCTGCTCTCCTCCCGAGCACTGTGCCGGAAGGTGCGTTTTGATATCGGAAATATTCATTTTTTCAAGAAGGCTGTCCGCAAGAGAGTTTACTTCTTCCACAGAACGGCTCTTATCCAGATATCCGGGAACCGCTACATTTTCAAACAAAGTAAGATTACTTACCAGATGAATCTGCTGAAATACAAAACCGAAAGCCGTGCAGCGAAGCTTAGCCAGCTTCTTCTCACTCATCTCGGTTATATTTTCGTTATCATATATAACTTCTCCCGCGGTTGCTCTGTCCATACCGCTGAGTGCATAAAGCATCGTTGATTTACCGGAACCCGAAGCTCCCATGATCACTGTAAAATCGCCCTCATAGATATCGATATCCGCATTTGAAATAATATGTACCTGTCCACCGTTATGCGCAAAGCTTTTGCTTAGTCCTCTTGCCGAAATAATTGATTTTTTCATTTTGAATTTCTCCTCTTTGATCATTTCTTGAATTTCATGATCACAGTTTAGGTAAATTCTTATTAAGAAGTATTTAAGAGAAATCTTTTTTTGGATTTTTTATCGGGAAACTCACAACAACTTCGAGACCCTCTTCTCCTGAAGTATGATTAATAAGCTCCATACTTCCTCCGGACTGCTCGGCAATATATTTAACTATATAGAGTCCGAGGCCTGATCCGTTCTCAGTTCCCGAGTTTTTGCCGCGATAGAATTTTTCTGTGATAAATGGCATATCCTCATCCGGTATTCCCGGTCCCTTATCTCTGAAATGAATCGAAACCGTATCACCCAACTGAGTAAGAGAAACAGTTATACTTGTTTTTGCATATTTACGTGAATTGTTGATAAGATTCTCAACGATCTGGTTGATTCTTTTCTTATCGGCATAAATAACCGGAGATATGTCAGATACCCTGAACAGGACATCCTCATGTTCGGCTCCGATCTCCGATATAGACTGCTTAAGAAACGGAACGAGTTCAAACTCCTCCGGTTTCATCTGAAGCATGTTAAGGTCTGAAAGAGAATGCAGGAAGAGGTCGTTTGTAAGTGATGTAACCTCGTCGCATTTTCTCATCATGACCTCCAGATATCTGGCACGTCGTTCAGGAGATGTATCAAGATTTGCTTCCAGTCCCTCCGCATAAGCGCGGATTGAAGTGATAGGTGTTTTTATATCATGCGAAAGAGTTGCTATTACTGTCTTATTATTCTCTATTGCCTCACGTTCAGCCATACGTGACCTTGTTATCTCTTTACGCATGCTGTCAAATGCCCATGTAAAAGCGCCGAAATAATTGGAACGCTCGTAATTAAGCGGCACATCGAAATTACCCTTGGCAATTTCCGATGCATAGTCCTTCATCTTGTCAAAGGGACGTAGAATGTTCAGATATACATACAAAAAAACCATCGCCATAAAGATTATGGTAAGGGTACACATAACGATCCCATTTATTCCAACTGAACCCTCAAGTGGTTCTCCGCGAAGACTTTCGGCATATTCCTCGATCTTCTGTTTTGCTATATCATAATCTCCGCGATCAATAAGCTGCGAGATTTCATTTATATCAACCAGCTGCTCTGAACGCATATCCTGCTGATCGGATTTTCTTGAATTTAATGCAGGTAAGCCGGTCACCGCCACAAGAAGCAGCGAAAAAATGATCGTAATCTTTATAACTCGTCCTTTCATATTTCTGCCTCCAGAATATATCCGACCTTATAAACCGTCTTGATATATTTCGGTTCTGCCGGATCATCCTCCAGCTTCTCACGTAGCCAGCGAATATGAACCGCAAGTGTTTTCGGTTCCACCTCCGAGAAGGCTCCCCATACTTCGCTCAGCAGTTTATCCTTGGTAAGTGCGGTATTGGGATGTGTACACAGAAATGACAGAAGATCGAATTCTCGCAGGGACAGGTTAACCGGATTTCCGTTTTTCGTAACCGTGCGGGACCCGATATCAACTGTAATACCCCCAAAGGATGCGGTCTTATCATTATCTCCGAATCCGTAAGTTCTGCGGATGAGCGCATTTATATGTGACAGCAGTTCCTTCATGGAGAAAGGTTTCGGAATATAATCATCCCCTCCTATATCAAGTCCTGTGATGCGGTCTGTCTCACTGGTTCTTGCACTTGCAAAAATAACCGGAACCTCCGATACCCTTCTCAGCTCGCGGCACACCTCAAATCCCACAGCATCGGGCAGATTTATATCCAGAAGTATAAGGTGAAAGCTTCTGTCTTTCAGAATCTCGAATGCTTCTTCGCTGCTTCCCGCATGAGTCACTCCGAACCCCTGATCTGTCAGCATATCGGTAATGATCATAGCAAGATCTTTATCATCATCTATTATCAGAATTTCTCTCTTCATTACAGTTTCTCCGCAAATATCCGTAAATTTTCCTAACATTTAATGATTATTAGCCAAAGATGCTTTATATACATCCATATAACGGCTCTCACCTATAGGAAGCCTGCCCGGAATCCCCAGAAGGTTTCTCACCGTTTCTCCGGCATCAGCGAAGGTTTTTCCGGTCTTTAAGTTGATTCCAGGTTCTATCATATTGCCGTATAGAAGAAACGGTATATATTCCCTGGTGTGATCAGTTCCCTTGAAAGTCGGATCACAGCCATGATCGGCAGTAATAACTATGGTATCTCCGTCCACTGTTCCTATCTTGGACATAAGTTCT
>JAILCX010000015.1 GCA_024690205.1 Lachnospiraceae bacterium | reverse complement strand
TGTCATAGCAGACATTGTTCATAAGCAAAAGGGCCGGTTTTCCTTCATCCTTTAAGATGTTTCTTACCAATCCTTCATAAGTTTCTTCAAAAAGATCGGTATTTTTGTCATTTACGGCAAATTCAACAAGAACAAAATCCGGCTTTTTTGAAAGCACGTGCTCGCGGACTCTTGATACTCCGAAATATGAAGTGGTCGCTCCTATTCCGGCATTTATGAATTCCACTTTGCTTTGAGGAAAAGTCTCACACCACCATTTGTACACAAGATAGGCATAACAACGATCCGGCGTAGTTGCAAGGCTCCCCTGGGTTATCGATCCTCCCAAAAAAGCGGTAACTATGCGCTCTCCCCTGTATGCTTTTTGCATGACACGCATGATCCTTTTGGGATCGCCTGAATTTATTACTCCTGCTTTAAGATCTATTTCAAACATCACTAAACCTTATCTTATACCGATCTCGGTATCCTGCTCGGTAACTACCGAATGGGATTTGATGTACTCAACGATCTCCTCGAAATAGCAGAAAGCAAGTCCTACATAGCTGTCCGCACAGCCATAGTAGATCGCGATCTTTCCCGACTTCGGATCATGGATCGTGGCACAGGGGAAGCATACGTTGGGAACAAATCCTCTTTCCTCATACCACTCTTCGGGAGTAAGAAGGAAAGTTTCACAACGGTATTTAACTATCGAAGGATTATCAAGATCAAGGATAGCTCCTCCTATTGAATAAACAAATCCGTTACATGTTCCGGAAACTCCGTGGTAAAACAAAAGCCATCCTTCAGATGTCTCTATGGGCGCTGCGCCTCCTCCGATCTTTACCGACTCCCACCATTCAGAGCCTCTGCTCATCACGTGACGGTGCTTTCCCCAATATACAAGGTCGGGGCTCTCAGACAGGAAGATATCACCGAAAGGAGTGTGTCCCGAATCTGAGGGGCGAGACAAAAGAACGAAATTTCCGTTTATCTTTCTCGGGAATAAAACGGCATTTCTGTTAAACGGAATAAAAGGATTCTCAAGACGTACGAACTTTTTAAAATCAGTAGTCTTTGCCATTCCTATTGAAGCTCCGTAAAAGTCCTGGCACCAGATAAGGTAATAGGTATCCTCAACCTTAACAAGCCTGGGGTCATATGCATACCTCGGCATGAAGGGTTCACCCTTTTCATTTTCAAACGGGATCTTTTCTTTATCGAATTCCCAATGGATGGCATCCTTTGAATGTCCAAGATATATATAGGGTATACCGTTTGTCTGTTCTCCGCGGAAAACTCCGATGAACTCGTCACCGTAAGGCATTACTGCACTGTTAAAAATCCTTGCTACTCCCGGGATGGGATTTCTCCCGATGATCGGGTTTTCTTTATATCTCCAGACAGGTGCTCCAACGATATTATCTGGCTTTTCCTGCCAGGGAACGTTTTTAACTTCGGGGGCAATCATCTTTATGCTCATACCTGATCTCCTTTTTCATTTACTGTCTGCTTAATATTTCCAGATTCTTTTTTATAAGATCGCATCTTTGTTCAACACATTTTACCGAACGAAGCGGATCTTTGGGTGTGTTAAATACATAGTCAGTGAGACGTTCTATTGTTGTTGTTGCTACGTGCATCCTTGTATCCGAAGAAGCATAGTAAATAAACACTTTTCCTTCTTCATTAAGGATCGCTCCGTTTGTAAATACCACGTTTGATACATCTCCGACCCTTTCATCTCCCCTGGGTCCGATAAGCAGTCCCGAAGGTTCCGCGATCACTTTCGAAGGATCGTTTAAGTCGGTAGCAAATGCATATATAACGTATCTTAATCCTGCTGCCGTATTCCGTACTCCGTGAGCGATATGTATCCATCCTCTTTCCGTCTTTACAGGAGGGGCTCCGGCACCATTCTTTGATTCGGTGATCGTGTGATATCTGCGTATGGATGTCATCTTTTCTTCGTCTATAACAGCGTGAGTGATGTCATCACACAGCCCGAAACCGATACCACCTCCGGAGCCTGTTTCAATAAAATCATCCATGGGTCTTGTATAGAAAGCATACTTTCCGTCAACAAACTCAGGATGCAATACAACGTTTCTTTGCTGGGGCGAACGTAATGTCACAAGGTTCGGAAGCCTTTCCCAGTTCTTAAGATCCTTTGTCCTTACTATTCCGGCGGCGGCAACAGCGGCAGAAAGGTCATTTACCGATGTGTCCTTGCTCTCTGAGCAGAAAACTCCGTATATATATCCATCCTCATGTTTGGTAAGGCGCATATCATATACGTTCGTTTCCTCAGGATTTGTATCATCAAGAAGGATCGGATAATCCCAAAAGCGGAAATTGTCTATTCCGTTAGGTGACTCGGCTATCCCGAAAAAAGACTTTCTGTCATCTCCTTCTATTCTTGCAACAAGATAGTATTTTCCGTTAAGCTCTATGGCTCCGGAATTCATGACCGCATTTATCCCGAGTCTTTTCATAAAGAAAGGATTTGTCTTTTCATCAAGATCATACTGCCAGGTTAGCGGAATATGTTCTCTTGTCAAAACAGGGTTTACGTATCTTTCATAGATCCCGTTATAAAAGCTTTGGTCAACGGAATTCTTTTTTCCGATCAGTTCCTCGTATTTTTTCTGTTCTTCAAAATACCTGTAATGCATAGTTTACCCCTTTCAGGAATCAGTATTTCGTTTTATTATTTCCATACACATTCTACCATTATGGTACGGGCATTTCCACGGCTCAACGATCGGACTTTTCTGAAGCGGTTTTCCGTCGGGCCCGACTTCCCTTAGCCACTCTGACCCCTCCCTTTGATCGACTATGTTGTTCATGATAAAATCCCATTCGCCAAGTGCAGCATCAAGGTATTCTTTTTTGGAATGATCTTTTTCGTATCCGTTCAAAAATCCGATGACTGCTTCTGCCTGAACCCACCATATCCTTGTTTCGTCGACTTTTCCGTTCTCACACTCATTTGCAAGAGACCTTCCGTCAAAAGCAGTTTTGAATATGGTTTCGGTAAGATCTTTTGTTATGGGAAAGATCTTTTGCTTCAATCCTTCATCGCCCAATATCTCGATCGTCCTGTCCATAAGCCAGGCTGTTTCGATATCATGGCCGTAAGAGTGAAGATCTATTATCGGTCTGTATTCATCGTCAAAAAAGACCTCCTGACGGTGATGTTCCGGGTTATAAATATGGTCCGTGAATATCCCGATGATCCGTTCGAGACTCTTTCTTACGCTTAAAAGCCCTGTCACTCTGTATAATTCCGTATATGCTTCCATCACATGGAGCAGGGTGTTCATGGTCCTTGATGCGATGACACCGTTTTCGGAAAGCTCTTCATTGCTTACAGGCCTAAACTCCCTGTTTCCCGCTTCAAGATAGCCTTTGTCATCACAGCACTTGTTCTCGATGACTTCATATATCTCCTCGGCGAGTTTTAAAGCTTCTTCGTTTTTTGAAGCAGCATAATATGAGGAAAGGGCATAGATCGCAAATGCCTGATTGTACGTGTATTTAACATCTTCTTTTATCTTTCCGTTATATTCAACGGACCAATACACGCCACCGTTTTCACGGTCGTAGCAGTAGGATTTAAAAAACCTGAAAGCATTCCTTGCCTCATCCAACAGCTTTTCATCTTTAAGGAGCATATAAGCATTTGAAAAAAACCACATTATCCTGCTGTTTAAGATGCATCCTTTAAATGCTTTTTTATCTATATTAAGGTCATTATCCACATAACTGTAATATCCGCCGTGTTCACGATCCCGGAGGCTCATCCAAAAGGGGATTATCACTTCCGTTAAATGCTTTTTTGCTTCATCTTTGAGTATAGACATCGTAAGTTCTCCCTTTACTCCCGTTACGCTCATCCCTTGACAGCGCCTGCGGTAAGTCCTGAGTATATCTGTTTTTGGCAGGTGATAAATACAACAAGTGCCGGTATAAGAGCAATGATGAGTCCCGCGCAGATAAGGTTATACTTACTTCCGAGAGGACCTACGAAGGTATATAGCGAAGTTGCAACGGTCCCGTATTTTTTCTTGTCCTGAAGGTAAAGGCTTGCCGCATAGTACTCGTTAAAAGTGCTTACTCCTTTTAAGATACAGCTTGTTACGATAGCCGGTTTAAGCAGCGGGAAGAGGATCCTGTAAAAGATTGTAAAATAGTTTGCTCCATCAACTATCGCCGATTCATCAAGCGAGATACTTATGTTTTCAAAAAACTGGATGTATATGTATATCGATATGACATCGGTTCCGCACATCATGATGATGTATCCTGTCAGCGAATTTATAAAATGCAGGTTATACATGATCTCATAGACCGCTATCTGCATAGCTACCCCGGGAAGCAGGGAGGCAAAAAGGAAAAGACTCCTTATTATTGTGTTTCCCGGGAACTTAAACCGGTTAAGTACGTATGCAAGCTGCGTTCCGATGAACACCGAAAAGAACAGAACGAAAACAAGTATTATCGTTGAATTGATAAACGCGCGACCCATATTTGCTTTTATAAAGGCTTCCTTGAAGTTTTCAAAATAAAACCAGCTTTTCGGTAATACCATGACGTTTGTGGTCTGGTATTCCTTTTCCGATTTAAATGCCGTGATAACGCATGATGCCACGGGCAAAACGGCTACAAAAGAAAAGAATATGAGTGACAGATATTTAAGCACCGTCAAAGGGAGCATTTTAAGATTTTTAACTTTAGTATTCATCAATCCTCCCTCCATACATATTTAAAGAAGAGTTTTTGAAGTCCCGTTGCGGCAAGTATTATCGTAAGCAATACGATCGCCATAGCCGAAGCCAGTCCGACTTTTTGCTGTGTGTGTGCGATCTCGTGCATTACCACAAAATACGTTCCCGTTCCGTTTGCACCGCTTGTAATGACATAAGGCGGTTCAAATGCACTTAAGGAACCCGTTATCGATAGGATCACGTTTAACGTGATGATCGTCTTGATACTCGGAAGGATAATGTACTTAAACTGCTGGAAATTGTTAGCGCCGTCAAGCATCGCCGCTTCATAAAGATCGTTATCGACAGACATTATCGCTCCGATAAAAAGCACCATATTCTGCCCAAAATATCTCCACACCGACGTTCCGACCAAAGACCAGTTATTAATGCTCTGGTCCTTAAGCCAGTACGGGAGATTCTCAAGTTCAAATCCGCACCACTGTAAAACGGTGTCAAACACAAAACCTCTTGTATAAAAAAACTTAAAGATAAAACCTATTGCTATTCCGTTTATGAGATAAGGGAAAAACATAAGTCCCTTAAAAAGTCCTCCTGCCTTTACCTTGAAACTGAGTACCGTAGCAAGATACAGGGCAAGTCCGAGCTGTATTACCGAACCGACCATATAATAAAGTGAAAGCTTAAGCGCCTTAAAGCAATCATCGCGCTGGAAGACCTTCAGATAATTCTTAAGCCCCACATATTTTCTGGCCCCTGTATATTTCATGTTAAAAAAGCTGTATCCGAACATTTCGCCGAACGGAAGGTATGTAAAGACAAACAAGAGCACAAGGGGAACGATCATGAACGTGACAATAACGAACAGCTTCTGTCCGTCCTGCGATCTTGCCCATTCCCCAAAAGTTCTTTTTTTCTTCATGATTTATATCCTCTGCCCCGAATGCCGGGTGTATAGACTTGTCGGTAAACCTGGGCCGGAATCCTTTGTTTCCGGCCCTTTCGTCTACCTTTTAACTTAGTTAACCAATATGACCGTGCTTATCAGTAGAGTACTTCGATACCGAGTTCTTCCTGGGCATCAGACCACTTCTGGTTCCATTCATCCATAATGCTTGCAAAATCCTGCGAGCCTGTAGCACCTGCTTCGACGATCTTTTGAACCTTATCGTTTCCGCCTGCATTTATTGAAAGCTCTGATTCCGAATTCATCTGGTTAAGATAATCTGCTTCTCCATCAATGGCATCCTGGTCGGATAATACGGTACAACCGTCAAATGCAGCATACATGTCGGGATTCTTTCCGCCCTTAACAACCGTGTATCCGCCTTCGTTGTAGCACCAGTCGGATTTCTCGGTCATCCACTTTACAAAGATAAGAGCGGCTGTCTTGTTCTCATCTGAAGCGTTTGCATTGATACCGTAGTTATAGTCACCGCCTGCTGCAACATACTGAACTCCGCCGACTGTCATAGGGAAAGGCATGTATCCAACATTTTCGGGAGTGTCTCCTGCTTCCTGCATCTGTGCATATGCCCATGATCCAAGAACCATCGTTCCGATCTCACCGCGGTTTAACATTCCCTTACAACCTTCCCAGTCGGTCGTTGTATAGTCATCTTCGATAAGACCTTTTGCACATGCATCGTAAAGGATCCTGTAAACGTTGTACGCACCTGATCCGTCACCGGGATCCGCAAAAGGATTTGCAGTGTGTACAAGCTTCTGATTCATATATGTATCATCTCCGTTAGATACGATACCTACATAAGCATCCCATGCACCCATGGTCCAGCCTGCAGCGTAGTTTGTGTAAAGAGGGATCGCATCCGTGTTATCCTTAATAAGCTGAAGATCATCAAGGAATTCATCGGGAGTTTTGGGAAGTGTTGTGATGCCGGCATCCTGGAACACCTTTTTGTTATAAAGAACTCCCTGTGCGTTAGCCATATAAGGAATTCCGTAGCAAAGCCCGTCATATGACCATGA
Organism: Lachnospiraceae bacterium; assembly: GCA_024690205.1. Classification (GTDB taxonomy): domain Bacteria; phylum Bacillota; class Clostridia; order Lachnospirales; family Lachnospiraceae; genus JAILLW01. The sequence goes on along the minus strand of JAILCX010000015.1, from coordinate 35,535 downwards.
GCTTACGAAATTAAGCTGTGATGAAAGATTATCAAGAGTATCTAAAGGCATGAAGTATGTAGCAAGATCACTCTTGTCGACAGCGGGTATGTGCATGATATCGCCCCAGTCTCCCGTTGTAAGGCGAAGGAGCGAATCCTCAGCATAGTCTGTAACTGCTTCGGTTGTTACCGTGATGTTGGGGAAGTCCTTGTTAAATTCAGCGATCATGGCTGCGATGGTTCCGTCTTCTTCACGGTCTGTCTTGTGGTGAATGTACTTTATGCTTGCACTGAAATCCTTGTAATCATCAAGATTTAATGTTGTGTAAGCCAGATCTCCTGCCTGAGCGGGTGCCTCTTCATTTACATCAGCATCCGTATCTGCAGCTGCGTCAGTTGATTCTTCAGCAGCGGGCGCACTGTCTGTTGAAGCAGCGGGAGCAGACTGATCTGCGTTTCCACATGCAACAAGCGAAACGACCATTGCAGAAGCTAAAACTAATGCCGTTATTTTTTTCTTCATAATAAGCTTTCCTCCTTTATTTTTTAGCCTATTTTTTAAGTGATTTTAATTCTATTTTTCCCAAACAAAAAAGTCAATACATTGGTTGGATTTTCGATGAAAATAAAACGTTTTTCATCTTTTTCCACAATGGTATTGACTCTTATTTGTGTATTTTCTCTATATGAAATTAGCTAAAAAAATTATTAGCCAGGCTAATTTTTCTCGAAATAATTTTTTAGCCTTTTGCCCTGGCTACTGTTTTTCCGGGAATGAGTTTTCCCTCGACTACCGCAGTCCCCTTAATGGCTTTATCCCCGGACATCTTTTTTATAAGTCTTTTTACCGCAAGTCTTGCCATTCCCTTTCCGTCAACGGCGTATGTTGAAAGCTCGATATTATCCGTATTGTAAAAAGCATAATTATCGAACCCGACTACGGATACATCCTGAGGTACTCTGTATCCCTGATCATTTAACATCTTTATGATCTCAAGGGCCGTGACATCGCAGTTGCAGGCAAACGCTGTCGGCATATCTTTGGGCAGCCTGATCCTGAATCCCGTTTTTGCCTTTGTTTCAGGGAAACGGTCGTCTATTATATAATCCTTTCTTATCTCGATCCCATTTTCCGCAAGAGCCTTACAATATCCGAAATATCTGTCGGTTATGCTGTTTGTCGTAAAAAGTGTTCCGACATAGGCGATCTTTTTGTGCCCGTTCTCGCAAAGATAGTTTGTCATGTGATACATTCCGAAATAGCTGTCGGATACGACGGAATCACATTTTATCCCGCTTTCATAAAAATCAAGGAATACTATCGGAAGATCTGTGCTTTTGCTCACAGTCTCAAGGTAATCCCTGTTCATTATCCCTATTATGATAAGACCGTTTATCCTTCCGCCTTCGATAAGCCTGGGGACGGTGCAGGATTCTTCATCCTCTTCCTCAACCACCTCAAGCATTGTAAAGCTGTTCTTTGAAAGCGCATATGTCGTTGCTTCCTGATACATTGACCAGTAAAAGGACTGTGACTGGTGAAAATATCTTTTGGCTACGATGACTCCGATATTATATGAGCTTTCTCCTGCCATCATTCTTGCTGCAGAGGGTGTCATATATCCCAGCTCCTCGGCAAGAGCCTTTATCTGCTGTCTTTTTTCTTCGCTTACTCCCTTTTGCCCCGAAAGTGCTTTTGACACCGTAACGGTACTTACATTCATTTTTTTTGCAATATCCGAAAGTTTAACCGCTTTAGCCATCTTTTTCCTCCAAATGGATCAGTATGCTCCTGAAATCTCCCTTGATATCGGGAATAAGATATCCCACCTTCATAAGGATGTCTCCGGTGTAGCATTTATCTTCATCTATACGATAAGTCTTTTCAGGATCAAGCCCTCTTAAATATATCCTTCTTGTCTTGTGGTTTACTCTTCCAAGAACCTGCACAAACGTATAAAGAGCTTCCTTTTTATCCTTTGAAACTACTCCGTAGCAGTCAAACTCATGGTTTTTGCCGTAAGATGCTATTCTGTAATAATCGCCTTCACGTACAAGATCGTTATATCTGTGATACATCTTTACCTGATCGGGGATCATATCCACATCTTCTTTGGGTATCCTCGTTACATCAAGCTCATACCCGAAAGTACCAGCAAGCGCCACGTGTCCTCTGGTCTCAAACGGCGTTGTTCTTCCGACTGCGTGGTTCGGACAATCCGAAACATGCGCACCCATGGTTGAAAGGGGATAGACAAGTGCTGTTCCTTCCTGAATTGATAACCTCTCCACCGCATCCGTATCATCTGAACACCATATCTGGGGTGAATAGTAGAACATTCCGGGATCAAATCTGCCGCCGCCTCCCGAACAGTTTTCCAAAAGAAGATCCGGGAATTCCTTTGTAAGTCTTTCCTGAAGCTCATATACTCCAAGTACATAGCGGTGAAGCAGTTCTCCCATCCTTTCAGGTTCCAAAGCCGATGATCCAAGATCGGTAAGCTGCCGGTTCATGTCCCATTTAACATATTCTATGTTTGCGCTTTTTAGTATTGCAGAGACTTTTTTGTATATCTCATCGCGTACATCTTTTCTGCTGTAATCAAGAACAAACTGGTTTCTTGAGCGGATCCCCTCTCTTCCTTTGATATGGATGGCCCAGTCCGGATGCTCTCTCATAAGATCGGAATCGGGGCTTATCATCTCCGGTTCAAACCAGATACCAAACTTCATGCCGAGCTTATTTACCTCATCAACAAGATATTTTAATCCGCCCTTTATCTTTTCTTCGTTTACGACCCAGTCACCCAGAGAATTGCTGTCATCATTTCTCTTTCCGAACCATCCGTCGTCCATAACGAGCATCTCGATCCCGAGTTTTGATGCCTCTTTGGCGATCGAAATGAGTTTATCCGTATCAAAATCAAAATATGTAGCTTCCCAGTTGTTTATAAGGATAGGTCTCTTTTTATGAAGATAAGGACTTCTTATGAGATGTTCCCTGTAGAAGTCGTGGAAAGCATGAGTCATCCTGCCAAGTCCCGAATCGGAATATGTCATTACCACTTCAGGTGACTCAAACCGGTCTCCGGGTTCAAGCTTCCACTTAAAATCCTCAGGGCTTATTCCCATGAACATCCTTATGTGGTCAAACTGGTCAAGCTGGACTCCTGCTTTAAAATTCCCTGAATATACGAAATTCATCGCATAAACTTCACCGGTATCTTCGGTCGTATTCGGAGTTATCAATGCAAGGAAAGGATTATCCTGGTGTGATGATTCACCCCTTACGGATTCAACGATAAGCTTATTATGCGTAACTGGAACACTTTCCATATGACGCTCTCTTGCCCAGGAACCGTGAAGTGTTATTGCATCAAAATCTTTATTGTCCATATCAAGGCATGTTGAGTAAATCTTTTTTATGAAAAGATGTTCATCCGATGAGTTTATGACCTTTACGCTTCTTGTTATAACGTCATTGTCATAAAAGACCGAATAATAAAGATCCACCTTAAGGTTAAGGAACCTGTCCGTGCAGTGGATAATAAGCGTTGTAACTTCATCATCGCTTCCGAAGCTTGAAGGCATACCGGTTATGCCGGGCTTTCCCTTTATGATCTCATAATGATCATATGATAAAAGGACTTCGCTGTTTCCGCCTTTTGTCTCAACTCCAAAGCAGTCTTCCCTGTAATCTCCTATCCCGTGCGTCGGATACTCATGTGCGAAAAAATCATGAAAAGAGCATCTTTCTCTTTCAAATCCAACTTTCCCAAACGGATATTCATTGATACGAATAAGGCCCGAAAGATCCCCGTCTTTGATCTTTGAACCGTAGTATAAATGTCCGATGTATCCTTCTTCGTATACTATTCCTATGCAATAAGATGTATTTTTCGTATCTAGTTTGAACGATACACGGATGTCCCCATTCAGACTTTCAAAATAGTTTATTCCCATATACTGTCCCCCAAATCTGATTAAATTTAGCTAAAAAAATTCGGATTTACTTAAATTATATGGTAAATCCGAATTTCGTCAACAATATATTTAATCTGTTTATGATCGATCAGGCATTTATATAATCCATCTGTGCCTGGATCTCTCCGGGAAGGTGTTTACCCATGTTGGTGATCTTGACCTTCATGTTCTCAAGGCGGTGGATCTTTGCCTTCTGTTTGGTTTCGTATCTCTCGATCATATCCTTATACATCGGATTGATCCGGAGTTTATCCCTGCATTCTTTTGAGAAGGGAACATAGGCAAATAATATAGCTCTTGCAACCTTGTTAAGTCTCGGGGCACCCTGTGATTCAAACTGAAGCCAGATGACGTAATCACGTATGAACATTTCCCTGAAGCTGTTTTTACATCTTGCCATATCGTTTTTGATCTTATCCTTGGCTTCGGGACTTAAATCATTGTTCTTTCTGAAATACTGTACGTAATCAAAGTACTCTGAAGTAAGCGATCTTTCGGTGATATCATTCCATCTTGCGCCCTGGACACGCTTACACATCTCCCATCTGAACTGTCCGGTAAGTCTCATAAGCTGGATCCTTAAATCTTCCTGCTGGAATACGGAAATGAACATCCTTGCGGGTGTCGTACGTCTTTTTCCTTCGATCTCCTGCCACATGATACCTCTGTTTCCGATATTCGGAGCAAGTATAATATCAGGGAGAACTTCTATATCTATGAACTCCTTGGAAATACCCTGTTCAGGCGCTGTAAATACCGTCTGTCTGTAGTATGCACCGTAATCGATGCCTCTTATCTCATCGATGATATCAAATACCTTTTTATCCGTAGTCAGCATATCATCAAGTGTCTTTATGATATTATGTTCCGAAAACAGCGGACAGAAGGTTGTGATCCTTCCTGTCGTCGTCTTGTTGACCGAAGGAAATACATTTTCAAGTTCGTACTGAACTCTCAAAACGGGATCCTTAAAGCATGTCTGTTCCTGCTGCTTGGTGATCCTGCTGTTACGGGCTTCCTCGTGAAGATAATCCGCAAAGTCCACATCAAATTCGTTTCTTCCGGGATCCTTTCGGCAATCGTATATTGCCTTTAACCATTCAAAGTATGAATAAACACCGCTGTCGGGGCTGGTCGGAAGGTCTTCTGCAAGGTTATAAAGGGCAACCGCATTTTCCATTCCTGCCAACTCCTCGTCGACATATCCGAAATTTAAGAACATCATTACGACAGTCGGAACTGCAATATCCTCAACCGCGACAAGGAATGTCTTTAGATACAGTTCATTAAACTGTTTTGTTATGAGCGCCCTTAACTTCCTGATGTCATCTTCGGATCCGTTCTTTCCGACGGTATTCTTGTATTCGGTAACGCTCTTTACAAAAGCCTGACCCTTTTCTTCTTCTATTTCGGAATACTTGATTATGGTTACCAGGGAATCCTTGATCTTTTCAAGCTGTTCCTTTCCGAACTGCTCCTCGTTGCCTTCCCTGTTCATTGCAAGTTCATTGGCCTGTTTTACGGCTTCTTCAAACTGGGCTTTTCTCTTTTCATATAAGGGTTCCTTATCAAGTCCTTCCGTTTCGATCTGTAAAAGAAGATCATTTAACTGACGGTATATCTGTCCTACGGCAGGATCATCCACACCTAACTTTTTAACGGCTTTGACATAAAGGGACTGATACATCTCAAAAAGATCCGTCTTTCCTTCATTCATCAAAAGAACGTGTATATCTGCCTTAACAGCTTCGATCTCATCTCCTATTGAAACCATTTCGCGAAGATCTCTTCCAGATTTGGTGATGAGTCCCGTGAGGAAATCAGGATCGGGATTTGAGTTATCGGCACCCATTACTATCTCACTTAATCTTGAATAATAACCCGTGATCCAGCCGGGAAGAAATTCCTCGGGATTCCTTTCTTCAAGCTCCTCGTATCCGTTTAATTCTCCCGCTGATATGGAAACCTTTTTACAGCATTCTTTATAGTCCTCATAGCAACCCGTAAGATATTCTTTAAGGCTTGTATATTCATTTCTCGTCAGTTTGTAATGGCTCGAAAGCTCATCCAACTGATGAAAGAGCGATGCAAGGAAATACTTTACGGCATCTTTGTTTCCGGTTAAGAGTTCACTTACTTTTCCGGGCTCATAAGCATATTCCACAACGGTCGTCTTGTCAGCAGCTTCATACTTTAAAAAAGTCTCTTTAAAGTTTATATCCGCAAGACCCACTATATCTCCGTTTTTAAGAAGGTAACTTCCCCCGGGAAATGTCACTCTTACACTTCCTCTTACGATGAGATACAATCTGTCCAAAGCCTGTCCGGCTTCAAATATGACCGCATCCTTTGCAAATTCCTTCATTGCCATGTTTTGCCCCTTTTCTATCTTTTTATTTCACAGATCATATCCGAAAGCTCCCCAAACTGCGTAAGAGTCAGCCTTTCACCCCGTATCGATCCGTCAAGCCCCATTTTTTCAAGCATTTCAACTGTCTTTTCACGGTTTATCCCCAACTCCGGATAATGAGAAAGACAATTGGCAAGTGTTTTTCTTCTTTGTGAAAAAGCCGCTTTTATCACATCAAACATCAGCTTTTCACTTTTTACCCTGACAGGAGGTTCTTTATATCTTTCAAGTCTGATGACTGATGAGCCTACCTTTGGTCTTGGTATGAAACACCCCGGAGAAACCAAAGCGATCATCTCGGGTTTTGAATAATACTGAACGGCCAGGGATAATGCTCCGTAATCTTTACTTCCCGGGCCCTTACACATCCTGTCGGCAACTTCCTTCTGGATCATCACCGTAATGCTTTTGATATCGGCTTTTGATTCAAAAAGTCCCATAATGATCGGTGTAGTAATGTAGTACGGAAGATTCGCCACGACCTTGATGCCTTCTTTTCCGGCATAAGTTTCAATAAGCTCATTAAGGTCTATTTTTAAGATGTCTTCATTGATTATGACAACATTGTCATATTCTGACAATGTGTCTTTAAGGATCGGAATGAGAGCTTTGTCGATCTCTACGGCAATGACCTTTTTTGCCCTTTCACAAAGGTGTCTTGTCATCGTGCCTATACCGGGTCCTATCTCAAGAACGGTATCTTCTTTTGTTACACCCGATCCCGTTACTATCTTTTCGACGATGTTGGCATCGATAAGAAAGTTCTGTCCGAATCTCTTTTGAAAATCAAAACCGTATTTATCAATTATCTCAAGAGTGCCAGATATACTGTCCGGATTGCTCATAGTCTGTATACCCTTCTGGCATTAAGCTCGGTTATATCTTCAACCTCCCCGGGACTTAAGTTCTTTATCTCACCCAGTTTCTCGGAAACATATTTTATCATCGTGGAATCGTTCCTTTGTCCCCTGAAAGGAGAAGGACAAAGATAAGGACAGTCCGTTTCAAGAACGATGTTTTCAAGCGGGATATATTCACATGCTTCGACAAGTTTGCGGGCATTTTTAAATGTCAAAACTCCGCCTACTCCGATGTAAAATCCCATATCAAGGAATTTCTTTGCCATCTCTTTGGAATAAGAAAAGCAGTGAACGATGCCGCCTATATCCTCACATTTATTGCTCTTCATCACTTCGTAGGTTTCTTCGGCCGCATCTCTCGAGTGGATCACAACCGGAAGATTGACTTTTTTTGCCATATCAAGCTGGGCTTCAAACCACTTTACCTGAAGTGCTCTGTCAAGGTCTTCATATGAGTGGTCAAGTCCTATCTCTCCCACAGCAGCAACCTTGCCGCCTGAATATACGGCGTTATCGATACACAGCTTCGTAATATTTTTGATCTCATCATCCGAAAGTTCCGATATCCCCTCGGGATGAACTCCCAGTGCTGCATATATCATGTCGTATTTTTCCGAAAGCTTAAGACTTTCTTTTATCCCGCCAAGAGTCGCCGAAATGTTTACCACATTGCTGACTCCGTTTTCAGGGAGGCTCTTTATCAGTTCGTCTCTGTCTTCGTTATATGCCTCATCATCATAATGGGCATGTGTGTCAAAAATCATCGTTTCTCCAATTCAGTATCATTGGCCGCACAAAAAAGAAAAAGCCCTGACCCCGCTGATATCAGCAAAACCAAGACTTCCGTACACCGCCAGGGGTTCGAACCCTGGACACCCTGATTAAGAGTCAGGTGCTCTACCAACTGAGCTAGCGGTGCATATGTTTTAGCGTCCCGAATCGCAACGCAAGTGTTATTATAATATAGGGGTTTTGATAATGCAAGTATTTTTTTGTCTATGCTAAAAGGCTTTCAAACTCTTCTGCCGGCATCGGTTTGTAGTAATAATATCCCTGTACGCAGTGTCCTCCCTGCTCCTTTAAAAAATCTACCTGTTCCTGAGTCTCCACGCCTTCTGATACTGATTCAAAGTTAAGATTACGTGTCAGCTGCATTATGGCCGAAATAACTACTTTGGATTTTTCATCCATCTTATTCTTCATAAAGAAACCTCCGTCTATCTTTATAACATCAACAGGTAATTCTTTCATGAAGTTAAGAGTCGAATAACCCGACCCGAAATCGTCCATCGAGATAGAAAAACCGGCTTCCTTAAGTCTCCTTATCATATCTATAAGCCGCTCGGTATCTTCAAAGAATACGCTCTCGGTAATCTCAAGTTCTACCTGATCCGTCATAAGTGAATGCTTTTCAATAAGAGCCTTCATCTTTACGGGAAGCTCATCATCCAAAAGATGCATCCTTGATACATTGACTGAAATAAGAGGAACATTCTTTCCTTCTTTTATCCAACGGCTCATATAAGAAAATGTCTGCTCATATACCTTATTGTCTATGTCAACGACCATTCCGTTCTTTTCGGCAAGAGGAATAAACAATCCCGGAGATATCAATCTGCCGTCGTCTCCCTCAAGTCTTACCAAGGCTTCGGCTCCGATGATCTTTTCATTGTCGATATCGACCTTCGGCTGGAAATAAACCTTAAAGCCGCCAGAAGTTAAGGCTTTTTTCATGCGGTTTTGAAGTTTAGCCTCTTCCTGTTCTTTAATTTCTATGTCATGAGTGTATTTGAAATAGTATTCTTCTCTGTCATTAAGAGCTGCATTTCGCGCCTTAAGAGCGTTATCTATACACCTGTTTATATACCCTTCTTCCTTGGGGATATCGTATGATCCCGCAAAGCAATGTATCTCGATACCGGGATACTGCATCCTGAATTCTTCTGTCATGCGGTCAGAACAGTAAACAACCATCTTCCTGTAATCCCTGAGATCATCTTTATGAAGAAGCATAAGGAAATCATCGCCTTTGATACGGCAAAGAAGTTCTCCGTCTTTTAACCTATTGTGGATCCTTTGTGCATATTCCTTAAGGATCTCGTCCCCGGCAACATATCCGAATTCATCGTTTATCTTGGAAAACTCCTTGATTCCGCAGCATACGATCTGATAAGAATTATCTTTGTTCTTTATAAGATTTGTTGCGGTTACGACAAAACTGTCAAAGGTTTCGGCAACGGTGAGTGAATCCTCCGACTTAACTCTCTTTAAGAATTCCGTTACATCGGTGATACATACAAGGGTGTCATTTGAATTTGCGGCATCTTTCATCTTTGAAGCCGTTACCGTATACCACCTGTCATTTATCTCATCATAGTATTCTATCGTCTTTTCGCCCGACCGGCCGTAATCCATCTCATCAAGTGCCTTTTCAAGCTTAGTTCCTATGATGGCTTCATAATACTTTTTGCCGTATTCCACTCCGGGATACGCCTTTCTTGCCTGCCTGCTTAAATATCTTATCTCCTTGGTCGTTTCATCAATAACAAAGTAAACTACCCTCTGGACATCCATGACGTTTTTGTTGATGATGGATTCGGCTTCCATGAAGCTTTTGACCTGCTGACTGAGTCTGTAACCGCTTATCAGCTGGATCACGCTGCTTACGGTATCGATTTCCGATGATTTAAAATCATGATGCTCAAAACACTCAAAGAAGATCATGGCTTTTACAACGTCATCATCGAATATCGGCAACTGCATTGCGGTGACCGCAGGATTCTTCAACCTAGAAACTTCCCTGTAAAAATCGAACCTCCCGGATCTTCCGTTTTCAAATATCAGATAACATCCGTCCGTATAATCATCCGGAGTAACATTCCAGTATTGATGACTCAGTATCTCTTCTTCATCATAATCCGGATCATCCTTATATCTGGACCACTTTACCGTTACCATAAGGCCGCTTCCGTTTACGGCAGGTTCGTAAAGCACGGCTCTGTCATAGCCGTAATGAAGCGACAGTTCTTTAAAGATCGTGCATACAGCGTCCGATGTGTTTTGCGTATTTGTCAGTGTATCAAAAGCAAAATCAAACAGTTTTTTGTTAACACTTGTTTTTTTGCTTTCTTTTTCATTATCCGTTCCGATATGCCAGCTCTTTTTGATCATGGTCATTCCCGGCTCTGAAGGATGCATGGATTTGGGATCAAACGCTATGGCGCAGTTCCCTCCTCTCTCCTTTGCATTTTTAAGTGCTATGTCCGCCGAACCGTAAACTGAATAAAAACTTATACCGTCCTTGGGCGCAAACGCATATCCGATACTTGCCGTTATCTTCTTTCCGTCTCTTAACGTGACATTATTACGTATCCTGACCTGAAGCTCATAAATAAGCTCATTTGTTTTGTGCTCCTCGATACCGTTGCAAAAGACCATGAACTGATCCCCGGTTATTCTGGTCACAATGTCCTTTGTCATGAAATTCGTATATATGATTCCGGCCACGGTCTGAATGACTATATCTCCGTACATTCTCCCGTATGTTTCATTTATTCTGCCGAAATTATCAAAGTCTATTAAGATGAGCGCCCCTACGAGCTCATTCATCATATCTATTTTTTTATTGGCAAGCTCTTTTTCGATAAGAGACTTGGCTTTCAGCCTGTGTAAAAGACCTGTCAGCTTGTCCTCAACCAACCCTTCACCGGCTTCAAATCTGAAAGCCGGTTCTGTCTGCTCTTTTTCTGCCGTTATATCGAATCTTCTTCCTATGACTTTTGATATGTCCCCGTTCTTTTCTTTTATCGCATGTGCCTCATGGCGGAACCATACCTGCTTATAGTCTTTTGAAATGGCTCTGTATTCTGTGGTTATGGCCTCCCGTCCTGAATCGAGCATATCGCAGAAAGCATCAAAAATTTCCTTATCTTCCGAAAAGATAAGGTTCATCTCTTTGATCGTATTCCTGAAATCCTTAATGATAACTTCTTTGGGCTGTTTTGTTTCCGAATCGAAAAAGAAACAGTGCATGCTGTGAGAGGAAATGTCATATTCCCAGCTGTTTGCAACATTCAAAGTCCTCAACAGGATATCCGTTGAAGAAACGCTGTCAATGATAACGGGTTCGGTATCAGATATGGGACCTTTGTTCAGGTTAATCTCTTCCATTCCGTAACACCTTAAAACACTTCCGAAAGTATTTGATAATTATACCAATTATCTGAATGAATATCAATGTTACGAGTGCCAAAAAACGCCGATTTTACGCGGTTTTTCACCAATGACTAGTGGTGGTATGAAGGGTTGTTTTCTTACCACTATATGTGGTGTTTCAAAAGCAGGAAGAAAAGATAAAGAATTACCTGATGAGCAAGATAAATTATAAGAGAATGCCTGCCTAGAAATGCCAGTGGTCTGATATTCAGTTTAAAAAGTTTGATATCTTTTTCTTTTCCGTTAAAGACTCTGTTTGTAAAGTATCCGGCAAGGAACATAAATACCCAGGGTATAACGGAAAAATAATCACTTGATATAAATTCGTGATCCATAAAACCCAAAAAGGTCATAAAGTAGCCCTTATAGAGGTTTTCAGGAAGAGCACCAAGTGAAAGTTTCTCAAATCCCAAGGTTCCCCTGTTTATATTTCTAAGAAGAAAAAACAAAAGAAGGCTTATCAAAAGACCGGGTATCGAAGTTCCCTTTTTGTCGGAAAAAAGACGGTCTAATGGGATCGTCAGCAAAACACTGCATCCCAAAAGCGTCAAAACACCGAAAACTATCCTCTCATCCGGCATGACCAAAACAGTAACCGCAGTTACCAGAAGGCTTAAGATAATAAGCTTTAATCCCTGTTTAAGGTGATCATGTCCGTAACTGAAACAAAAACCGGAGATGAATATAAATGACCAGCAGATTGATTGCTGCCATATATATGCTCCGGTTCCATAAAGAAACTCCGGGCTTAAGCCAAGATCAAAGTATAAGATGTCCCAACAGGCATGAAACAAAATCATGCTGATGATCGTGATTCCACGAATAGTGTCTATCAAGCCCAATCTAGATCTTGTTTCGGACATTTTATTCCCCTCTTATAGTAAAGTTTTCCAAATAATACGGTGTGAGGCAAAGATATTTCCACGCAGACACGCTTTCGCTCAACGTCCGTCGTAACGGACACATAAGTCATCAAAGAACGCTGACTAAGTGCCGACGCCTCCTGATGGTCTGCTTTGGAAACTTCTTCGCCTCACACCTTACTCTTTCGATGTTTACTTCATGAATAAATATATTAATTCGTATAATTATCGAAATAACCCTGAACGAGAACCACAGGTGTTCCCTTGTCTCCCGATCCGGATGTCAGATCACAGAGGGAACCGATAAGGTCCGTAAGCTGTCTGGGAGTTGTTCCCTCGGATGCCATCTTACCTACGAGATTTGCATCCTTTTCCTTAATGCTCTTTGAGATCGCATCCTTAAGTGCTTCTCCCGAAAGATGGGCAAAGTCGTTATCGGCAAGATATTTAAGCTTAAGTTCATTGGGTGTTCCGATAAGCCCGTCGGTAAATGCAGGTGAAACAACGGGATCGGCAAGTTCCCATATCTTTCCTTTGGGATCTTTAAATGCACCGTCTCCGTATACCATGACTTCGACATGCTTTCCTGTAGCTTTTAATACATTGGCCTGGATCTTAAGTACAAGATCCTTACATTCTCTGGGGAAGAGCTTAACCTGATCCTCCGTTGCTTTATTTGATCCCAAAAGACCATAGGTCTCATTGCATCCGCTTCCATCAATCGGAGCATTCATGATATCATCAAGTCCCAGAACCGTCTTTGCTCCTGCTGCCTTTAATATCCTCTTGGTCCTTGCTCTTGTATGAATGTCGCAGGTTATAACCGTATCTGTATAATCAAGTATCGTTTTTGCCTGGTTTGCAAACACGATCTCAACATCACATCCCGCATCCTTTATAAGGTCGCTGTAATATTCAACATAGTCCACGCCGGTGAACTCGTGTTTTTCGTATCCGAAAAGCTCTCTGTATCTTTCAAGAGAAAGTACATCGCTGTAAGGGTTTACTCCCGCATCATCTATCTTGTCGATAGAAACAAGCTGGTTTCCTACTTCATCGGAAGGATAAGAAAGCATAAGGACGATCTTTTTGCATCCCATGGCGATTCCCTTAAGACAGATGGCAAATCTGTTTCTTGAAAGAATAGGGAATATAACTCCTATCGTCTGACCGCCGGTCTTTGTTCTTACATCTGTAGCAATATCTTCAACGCTGCAATAATTTCCCTGTGCACGGGCAACAATTGATTCCGTGACAGAAATGACATCTCTGTCGTTAATGTTGAACCCTTCTATTGAAGCCGCCTCAAGAACACTGTCTGTTACTATCTCTGAAAGATCATCCCCCTGACGTATAATAGGGCATCTGATTCCTCTTGATACGGTTCCTACTCTGCGATCGTTAGCCATCCTTTTTCCTCCGTTTGTGTTTTGTTATTTTGCGCATCAAACATATTCTCTTTCTCGCGCAATGATAATTTTACATCATATCGGGACAGTTTTGAAGTATTTAAGTCGACATTGATCTTTTGCGGTATTATAATGTGAGCTATGGATCAAATCAGAAATTTCCTGCAATCAAAACTGTTTTATGCTTTTTCCGTGATAATATGTGCAACGTTTGTTTGTGTATCTTATTATCTTCGGAAAAATCTTCAATTTTCATTTCTGACACTTTACTATGCCGGATATGTTTTTCTGATCATCAGTTTTCTGATCTTCCTTTGCGCTTATAAGCATAAAGATGCCGACGTTCGTACCACGATAAGGGAATCTCTTATGGGTTATCTTTATTTTGCTGCTTTTATGGGTATTACCCTGATACTCAGGGGGTAGGAGCTTTTATGGAAAACGATAAAGTAAACGGTTACCGCGATTTTTTACTTTATGTCCTTATCTTCATAGCTTCCTTCGGGATCATTTTCTTTATCTTCGGAACTTCATTTATTCCGTCGGCTTCAATGGAACCGACCCTTTCCGTAGGTCATAAATATCCTTATTTCAAACTTGAATATCTCGTCCTTCCCGTTAAGCGCGGAGATATCGTCATATATGATAAAAAGGGCGTTGTATACTGCAAAAGAGTTATCGGTGTTCCCGGGGATCATCTTGAAATAAAAAACGGATCCGTTTATATAAACGGATCGCTGCTTGAAGAGACCTACGCTAACGGTAATACCTATGCACTTTTACAGGACACATATCATGTTCCCGAAAACGAATTTTTTGTTATGGGTGATAACCGCGAAAACAGTAATGACTCAAGGTTCTGGGAATATCCTTTCGTAAAAAAAGGACAGATCCTCGGACATGTCCTTCATAAATGATATTCACCACTTTTTCTTAGGGCAGGAAGCATCTTTTCCAAGCGCCCTTATCTCCACATAACAGCCGCATGCATTACAGGTTCCGCTGGCAAGCAGGTCACATTCCCTGCAAACTGAAAGCCTTTTTTCATAAATATCCTTATCCGCCCTTTCTCTTTCGGGGATCATATCGATATATTTTTTTATATTTTCATAATCTTTTTCCGAAAGATCTCTTAAGAGACATCTTTTGCACTCTGCCATAGATCGTCAAATCATTTTCTAAGCTTGAAGAACTCATCCAGCTTTTCAAGGAGTTCCTGTTTATCGATATTTTTAAGGAAATATCCTTCGGGCTTTAATGCAACAACGGACATTACACTCTGTTTATCGCTTTTTCCCGTAAGGAAGATAACGGGGATCGATTTGGTCTCCTCGTCACTTCTTAGCATTTCCAATACCTGCGGTCCGTTGGTCACGGGCATCTCATGATCGAGCAATATAAGATCCGCCTTGTTCTTTCCGAGCCATTTTATGGCCTGCAGTCCCGACGTTACCATGGCAACTTTATAGGTATCCTTAAGCCATTCCCTGACCAATCCCAGATAGTTCGGATCATCATCAACGATAAGGATACTCTTTCTAAACTCCCCGATCGCGATCTTTTGGAATAGTTCATTCACCGCCTCAACATACTCTTCATTATCCAGCGGCCTGTGGAACACCTTGTAAAGAAGATCCTTTGAAACGGTGTCTGTAACTCTGGTAACATCTACTTTGTCTCCGATGAGGATCATCTGTTTGCCGTCATCCGTTAACTTGTCTGTCAAAAAGCCGAGCACATTACTGGGAATATACTCATCATTTTCCATGTAGTAGGTTATGAGATCACTCTGCTCCCACTTGGCATTTATGCTGTTAATGTCAGAAGGGGAAAATACGGCTTCGATTCCCGCTGCCTCAAGCTTCTGGAGCAAAACCCTTACCAAAAAGGTTTCCTTTGTTCCGATGACCATCACGGTGTTTTTTTTCATACTTGTTCCCCCATCAATGATTTAGAATTTCTTCCATCTTTTCCCAGTCAAATATCTTCATTGCTTTTTTGATCTCTTTAAATATTTTATCATCCTCTTCGGGAAGTGAATACTCACTTGTTTGATTTAATATCATTTCTATCGAATCATAATCCATTAAAGAGCATAATTCCTTCAACGCTTCATATGCGTCTTTAAGTTCATCTTCACTGATCCGAGGCTTTAAATCTTTATCTTTTTCCTCTTCGGGTCTTTCCAAACGCGAGAGTTTTTCTTTAAAACTTTTGTATTCCTTAAGAAGTTTCGGTGTATTTGCGTTTATAAATTCCAGATCTTCTTTATTTCCGGCTTCCTCAAGCAATGCGCAATGTTCCGAAAGTTCCATCGCTCCGATGATCCTTGCGGAACTCTTAAGAGCATGTACCTTTATCGTAAAAAGCTTTATGTCTCTTTCATCATAAGCCTTTTCGATCACGGATGCATTATCATCTATCGTTTCAAGGAACATATTTAAGGAATAAACAAACGATTCGGCGCCCCCGCTGTGCTTTATGCCATCCTTAGCCGATATCCCGTCTGTTTCATTAAGCCACTTAAGATCATCCGGAAGTTCTTTTGATCTTGATATCTTTTCATTTTCATCCGGCTCTTTTATGAGTTCTGTCGGAAGAAATCCTATTATCGTTCTTTCAAGAGTCTTTCCGTCTACCGGTTTTGCAAGGTATCCGTCAAATCCGTGCGCTTTGTAGAATTCTTCCCCGCTTGTTGCGGCATTTGCCGTAAGAGCGATGACCGGAAGATCCGGTTCCTTTTCCCTTATCCTTTTAATGGTCTCAAGCCCGTCCATTCCAGGCATCATATGATCAAGAAGCACCACATGGAAACTTCTTTTTTCAAGTTCCTCAAGGCATTCCTTTCCGCCGGGTACCGTGACAATGTTCATACCTGTTGAGCTGAGAAGGTTCCTTATAACGGTAAGGTTCATCGGATTATCATCTACCACGAGAACACCGGCATCCGGAGCGGCAAACAAAGGAACATAAGGCCCGTTATCGATATCTTCATCTTCCTCTGTAAATTCCCCAAGCTCCGTACCGTCGACTATCTTCTGGCCGATCCTTAAAACAAACTCCGAACCTTCTCCGTATGTGCTTAGGCAGGTAAGTTCCCCTCCCATGATACGGGCAAACTGTCTTGATATATCAAGTCCAAGCCCTATTCCCTGTATGTTACTGTTTTTATCATCTTCAAGTCTTTCAAAAGCAGTAAAGAGCTTGTCCATATCTTCGTCTTTGATACCGATCCCGGTATCTTTGACCGAAAACTCAAGCCTACATAGATCATCTTCTTTTCCTGCAAGAGTCACTTTAAGAACAAGTCTGCCTTCCTGGGTAAACTTTACGGCATTCGTCAAAAGATTAAGTATGATCTGCTTGATTTTTCCCATATCTCCGAAAAGCCTTACCGGGATATGGCTGTCTATATCGGTTTCAAATGTAAGGCCCTTTTCAGTGCTTTTTACCCTGACAGGAGGTAACACCTGCCTTAAAAGGTCCCTTATATCGTATTCCTGCTCCGCAAGATTCATCTTTCCCGATTCGATCTTTGAAAGATCGAGAACATCATTAACGAGTCCCAGCAGAGATTCCGATGCATTCCTTATATCAAGCGCATAGTTGATGACCGACATCACATAGGTTCTCGGTACTCCATCGGTATCTTCCCTTAATATCATCTCATCCATTCCCATGATGGTATTTATCGGAGTCCGTATCTCATGGGACATGTTTGCAAGAAACCTGTACTTTGCGCTGTTTGCTCTGTCTGCCTCTTTTTTGACAAGACGTATCTCTTCATCTTTTTTTCGGGTTATCGTATCTGCCGTGATCTTCCATACGATAAGTCCCGTTATAGCCATAAGGAAAATGACAGCAATTACCATTGACGGTGTCAGTGCATGAAATACCGTTCCTTCTTTTGTTTGCGCAAAAGAACATACGGCTCTGTCATAAGACAGCGCCGTTATGATCCCGCCAATTGCCGCAAAAAGGGCAAAGGCTGCTTTCTTTATTTGTCCGAACGGTTCTTTATGCAATCTATTCAGCTCCGTAAAGCATCCTTACTATCTCGGAATTCTTGTCAAGTATTATTGTCTTGTTGGTTCCGCTAAGAGAAACCTTTAAGGCATCCAGTCCTCTTAAGAAGGTATAAAAGTCTGCCTTTTCAGGGTCGTTGTAAGCACTGGCAAGTATCTGCATGTAACCGGCTTCTCCCTGGGCTTCTATCTTTGCAGCATCAGCTTCTGCAGTGGCAGTCATTTCTTTGACCTTTCTGTCGGTTTCATTTCTTATCTTTTGTGCTTCCGCATCACCTGCTGCACGATATGATTCCGCAATATTGTTTCTTTCGGATATCATTCTTTCATAAACAGCAGATTTGTTGTCATCCGGAAGATCCAGCATCTTTATCTGTGACTGAATGATATCGATACCGTATGAACCGATATCCGAGTTTGCCTGAACGGTAACAAGGTCTGTCAGCATATCACCTCTTGCCGCGATAACTTCATCCTGCGTCATGGAAGAGATAACGTTTTTGGTAGAGTTATAAACAGCTGCTTCCACACGTTCATTTGCCCTTGCTTCCACGGCGTTAAGTGTCTGGATGTACTTTTTGGGATCCGATACTCTCCAAAGAACATAGTTATCGGCTATCATCGACTTTTTATCCTTTGTGATAACATCAGATGCCGGGATATCATAAAGGATAGTCGCCGTCGATACTCTCTGTGTTGACTGGATGAACGGGATCTTTGCATAAAGTCCCGGTGCATCATATGTTGATACTATCTTTCCAAACTGCTTTACAACAACGAACTCTTTTTGATGTACCACGAAAGGGATTCCGCAGATAACCACAAGAGCCGCCACTATCAATAAAACTATAAAGATCTTCTTAATCTCTTTGATCATTCTGCTGCCTCCGTACTGTAATCCTGCATATCCCCTAAATTATCAACCCCCATGCTGACAAAACTGTCAAGCGGAAGCATCGTTTCGGTCGTTCCGTCCGTTATGATGACCTTGGCATAAGGTAAGAGAGTTTCCATTGTTTCAAGGAAAAGTCTCTTTTTCGTGATCAGAGGATAACGTTTGTACTCTTCAAATACTTCGTTAAATCTGGCAACCTGTCCTTCAGCTTCTGCTATTCTTGCAGCCTTGTTGGCCTCGGCTGTCTGGATTATCCTGTCGGCTGAAGCTTCTGCAGCGGGTATCTGCTGGTTCTGGTACTGAAGCGCATTGTTTCTTGCGGTATCAGCTCCCTGCTTGGCTGTTTCAACCGCCTTAAACGCCTGGATGATCTCCTGTGTCGGAGGTTCGGAATCCTGGATCGAGATGTTTACGACCGAAAGGCCGATGTTCTGTTCGGTAAGCTCTTCTATCATCTCTTCCTTAACATCTGCCTGGATCTGTCCTTTTCCGGTCGTCATAGCATCATCGACGGTATAATTGGAAACCACCGAACGGATGCTGGCCATAGCTATATTCCTGAGAATGAGTTCAGGCTCCTTTGAATTGAAAAGATATGCCACGGGGTCCGATACTCTGTACTCAAGATAGAAGTCTATGTTCAAGAGGTTAAAGTCGCTCGTGATCATGACACCGTCCGTAGTATCAGGTATGTTCTGACCGTCTGCCGATATCGTGTACCCGATACCCGTTCCATGCGTTGTGATATCCACTTTGTGAACTGTCTGAAGAAGCGGAATCTTAAAATACATTCCGGCTGTGTCCGTTCTCACTATCTTTCCGAACTGGGTGACAACGGCGTTCTGCTGTTCGGAAACCGTGTAAAATGATGAAAGCACGAATATCAGGATCAAAATGACCGCGATCGCTGCTTTTATCAATCCTTTTGTTTTTTCTCCCATTGGGCTAAGCCTCCTTGTTTTTAATATTTTTAAACCGTATTTCAGGTCTGTAATGTTCAAATATCACTATATCATGGTCCTTTTCGGAAGAAGGATCATGAGAAGTCCATCCTGTTTTAACTGCTCCAAGCAGTAGCGCCAGATCAGTCGAAACCGTTCTTTT
Organism: Lachnospiraceae bacterium; assembly: GCA_024690205.1. Taxonomy (GTDB): domain Bacteria; phylum Bacillota; class Clostridia; order Lachnospirales; family Lachnospiraceae; genus JAILLW01. The sequence goes on along the minus strand of JAILCX010000015.1, from coordinate 15,789 downwards.
TCCAATCTTGTGGGCAATAAAATCAGGACGCGCAAGGAAGTTAAGTAAGCTCCTTCCGAGTATCGCTCCCACCAAAGGAGAAAGACCGTCTTTAACGTATACTTCAGGCAGCTGTGACAAAAAGCCCCTCATGATCTTTGGAGCATGTACCCTGAACCATGCCGTAATAAGCGGATTAAAGCTCTCTATGCAGTATTCCCCGTCATAATCATTCAAAAGTGCCAGCGTCTTTTCGCAAAGCTCTTTGTTTCTCCTGCCGTTTTTTAATTCAACGATAAGCGGTTCTTTTCCGTTTACGACAGATAAAACTTCCGAAAAAAGCGGGATCTGATGATCCGTGTTAAAAAGCTTAAGCTTCCTTAAATCCTCAAAAGATACTTCATCCACTCTTTTATCAACTCCGCAGGCTCTTTTAAGATCATCATCATGAAAAACCACAACCTGTCCGTCAAGACTTAGCTGGACATCAAGTTCCATTCCGTACCCGGATCCTACAGCGTTTTTAAATGCCTCAAGGCAGTTTTCAGGTATGCTCTGATCCTTTTCATAAAGTCCTCTGTGAGCAAAATTCCGGCCTGTAAACGGAGCTTTTTTCTTTGAGGAAGTATATGCCGGCGCAACGGCAAAAATCCACAATATAATGATACAAACCAAAATGATAAGAAGTATTTTTACCATGTTTAATCCTGATCGAGCGCCTCAAGTCCGTGAGCGTTTTTAACCTTGCCGGCTTTTATGTTCTTAACAAATAACGCAAATACCGCAAGGCTTATTGCAAACAAAACTGTTGAGTATACGGGCAGCGCCCTCCACATCAATGTCATCTTAAACACAAATCCCAAAAGGACCGGGGTGATGGTCTGTGCAGACATACTGGATGCATAATAAAATCCGGTAAAGCGTCCGATCTTTTTGCTTGAACAAAGCTCCACGACCATGGGGAAGGAGCAGTTATGCACAAGTGCCATCCCAAATCCCTTTATTGCCCACACGGCAAAAAGCATTGTAGGAAAAGCATGCTCTCCGTTCGATCCGCTAACCACACCCGTAGGCGATACGAAGCACATGATAAGCATTGATATCACTGTCACGGCAAGTCCTGTTGTTATCGTCCATTTTCTGCCTATCCTGTCTGCTATAGATCCGGCGATCGCAAATCCCAGAACGCTCGCAGCGCCTCCCACGATGGTAAGAATCATCGTAGCGCTTGATACGGAGTTAAGATAATAGATGACGTAGTTACCGATATATGTTCCTATCGCATTATCTGCCATGAACCATAAAAACTCGGCTCCGAGGATCGCAAGGAGCATTTTTTTATTGGCATCAGGCATCGGAGCATCATCATCAACCGGGTTTTCAACCTCAGCAAGCTTTTCTCCAAGTTCCATCTCCTCACTGAGTTCTTCTTCAAGCTTGTTTTCATTGATACTTGCAAAAAGAACAAGCGCCGAAATTACCATTAGGACCGATGCAACAACAAATGGTATCTCTATGATCCAGAGTTTTCTGGCGGAATCTTCAACATTTATATAGTCCGAAAGCTTGAGGAATATTCCCAAAACGGTGGCTGCTGCCCCTCCGAAATATCCCATGATGTTGATAATCCCGTTTGCACGCGCCCTTAATGGTTTTGGTGTTATATCAGGCATCAGTGCAACCGCCGGATTGCGGTACATCATCATGAAAATGAGCACGATGCACATGACGATGACCATTCCTATTACATTGTTGTAATGGAAAAACAGAGGAATAAAAGGAAAAGCCACGGCAGAAACCATGGTACCCGTTAAGATAAAGGGCATTCTTTTTCCTATAGGAGTCCTTGTTCTGTCGGAAAGATTTCCGAAGATCGGCAGGAGTATAAGTGCCGCAAGGTTATCGCAGGCCATTATTACTCCCACTATCCATTGAACATTGAGTATCTTGTCCGGGTCTCCGGATTTAAGCTCAGCGGATGAAATATCATACATCCGTCTGGCAAATATATCAGTCAGAAACGTGGGGCACCATGAATCGTACACCTGCCACAGTAAAAGTATCCCGAAAAAAGCAAAACCTATTAGAAATGTCCGCTTATAATTGAGCTTCAAAGTTACTTTGTTATTATCTTCCATCCATCTTCCTTCCAATATGCCAAAGGTATGTAAAATAAACCAAAAAACATTATAAACATTATCAATAACTATAGCAAGGAAGGCAGCTCTGTGATCACTGACCGATTCCGTATCTTGATTTCATGTCATCAGAAAGCTCTGCACCCTTAAGAATGTCATTGGCCTTTTTGATCAGTTCTTCCACGGAGTATCTTCTGTAGTAACCGATCCTTGATCCCTGATCATCCGGGTTTGTCTTTGTGATAAATATGTCACGCCCTTTGTGATGTCCTAAACAATCAAGTATGCGTGTGATCTCAACTCCGCTTTCCATATCGACAACATCGACCAGCTCATCCATGGTGATATATATGAGACCGTTTTCTTCATCAGTATCGAAGTACGCATTTCCGAAATAATTATAATAAGCAGATGCCTCCGCTTTCTTTACGAATTCTCCGGTTTGAGGTGAATACCAGTAAAGACCGCCGTCATTATATATAACAAGAAGATCTCCGTGGATAAATCTCATTCCGAGAGGTTTTACTCCGGGACAGTTTATTGTATTTTTAAGATTCCCATCCTTATCGGTCAAAAGGATCTTTTTACTGTCTGAGACCGCATAGACTCCGTCTGCGGAATTTTCCGAAAAGCAGCTTACATCGTACCATACTTCCGGAACTTCTGCTTTTTTGATATTTCCGTCTTCAAGATCAAGAACGAACATATCTTCCCGGCCTACAACACATACCGTATTATCTTCTTCATAGATTGCGGGAGTACAGTTAATAAATCCGATATCTTCGGGCAGTTCATAATCTTTTTGGTCACCGGTTTCTATATCATATACCGCGAAACGGCTTTCAAAATCCTCTGTCCTATACAGGTAGTAGAATTTTCCGTTTTCAAGCAAAAGCGATTCTTCAAACGATCCCGTCATTTTGAAAAACTCTTTGGACTCCATCCTGTTTTCTTTTATATTGAGCGTAATGAGTTCATAGCAGTCCACTCCGTCATAACCCAGGTAAACGGTATCTTTATATATTCCGACCAGTTTGTAATTAAATGATTTATCATCACTTAACTCATTGGTCAGATGCAATGCATTTTCACCAAGTCCGAACACTTCAAGGTAAGGGCTTAAACCGTCGACGGTTAAGATGGCCAGATAATTTTCGTCCATACAGTATTCACTGACCGTTCCCGTAATGGCATTATCTTCGCAAAGTTTTGTCCATTCCTCATCATAGACATGAACTCCGTAGTAAATGATCTCATGACTGTAAAGCTGCCTGACATACACACCTTTACTTATCTCTACCTGACGCAGTTCATCGGTAAAATATGTATTGTGATATACGGCATCAGAATCAAAACTGAGCGCAGGTGTCGCATATCCTCCGTCTTCGGTAATGTAAAGCGGATTTCCGTCTCCGTCTTTGTCGGTTACGCTTAATACAGAATTATTAACGTTACTGCTGTATATCTCAACCCCCGTATCAAGGTCATAAACCGTTACGACATTTCCCGAAAAATATGCTATCTTATCCGCTCCGAGCTTTTCAAATCCGCTTTCGATCATTATCCCGTTGCAGACAAAGTCCGCACTCCAGATCTCAGAAAAGTCGGATGCCTTTATGCGCGAAATCTTTGAATGGTCCGTGGAAAAGACTTCCATCGTACCAAACGACATACTTCCGCTCATATCGGTCGGAGTAAGCGTTATCATAAATGAATCGTCATCGACCCACTTTATATTATGGTACATTTCCTCGGAATAATCTGAAATTTCCACTTTCTTCGTTGTAAGGTCGATCACTCCGAATGAATAATTGTTCCATCCGTCTATACCTCTGAATGCAATCTTTTTTCCATCCGGTGACAGCTTGCTCTCAACCAGACTGAAATCTTCATGGTCAGGATCGAAATGCATGGGAGTACTGCTTTGTAATTCTCCCGACGCGGTGCTTATTTTAAGGAAAGATCCGCTATAGGTTCCAAAGTATGCATAGTCTCCATTTACCATCAGGTTATTCTTTGAGATGAGAGTATCTTCTTCAACCTTGTATTCCCAGACCTTTTCGCCGTTTGTCATGCTATAGCAGTAGATCGTGTTCGTATTCCAGAGGATAAAAAGATCATTATTTAAAAATCCCGTACCGACGATGTTAGACTCCAGATCTTCGATGTACAAAATACGGTTATGATCTTCTGTATTCCAGACACCGATGACGTTTAATTCATCGATGATAGCAATCTTGCTTCCGTCGTCGCTAAGCTGGAAATAGCTGATCACTCCCGGCATCGGATAATTCCATGCAGCGTTTATGTTGTTCCCGTTATCTCCTTCATAGGCAAGCGTTGCATTGGTCAAAGCCCTTACAGCCTCGGCCGTTACCGGTCTGTCATCGTCTTCATTTTTGGGCAAAGCTTCAAGCGCCAGTTGAAGAGCCGTAATACGTCTTTCTTTTTCCAGAAGGTTTTCCGATTCATTGGCAAGGTATTTTGACTGATTCTTTAAAGATTCCAGATAGTTTTTATGTATCTTGTCCCTGCTGTAATACATGTAACCACTGAATCCGACAAGTACTGCAAGGATTATGGCAAATACAGCCGTGATCTGCTTTATCCTGTGCTGTCTGCGGCGGTTCATCAGCTCATCGTATGCGCATCCGAGTATTCCGCTTGCAAGACGCGGAAGCTCGGTCTTTTTAGCCTTGCCAAGGGGCATTCTGTAATCGCATGACAAGGGCTCTATGGGAATCCTTACGGAATGCTCAACACCCGCTTCATCCTTAACAACGCTGTCCTCATACTTAAGAATATCGGGTATGACATCATAGGGCTCTCCGTTAACAAGAACCGTGAAAATGTCCCTTTTACTGTGATTTCTCAGGAAATACTCTATCTCCCTGGGAACCCAGGCAGACTCTTTGGTATTAGTCGAACAGATAACTATAAGGTAATCCGATTCCGCCAGCGCATTGGCGATAGAATCACTCAGGTCGCTTGTGATGGGGAGCTCATCCTTATCCCGGAAGATCCGGTTTATCCTGTTTATTCCGGTTTTTTTGCGGATCTTTTTCGGAATATGGAACCACTCAAGTCCCTTATGAACGGCTTCCGCCACCCTGTTATCTTCGGGTGCGTGTTTGTAGGAAATAAAAGCGTTGTAATGGTTGATCATGTTAAACCTCTCTGTAAAGCTGGCCGAAGAGTTTTTTGTTTATGATATAAATGTCATGAGGATCGTCTTCCCTTACCGCTATATAGTCCCCGGGACTCCCCGAATAATATTTTTCCTCATCCCAAGCCGTAAAAAGCTTGATATTTTCTTTGAGCTCTTTTGCATAGATCCTGACATTTGACGTACTTACAATGGACTTTGCGTATTTACGGACATTTTTGATCTCCCCCGTTACCACGTCCTTTATATTGGGCTCGTATTCAAAAGTCTTTTCAAAAGGATCGGGTACATATCCGTAGCTGCTTTCCAGCTTTGACTTTGCTATGGGATATACCTCTCCTTCGATACCGATCATAAGATAAGTATCCTTTTCTATCCTGACATCAATGTCTCCCTCAAGTGTCCTTATCTCAACAAGCGTACCGATGGGAAAAACTTCCGAAAGTTCCACATATCCTAGCAGTTGTTTTTCTTTTTCAAATAGTTTCATATCCGATGTATCAAGTATCGTATCTTTTGCATAGATGACTTTGTACATCGAGAAGTATTCTTCAAGACGACTTCTGAACTCGTAATTTGCGATGTTTTCAAGATCACTTTCCTCACCGCCCCTTTGAGAAAGAAGTTTCTCGGGCCGCAAAGTTCCACCTGCCTTTGTTATATGGCCGCCGCCGCCACCTATATCTTTTGCCAGAAATGCTGCAAGCTCATCGGCGTGAACTTCCTTTACGCAGCTTCTTACCGAAAATTTAATCTCTCCGGGGCTGATATAGTAGGCAAGACATATATCAACATCAACAGTTTCTAGTGAAAAATCACTTATGACTCCAAGGATATTGGGATCACACCAGTCGGCGCGGATCAGGAGATATTTGTTCTTCCCGTGATATTCATAATCAAAGATCGCTTTACCCGTTATCTTTAATTCGTCTAGTGAAATACTCGAGTTGCACATCTGTGTGATGATGCTCTTGTTGATAACGAGCGCATCCCTCATATCCTTATCAAGCGGGTAGGAAACCTCCGAAAGCTTATTTGTATCAGTATATAAACCGTAATAAAGAGCTGTTGATAAAAGGATATCTTCACCGGGATCCATACCCTCGTTTACGATCATGTCCCATACTATCGTGGAGCAGCTTCCTATATTGCTCCTGACCTCGGAAAGCAGGGGAAGATCATCATTTACCTGGTGGTGATCGATGATCGCTATATTCTTTGCTTTTGTTTGGGTAACGTTTTTTTGTCCGTACTGGCAATCAACGGTTATCAATAGTTCGGGGATATCGTCAAAATCAGGTTCATAGCTTACGGGAACATTAAGCTGCTCCTTCATGATAAGAAGGTTGCTTTTTGTGACCTTGTTTTTTCCGCGGTAAATAAAACGGGGATCTTTGCCATTCTTTGTAAGATACCAAAAAATAGCATAACCGGAAGCCAGTGCATCGGCATCGGGATTATCATGACACTGGATCACTATTTCGTTAAAATCCAAAAGATCGCTTAATTTCATTTTTATGAATCCTTTTCTTCTAATTTATGATCAATGGCAGCTTTTTTCCAAGCATTTGCCATGATAAATGCCGCCTGGGCTTCAGCAGAGGTTCCTTCCGATACAAAATCGGGGCAACCGGCAACATGTCTTACGATCCCGAACGGATCTATATCTCTTTTAACCGATTCATAGGCCAGATCGGCGAACTTTAAATAATCTCGCGAAATAAACCCTTTATAAACTCCCCGATAGACTGATGAAGCATACATCATGGAAGATGTTCCGTCAATAAAGCTATCTTCTTTATCCAAAATATCCCTGAACCTTCCGTCCGGCAGGCTGTACTTTTTCATCGCATCCAGTAAATTTATGAAAAGCCGGTTCAGATATATAAACATATCTTCTCTGTTAAGCCTCTGCGCTTCCTGCATTAGTCTTGCAATACCCATAAGCGCCCAGCCGTTTCCGGTAGCCCAAAAAACCTTGCGTACAAACTTTCCCTGCCGTACATCTTTTATGTGAAAGAACAAGCCCTGTTCTTCATCAAAAAGATGTTTAACATATCCCTTAAGCTGCCTGAATGCCTCATCGATCTCTCCCATTACGGCAAGAAAAGGCGGGACCATATAAAGCCCGTCGATCCATAACTGAAATTTGCTATATCCTTCAAAAAAAGAAACATCGTTATGGCAGATCACTCTATCTTCGGTACGTGGAGCTTTGTTCATAAGATAATCAAGCATTTTCTCGGCACCGTTTAAGAAAAATCTGTCGCCGGTTTTTTGATAGGCACGAAGGCAAACTTCGCCATTGGCTGCAGGATCCGAAACGGTATCTCCTCCTCCGACCATTGCCAGTCTTCCCAAGATGTCCATTCTTTTGACTGCATCAAAAGCCATGGGGATCCATAACTCATCTTTGCCGGCTTCATACAGTGCCTGGGCGCATACCCCCTGCTCCCAGGGATAGCGCTGCATGGCAAGCATAGCATTTATTACATTGTTGACGGTGTCATCCTGCGTGATCATTTCCCCATCCCGTGCCTAAGGTTTCCCTGTAAGATACAAAACATACGTATCATTAAACACGATCCTGTCACCTGATTCCAAAACTGCGCTTCTCAATCCTTCAAAAAACTCACTTCGGAGTGGTTCGGGGATCACCATATGGTCACAATGTGTTCCCGAAAACTGAACATATTCCTCCGAATTAAAGATCCGCTGCCCTTTGAACTCAAACCCCTCCACATCCGAATAACCATAATCCGGTGCGGCTGTATAGTTAAACTTCCCTTGTTTATACTGGATATCCGGCTTATAATACCTGTCATAAAGAGCCTGTATCTTCTCGTACAGGGCCTCATTATTTGATCTGTATTCGGATGTAGTCAGCATCATGGCAAGAATTCCGCCGGGTTTTAAAAGCTCAAAGGTTTTAGAGTAAGCAATTTCTTCCGGGATCCACTGAATTGTTGCTGCAGAATAGATCATATCAAACTTCATATCACCGAAATCATGTGTGATGAAGTCATCATTAACTATATTGAAGTTCGGAAGTTTTCCGTACTTTTCCATCATTTTGTTGTACAGATGTTCTCCGAGCTCGATAGCATGGTATTCGCATCCGGTCCCAAGTACGGGATCCGTTGCCTGTCCTGTTCCCGGTCCGATCTCCAACACTGTCTTTCCGGGTCCGATCCCGGCCCGGTCATTCAAAAATGTAAATAATTCTTTGCTGTATCTTGGACGGAACTTATCGAACTGATCCGGGATCGTGTCAAAGATCCTGCGAAATTCATCCTGTTCAAGTTCTATTATATCTTCTTGTGTGATCGGGCGTATTTTCCGATCCTCCACACAGTGGATCGAACCTACGATATCGATCTTTCCCTTCCTGATAAAAAAAGCACTCATATCCTCCATGGCATAAACCCTGCGGCCGACGGACATTTCGAGCGTCTTTTCATATCGCCATGTATCATTCGGATCATGATGGCAGCTTACCGTGAGGTTAGTAAACCCAAGCCCGGGGAAAGGCTCCAGGGACTCGGAAAAATCCACCGTGTTCCGGGCCATGTTCATGGAGCCCGCACTCACGCCGAAAATGGCGGCATGACTGTCAAGTAAAGTTTCGTAGCAGTCCTTTTCACGGATAAGGTTAAGCTGTTCCTCACAGGCTCCGCCGCCCATAAGAAAAATACAATCAGCCTCTTTTACAAGTGCCTTTGCCTGTGCAGGTTCGGTACGTTTATCTATCACGCAATGCTTATCAAAGCCCAACCCCTGTTCAACGAACATTTCGTGCATGCCGTCTGAATCCCGGTCATTTTGATCATAAGCAAGGGGACAAGCCGTTATAAAAACAATACTCTTGCGCACCTTAAGTTCTTCCCGCAATCGTTTGGTTATCTCTTTAGAAAAATGATGATCCGGGAACCCGCTGAACAAAGCCAATAATTCTTTTCTCATCCGATCATACCCCCTCCGGTGTGCATCTTTGTCCAAACAATGTCCTATTTAAGAAACAGTATATCTTCAACAGCTTTAATTACATTTTCTCTCATAACCTTAAGCTGTTTATCGCTTAACCTTTTATGCATAAACGTATGACAGTAATTTTCCATTATCCCTATGGCAATGTACAGATTTTCCAAGGTGTCCGGCCTGTTTCTTAAATCTTCCGGAAGGGTTTCATACACATTTTTCATCGCGGTCTTCGTGAAATCATCATACAGCTTTCTTACATCATCATCACTGTGTCTAAGGCTTTCAAGCTCCTCATGAAATGCGAAGTACTCCGTATGGATCCTTTCAAAAGCAGAAAGTGTATGTTCAAGGTCAGTTCCAAAAAGATGCGTTTCCTCCACCCCTGATATTTCTTTAATGGTAGCAAACCCATAGGTAATTGCTTCAAGAAGTAGGTCCTTCTTATTCTTAAAATATCTGTATGCTACTCCTGTTGAAAGCCCGGCATTACCGGCTATTTCATCAACGGTGGTACTGTGATATCCCTTTTCAGTATAAAGCATAAGTGCAGATTTTATGATTTTTTCTCTTGTCTTAATTGCTCTTGATTGAACTATATCCTTGTCTGTTATTCTTTGTTTCATTTCTTAGGCTTTCTCACAAAAAATCTGAATATATCCGCTCCGAGTATTTTTACGTCTGCCTTGTCAGCTTCTTCCTCAAGGCGCCTGATCTCGCCGCTTGTCAGTATCACTCGTGAAGCTTCGGCAAGCTCCGCAACCTGTTCAGGTTTCCTGCAGCCACACATAGGCACAACTCCCTTTGAAGCACAAAACGCCATAGCTACCTGCGGAACTTTAATATCATGACGCTCTGCAACTTTTATCATCACATTATAGAGTCCTGTAAGTTTTCTGACCTTCTTCCTGAATAAATATTTCATGGTGGATTTTTTCTGAATCCTTGGATCCACCAGCAGGCCTTCTTCAAGAACTGCCCAGCCCCAGAAGGAAATATTATTCTCCTTACACCACTGAAGAAGCCCTTTTTCCTCCCACTCTCTGCATATAATGCTGTAATGATTTTGAACTCCGTAAAGCGGGATTCCGGCTTTATCGAGGATCTCCTTTGATTTCTTACATTCATCCAGCGTAAAGTTCGAAACGCCTATATATCTTATCTTTTCTTCTTTATATAATTCTATTATCTCATTTAAATGTTCTTCAATATCTGTAGGAAGATGCAGCCAGTATATATCCACATATTCTCTCTTAAAATCTTCAAGGTCCTTCATGAGAGATTTTCTGACACAGCAGGGCTTATAATGAGAAACAGGCGTATATTTGGCAGATATTATTATATCATCGGTTCCAAAATCTCCGATCATTTTTTGCGCCTTGCCAAGCCCGTAGTCACGTGCCAGATCATATATCGGAATGTCTTTTTCCTGTGCCATTTTCATGGCATCCTTCAGGACATCGTCACCCACCGAGCTGCCTCTCATTGCCTTTTCATAAAGTGCGCTGCCCCATGCATTTGTACCGATAACGGCATTTGGTTTTAATATATCCATCTTTTTTCTCCCTTCGATTTTATAAAGTGAGATATCTCTCACTTTATAAAACTACCTGTTTAGGGGAGATGTGTCAAGACTAAAAAACGGGATCCGGTTCAAACTGCTGTCTGTTTATATTCCTATCCTGTCTTTGTATTCTTCGAACAGCTCATGTGAAAATTGTTGATTGAAAATGTCATCATGCCAACGCATGATATACATCGACGGACATATCTTTATTATATACTTCGTAAACTCTGTCCGCGCAGCTTATCCTGTTTTCATCCGTATATTCCTTTATCAGGATATGGGCTCTTGCAACTTTCGAAAAACCTTCGGTAAATCTTAGATGAAGACACTTTTCCTCGAATACTTCTATAGTATCCTCTCCCATATGATCACCTACCGGTAAGCATGTCCTCATTGATAACCCTTCTTCATCGGACAGGTTTTTGTAAATGACAAAATGACTGCCCGAAGGCTTTATCCCCCTTATCGATGCTTTCTCATAAAGCTTTCCAACCGAAATACCGAGGTTTTCAAGGTCTACATTTTCATCAACATAAAGACATCTGCATCTTTCAAAAGAGCAGATATCCGGTGTTGCACCGGGGCCGGCTTCCTTTTCCTTATCATCTGAAACAGCGAGGCTTCGAATCTCCTGCAGGTTGAGATCCATCTCGCGGAGCTTACTGTCAATAAGTTCCTTTTCTGAGCATTTCCCATCAAATATCTGTTTTATTTCATATATGGAAAGCCCGATCTTTCTTAATCTTTTTATCTTCTCAAGTGTGATCAGCTGACTCTCATCATAGTAATTGTATCCGTTTTCCTCATTGACATATGAAGGGCTAAGCAGCCCTTCTTCATCCCATATTCTAAGGGCCTTTCTGCCTACCTTGCCTACGATTGCAAATTGTCCTCTCGTGTACATTATTCTCCCACCTTTCCTCTCTTCACTTTTCCAAAGATCTTTAAAAAACCGATGTGAAGAGGAAGTATCTTATACAGGAAGTAATTATCATACTTTTTATATTCTGCTCTATTGTAAAATTTTATCACCGCTTCACTTATTGATTCAATGCAGTTACGGTTCAGATCATGCCCGATCTCTTTTGTGGCAATCCTTGGTAAACCGATGTGTCCGTATTCTCCCATAGCCGCAAGCTGTTTTCTTTTGGAGATCATATCTTTGTCCGTAATATTGGAATCCGGGAGTTTATTAAATCCGCTTCTTACATTGTTATCATCGATATCCAGCATACTTGAAGTTTCAATCCAGCCGGCATGAAAATCATTGCTATAATCTTTTTCAAGTTCTTTTATGTCTTCGGTCGGCTCCACACCGGTCCCCTCAAAGATCGATCCCATCGGTGCTATAGCACATATTCCATATTTTCTGTTTATCTTCCTTACGGCTTTTATCACTGCGATCTGATGGTCGGGATCAGCATGTGATGCTATGATAACGATACTTTCAAATCCCATATGTCTGACACTGTCCAAAATCTCATATGCCACCTCAAAGGTTGTCCTCATTGAGAAATGAACAGATCCGTAAAAAGTGTTCACTGACGCGGCCGCTACCGGAAATGTCGGCAGATAATAGCATTTGATCCTGCTGTTTTTCTCGATCATCTCCATCGCCCCTCTGCTCCAGTTCTCTCCTTCAATTATGTCTGTTGCTAGGGGGAGGCACCATCCATGTTCTTCGATTGGCGCCATCACAACAAATACAACACTGTCTTTCTTGTTGACTTCTTTAATTTCTTTCCATGTCATCAGACTCAGATCTTTCATACTAAATGTCCTCCTTTTATTTGTTGGACATAATAATAGACCTGGCCTCAAAGGCCAGGTCAAGATACTTTAAGTCATTTTCAAAATGGACCCCTAACCCCGTCCCCGAAGTACCTCTATCGTCGCGCCAGTGGGTGGAAGCCCTTCGGCTGTTACATTAAGGCTTACCTCTCCTTCATGGTAACCGGCCCTGATAACGGCCGTAGCGCGTCCCCGGAAGCTTGTGGTCTTTCCATCCGTATAGTTGTCCTCAGTCACGGGATTGCCGGATCCGAATCCCGCAAGATATGCCACATCGGCATCTCCAGATCCCTTTATCTCACTTACTTTTGCGCTTAAAGACAACTCGGCATCGGGCAGGAAATTGCCATTTTCATCCACAACCTCGATCAGAGCATAGCTCACATCATGACCATCGGCCTTCATCCTGCTTTTTTCCACCGTAAGCCTGAGCCCTGCTGCCGGTCCCGTCGTAACAAGACGATCTCTGCTCACTTCCCTGCCTCCGGAATAACTGACTGCCTCCACCGTTCCCGGCTCATACACCGTATCAAAGCTGACCGAATCAGGCATGGGTCGCTCCATGCATACGGGCTTTCTTCCAAGCGACTTCCCGTTCACGATCACTTCCACTTCTTCTGCGTTGGAATAGACCACCAGTTTGACATCATGGTTCTCCCAGCCGGCATAATTCCAGCTTTTTTGTACTCCCGGGAATCCCCACATTGTCATCATTTCTATCTTGCCGAAACTTTCCGGATGCATGGAAAAAAGATGCGTTTTCATGCTTCCCCAGACTACGCTTCGGTAATCCCCCTGGGCCATCCTGTTTCCGGTGATATCAAAGTCGGCATCATTGGCCGTTCTCCATGGGAATGGAGAACCCGGCTGCGGCATCAAAGACCAGGAGCCTTTCTCCACCAGCGGATCTGTCTCGTCCACATAAACAGCCTTGCCTATCCCGGCCTCACCCAGGTAGTCCCACGCAGTCCAGGTAAAATCACCGATCGCATAAGGAAGCTTTTCCACAAGTGGCCATCTGTAACCGATCTGAACGGCGAAATTCTCCGAACCCAGTATCACGCGCTCCGGGAAGAGTTCGTGATCACGCTCATAAAGATCTTCCATGTAATTGTAGCCCACAATATCAAGACCGTTCGTAAATGGCTCCGTGATCCGCTCCCATTTTGTTTCTTCCAGTCCATCCGCTGAATTCTGTTCCTGGCTCTGCCCTTTGATAAGCGCATCATCCAACCCGCTCCAAAGCGAACATATCCCGTTGCTGACCGGTCTTGTTCCGTCATTTTTCCGGATTGTCTCCGCCAGCTTAGTTGCCAGGGTATAACCATAATTAAGGCCGCCTCTTTCAGGAATCTCGTTTCCGGTTGACCAGATGATAACGCAGGGATGGTTCCGGTCTCTCCTTATAAATGCCGTCAGATCCTGCTTCCAATCGGTTGTAAAGAACTGGCTGTAATCACCTCCGCGTTTTGCGATCCCCCATGCGTCAAAGGCTTCGTCAAATACATACATTCCCAGTCTGTCACAGGCTTCGATCAACTCTGCAGAAGGCGGATTATGCGCGGTACGGATGGCATTAAAGCCGACTTCCTTCAGCTTTCTCACTTTTCTTGCTTCCGACTCGTAAAGGGATACCGCACCCAGCAGACCGTTGTCATGATGCACGCATCCACCCTTAAGCTTTACGGTTTTTCCGTTGATCCTGAGCCCTCGGACCGCATCGGCAGTGATGGTGCGTATACCGAACAGCGTACTTGCTTCATCAACGGTTGTCTCTTCATCTGCTATAAAATGGGTCCTGTAGACTCCAAGATTTTTAAGCGTCACTTTGACCACATAAAGATCCGGCTTTTCCACATCCCAGAGCTTTGGATCCTTAACATTCATGGCAAGCCTTGCCGTTTCCCTCTTTCCTGCATTGATCCGGATAACGCGCTTCACGCTGCCGACAACCTTATCGCTGCCCTCTTCCGCAAGACTTACACAAACTTCCGCGAGCCTGTTCTCCGTGGTTTCATTTTGAACTTCCACCTCATACTCCAGAAATGCGTAACCGTCCGCCACTTCCTTCGTCCTTGCGAAAACTCCGTCATCTGCGATATGGACTCTCGGCCCGTGGCAGAGCCGGACGCTTCGATACAGACCGGAACCCGTATACCAACGACAGTTCACATGCATGCTGGTATTTACGGTTACCATGATCCTGTTCTCTTGCCCGAAAGTCACAAGATCCGTGATATCCACATAAAAAGGCACATATCCGTAATGCCTGCTGCCTGCCTTGCAGCCGTTTACCTCCACAGTCGCGTTCATCATGGCGCCGTCGAAACGAAGTCCGACGCACTCCTTTTCCCATTCCTTCGGGATCATCACATATTTCACGTAATTCGTCACATCTCCCACGAAATAGCCGCTGTCCGAAGCTGCCGGTGCGTCCTTTCTCACGGCGGTCCCGATCATTCCATCGTGGGGAAGGTTTACCTCTTCACCCGGCGTTGCTTCCAGCATCGCAAGGGAATCGATAAAGCCTCTTCTGAATATCCATTTTTCGTCCAGATTGATCTGTTTCATTTCATTCCGTTCCTTCCTAATATATTCCTCTATAAAAATGACCCCCTAACCCCGTCCCGGGGGGGCAGCTGTGCTACCGTTTCGACTGTAGTTTCGTTGATTAACCAAATCTACAGTCCCCATTCATTCCAGGAAACATATCTGATTCCGTTTATCTCACATGTTACGTCTCCTAAGTAGAATACACTTCCCTGTACGTTGTCCGTTCTTAAACCAACATATGTCCTTACGCTGGAAGATAGTTTCTTTTCTATGTCAGATTTACTCTTTACTTCTATTGCGAAATTCTTCTTCCAATCCGTAATAATATCTACTTCAAACCCATTCTTATCTCTGTAATAAGTCAGATTTGCCTTTTTCGCGTCATTATATCTCTTTTTCAGCAGTTCAGATACTGCAGCCGTTTCAACAACAGCTCCCTTATGATCGTCAAGCAGTAACTCTTCTTTTGATTCAAGTCGTAGCAAATAACACATCAATCCGGAATCAACAAAATACAATTTAGGCGTTTTTACAACTGTTCTTCCGAGATTATTACTGTCCGGTTCAAGAAAATGAATAATATAAGATGCCTCGAGAATTGAACACCAGTTTTTTAT
>JAILCX010000014.1 GCA_024690205.1 Lachnospiraceae bacterium | reverse complement strand
AATAGATGTGATCACAAAGGCCGGCTACGAAGCGTATGCAGTAGGCGGCTGTATTCGTGATTCGATCCTGGGAAGAGTCCCGGAGGATTATGATATCACAACGTCAGCAGAGCCCTCGGAGATAAAAGCGCTTTTCAGAAGAACAGTAGACACCGGGATAAAGCACGGGACCGTTACCGTAATGGTGGGAGATACCGGTTATGAGATCACGACATACAGGATCGACGGAAAATATGAGGATTCAAGGCACCCGAGTTCCGTGACCTTTACAAGGTCGTTAAAGGAAGACCTGCTCAGGCGTGACTTTACGATAAATGCGATGGCATATAACGACAAAGACGGGCTTGTGGATCCATTTGACGGGATGAAAGATATAGAAAAGAAGCTTATACGCTGTGTCGGAGATCCAAAAGAGAGATTTACTGAGGATGCTCTTAGGATAATGAGAGCAGTTCGCTTCAGCGCCCAGCTGGGCTATGAGATAGAACCTTCCACATTGGATGCCATGA
The DNA here is from genome assembly GCA_024690205.1 of Lachnospiraceae bacterium. Classification (GTDB taxonomy): domain Bacteria; phylum Bacillota; class Clostridia; order Lachnospirales; family Lachnospiraceae; genus JAILLW01. Next base: position 2,674 of record JAILCX010000014.1, on the reverse strand, counting down.
AAGCTTTAAGCCCGAATCTTGATAAGATAAGTGCCGAAAGGATACAGATAGAGCTTGTTAAGCTTTTGTGCTCGGATCATCCGGAGAAACTTCGCATAGCATATGAAACCGGAATAACGAAAGTGATCATGCCCGAGTTTGACGCCATCATGGAGTGTGAACAGAACAACCCCCATCATTGCTACAGCGTGGGCGAGCATACCATAAAAACGATCGAATACATAAGAAATGACAGGGTCCTCCGCCTTGCAGCACTTTTTCATGATCTTGGAAAACCCGGATGCAAGACAACGGATGAGGAGGGGATAGATCATTTTCACGGACATCCGGATGTTTCGTTTGAACTTGCAATCAACATCTTAAGACGCCTTAAGTTCGACAATAATACGATAAAGTCAGCAAGCGCCCTGGCAAAATATCATGATTATGCGGTCGATCCCACAAAAAAGGGTATAAGAAGGGCCATACACAGGATAGGTGAAGACCTTTTCCCTCTGGTCTTAGAGATAAAAAGAGCTGATATTGCTGCCCAGAGCGACTTTAAGAGAGATGAAAAGCTTAAAAAGCTTGAATTGCTTGATTCCCTTTATAAAGAAGTCATCGAAGAAAAGGATTGCCTCAGCCTTAAAGATCTTGATATCACGGGCAGGGATCTGTTAAACGAGGGCTTTGAGCCCGGTCCAGATATCAGCAGGATACTAGAAGGACTCCTTTTAAGGGTGCTTGATGACCCTTCTTTAAATAAAAAGGAAACTTTGATAAAATTAGCGTATGAACAACCGACGGATTAAAAAGCATTTAATATATCTGATAACCCTTTCCTTACTGCTTACCGGATGCGGATCCGTAGGCCTTGCCAAGGACTCCGAATTCACAAGTAACTACGAAAATACCGGTAAAGAAGGGGAGGATATCTATGTATCCGGTGCCGAGGGTATAGTAAGGCTTGTCGACACCGAGAGCGCACTTATTGACTTTTACGAACTTGGAACATCGGAGATAAAGAGCCTTTATTATGACGGCGGAACAACCGTTGAAGACCGTTATTCGCAGCCCCTTAGCATGGTCCAGCTTAAAGAAGGTGACCTTATTTCCGTAGCTTATAACAGCACGATAAGCAAGGCCGGACGGATAAAGATCATGGATGATGCTTTCTCCTATTCCGACATAACGAGATATTCGATAGAAAACAACGGATCCATGATGGTTATAGGGGATGATAAATATAACATCGATCCCCATGCAAGGATCTTTTCATCCGGAGAGGAGATAGGAGCCGACCAGCTCCTTGTACATGACGGTCTTACGGTTCAGGGTAAGGGACATACCGTTTACAGTATAAGGGTCGACAGCGGGCACGGATATCTTGAGCTTTCCGGGGAAGAGGCCATGATAGGCGGCTGGATAGAGATCGGCCAGAGCGTCATATCCGAGATATTTGACAAGATGCTCTTTACGGTTCCCGAGGGAACTTATAAGGTAAGGCTTACCAATACGGGCATAGAAGAATACAGGGAAGTTACCATAAACAGAAATCAGGTGACGGTACTTGATCTTTCAGGCATCAAATCTTTGGAGCCCGAAAAGTCCATCATTTCGTTTGATATAAATCCCGATAATGCAGAAACAAGGATAGACGGCAAGCTGATAGATACTTCATTTAAGATTAAACTCCCTGTCGGGATCCATGAGCTTAACGTAACGGCTTCGGGATATTCTTCACTTACGGAATACTTTGAAGTAACAGGAGAGCCGCTGACCTTAAAGGCAGATCTTGTTTCGCTTACGGAAGAGGAAAACTCAAGACTTACTGCTTATCAGGAAAGCGTGTCGGGAAACAGCCTTGCAGAGGCTACGCCCTCTCCTACACCGAAAGCATCCGATCTTGTTAAGGGAAATATCATTATCCAAAGCCCTTCGGGTGCGGATGTATATGAAGATAATATGTATATGGGAAGAGCTCCCGTCACATATCAAAAGAGAATGGGAACCCATACCATTACATTACGTAAGCCCGGTTATAATCCGGTCAGCTACTCGGTAAAGGTTGAAAACGACGGAAAGGATCAAAAGTATGCCTTCCCCGATATGGTGCTAACGCCATCGCCTTCTCCTTCACCGACAAGCTCACCTACATCAACACCCACCGCGACGACTGAGGGCAGCCCCACGGAAGCACCGGTTGATAACACACCTACGGCAACTCCGGCACCCACGCAAGCGCCTGTTCCAACGGCAACTCCGACCGTTGAACCCACGTCGGAACCCGTTGAAACACCGGCTCCTACCAATGCTCCGGAGCCGACATCCGACCCTTCGACTGAGAGCGAGCCGAGTGCAACAACCGAACCCGAATCTACACCTGATGAAGGGGTATAAAGTTAACATAATCCAAAAGTCCGAAAAACGTTGATTTTTCGGGAAAAAATGACATTTTTCGCTTGACTTTTCAGGGTAAAAATTATATAAGTATTTATAGGCGTTTTCATTGAAAACACCATATATTTGTCTATTTTATAGGAGGAATTAAAATGAACAAGACAGAATTAGTTGAAGCTATGGCTAAGCAGGCAGGCCTTTCAAAGAAGGACGCAGAGAAGGCTCTTAAGGCTTTCACAGACACAGTTGCTAAGTCATTAAAGAAGGGTGACAAGGTTCAGCTTGTTGGTTTCGG
>JAILCX010000036.1 GCA_024690205.1 Lachnospiraceae bacterium | reverse complement strand
CGCAAAAATGACGGTGGCGAAAGATCATTCCTGATCCTTCGCCACCGCCTGCAGTTTCATTGTCAGTCTTTACTGAAGACTGTTTAAATACTTTATCAGTTTGTCCTTGCTTATCGTACCGGCTCCGTACTGTGAAAGCATCTTGGCAACCTGTTGGGCTTTTGCCCGGCTGCCCGGGACAAACGTAGGTATTCCGAAATCCGGAGAAAAATCCTCATGCAGAATATATGCCGTAATCTCACCCGAATATCCGTTGCTTGTATGATAGCTGAATGCAACCGTATGATTATATGCAAACGATCCTATGAACCATTCCGTCGGGGATGACTCCGAAACAGTATTTTCAAATCCAAGTCCCGTAAGATATGTATTCATTGCCTGTGCTGACGTGTTCTCGATCGGAGTAAATGACATTATCCCAAAGGAATAGGTGTAGGGAGCCGTTGTGGACTTTGCTATCCTTCCGGTGTAAATTCCGGTAACTCCGACATAAGAACTTAAATCGTTGGTTCCCAGTTCCGTGCATGTACCTGCCCCGAATTCGGTGATCTCGACTTTTTTGCCGCCGACATTATATGTGGTTAGTTCTGCAGGGAAAAAACCATACGCACAAACGGGTCCGTTAACGAAATAGTAGTCTCTCGTATTTACAACTGTTCCCAGGATCGACACCACGGAAGCACCGGCTGCATTAGCCTCAGGTGACAAAGAAAAAGCCGTTGAAGTTGCCACTGCAACAGTAAGCAGCAGCGAAAGAATTTTTTTGATAGTTTTAGTCATTGATATACCCTCTCCGTCCTGCAAACCTTCTCATACAAATGCAGGTAAAGTCATTATATCACATCCGGTACCAAAGTGCCAATTAATTTATCACAGATGTCCTAAACAAAGTGTCTTGCAACAAAGGAGTCCATGTGCTCCTTAATGGTCCTCATGGCTTCTTCTTTTTTATCTTCTTCCCTGTCACACAGCTGGATCATAAGTGTCACGGGAGCAACGAATTCAAGAGCAAAGATGTCGGGATCGCCTTTTATCATGACTCCTTCATCCATCAGTTTTGCAAATATCTTTGAATATACCGACTTAAAGATCGATATGTTATGTCTCGTTGCACGGTTAGCAAACTCACCGTTTCGGAATTGTTCAATCGTGAACATCCTTCTCATCTTTCTTGCTTTATCATTATTGATGGTATATCTTATGGACTGCATCGCATAGATTATCAGCTCTTCACCCGAACTTATGTTGAATGCTTTTGCCTTTCCCATTTCAATACCTTTGTTGTATTCTTCGTCAGCCCTTTCGATCATCGCCTGAAGGATCGCCTCTTTCCCTTTAAAATGATCGTATATGGACGGAGCTTTTATTCCGACGGCTCCCGCTATTTCCTCAACCGTTGTCCCTTCATATCCCTTAACGGAAAAAAGATCAAGGGCGGCTTCTATCAGTCTTTCTTTTGTATCAGTTATCCTCATATCTGTCTCCGATTTATTCTTCTGTTACCATGCTTCTTATCATATCCCAGTCATAACATCTGCTGTACAGACTTCCCGGGAGATCCGCATCTTCATTCCACGGTCTGTCGTAAACCATAACCTTGAGCTTTGGAAGATGTTCAAAAAATCTGAATGCCAGAGGCGAATCCTCAACCGCATAATCAAAATGCAGTTTCATATAATCCTCAATTTCCAGACTGAAAGAGCTGTCTTTTACATGGTTTTCACGTCCGTATTTATTAAGGCAATAAAGCTCTGCTCTCTTAAGATCATGCGCATCAAGCCACTCCCTTGATGCTTCATATGCCCCGTAAGGGCGTCCTGTTATCACAGAAACCCTGTACCCCTTGTCGATCCATTCATTGACCGTCTTTACCGCACCGGGCGTTTCATTGAAAGACAAAAGGGCCTCCGGTTCATGCGCCTTTATCATCATAAGCTCATATTTCTCATCGCTTAACGAAAACGATCTTTGAAGATCAAAGAACTTTATCCTTTCGTAAGGAACATCTTTTCCGAAAAGATTCGCAACAAGTCCCGTAAAATAACGCGCTGTTTCACACAGGCAGTCATCAAAATCAATATAAATATTCATCTGCTTTTTCCTGCATTCTCATATCATTTTTTATCTGACTATGATTATACTTTAAAAGCCTGAGCATTTCAGTAAAAATGTAATAATCAATGACAGGATACAAAAAAACCGTCCGGATATTTCCGGACGGCCCTGGGCAGAATCCTTAAATGATCAATCCTTTATGAACGGCTTTACCCTCTTTGATATGACATACGCAACTGCCATCTTTGCCAGATCGGGGATAATAAATGGAAATACACACCAGGAAAGGACTGTCGTAAGTCCGACCGGCCCGGTATTTTTCATATAGAGGAACATGAACCATGCCGTTCCGAACGCATAACAGACAATGAGCCCCAAAACAAGCGCGGCTATTCCGGCAAATTTCTTTTGACCGAACAGCTTTGTAAACAATAAGTATATAAGGCCCGTGAAAATAAACCCGATTATATATCCTCCGGTATTTCCGAAAATGACACCGAATCCGCCTTTAAATCCTGCAAACACCGGGATTCCGACCGATCCCATGAGCACATAGACAAGTATCGCGATCGTACCTCTTTCTCCTCCAAGTAAAAGAAGCACCGCAAAAACAGCAAATGTCTGAAGCGTAAAAGGAACAGTGAAAGGAATATTTATCCACGAACAAACGGTAGTAAGCGCCACTCCGATCGCGATATAAACGATATCCTGAGTTTTCATTCTTTTGGTCATTTCCTGAGTTTTTGTTTTTTCCATAATTTTTCTCCAAAGATCCTTATGATCATAGTATTTTCTTTAACAACCTTAAGTAGTCTATCAATACAAGAACGGATTGTCAACCCCGATTATATGTTTGGGTGACAATCCGTCATGTGGTCTTTATCAACAAATATTCTCAAGTATTGAAGCTATCAGATTGTTTTTGGAGATATTCCCTTTCCCGGGTGCAAACAATCCCGCTGCTTTTCCTTTAAGCTCTTTCGGAAACGCTTTTATATCCGGATCAAAGTTTATCCCGATACCGGCAACTATCCACTGAAGGTGCCCGCTGTCAAATTCGCTTCCCGATTCAATAAGTATCCCACAGATCTTCTTTCCGTCTATATAAAGATCATTTATCCCTTCGATATATGGCGTAATCCCCGTAAGGTCCGATATGGCTTTACAAACCGAATTGCCGATAAACCTCGTGATATCGCCTGCATCTTTATACGGTATCTTGTCGGGCAAAAGTATAAGGCTCATGTATATACCGCCCTCGGGTGAATAAAAAAGGTGGTCCTTTCTGCCTCTGCCCCCGTCCTGTTTTGCGGCAACAATACAGGTTCCGTGTTCACATCCCTTTATCGCAAGTTCCTTTGCTTTGTCGTTTGTCGAATCAACGCATTCATAAACGGTCAATTTACCCAAAGTTTTCAACTTTTCAGGTTTTATATAAGATCTTATGCCCTCCGGGGAAATGATATCGTTATCATCCGCGAGTCTGTACCCTTTGTTTGTAACACTTTCAACGACATATCCTCGCGTTCGCAAGTCGTTTATGGCTTTCCAGACAGCATTTCTGGACTTGCCAAGTACGCGTGCCATTTCTGCGCCCGAAACATAATCACCCTTATTCTCTTCAAGTAAAGCCAGCACTTTGCCGGCTGTTTTCACTCCGTTTCCCACTTTATCATTTCTTAAGGCTCTGCTTGTTCTTATACATTTCTCTGTCGGCGCGCTCGAGGATCTCCGATACGAACATGTCGTTTTGAGGGTCATAATCCGACATTCCGGAAGCAAGGACTGGCCCGTCACCCGTATGCTGGTTTTCACGTACTCTCTCACGCAGATCCTTAAAAAGCTCCATCCTGTTAGTGTAATCCTTTCCTCTAAGGAATACCACGAACTCATCGCCGCCAACCCTGAATACCGGGCTGTGATCAAATATCTCGCAAAGAAGTGCCGCTGATTGCTTTATATACTCATCACCGGCCCCGTGGCCTTCCGTATCATTTATCTTTTTAAGGTTATTCGCATCGCAAACGGCAAGCGCAAACGTCAAGTAATCCATACCTTTGTCAATGTTTGACTGGACCGACTTTTCAAGTTCTTTATATGCCGTCTTGTTTCTTATCCCGGTAAGTTCATCGCGTCTTGCCAGCTCTTTTTCTGTGTTCAATGCTTTAAGGATCTGCTTTTCCTTTTTTACCTCGGCATCAATGTTTTCGATACCGATAATATAGTGTGTTCCATCCCCTGTTTTACGCGCAGTCAGCCTGACATAGTGTGCTCTTTTGCCTTCCATTACGCGGTATTCTGTGCTGCAGCTTTTGTGATCCTTAAGAACAGTACTCAAGTGATCTTTGTCCAAAAAACCAAGCGCCGTATCACGGTCATTTTTATGAACTATAAACGGTATATCTTTTTGAGATTCCGCGAAAAAATCCTCCCCGGTTTTCTGCATATCCAGTTTGCCGTATATATTATTACACTCGTAGCTTATAAAACTTGAGTCCTGTGCATCCACATAATATATTACGTCATAATTGGCTGCCAGGCTCTCTGCGATCCGACTGAACGTGACGATCTTCTTGTGGCTTTCCTGACGCATGTTCTCTGCAGTCACCTCATCGTCTATATCCTTTTCAAAGAGCACAAAATGCCTGTTATCATTGGCACGCATTACCGTAAATCTGAAATACCTTGGTTCTCCGCCCAGCATGATCCTGTATTTATAGGAATACGATCTTCTGCCCTCCAGATTCCCAAGCATTTCCTCCCTGCCGTACAAACTGCTGGCAAATTCCCTGTCATCCGGATGAACGTATCTTTCGATATTATCCAGCGTTTCTTTATAAAAATCCTTCCCGTTGACCGGGACATTCATGGATGCATATTTAGGGCTTATCGAAAATTCCAGGTATTCCCCGTTTTCTATGTTGATGTAGTACATCGCCTCATAATCTTCTGCAAGCCCCCTGGCAATGTTGTCATAAATTTCTTTTTCCTTCATCTCACTTGCTTCAACAACGGAATGGATAACGCATATTCCGATAATAAGTCCTGTGGCATACGAAGGATATCTGGGGTCAAGTATCTGAAATATCAGGAACAGTTCCATCGTAAAACATATGAGTCCGACAGCAATGTACCGACTTCTTTCCCCTCCAATGGATTTTCGGGCATTATAAAACATATATGTAGACGTCACCAGATACAGGAGGATCTGAAGAATGAACGCGATATGTCTTCCCGGTTCCGTAATGTATTCATGTTTTTCGTTGAAAGAAAAGATAAAAGGATGAAAAAAGTTGATCACCAGATATATAAGACCGACAGAAAACATGGTCCACACCGCATAGAGCAGCATTTTACTCCGGCGCCTCCTCTTGTCAAGGTAGGCAACGATATAACGTATCCATGTCATCATGGTCAGGAACATGAAAAAGAAATACAGAATGCAGTCGATATACAAAAACGGAAAAAGACCCTGCACATCATGATGCTCGTACAGGATTCCCCAGGCTATGTCAGCAATGAAATAACAGTTTGATGCAATAAGAAAATAACGGTAACGGACAGCTGTATACTGTCCGTCTTTATTCTCTCCCGAACGCTCCCCGGCGGGTATAAAAACCTTCAGATTGATAATGATATTAAGTATAAGAGCCAGTGTACTGATAATAGAGTATGACATTCGGTTATGACCATCCTTATAATAAGTATACCACCATTCTATTTCAATATGGCCACTATCCACTCCGGATCAGGTGTTTTCATCCGGTCATCGGCTGCCATCTGTTCCATTATACCCTGAACGGCGCACCAAAAACACCTGGCCATCGTATCTGCGTCACCTTTGTGAAAAACACCCATCTTCTGGCCTTTTTTTATCATCCTGACAGTCGGCTCAAGAGCATTGAGTCAACGGGGAGTCAACGGGGACGGTTCTCTTTGACTCCTGACAGGTGGGATGTTCTTTTTATTATCCATAATTAACGCTCCACCGTTCATTGGTTTTGATATGATGCTATCAGCTTTTTCCGGCTCGATCCGCGATCCATCCTGTAAGCCCATCTGGGAGCCGGGGATCCATCGGCGTTCCGTCATCAAACATGAGATTTGCCTGAACTGCATTCATGAGGCAGTGCTGCCCCATTTCAATCCCGCCGTCGATAGAAGCTATGCCTTTATCTCCGTTCCTTGTCCATTCGGGAAGAAACAAAAAGACATTTTTCATTTTCTCCAGCCGGTTCATCCTGTTTATCAGGTTTTCTTCAAACGGATGAAATTCATCTCTTTTACAAATGGCAAGAAACAGGCACTTACCTTTTTCGTCATACAGGTCCAGACCCGCATCATCCGGCAGCGCATCAGAGCCGACAGGAATGACAACATCAAAATCGTCCATATAATTATCCATAAGTCTTTGGACAAACGTTGCACCCGATGAATTTCCAAGCAACACACGAAGTCCCACTCCGTTCGTTTGATTCGCTATAAAATCAAGGATCAGACCGTGCACTGAATTAAGATAGTCAGGAGCCCAGTATCCCTGTACTTTGCCTTCCTCATCACGATATTCATTTGCAACGGGGATTAGGATAAACGCACCCTTAAGGGATCTTTGATAGGAATCGGAAGCATAAAGTTCCGCTCCCGTATAGTTGATACACACATCTCCGACCAGCGAATTGCTTGTTCCATGCAAAAAAGTAAGCAGCGTAAGTTTTCCGTCATCAACTGCCCCGAATTCGCGCGGATCGTACCAATAATACTTAAGTGTGACATCGCCCTTGGTATATTCACCCTTATGAAACCGTCCGAACAACTCTCCTACCTTGTATGTGGGAGCTTTGGAAATAAAATCTCCCTCAGGTATTTCATCGTACCAGGATGCATATAATTCTGACATTCTTTTCCCCCTTTCCGGTATGGGCCTGCTGAATGAGGCGATATCATGTTTTCGTCATCATTACAAGTCAAAGAGAACCGTCCCCGTTGACTCCCCTGCCGACTCCGGCAGCCAGATCCAAAGCAAGAGAGATTTCCTTTTTCCAGCCTTCCGGCATATTTGGCGAGATCAGATCTTCCTGCAATCTGCTTTTACCATCATATTTTTCAAGATACGGCAGTATTCTCGCAAATTTTATAGTTCCGCTAAGATAATAATACCAGATAATATCTTCTAACTCACTTCTTTCCCAATCATAGATCTTTTCAAAAGAATCCTTTCCGTATTCGGTGTAAGTATATTCATAACCTGATTGCCCCGCACGTCTGATCCGTTTGAATTCATCGCTATGTTTGGCCTCCATATCGTTTTCATGTTTTACTTTTTTGATTATCTCATCAAAGCATGCTTCCCCGTCGGAAAGGTCCGAATGGCGGACAAAATTAACGTGTCGGGTCAAACCCGAATACGCTATCCGATCGGTATCACAAAATATCTTGCAAAGCGGCCTTATCCCATAGCTTTTAAACATCTCGATATACATACACTTACTGATATTGTATTCAACCTTTTCTTTGCCGAGTTCAAAATGATCGTAGGTGATACTTCCGTCTTTTATCCTGTCTGCATGATCGGATTTATTCCATTTGCGCACGACAGCATAGCAAAAGGGGAAATGATCAATGAATCTGAGTATCTTAACAAAAGCAGTCCACCTGCTTTCCATGCATTTTTCAACTGCCGGAATGATCCAGGCATCGGTGTAGCCCGCTTCCTTTAGTTCAAGGCACATGGCTATAACAGCGTATACAAAAGAAACATTTGTTGAAGGGTAGATGTTATGCTCTTTATACTCCTTTGAGTCATACATCGATCTGAGTCTTGATCCGTACGATGCCATCTTTGCATCTATATCTTTTATTCCTTCGTTCAATAAAAGATTTCTGTAGTATTTAGAATATGACTTAAGGTTTTTATCGATTTCTTTGTTTTTCTCCATTTTATCCCTCCACAAATATTAAATCCATTATCTTATCAAGTATCGTATCTATTTTTTTTCATATTCCCGTTAACGATGATTCTTTCATCTTTATGCGAAAAAGTAATGACGGTACTAAAGAGTCAACATGATACAAGGCGTACCTTTGCCACAGATCTTTACTACAAAGGCATGGACCTTAAAGATCTTCAAAAAAAGTGTAAAGTAAAATGTAAATTTTTTCGCTGAAATGAAAAACGGGAACGCTTTAAAATCAAGCATTCCCGCCACTCCTAACCGCGTGCGCTAGAGGGCGCAAGACGTCCGGTGGACGTCTGCTTTGCGCCGACCGGAGCGAAGCGGAGACCGAACCCCGGGTTCGTGTCATCCGCGCCGCTACGATAGCGAAAAAGGAGATGCTTCATGCATCTCCCTTTTCGCTATCATACCGTGCGCTAGAGGATTCGAATCAGAAGCACTTTAAAAACACAGTAAAATCAAGGCCCGCGAGATCCTCCAAAAAAGTGTAAAACAAAATGTAAAAATCCTATTTTCTAACCGTTAATCCTAAAGCATCTTCCACGATGTTGTACAGATATTCTTTCTTGGCAAAATTGCTTCCATCTGAAAAATAAGCATTATATGCAACAAGTGCTGTGCGTAAATATCTGGCGTTCTTTTCAAAAAGATCTCTATTGATCTGATAGCCTATTTCATCAATATATTGGCAACAAAAAGTAACCGCAGTTCTTGTATTTCCTTCTCTGAAAGGGTGTACTTTCCATATCTGAGCAAGAGAATCAGAAAACTCATGAGCCCTTACTATCGGTTCCATTCTGTCCCAGTTTTTCGTACGCATACTCTCAAGTGCATGACTCAAATCATCGACTATATCAAAAGGATCTGCATACTCAATAGACATTCCACCGAGAACATCCTCTTCTTTGTATATTGATATCGTTCTCGTTGATCCTGCCCATTCATACAGATCCTGAAATATTACTTCATGCATTTTGAGAAAATGAGGTGTATGATAGTCTCCCATGAGAGGATGTAATGCAACGTCCTTTAATCTTAGCGATACATAATCGGCTTCTGCTCCCTCAAGCACTTCCTGGTTCTTAATACCAAGCTTGTTTATAAGAACAGAGGAGTTATCATACAGATAAGGATCACGCATTCGCTGTCTCCTTCATCTTGTATTTTTTATCAAGATATCTCTTAGCATCCTCAAATGTTATTTCGCCTCTTTTTTCTTTTTCTATATACTCCTTGAAATCATCTGTAGGTTCCAACCCATCGACTTTAATCAATCCGATTGCATAGTCCCAAGCCTGTGAATTAGTCATATGTCACCTCCGAAACCATCAAAAAAGCAGTCTTTGATCAATAATCATTTTACTATAAAACCCTTGTTTTTTCAATGTTTGTCGCCATTAAGGTCCATATGAATTCATTCAAATTTTCATTCTATTTTCTCATCAACCACAGCGCCTTTTATCTCGTCTTCGAAAAGACCCAGTTTAGACAACTATTTTATTGTTTTTAGTCAACGATTTGTGGTAAAAGATCTCTAATCCTAATATCTCATGAATAACTGACATATTCATGTCATCACATCATGATCTAATCTTTTCCAGGATCCTATTCCACAATTCTTCTTGGGCTTTTTTATCATTTTCTTTATTTGACTGAAGAAGTCTGATTTCATCTGTAGAAATAATGAGTGAGATTCTGTTCTTACTCATTTGATAATTGTGATTCTCAGGCATTCCCGATGATTTAACATAAATATCAACATCCGGATTCTCATTATGTATTCTATCGAACACATCCCCATAAGCCCAATTGTATGCTTTTGCATACACCTTGAACTTCTCGCTCGGGTCGGAGTTTTTGTCAGCCATCTCTTCAGACTTTAATAGGTCATTATACGCACTGATATCCTAATCCTTCATTCTACTGCGAATGTCATAGTACTCTTCCAGTCTAAAGCTTTTAAGAATACAAGCCTCTTCATCGGTAAGATTAAACTTTCTGTATCCGCCATCAAGCTGAACTATAGACTGTTGAAGGATTGCCTCTCGTTCTGCCCGACTCGCTTGTGCTATCCCTGACGGTGATATAGAAAGAGTTGCAGCCACATCATTATTAAAGGCATCAGAAATGTTTCCTTCTTCCTTTGCTTCATCCAGTTTTTCTTTTATTGTTGTCTGTATTCCCTGTATGAAATCACCGGATTTACTGTTGATCGGATTCATACCATTCATGCGTCATCCTCCTTGACAACACACCTGATGTAAATAAATTCAGGTCTTCATTCTATTTTCTCATCAACCACAGCGCCTTTTATCTCATCTTCGATAAGGCCGAGTTTCGACAGCATCTTCTTCACTTCGTCCTGAGCTTCTTCTACGCTCATAGATGAAGCTTTTATATCGTCTGTCGATTCGATGATGGTTTCGGTGAGTTCTTCCTGTTCTTCTCTGTTTTCCTTGGCCTTTTCGATCCTTTCTTCGAGTTCTTCCTTCTTCTCTTTGTTCTTTTCGGCTTTTTCTTCTGCTTCTTCCTGCTTCTCGTCGATATATTCTCTGGCATCCGATGTTAAGTCGCTGATTATTTCTTCTCTTGCGGCTTCCATAATGTTTTCTGCTTCATCAAAAGCATCACCGATCGGATCAGTCTTTAACCGCTCGATCTTGGTGCTTCTTAATGACTGGTCTATCGAGTGCATTTCGGTCAAGGCTGCATCTGCCTGAAGCGTATACTCTTTCAAAGACTCATTGTAAGCC
>JAILCX010000009.1 GCA_024690205.1 Lachnospiraceae bacterium | reverse complement strand
GTGATCTATGAGATGATCGGTATGACGGCCGGACTTAAAAAGGATATAACATCAACACATGTAGGCATCGTATACGACCTTCTTTTTACGGACGGATCAAAGGAATTGAGCCTTCCTTACGGTATCCTTGTGAGGAAAGAATATAACAGACTCTACTTTATAAAGAGGGACGAGGAAGAGGCCGCTATGGAGGTTCAACAAAAGGACGGCTATGACCCCGATGATGACCTTGAAGAAGAGGAGTATGAAGGGGATGCAAACACACCCGGAAGGACCAGGGAGCTTCCTCAGATAAACCACAGGATATTAACGAAATTTGACCTTGATAATATACCGACAGGCAACTATACGAAATGGTTTGATTGTGATAAAATCAGTAAGGCGTGCACCTTAAGATACAGGAGAAAAGGCGATTATCTGACCATAAATTCCGAGATGGGCAAAAAATCCCTGCAGGATTACATGGTCAATGAAAAGATTCCCAAAAAAGACAGGGACAGGGTTCCTCTTGTTGCAGACGGTTCGCATATCATGTGGGTTGTCGGGCACAGGATGAGCGAGTATTACAAGGTGACGAAAGACACTAAGAAAGTTCTTGAAGTAACGGTCAGGATATAGGAGAAGAACATGGCAGAGAAGATCAAGGTTTTACTTAAAGAAGAAGAAGTTTTGGCAAGGGTAAAGGAACTCGGTGAGCAGATAAGCAAGGACTATGCCGGAGAGGAAGTACATATCATATGTATCCTTAAGGGTGCCGTGTTTATGGCAACCGAGCTTGCAAAGAGGATAACCGTTCCCGTTTCGCTTGACTTTATGTCGGTTTCAAGCTACCAGGGAACAACATCTACCGGAGCCGTAAAGATCATAAAGGACCTTGATCATATCATAGAGGGAAAGAACGTTATCGTTGTCGAGGATATCATCGATACGGGAAGAACGCTTGATTACCTTATAAAGATGTTAAGAAACAGAAAACCCAAGTCTATAAGGCTTTGCACACTTCTTGATAAGCCCGACAGGCGTGTTGTTGATGTTGATGTTGATTATGTGGGATTTGAGATACCCGATGAGTTCGTGGTAGGCTTTGGTCTTGACTATGATCAGAAGTACAGGAACCTTCCTTTTATAGGAGTGGTCGAATTTTCGTAATTAACGGAGGAAAAGCTTGAATAACCAAAGAAGAGGTCTCAGCTTATATTTCATATTGATGATAGTGATCGTCGCATTGATGATCATTCCGAATTTCCTTAAAGGGGATGAGTCTCCTTATACCAGAGGGGATTTTGACAAAGATATCGAGGCAAACAAGGTCAAAGCCGTATACATCACACCCAACCGCCAGACACCGACCGGAAGCGTGGAGATAGTATTAAACAGCGGATATTCAAAGAAGATGTATGTGACCGATGTTTCCGAGATAGAGCAGTATATGATCGAAAAAGGCATTGATCCGGTCATTGAAAAGGTTTCGGAAGAAAGCTATTTCATGACCACCTTGCTTCCCATCATCATCTGTGCCGTGATCGTCATGTTCCTTATGATGATAATGAACGGAACGGGAGCAGGCGGAGCAAACGCCAAAATGATGAATTTCGGCAAGTCAAGGGCCAGACTTTCCGGTGATACCAAAAAGACATTTAAGGATGTTGCGGGCCTTACGGAAGAAAGAGAAGAACTTGAAGAAATAGTCGATTTCCTGAAGGATCCGGATAAATACACAAAGCTTGGAGCAAAGATCCCCAAGGGTGTCCTTCTGGAGGGAGCACCCGGTACGGGTAAAACACTCCTTGCAAAGGCTGTTGCCGGAGAAGCGGGAGTACCTTTTTTCAGTATATCCGGTTCGGATTTCGTTGAGATGTTCGTCGGAGTCGGAGCATCCAGAGTAAGAGACCTTTTTGAAGAAGCAAAGCACCATGCACCCTGCATGGTATTCATAGATGAGATCGATGCAGTGGCAAGACGCCGCGGAACAGGTATGGGCGGCGGCCATGACGAAAGAGAGCAGACATTGAACCAGCTCCTTGTTGAGATGGATGGATTTGCCGAAAACAGCGGTATCATCGTAATGGCAGCTACAAACAGGGTTGATATCCTTGATCCTGCCATCATGCGTCCCGGTAGATTCGACCGTCAGATCGCGGTTAACCGTCCGGATGTCAAAGGAAGAGAAGACATCCTTAAGGTCCATGCAAAGAATAAGCCCCTTGCAGAAGATGTGGATCTTAAGAAGATCGCCCAGACAACGGCAGGATTTACCGGAGCCGATCTTGAAAACCTTCTTAACGAATCTGCGATACGTGCGGCACGTTCCGAAAGACCGTTCATTGTTCAAAAAGATATAGAGCAGTCATTTATTAAGATCGGAATGGGAGTTGAAAAGAAGTCTAAGATCATTTCCGATGAGGATAAGAAGATCACTGCTTATCATGAGGCAGGACATGCAATACTGTTCCACGTGCTTCCTAAAGTCGATCCCGTCCAGATCATTTCGATCATCCCTACGGGCCTTGGAGCAGGCGGATTTACAATGCCTTTGCCTGAAAAGGATGAATCTTATACCACGAAATCAAAGCTTGAACAGGAGATCATGGTATCACTGGGCGGACGTATAGCCGAAGACCTTATTTTCGGAGATGTTACAACCGGTGCGATAAGCGATATCAAGAAAGCAACCGGAATAGCCCGCAGCATGGTCACCAAGTTCGGTATGTCTGAAAAGCTTGGCATGATCAATTATGCTGATGATTCGGATGAGGTATTCATAGGACGTGACCTGGCACATGCGAAGGCACACAGCGAACTGATCTCCGGTCAGATAGATAGTGAAGTTAAGAGGATCGTAGATGAGTGCTATGCTCAGGCTGAAGCCAAGATCAAGGAGCATATGGATGTTCTCCATGCATGCGCCGACCTCCTTCTTAAGAAAGAAAAGATCGGAAGAGAAGAATTCGAGGCACTCTTCGGTGAAAGGATCGGAGCCGCACCTGCACCTTCGGCACTTCCGGAAGCATAAGTTGGTAAACATGCACAAAAAACTTCACGGTCCTTTGGTAAATTTGTGAACTCTTGGTATTGTTTGCATATAGGGCGGGTGCTATTATACTAGATGTAACCCCCCAATACATTTTTTTATAGTTTTTGCTATACCCCATATTGCACGAGGTCGAGATTGCGCATGACCCATTCGTGGCGCTCTGCCTTGGTTTTGCTGTAGCGGAAGATCTTTTCGACGCCGAGATTGACGTTTTCGTAAACGCTTAGCCATGGCAGCAGGCTGTGGTTCTGAAACACAACGGCGCGTTCCGGGCCGGGTTCGTTGACCTCGCGGTTTTCCAAGAGAACAACGCCGGAGGAGACTTTGGTCAGGCCCGCGATGAGGTTCAGCATTGTGGATTTGCCGCAGCCGGAATGGCCGATGACCGAGACGAATTCGCCCTTGCCGATGGTGAGGTTGATGCCCTTCAACACCTCGGCACGGCTGCCGCCCTTGTCGAAATA
>JAILCX010000008.1 GCA_024690205.1 Lachnospiraceae bacterium | reverse complement strand
TCCGCTTAAGGATTATACCGACCAGTAACTCGACAATTAAATAAGGTTTATAGAGAGCATTTCATGGATTAATCTGGGAATAAACGGAAACGGGTAGAAAAAAGGTAGAATTAGGCACAAAAAAGTCGGGGCGACAGGATTTGAACCTGCGACCTCGGCGTCCCGAACGCCGCGCTCTACCAAGCTGAGCCACGCCCCGATAAGAAAAATATGAAGTTGTAAGGTGCGCATCAAGCGCAACGTCCCGAACGTAGCGCTCTACCAAGCTGAGCCACACCCCGTTTATTACTTTCAAAGGCGCTACGTTCGGGACGTAGCGCTTTGACAACCGTGATTATATCAGATAATCAGAGATTCAACAAGCACCCCTGATCATCACTTTTATTTGGAATATCCTTCATAGACATATTCAGCATCATAATATCCGCCCTTTGAAACGGAAAGTACATACTTTCTTTCAACTTTATCCTGTTCAAGTTCCGATGCTTCCGCTTCAAGCTCCTCGGGGACGAAAGCTACATATTCTTTGCCTGAATCGTCCGTGAATGTAGCATAATATATTTCCTTACCCTTATATTCCACGATCTCAATTGATGAAAGCACACCCGTCACATTTATAAGATCTGCCGTTCCATCAGATGAGCTTCCCTGGATTGTTTCTTCTTTGGCCGCGGTGATCTGCGCTTCTGCGGCTAATGAATCTTCTTCCATTTCAGGTTCATCTGCATCATAAACTGCTGCTTCTTCCGCTAAAGAGTCATATTCTTCACTGGCTGCTGCTTCATACTCACTTTGGGCAGGTGCCGAAGCTGCTTCGGATGCTGAATCCATGGTACCGTTTGCCATGAATAATTCTTTGTCTGACTTTTTCTTTTTGTCTTTCTTTTTTGATCCCGTAGCTTCTTCTGCATCTTCCATAGCAGATGCTTCATAATCTGCTGCATCGGATGTTGCCTCATATGAAGCAGCTGATGAGAGCATGCCTTTTCCGGATCTTGAAAGCGCAAGAACCACAACCAATACACATGCAGCACTGGCTACGATCACACTGTATCTTAAAATGCCGTTCATTCTTTTTATCCTGCTGCCTTTTCTTGTTGCAGAAGCTTCAGATAATGAAACAACATTGTTATCTGTCTTATCCTGTTCTTCGATAGCATCTATAGAACTTTCTATCCTGGCCCAGAGGTCCGGTACTTCTTGAGCTATCTGGTTTTTGTATTCAGTTTCAAGATTCTTCATAGTAGCCGCACCTCCTTAATTTATTTATCGCTTCCCGATAGTGCCACGTGACCGTACCCATCGGGATCTTCAGCACCTCGGATATTTCCTGGAACGTCATCTCGGAAAGTATCTTCAGGTCCACTATCTGCCGCTGTTTTGGCTTTAACAGTGCCAGGGCTTCATCTAGTGATATGTCTTCTATTACGGTTTCTTCCGTATTGTCTTTGCTTTGTAAAGTCGCTTCGAAGGACTTTTCCTCATCTTCTCCTTCTTCATTACCGGGTTCCAGAACTTCGTGGCGGTTCTTCCTTAAAAAATCAATGGCCATGTTTCTTGCGATTGTTGCCAGATATCCTTTGTGACCGCTGCCCGGTCTGTATTTATCGGCCGTTTGCCAGAGTTTGATGAAAAACTCACTGGTCACATCCTCGGCATCTTCTTTTCTTCCTACGATACCCAGAACGATCTGGTAGATATACGAAAGGTATGCTTCGTATATGGAATGAAGTCCCGACTTGTCCTTTTTGAGGATGGCTTCGATACAACTATTAAATTGTTCTTCGTTCAACCAGGACTCACCTCCCTTAACGCATCACCCGGGAAGCTTATCCTTTATCTGTGATACGTTCGATGATTAGTATTTTTATGGGTTTTTTTTATTTTCTTGAAATTATGTATTTACAGATCGGATTTCCCTTTTGGGAAAAGCGTTCTTCATACTCCGTCATGATATTTCCGGCATTCAGTCTTTCATCATGGTGAAGATCATATGTCATTTCATCAAGATCCCAGCCGGCCTCTTTTACTTCTTCAAGTGAAAAATCAAAAAGATCCCTGTTATCGGTCTTAAATTCGATCACTCCGTCTTTTTTTAAAAACCGGTCATATCTTGAAAGAAACTGCCTTGAAGTAAGTCTTCTTTTGGCGTGACGGTCCTTGGGCCAGGGATCTGAAAAGTTAAGATATATCCTGTCGACTTCATCATTTGCAAACACTTCAGCGATCTCTTCAGCTTCCATTCTGATAAATTTAAGGTTCGGAAGCCTTACTTCTTCCTCTTTCTGGATGGCTCTTAATAAAACGGAAGAGTATTTTTCGATCCCGACATAATTTATGTCAGGATTAAGCGTTGCAAGATCGCATAAAAACCGGCCTTTTCCCATGCCTATCTCGATCCTTATCGGATTATCGTTACCAAAAAGCTCTCTCCAGTTTCCCTTTGCAGCTTTAAAATCGTGTACGACGTATTCACTTTCGGCTATCACATCTCTGGAGCCGGGTATATTTCTGAGTCTCATTCTGCGACCTACTTGTAATGATTTCTTCTATCCTATAAACTGTAATATGATGAAAAAAAGGGTTTTGGCCGTTCTTTTGGCGATCGGCATCTTTTCATATAATAGCATACCTGCATTTGCTGCGCCAGTTGGCCCGGATACCTCTCTTGAGACCAATGACATTCCCAACTGGCCATCAGGACCCGATCTTGGCGCCGAGGCTGCTTTTTTGATGGAAGCAAACACCGGTGTCATCCTCTATGCCAAAAACATTCACGAACATCTTTATCCGGCAAGTACTACCAAGATGATGACCGCTTTGCTTGCAGCCGAAAACTGCAGTATGGACGAAATGGTTGATTTTTCGTACGATGCCGTCTTTTCCCTTGAAAGCGGAAGTTCAAACATAGGTATAGATCCCGGTCAGGCCATGTCCATGGAAGAGTGCCTTTACGGGATCATGGTAGCATCAGCAAACGAAGTTGCAAACGCGGTCGGTGAGCACGTTGCTGGTGATATTGATTCGTTCGTTCAGATGATGAATGACAAAGCGGATGAACTGGGATTAAAAGATACTCATTTTACCAACACCAACGGTCTTTTTAATGAAGATCACTACACATCTGCTTACGACCTTGCGATCATAGCTAAGGAATTTTTCAACAATGAATATCTTGCAAAGATAGGAAATACCGGATATCACCATTTTGAAGCAACCTCCACACAGCCTGATGACTTTTATGTGCGAAACAAGCACCAGCTGATATCTGGTGATATGCCTTATGCCGGAATAAAGGGCGGAAAGACCGGATATACATCGGAAGCCGGTGAAACACTCGTAACATGCGCCGAACAAAATGGTATGACCCTTATCTGTGTCGTTTTAAAAGACGAATCACCCGAGCAGTTCAATGATACGGTAAAGCTTTTTGACTACGGGTTCGGCAATTTCAACATTGTAAACGTAGCCGATAACGAAGAAAAATACTCTATTGAAAATAACAATTTCTTCCCTTCTACCATAGATATCCTCGGAAGTTCGAAGCAGATCCTTGAGCTTGATGACAAGGATAACATCATAATGCCGAAAAACATCAACTTCCGCGATATGGAAACGGAACTTATCTATACGAATGATTCCGAAGAGGATATCGCTTACATTAATTACTCTTATCACGGGGCATATCTGGGTTACGGAAGGATCCGCTCCGTGGAAAACAGAAAAGAGCTTTCGGCATTTGATGTCGAAAACCCCGTTGAAGAACCAAAAGAAGAGATAACCGAAGAAAAACCCGCACCCAGGTTTATCAACGTAGTCAGCATCACAACTTATGCCGTTGCGGGATGCCTTGCGCTTATTATCATCTCATATATACATTCTTTCTTTGTGAACTATAACCTTTTGGATAACTTAAGAAAAAAACGCACCTCCCGGTATCCCAAGCGGAGGCGCGAAAAGAATAAACTGAAATTCTAATTTTTCTCTTTTTCTTTGTTTTTTTTGCTTTCCTGTATCTGACGCCGCTTTTCGGCAAGAAGAAGATATGTCTCTTCATCTATGAGCTTTGTGGTCTTTACCACATAGATCCCGTCAGATTCCGTCTTTCTCATACGGTTTTTATACTTAACAAAACCATGGACGGGACATTCCGCCACGCTGTAAAAATGCTTTCCTCCGTTGGGAGAGAACCATCTGACCTTTTTACGAATATTCTTGTTACAGACAAAACACTTTGTTGATGCCACTTCCTTATCGATCATAGCTTCATGTTTGTCATCAAATTCCCTTGATATGTATTTTGAATAATCCTTAAACCTTATATGAACCTCATCTTCTTTGCTCTCAGGAACAAGGAAAGTGTCAAAGGAACAGTAATCAAGCATCTCCTCGGGAATGAGTGAAAGAACTTTTGCGGTATAATATGCATCCGAAAAAGCCCTGTGGAAAGGGATGTCCTTATCGATCTTCAAAGCATCGATCGCATATTCAAGGTTCCTTCTGCTCTTTCCGTCTTCAAAGGAAAGGGAATAAAGCTTTTGGACATCAAGAAATTTTAACGGTCCATTTGATAAGGGCTCTATCCCGTAAAAACGCATGTTTCTTCTTAGTTCATAAACATCCGTCGTTCCCCAGGTGCAAAAAACATAGTCATCGCCGCAAAACTGAAGAAAATCACTGACTGCTTCCTTAAAGGGAATACCCCTTTGAAGGTCCTGCATGTGAAGATGTATTATCTTGCTCGTAATATGGTGCATATGCTGGTACACCGTGGGTTTTACGAGCTGGTTATACTCTCCTATCATCCTGCGGTCCGTACTCATCCTTATGGCACCGATATCTATGATCTCAAAGGGAAGTTCCTTGACTTCAGGCTCTTTTCCGGTATTCGATTGATTCCATTCAAGGTCAAATACAATATAATCCATTAATTACTTTCGACTTTCTATTATCGCCACGCCCTTCTTATCGAGTTTTACGATATCATCGGCTTTATACTCAATACCGGTCAGTATATCCGTTCCGGGCTTTTTGAGCCTTACCTCGCTTGAGGTATCTTTGTGATTAAGGATAAATATGAATCTTGTATCCTCATTTTCCCTGCAGGTAACTTCAACCTCTCTAGGTGCATTGAGCACAGGCTCGATAAAGAGTTCCTCGCAGATATCCCTAAGGAATGTGGCATAGAACTCCTCGCTTGAGCGGGTTCCCACATAGTAGACAGTTCCGTCACCAAGCTTGTTTTTGGTAAGAACGGGGGTTCCTGCATAGAATTCCTTTTCGTATGTGGATATCTCTTTTGCTCCCTGAAGGTGCATAACATCACAAAGAATATCGGCAGGATATTCTGTTCCCTTGTAGATAAAGCAGTTGCTTTCATCGGGCGGTATCGCATCGGATTCCTCAACCCAGATACCGAGGATATCCTTTTGCTTTCCGGGATAGCCTCCCAGTATCACCCTGTCGTTTTCATCTACATATCCGCTGAAATACGTGGTAAGGTAGCAACCGCCGTTATTTACAAAGTTACGCACCTTTTCATCATATCCGTCCTTATTCATATAAAGCATCGGAGCTATGACCAGCGAATACTTTGATATATCATCATCCGCACCGACAAAATCAACCGGAATGTTCTGGTTATAAAGTGCCGTATAATAAACCATTATCTCGGATATATAGTTTATGAGGTTTGTAGGGCCCGCAGACATCTCACATGCCCACCAGTTTTCCCAGTCAGCCACTATGGCTACTTTTGAGTTTATCCTCGTTCCGAGTATGCGATCACCAATATTTTTGAGTTCCTCGCCAAGCTCTGTGACTTCCCTAAACACTCTGGTATCTTCGGTTCCGACATGATCGATCACCGCGCTGTGGTATTTCTCACAGGCTCCCTGAGATCTTCTCATCTGGAAAAACATGACCGTATCCGATCCGTGGGCGATCGCCTGATAAGACCATAATCTCATAACTCCCGGCCTTTTCAACCGGCAATACTTGTGCCAGTTCGTAACTCCGGGTGTCTGTTCCATAAGACAGAACGGCTTTCCGCCTCCCAATCCCCTTATAACATCATGGAAAGAGGCAGGCTCGGCGTTCGTGGCATTATAATTCGGATAATTATCCCACGAAACAAAGTCCATTTCTTTGGCCCATTTATTGTAATCAAGGCCCTTGTACCATCCCATGAGATTTGTCGTTACCGGAATATCGGGAGTGATCTTTTTTAAGGCATCCCTTTCAAGTTTAAAGCATTCCAAAATGCTGTCGGAATTAAATCTTGTGTAATCAAGGGTCATTCCCTGGAAATTGGTACGGGGTGAGCCGTCCAGATAATAATGGAACTCTTCTGTCCTGAAATCAGAAGGGAATATCTCTTCAAAGTCATAAAAGGTATGACTCCAGAAGGACGTATTCCACGCTTCATTTACCTTTTCGATGGTTTTGTATCTGTCCTTTAACCATTCCCTGAAGGCTTTTGCACAGTTTTCGCAAACGCACTCGCCGCCGTATTCGTTTGAGACATGCCAGGCTACGATATTATCGTAATCCTTGTATCTTTCGGCAATCTTTGTTGCAAGAGCAACGGAATATTTCCGATAAGTCGGGGAATTGGGGCATGAATTATGTCTTGCTCCAAACCGTCTTTTAAGACCGTCCTTTTCTTCTCTTAATATATCGGGATATTTTCTGGCCATCCATGCGGGATGTGCTGCAGTTGACGTAGCCATGCAGACTTTTATCCCATTTTCACGAACAAGATCCATGATCTTATCGAGCTTTGAAAAGTCATAAACGTCCTCGGAAGGCTGAAGCATTGCCCAACTGAAAACATTTAACGTGACCACGTCTATACCGGCCTTTTTAAAAAGGCGCATATCCTCATGCCATATCTCCTCAGGCCACTGGTCAGGATTATAGTCTCCCCCGTATAAGATCTTTTTAACCTTCTTTGATTCGATCATTCCTTCTCCCCCCCCGGATAGCGATCACTTTACCGTTATACCTTCCGGAGCGGTCACTTTTGCAACGGATCCGGTACCTTCAGAAGTAACAAAGAGTTCGTTTCCGCGTCTTACGGCCTTTATCGTAAGCTTTTCCTTACCGTCCATGCCGTAAACAACGGTCTTTATCTCCTGTCCTTCTATGGGAGCATAAACCCTTACTTCAACATCCTTTTCATAATCGTAATCAGGTCTTTCTTCGCAAGAACCTATTACGATCATTGAATTTTCCTTTACCATAAGGGGCAGATGCAGGTAATCATATTTCTTTTCATACCATTTTTCACCCTCATAAACCTCTCCGGTGAAGAAATCAGTCCATTTTCCGGCAGGAAGATAGAAGCTTCCGATTCCTTCTTCGTTAAAGATAGGAGCTACAAGAAGTGAATCTCCCAGCATATACTGCTTGTCAAGATAAGGGCATGTTCTGTCTTTTTCAAACTCCATGACCATTGATCGCATGGTGGGAACACCTAATTTTGATGCATCTACTGCAGTTTTGTAGATATAAGGCATAAGCGATGCTTTTAACTTGGTAAACTTTCTTACTACTTCCACCGCTTCATCATCATATACCCACGGTACTCTGTAAGATGAAGAGCCGTGAAGTCTTGAATGTGATGATAAAAGCCCAAACTGAACCCAGCGCTTGTAAACATCGGCTGTTGAAGTATTTTCAAATCCGCCTATATCATGAGCCCAATATCCGAATCCGGACATGAGAAGCGATAATCCGCCTCTTAAGCTCTCTTCCATCGACTCATAATCAGACCAGCAGTCTCCTCCCCAGTGAACGGGGAATTTCTGTCCGCCTACCGTAGCCGATCTTGCAAAGAGGACAGCATCGTTTTTGCCGCGTTTTCTCTGAAGAAGTTCATATACACACTTGTTATAAAGGTATGTGTAGAAATTGTGCATCTTCAAAGGATCTGATCCGTCAAAATATTTAACATCCTTTATCGGGATCCTCTCACCGAAGTCTGTTTTAAAGCAGTCAACGCCCATATCAAGAAGGACTTCAAGCTTGCTCTGGAACCATTTGCATGCATCGGGATTCGTGAAATCGACAATTGCCATTCCGGGCTGCCACATATCCCACTGCCATACGCTTCCGTCGGTTCTTTTTATGAAATATCCGTTCTTCATTCCTTCGTCAAAGAGCACGGATTCCTGACCTATATAGGGATTGATCCACACACAGATGTTAAGGCCTTTTGCTTTTATTCTCTTTAACATTCCTTCAGGATCCGGGAATACTCTCTCATCCCAGATAAGGTTCGACCAGTGGAATTCTTTCATCCAGTAGCAGTCAAAGTGGAATGTTCTTAAAGGTATATCCCTATCGAGCATACCGTTAACAAAACTCATAACAGTTTCTTCATCATAATTTGTCGTAAATGATGTGGAAAGCCACAATCCGAAAGTCCAGGGAGCGGGAAGAGACGGCTTTCCGGTAAGATCCGTGTAACGCATCAATACTTCCTTCATTGAAGGACCGTTTATGATAAAGTAATCAAGATAACTTCCCTTAACGGAGAACTGGGTTCTTGTTACCATCTCGGTTGCTACTTCAAAGTTAACTTCTTCCGGATGATTTACCAAAACACCATAGCCTTTGTCCGTGATGTAAAAAGGAATGTTCTTGTATGATTGGAAGGTGCTCGTTCCGCCGTCCGCATTCCAGATATCAACGCTCTGTCCGTTTTTTATAAAAGGAGTAAATCTTTCTCCCATTCCGTATACTTTTTCATCTACGGATAAAGAGAGCATCTGTCTTATATATGTCTCATCGTCATCACCCGGATCATAAGCAAGGCCTTTCCAGTCGGTCTTCATGAGCGCAAGATCCCTTCCGGTTGAAGTAGTGATGACTTCATTTCCCCTCATATATTTGATGGAAAACTGTTTTTTATTTATTACCATAGACATTGAGCCTGATCTAATGATGATCTCCTCATCGGAATCCTTTACATCAAGCTTTTTGTCGTCTTTTAATTCAAGTTCAAATGAAGGAGTGTCTTTTATTGCTCCCTTGTAGTGGTATGTCCTTACACGAAGGATATCATCAGCAGGTGATGTTACCTCGATCGTAAGATTGATGTTCCCAAGTACGTCACCCCTTGTTCTTACATGGTAAGTAGGAACACACATGGTCACCTTGTTATCGGTGACTGTCGTAAAATACACTTCCTGCGGTGCAAAGCAGGAACAGCCTTCCTTCTGAAGCCAGCATCCGTTGCCAAAAATCATACATTTCCCTCCAATAATTTCTCTTTTTATATGGACAGATAAAATCTGTCCTTACGAAATATCTATACAGTCGATTCTTTTTTGTCGGAAGAATAGAGCATCTTTAATATGATAGGTGTTAATACGCTGGACACGATTATCAATAATATGACGCATGTAAAGTACTTCGAATCCAAAAGGCCTACCGACAGACCTTTCTGGGATACAATAAGTGCAACTTCTCCTCGTGTCATCATCCCGACTCCGACTTTAAGCGAATCATTAACGTCATATCCGCATATCTTGGCCATAAATCCACATCCTATGATCTTTGATACAAGACCGACAAGGATAAAGCATATCGTAAACCAGACTATGCTCATCGAGATATTATCGAATGTGGTCTTTAATCCGATCGAAGCAAAGAATACGGGTCCGAAGATCATATAGGAATTTATATCGACTTTTCGCTCTATATAATCCGAATCATCTATTGAACAAAGGATTATTCCCGCTACATATGCACCGGTGATATCCGCGATTCCAAAATATCTTTCCGCAATGTATGAAAATGCAAAGCAGTATGCAAGTCCCGCGATCGGTATCCTTCTTGTGTGCGGATATTTTTCATCAACCTTTTTAAATATCTTGTAGGAGATCACGCCTACAATGAAAGCAAGGATAAAGAAAAGTGCCGTGCTTAATACTACCTTAAGCGGCTTTGTTCCGGGATCCTTGAATCCTATAACAAAAGTAAGCACGAGGATTCCTATGACGTCATCTATGATCGCCGCACTAAGGACCAGTGTTCCGACCTTGGTGCTTATCTTATTCATTTCCTTAAGAGTCTGTGCGGTTATCGAAACAGATGTGGCTGTCAGAATTACTCCCACGAACACGGCACGGTAAAAGTTTTCATCTCCCCAAGGACTGGCTCCGTAAAATCCCATGTAAAGAAGTGCTCCGCTTACGAGAGGAACAAAAACTCCGCAACAGGCAATGGCCGTTGCCTGAGGACCCGTCTTTAAAAGCTGCTTTATATCGGTTCCCAGACCTGCCGAAAACATGAGCAGTATCACTCCCACTTCAGCCATATAGGAAATAAACGGTGTCTGTGAAACTATTCCAAGAACCGTGGGTCCTATAATCACTCCCGCAATGATCTCTCCGACTACCTGCGGTGCTTTTAGTTTTCTTGCTACCAATCCGAAAAGCTTTGCGAATATAACTATTATCGCAAGATCTTTAAGGATCTCATAACTTTCCATTTAAAACTCATCTCCTTTATGTTTCGGGGCTGATACCTTCTTCTTCGGCCCTTAAACTGCATCCGTTTTTATATGATCCGATTATACAAACATCGGGTTCATCGTTATCTATACAAAAAGAACAGGCGGGACATGCTTTTTTTTCTCCTGCAAATTCTCTTGGTATGCCGTCGTTATTTTCATTATGCTTACAGTCGCGGCACCAGCATTTTTCACATTCTTCAAAAGGTGAAAGCTCGCTTATTTTGATCTCTTCAACACTTTTTTCTTCACTTTCATCGTTATCATCAAATGAAAGTAATGCAAAAAAATCAAGTTGTCCTTCTACCTGTTTAGATCTGGCCAAAAACTTTCTCCGCTCACAAGCCCCCACCATAAGGTGAGGGCCCGCTTATTGATGTATTCTTTTATTGCCTTTTGATATTATTCGTCGGAATCTTCCGTTTCCTCACTCTCGGGATCGATATATCTTTTGTTTTCATCCTCTTCTTCGATAGCACTGGGATCGAATCCGGGCTCCTGTTCGGGTTCTTCAACTCCGTCAAGATCATCCTCCGATAATTCTTCATTACCGTTGGTTATCTTTTCCCTTACTTTTGCGATCTTTGCTACGAATACACCCTTTTCAAGGTTGATGAGCTTAACGCCCGAGGTGATCCTTCCGAGGATAGATACGTCTGCCATCGGGATCTGGATGATTATTCCGGCATTAGTGATCATAAGTATCTCATGATCGTCATTAACTGCCTTTACACCTACCACATAACCTGTCTTTTCGGTGATCTTGTAGCACTTAACGCCTTTTCCGCCTCTCTTTTGAACAGTAAATTCGTCAAGTTTTGTTCTCTTACCCATACCCTTTTCGGAAGCAATAAGGAGTGTCTCGCCCTGATGATCAAGCTGCATTCCGACTATCTCATCCTGATCGGCAAGGTTCATACCGCGAACACCCATTGAGCTTCTTCCGGTATTTCTGACATCGGTCTCCTTAAACCTTATACACTGTCCGAACTTGGTAACAAGGAAGATATCTGTATTTTCATCGGTTATCTTAACTTCGATAAGTTCATCTTCATCCTTAAGGTTTATTGCGATTAGGCCGTTCTTTCTGATATTTGAGTACTCGGTAACCTTGGTCTTTTTGATGGTTCCCTTTTTGGTTACCATGAACAGGTTCTTTTCTTCTTCATATTCCTTGACCGGAATTAGAGCGGAGATCTTTTCTCCGGGATTTAACTGAAGAAGATTAACAATGGCAACTCCGCGTGAGATCCTTGATCCTTCAGGAATCTCATATGCCTTTAACCTGTATACGCGTCCCATATTGGTAAAGAACATGATGTAGTGATGAGTCGTCGTCATAAGAAGATCTTCGATAAAGTCTTCTTCTATCGTGTTCATTCCCTTGATACCTTTTCCGCCTCTGTGCTGGGACTTAAAGTTATCGATCGTCATTCTCTTTATATATCCGAGATCTGACATTGCGATGATGGTATTTTCGTTAGGGATCATATCCTCATCCGTAATATCATATTCGTCAAATCCGATCTGGGATCTGCGATCATCGCCGTATTTGTCGGCTGTAAGCTGCATCTCTGTCTTTATAACACCCAAAAGAAGTTTTTCATCGGCAAGGATGGCCTTTAATTCGGCGATCTTTTTGACCAACTCTTCATGCTCGTTTTCAAGCTTTGATCTTTCCAAACCTGTCAGGGCTCTCAGTCTCATATCGACTATTGCCTGAGCCTGAGCATCGGTAAGTGAGAATCTGTTGATGAGATTTTCCTTAGCCGTCTGGGTATCAGCCGAATTTCTGATTATATTGATCACTTCATCGATATTATCAAGTGCGATGAGTAATCCCTGTAAGATATGATCTCTTTCTTCTGCTTTGTTAAGATCATATTTGGTTCTTCTTGTAACGACATCTTCCTGATGAGCAAGATAAGCCTTGAGCATTTCAAGAATGCTCATTACCTTGGGCTCGTTATTTACAAGTGCCAGCATGATGACACCGAATGTGTCCTGAAGCTGTGTATGCTTGTAAAGCTGGTTGAGGATGATATTGGGGTTTGCATCTCGTCTTATCTCAATGACGATACGCATTCCTTCTCTGTCGGATTCATCTCTTAAATCCGTGATTCCGTCTATCTTTTTAAGCTTAACGAGCTCGGCTATCTTTTGGATAAGATTTGCCTTGTTTACCATGTAAGGCAGCTCGGTAACTATGATGCTGCTTTTTCCGCTGGGAAGTGTTTCAATGCTTGAAACCGCTCTGACTCTTATCTTTCCGCGGCCCGTTCTGTAGGCTTCTTCAGCGCCCTTTGTTCCGAGGATGACTCCTCCGGTGGGGAAATCGGGAGCCTTGAGGATCGAAAGGATCTCTTCAATATCGGTTTCCCTGTCCTCATCGACTTTGTTATCGATTATCTTAATAAGAGCTTTGGTTACTTCACGAAGATTGTGAGGGGGTATGTTGGTAGCCATACCGACTGCAATACCTGTCGTACCGTTAACCAAAAGGTTGGGATAACGGCTGGGCAGAACAACGGGCTCTTTTTCGGTCTCGTCAAAGTTAGGAGTAAAATCAACGGTATCCTTGTTGATATCGGCAAGGAGTTCCATTGAGATCTTTGAAAGCCTTGCTTCGGTGTATCGCATTGCGGCTGCGCCGTCTCCGTCGACTGAACCGAAGTTTCCGTGTCCGTCAACGAGCGGATATCTGAAGTTCCAGGGCTGTGCCATATTAACAAGGGCACCATATATAGAGCTGTCACCGTGAGGGTGATATTTACCCATTGTATCTCCGACTATACGTGCGGATTTACGATGAGGCTTATCGGGACCGTTATTAAGCTCGATCATCGAGTAAAGAACTCTTCTCTGAACAGGCTTAAGACCGTCTCTTACATCGGGAAGTGCACGAGAAGCGATAACGCTCATCGCGTAGTCGATGTATGAATTTTCCATGGTCTTTTGCAGGTCTACCTCATGGATCTTGTCAAAAATATTGTCTTCCATAACCGTTCCTTTTTATATCTATATTTCTTAATGACTCTTAAATATCCAGATTCTTAACGAACTTGGCATTTTCTTCAATAAATTCTCTTCTGGGTTCAACCTTATCTCCCATAAGTGTGGTAAATGTAAGGTCAAGCTCCGATTCAGCCTCTTCATTCATAACGACACGGAGCAGTATTCTCTTTTCGGGATCCATTGTTGTTTCCCAAAGCTGCTCTGCATCCATTTCTCCAAGTCCTTTATATCTTTGTATCTTGTTATTTTGGTCTCTTCCGACCTCTTTTAAGATACCGTCAAGTTCTTCATCCGAATATGCATACCATATCTTTTTGTTCTTTTCGAGCTTGTACAAAGGAGGCTGTGCAAGATAAACATGTCCCTGCTTTATAAGTTCGGGCATGAACCTGTAGATAAAGGTAAGAAGCAAGGTTGCGATATGTGCTCCGTCTACGTCGGCATCCGTCATAAGGATGATCTTGTGATATCTTAATTTGCTGATATCAAAATCGTCATGGATACCTGTACCGAATGCGGTTATCATTGCCTTGATCTCGGCATTGGCATATATCTTATCAAGTCTTGCTTTTTCAACGTTAAGTATCTTTCCTCTCAAAGGAAGGATAGCCTGGGTTGCTCTTGAACGTGCGGTTTTTGCCGAGCCGCCTGCGGAATCTCCCTCGACTATATAAATCTCACAGTTTTCTGGATTTTTATCTGAGCAGTCTGCAAGTTTTCCGGGAAGAGCAGCTCCTTCAAGCGCGGTCTTTCTTCTTGTTAAGTCACGGGCTTTTCTTGCTGCATCTCTTGCTCTTTGTGCAAGGATCGATTTTTCGCATATCGTCTTTGCAACAACGGGATTTTGCTCAAGGAAATATGTAAGCTGTTCGGATACTATGCTGTCAACAGCAGATCTTGCTTCCGAATTTCCGAGTTTTTGCTTTGTCTGTCCTTCAAACTGGGGATCTTCAATCTTTACAGATACGATAGCCGTAAGACCTTCTCTTATATCATCACCTGTAAGATTGGGCTCGCTGTCCTTTAAAAGCTTTGAATTTCTGGCATAATCATTAAATGTTTTTGTAAGGGCATTTCTGAAACCTACAAGATGAGTTCCACCCTCGGGAGTATTGATGTTATTAACGAAACTGAATGTACTTTCATTGTACGAATCGTTATGCTGCATCGATACTTCCACGTAAACATTGTTCTTTTTTCCTTCAAAATAAAGGACATCGTCATATAAAGGAGTTTTTGATCTGTTAAGATATGTTACAAATTCCTTTATTCCGCCTTCATAATGGAATGTTCTTTCAACAGGTTCGGGTTTTTCTTCCGTAGTGCGTTCATCCCTTAAAATGATCTTAAGACCTTTTGTAAGGAAAGCCATCTCACGTAGACGCTGTTTTAATACATCGAATTCAAATATAGTCGTCTCTGTAAAGATGGTTGCATCAGGCTTGAAAGTTACCTTTGTTCCCGTTTTGCCCTTTTCACAATCACCAACGACTTTAAGAGGATAACATACATGTCCCCTTTCATATCTTTGGTTATATATCTTTCCGTCATTGTAAATAAATACTTCAAGCCAGTCGGAAAGAGCATTAACTACAGATGCACCTACTCCGTGTAATCCGCCGGATACTTTGTATCCTCCACCGCCGAATTTTCCGCCTGCATGGAGAATGGTAAATACAACTTCTACAGCGGGAAGTCCTGCTTTTTTGTTGATACCTGTAGGAATTCCTCTTCCGTTATCGATGACCGTAACGGAATTATCAGAATTTATCGTAACTGTTATGGTATCGCAAAATCCGGCTAGTGCTTCATCAACGGAATTATCTACTATTTCATATACAAGATGATGAAGTCCGCGGCTTGCAGTCGTTCCTATATACATTCCGGGACGTTTTCTTACAGCTTCAAGTCCCTCAAGGATCTGAATCTGATCGGCACCGTAATCATTTTCAACGGGCGATATATCCAGTGTATCCTTTTCATTTTCCAAATTTTCATTAAGATCTGACATAATGCCTCCAAACTATATTACTTCAACCAAACCGTCAGAAACCTTAAAGGTTTTGTCTATCTTGAAATTATCATTTACAAATTCATCAAGTCCGGTACAGGTTATTATCGTCTGTATATCACCTATACTGTCCAAAAGATAATTCTGTCTGTTTGAATCAAGCTCCGATAATACATCATCAAGTAAAAGAACCGGTGTATCATTGGTCACTTTTTTCATGAGTTCTATTTCAGATAATTTTAGGGAAAGTGCAGCGGTTCTTTGCTGACCCTGTGATCCGAATTTTCTGACATCGACATCATTTATCATAAATGAAAAATCGTCTCTGTGAGGACCGGTCGTGGTCATTTTTGCACTTATATCCCTGTCGCGCGATGATTCCATTTTTGATGCATATTCATCAATGGTCACGTCAGGTTCGTATTTTACGACTATTTCTTCTTTTCCGCCCGACAGTTTTTTGTGATATTCCTTTATGATCTCACTTATCTGCTCGGCAAAAGAAGTTCTTCTTTCTATTATCTTGCTTCCGAATGAAATAAGCTGTGAATCCCATATATTAAGGGTTTCCCTAAGGTCAGGATTAAAATACATATCCTTTAAAAGCTTATTTCTTTGATTTATTATCTTGTTGTAGTTATTTAGATTATAAAGATAGAAGCCATCCAGCTGGCAAAGCTCCATATCCGCAAATCTTCTTCTTTCACCCGGACCGTTTTTTATGATTCCGAGGTCCTCGGGAGAAAAGAATACTATGTTTAAAAGTCCTAAAAGGTCGGCAGCTTTTTTTATTTTCTGACCGTCTATCGCTATACCTTTTGATCCCGACGATCTTAAATGCATATCTATCCTGGTTTCGGTATTTTCCTTTTCAATGACCGCTCTAATATGAGACTCGTTTTTACCGAACCTGATTATTTCTTTATCTTTGCTGCCTTTATGGGATTTTGTGGTCGCAGATTGATAAATTGCTTCAAGTATATTTGTTTTTCCCTGAGCATTATCACCGAATAATATATTTGTACCGGGATCAAAATCTATACTAAGTGTTTCATAATTCCGGTAATCGGATAATTCCAGAGACTTTATTATCATGATAAAACCTTAACAGTATTTCCTTTATATTCGAAAACATCCCCGTTTCGAAGTTTTTTTCCTCTTTCAAGGCATATACTTCCGTTAACGGATACATCTCCGTTAATTATCACTATCTTTGCTTCGACACCCGAATCAACAAGCCCTGATAATTTCAAGGCCTGGCCAAGCTTTATAAATTCATCTTTTATGGTTATGCTTTCCATTTACGATACGGTTGTGAAATTAACGGGAAGAACCATGTAAATATAGCTTTCTTCCGAATTCTTGATAAAGCAGGGTGCTTTTGGATTAACAAAGTATATATCTATCTCTTCATCATCAATGACTCTTAATGCATCAAGCATAAACTTAGGATTGAATCCTATCATTATGTCCTTACCCTGTTTTGTAACAGAAATTTCTTCATTCATGCTGCCAACGGTAGAATTCATCTTTAATTCAATGTTTTCATCAAGAATATTTATGATGATAGGCTTTTTATCGCCTTCTTTTACAAGTAAAGTTGCCCTGTCTATAGAATCAAGCAGCTCTTTTTTATTTATTGTGAGCTTTGTTTCATAATCTGAAGACAGCATCTGGTCTATCTTAAAGAATTCGCCTTCAATAAGTCTTGAAACAACAACAGTTTCATCAAATTCAAATATTATATGTTTTCCTGTAAAGAAGATCTTAACTTCTTTTTCGGTATCACCCGAAAGGATCTTACTTATCTCATTAAGAGTTTTTCCGGGTACTATCACTTTCTTTTGAGGATAAGAAGTTTTAAGATTAATCTTTCTTATTGAAATTCTGTGTCCGTCAAGAGAAACAACCTTTAAAACATCTCCTGATACTTCAAACAATTCACCTGTCATGATCTTGTTATTATCATTGTCGGCAATTGAAAAGATTGTCTGTCTTATTATTTCTTTTAATGTGAACTGTGAAACAGATATTGAATCTATTCTTTCAATATCGGGAAGATAAGTAAATTCATCTGCAGGCTTTGCTATGATCGTGAATTTTGCTTTTCCGCAATTAATATATGTTTTTAAAGATGAATCACATTCAATGGTAACGTCACTGTCCGGAAGTTTTCTTACTATATCAAGAAGTATCTTTGCATCAAGAGCGATCTTTCCTTTTTCTTCTATTATACCGGTTACAACAGTTTCAATTCCAAGTTCAGTATCATTTGCTATAAGCTTTATCTTATTTTCAGATGCATCTATAAGAATACATTCAAGGATAGACATTGTAGTCTTATTAGGAACTGCTTTTGAAACCGTATTAACTCCGTTAAGAAGATTTGCTTTAGAACAGATAAGCTTCATTGTGTATAACTTCCTTTCATTTGTTCATGTTTGTCATGGACGCTGTTTTTCGACAAATGAGATATATTTATTAAATATTTAATATAAATAGTATTAATAAATGTTCATTTGTGTATAACTCATATATTATAGCATTTTTATAGGTAAAAATAAATCATAACAGGGTGGATAAAAAATTATAAAAAGTGAATGATGTGTAAATCACGAAGGATTGATTTTTTTCTTTATTACATCAATTTTGTTGGCAAGTGATTTATCCACTTTTACACCATCCGAAATCTTTTTTATTCCATATATTATTGTAGTATGATCCTTCTTATTTAATGCTCTTGCTATTTCCTGAAGAGGCTCCTGTGTAAGCTCTTTGCAAAGATACATACAAATCTGTCTGGGTAAAACAAGATCTGCCGTTTTTCTTTTAGACTTTATGTCTTCTGAAGTCATATTAAAGTGTTCGGCTACCATTTCAATGATATTTTGAGAGGTTATTTCCTTAATCTGGTTTGGATTTATTATATCTTTTAAAGCTTCCTCAACTATATCCATTGATATATCTATTTTATTTAATCTTGAATAAGCGATAAGTTTGTTGTAAGCACCTTCAAGTTCCCTGATATTTGAAGTTATATTTTCAGCTATATATTCAAAAACGGCATTGTCTATCTCTTTTCCGTAATTTTCGGAATATTTTTTAAGGATAGCCATTCTTGTTTCATAATCAGGAGCCTGAATATCTGCAGTAAGACCCCACTGGAATCGGGTTCTGAAACGTTCTTCCAATGTTTCCATATCCTGAGGAGGTTTATCTGAAGATATGATTATCTGTTTACCGGCTGAATGTAATTCATTAAATGTATTGAAAAATTCCTGCTGGGTTGCATCTTTTCCTATGATGTACTGAACATCGTCTATCAAAAGAACGTCAACAGATCTGTATTTTTCCCTTATTTCATTCATTTTTGAAGAATTACCGGATCTTATGGCATTTATAACTTCATTTGTGAAGTTCTCGGAAGTAACATAAAGAACCTTTTTATTAGGATCTCTGTCCAGAATAAAATGACCTATTGAATGCATAAGGTGAGTTTTTCCAAGACCTGATCCTCCGTAAAGATAAAGAGGATTGTATGCTTCTCCGGGAGATTCTGCGACGGCAAGAGCTGCCGAATGCGCAAATTTATTGTTATTTCCTACAACAAAAGTATCAAAACGGTACTTTGATATAAGATTGGCATTTTCGGAATTAATGTTATATATCTTTTCTTTTGTGTTAATTTCTTCTTTTTTGGCTTCATTTTCAAGAATAAAATTGACGTTGATACTGTGATCTATCATCACAGAGATAGATTCAACAAAGAAATTCTTATATTTTTTGGTGATATAATTGATAGCCTGAGCCTGATCTGAAGGAATTACGATAGAAACCGTATCATTTTCTATACCGGAATAATTAAGAGGCCTGATCCAGGTATCAAAAGAAATGTCAGCTATGTCATATTCCGATCTGATGTTTTCTTTGATATTATCCCAGTTGGTCTCGATGAAATCGTTATAATTAGAAGCTTCCATGTGTATAACTACCTCTTTTTAGAATTATCACTAACACATAATAATATATAAGAAGTAAAAATTCAAACTTAAAAACCCTAAAAAATACTGTATATATGCGTATTTCAGAGTTAACATAAAAATTTTTCATAACTGTTATCTTTATGAAAATGTGAGTAACTGTTATTGACAAAAACAGTATGAATTTTAATGATATCAGGTCAGTTATTCACACTTATCCACAGGTTTATCCACATGATGTGAATAAATTTATGTCAATTTACAGGCGTTATGGCAACAACTAAATATAGATTTTTATCATAAATAAAACACCATATCTTGATGTAAAAAAAATAGCGATTTTTCAATGATTTTAAGCATTTTATTTTACTTGACACATCTTTGAAAAATCCTTTATAATCGGTATGTTGTTTTCCTATTTATAAAGGAGGTGACCCCGTATGAAAATGACTTTTCAGCCTAAGAAAAGACAAAGATCAAAAGTTCATGGTTTTAGAGCCAGAATGAGTACACCGGGCGGACGTAAGGTTTTAGCAGCCAGACGTGCCAAAGGAAGAAAAAAGTTGTCAGCATAGACCACTTTTTCAAGTGGTCTTTTTTGCGTGATCAATACGTTAAGTCTGCGCAACAGTTCCCAATTCTCAAATGTGTTTAAAAACGGCCGTTCAAAGGCCAACAAATATCTTATAGTTTATATTCTGGAAAACAACCAGCCATTTAACAGATTTGGGATAAGCGTCAGTAAGAAGGTCGGAAACAGTGTTATCCGGCATAGAGTAAAAAGATTAATAAAAGAAAGTTACAGACTGCAGGAAAAAATGTTTAATAGTGGTTTAGACATTGCAGTCATCGCAAGAGGCCAAGCCTCGTCCATTTCATATGAGGAAATGGAAAGCGCACTATTACATCTTCTGAAACTTCATAAGATAATGAAGTGATCCGACGATCAGATGAAGAATATTTTAATTATTTTAATAAAAGTCTACAGAAAGTATCTATCTCCGTTAAAGCACACGAAATGCCCTTACATCCCCACTTGTTCGGAATACGGACTTGAGGCGATAAGTAAGTACGGTGCTTTTAAGGGAGGTTTTTTAGCATTATGGAGAATAATAAGGTGTAACCCTTTTTCAAAGGGCGGATATGATCCTGTTCCATAATGATACTTTTTAAGACGAGGTTTCTTGAAAGGATAAGGTATTAAATTGTACGCTGTTTTATTGACCCAGTATCAGGGAAAAATACTGGGACCTATAGCAAAATATATACTTGGACCTATAATCAATGCCATATTCTGGCTTCTTGATAAGATCCTTGGAAATTTTGACAGCGGACTTATAGGACTTTCAATCATAGTTTTTACTATAGTTGTTTATCTGTTGCTTCTTCCTTTAACTATAAAGCAGCAGAAGTTCAGTAAGCTTTCCGCAAAGATGAATCCCGAACTTCAGGCTATCCAGGCAAAATATAAGGATAGAAAAGATCAGGATTCAATGATGGCTATGAATGCCGAGACTAAGCAGGTTTATGCAAAATACGGAGTTTCACCTTCCGGTTCCTGCTTACAGCTTGTCATCCAGATGCCTATTTTGTTTGCTCTTTACAGAGTAATTTATTCTCTTCCCGCATATATAAATACACTGAGAACATATTTTGAAGTAATAGCAAATAATGTTCTCTCAAGCGGAAAGATTGAAGAGATCAAGGCTCTTGATGAAGCAAGAACTTATATCAAAAATTTCAGTATAGAAGGAAATGAAGTAAATGCCATAATCGATGTTTTAAATAATATGAATGTCGATCAGCTTACTAAATATGCGGGTTCTTCTGCAGATTGTATAAGTGCTCTTGAGAAGATAAAGACATATAACTTCTTCCTCGGAATGAACCTTAACAACTCTCCTTCATACATGATCCAGCAGGCATGGCACAATGCATCAGGAAAACAGTGGGGTATCATAATAGCATCAGTTTTGGTTCCCGTACTTGCTGCGTTGACACAGTGGATAAACGTAAAACTCATGCCCCAGCAGCCTTCCAATCCTAATCAGGGAGGTTCCGATACGGCTGAATCCATGCAGCAGTCCATGAAGATGATGAACAATGTAATGCCTCTTATGTCTGCATTCTTCTGTTTCACTTTTTCTTCAGGTATCGGTATTTACTGGATAGCAGGTTCGGTAGTCCGTTCGATCCAGCAGGTTGTGGTCAACAGGCATATAGACAAGATAGATCTTGATGAACTTGTTGCCAAAAATAAGGAAAAGCAAAAGAAAAAGCTTGAAAAGAAGGGTATTGATCCTAACACCATAGATAAATATGCCTCTATGAAAACAAAGAGTATCGCATCTGCGGCTACTGTTTCAGCTCCTAAAAGATCGATCTCCGAAAAGGCAAAGAATGTTGAGAGCGTTTCCAATAAAGAAAAGGACGAAGCTATGAAAGAAGCAGTAACAGAGTCTTCCAAGAAGACAAATTATGCTCCGGGTTCTTTGGCAGCTAAGGCAAATATGGTAAGGAAATATAACGAAAACAGTAATAAATGATATAAGAGGTGATAAAAATGGATTTTATGGAATTCAGTGGTAAAACAATAGATGAAGCCGTAGTAGAAGCCTGCTCAAAGCTTTTGATCTCCAGAGAAAAGCTTGAATATGAAGTAGTTGATGAAGGTAATTCG
The DNA here is from genome assembly GCA_024690205.1 of Lachnospiraceae bacterium. GTDB lineage: Bacteria > Bacillota > Clostridia > Lachnospirales > Lachnospiraceae > JAILLW01. The sequence goes on along the minus strand of JAILCX010000008.1, from coordinate 24,083 downwards.
GGTTTCCTCGGATTAGGTTCAAAGCCTGCGGTAATCAAGGCCAGACAAAAGCTTGAGATTGATGACACTGCAAAGGTTTTCCTTGATGATGTTTTCCGTGCAATGGGGATCGATGCAACAGTTAATATCAAGTATGATGAATTTGATAAGACTATGAATATTGATATTTCCGGCGAGGATATGGGTATCCTTATCGGAAAAAGAGGTCAGACTCTTGATTCTTTACAATATCTTACAAATCTTGTTGTTAACAAGAACACCGAAGACAAGATTCATGTAAAGGTTGATACGGAAGATTATCGCCGTCGTCGTCGTCAGACACTTGAAAACCTTGCAAAGAACATGGCATCAAAAGTAAAGAGAACACGCAGAAGTGTTACTTTGGAGCCTATGAATCCTTATGAAAGAAGGATCATTCATTCAGCATTACAGAATGATAAATATGTAACAACTCATTCTGAAGGTGAAGAGCCTTTCAGAAAAGTGGTGATCACATTAAAGAAATAATCTATGACAAATGAAACCATTGCTGCGATTGCCACTCCTTTTGGTAATTCCGGGATAGGAATAATAAGAGTAAGCGGTGATCAGGCAGTAGCAACAGTTGACAGGATATTTGTCAACGCAAAAGGAGAACATATCTTAAATTCAATGGAAAGCCATACAATACGTTATGGCTTTCTTTTGAATGAAGATGAAATCCTTGATGAGGTCATGGTTTCTTTTTTTAAAGGCCCAAAGAGTTTTACGGCAGAAGACACCGTGGAGATAAATTGCCACGGAGGATCGTTTGTTTTGCAAAAAGCTCTTGAACTTGTGATAAAAAATGGTGCAAGACTTGCTCTTCCCGGAGAATTTACAAAAAGAGCTTTTTTAAACGGAAGGATCGATCTTTCAAAAGCTGAAGCAGTCATGGATGTCATTTCTTCCGATTCCGAAATTGCTTTAAAGAATTCAGTTTCACAGTTAAGAGGAAGTATCTATCATAAGATAAAGGAAGACAGGGAATCGATCATGCATGAGACTGCTTATATTGAGTCTGCCTTGGATGATCCCGAACATATATCTTTTGATGATCATAAAGAAGAATTTATTTCCGATGTAGATAAGGTCATCGAAGATATCAACAAACTCCTTATAAGTGCTGACAACGGCCGGATCATCAAGGACGGTATAAGAACGGTGATCGTCGGAAAACCCAATGCCGGAAAGTCTTCTTTGCTCAATCTCCTATCCGGAAGTGACCGTGCCATCGTGACAGATGTGGCCGGAACCACAAGAGATATATTGGAAGAAAAAGTAAAGCTTGATGATATAACGCTTTGTTTAACCGATACTGCGGGAATAAGGCAGACCGAAGATGTTGTTGAAAGTATAGGTGTAGATAAAGCAAGGAAATATATGGAAGATGCCGATCTTTTGCTCTTTGTCATAGATTCTTCTGTTCCTTTGGATGATAATGACAGGGAGATCATGGGATCTTTAAGGGAAAGAAAGAGCATTGTTCTTTATAATAAATCCGATCTTGAACCTGTAGTAAAATATGAAGAAATAAGCAGGATGCTTTCAGGTGTTGATATCATCAAGACATCTGCAGTTTTAAACGAAGGTTTTGAAGAACTTAAAAATACCGTAAAAAAGATGTTCTTAAGCGGAGATATAGATCTTAACAATGAAGTCATGATCACAAACCTCCGTCATAAGGAAGCTTTGATCACTGCACTTAATTATCTTTTAAATGTTAAAAATTCCTATGAATCGGGAATTTCCGAGGATTTTTATACTATAGATCTTTTGGGAGCTTATTCATCACTCGGCTCGATAATCGGAGAAGAAGTTGATGATGATCTTATAAATACGATATTCAGTAAGTTTTGTATGGGAAAATGACAAACAGGAATACTCTTACCGAAAAAGTTGATATATGTGTCATCGGTGCAGGACATGCGGGTTGCGAAGCAGCCCTTGCCTGTGCAAGACTTTCACTGGAGACGGTCATCTTTACCGTATCTGTTGAAAGTATTGCCCTTATGCCCTGTAACCCAAATATAGGCGGATCTTCAAAAGGTCATATCGTAAGAGAAGTCGATGCTTTGGGCGGACAGATGGGAAAGAACATCGACAAGACTTTTATCCAGTCAAAGATGTTGAACAGGTCCAAAGGTCCTGCCGTTCATTCGCTTCGTGCGCAGGCAGATAAAGCCGATTACTCAAAGGAAATGAGATGCACTTTGGAAGAGCAGGATCATCTTACGATAAAGCAGGCCGAAGTTTGCGAACTCCTTTGGGAAGCAGACGGTGAAAAAAAGAAGATAACCGGTGTAAGGACTTATACCGGAACGACTTATCTTTGTAAGGCTGTTGTTATCTGCTCCGGAACATATCTTAATGCCAGATGTCTTACCGGTGAAGCGATCACTTATACCGGACCTAACGGATTGCAGGCGGCAACTCATCTTTCGGATTCATTAAAGGAGATGGGAATATCCCTTCGACGGTTTAAAACGGGAACTCCCGCCAGGATGGACGGGCGTACCCTTGATTATTCCAAGATGGAAGAACAAAAAGGCGATGAAAGGATCGTTCCTTTTTCTTTCAGCACGGATCCAGATTCAATACAAAAAGATCAGATTTCATGCTATCTTACATATACCAATGAAGAAACACACAAGATCATAAGAGCAAACCTTGACAGATCTCCTATCTATGCAGGAGTCATCGAAGGAACGGGTCCGAGATACTGCCCTTCCATAGAAGATAAAGTTGTTAAGTTCCCTGACAAGGAAAGACATCAGATCTTTATCGAGCCCGAAGGTCTTTCTACCAATGAAATGTATCTTTCGGGAATGTCATCATCTTTGCCTGAAGATGTTCAGGTTGCGATGTACAGGACAGTCCCCGGACTTGAGAATTGCAAGATCGTTAAAAATGCGTATGCCATAGAATATGATTGCATTGATCCCAACCAGCTTTATGCCACTTTGGGATTTAAAGATGTAAAAGGTCTTTATGCCGCAGGACAGTTTAACGGAAGCAGCGGATATGAAGAAGCCGCCGGACAGGGGATCATTGCAGGTATCAATGCTTCAATGTTCGTTCTCGGCAAAAAAGAGATAGTCTTAGACAGATCCGAAGCATATATCGGAGTTTTGATAGACGACCTTGTTACAAAAGAAAACTTTGAGCCATACAGGATGATGACTTCAAGAGCCGAGTACAGATTGCTGCTCCGCCAGGATAATGCCGACAGAAGACTTAGAAAGATAGGTTACGAAGTCGGTCTGGTTTCCCGGGAAGAATATGATGCTCTCGTTAAAAAGGAAGCCACGATAAACGAAGAAGTTGAAAGGATCAAAAACGTGATCTTAGGAGCTTCAAAGAAAAATCAGGATTTCCTTGAAACTCTTGATTCGGCTCCTTTGGCAAAAGCTACTTCCCTTGCAGAGCTTATGTGCAGACCCGAGCTTGATTACAGGAAGCTTGCTCCTCTTGATCCCGAAAGACCCAAACTTCCGGATGATATCATCGATCAGGTTGAGACCGAGATCAAATATGAAGGTTATATAAAAAGAGCGCTCATTCAGGTTGAACAGTTTAAAAAGACTGAAAAGAAACTCATACCCGAAGATATAGATTATGATGATATCGATTCTTTGAGGATCGAGGCAAGACAAAAGCTTAAAGCAATGCGTCCTGTTTCGGTGGGACAGGCATCAAGGATATCCGGAGTATCGCCTGCAGATATTTCAGTGCTCCTGGTTTACCTTTCTTCCAAAAAGAAGCATGATTGATATGGAAAATACTTCTTTATTGATAAAGTATCTTAATGAACTTAATATCGAACATGATGAAAGAATGATCGGGAGATTTGTTGAATTTCATCAGCTGCTTACAGAGTGGAATTCATTCATGAACCTTACGGCTATCACTGAATGGGATGATGTGGTTTTAAAGCATTTTGCGGACAGCCTCTCTATCGTTAAGGCCGGTGATAAAGTGACGGATCTGTCATTTTTTGATAAAGATAAAAGATCGGGGATCAAAGTACTTGATGTGGGAACCGGTGCAGGCTTTCCGGGTATACCTTTAAAGATAGCTTTCCCCGAGTTTGATATCACACTGCTTGATTCATTAAAAAAGCGAGTCGGCTTTTTGGATGAAGTTATAAACAAACTGGAGCTTAAAGATATAAACGCTGTCCACGGACGTGCCGAGACTTATGCACATGATCCTTCTTACAGACAGGCATTTGATTTTGTTGTATCAAGAGCCGTAGCAAATCTGACAGTACTGTCAGAATTATGTCTTCCTTATGTTAAGGTCGGAGGGTACTTTGTTTCATACAAATCCGAAAAGGCTGATGAAGAGATCGTATCTGCTGCTAAAGCAATTGAATTACTCGGTGGCAGATTTATCGATGATATAGTATTTGAACTTCCGGGATCGGATATGAGAAGAGACCTTGTCGTAATATACAAGGAAAAAGAAACTCCCAAGAAATATCCACGTAAAGAAGGAACTCCCGCAAAGTCTCCTCTTTGTTCCGTATAATCCCACTCTTCCATTAAAAAGCTTTTTATATTATTATTATCCTATATGAAGAATCGTGAAGTAATAGAAGAAATGTATTATTCATATCTCGGACAGAAAAAATCTGCCGGAGATACTATTCTTCATAATGAAAAACGCATTGAAGAGATTGAAGCATTTTTAGGAAGCGTTGCCGATACCGATACGGACCTTAAGTTTTTTTCTCCGTTTGATACGGATGATATTTATAACGGTCGTGTTGAACAGGAAAAAAATGAGCTTGCCAAATTAAGGGAAGATATCCGATTACAGGAAGAGTTGATCCGGGATCTTGATCGAAGGATCGCTCAGTTTAAAGAAATGCTCGAAGAAGAATCCGAGAAGCCTGCTCCGAAGAAGGAAGAGATTCCCGTCGAAGTTCCGGTTGAGGCTCAAAAGAACGTTGTTCCTTATTCCCTGATATATAATATTCAGGAAAAGGAAAGATTCAGACTCTCTTCTGAACTTCATGATAACACGGTTCAAAATCTTGTCCATGTATGTCACCAGTTGGAACTTGCTTCGATGTTCATCGGACAGGATCCGGTTCGTGCCAAACTTGAGATCGAATCCTGCATAAAGAATATCCACGGTTCGATCGATGAGATCAGAGATATCATTTTTGATCTTCGTCCGATGTCCCTTGATGATCTCGGGTTCAAAGCTTGTTTGGAAAACTACGTTGATAATATGAAAGTATCTTATCCGGATGTAGCTATTTCTCTGGATATAGATGAGATAGAAAAAGACAACTCATTCCTTCTTAATCTTTTTACGATCATTAAGGAAATAGTTGTAAATTCACTTAAGCATTCCGGATCTTCAAAGATCGATATATCAGTTAAAAAGTCAGTCGAAGATATCGATGTTTTGATCAAGGATTACGGAGTAGGATTTGATCCTAATACTGTTTCCGATAATCACTTCGGACTTGATCTTGTTAAAGACAGGGTCGGATTGACAAACGGAATAATAGAGTTCAAAAGTAACCAGAATGAAGGAACGGAAGTTCATCTTGTGTTTAAGGAGAAATAATCATGGCTATCAAAGTAATGCTTGCTGATGATCATTCCCTGATCAGAGAAGGTATTAAACAATTATTGGAATTTGATGGTTCAATTGAAGTTATTGCTCAGGCTGCTGACGGTAATGAGGCGCTTAGTGTACTTGATCATGTGTCGCCTGATATCTTATTACTTGATATCAATATGCCGGGTATGAATGGTATCGATGTCCTTCAGACTCTTAAGAAGAAAAAGTCTGATATGAAGATCCTTATCCTTACGGTTCATTCTGAGGTTGAGTATCTTGTAAAGGCTGTTGATCTTCAGGCTGACGGTTATGTTCTTAAAGATGCAGATTCGGCAGAACTTAAAGAAGCTATCTTCAAAATAATGGATGGTGATTCATATATTCAGCCGAGTCTTATTCCTTCTTTGAACTCCCGTCTCATCAATAGAGATGTCGACAAGGAAAAGATAGATTCACTTACCAAAAGAGAGATCGAGATCCTTAAGCAGATCGCCGGCGGAAGATTCAATAAAGAGATCGCTGACAATCTTGATATCACCGAAAGAACTGTTAAGAATCATATTTCAAATCTCTTTAAAAAGATCGATGTTAATGATCGTACTCAGGCTGCTGTCTTTGCGATCAGAAATAATTTGGTAGAACTTTACTAGTTCGTGCAGAAAATTATATATGTCACTTTTTCAAAAATGTTTCACGTGAAACATTTTTGTTTTATCCGGAATTAATCACAAGATTTTGTGGTCGATAAAAATTTCGTTTCCAAACACTTGTGGTTTTTCCGTGAAACATAACCCATATATCATCTGTGAAACATTAATTTTTTTCGGAAGTAGGAGAAAACAATATGTCTAAAGCTGAATGGAAACCCGGTAACATGTTATACCCTGTTCCCGCAGTAATGGTAAGCTGCAAAAAGGGAAATGAAAAAGCAAATATTGTAACCATTGCCTGGGCAGGAACAATTTGTTCCGATCCTGTTATGGTCTCTATATCGGTAAGACCTGAAAGACATTCTTATCCGATCATCAGTGAAACGGGTGAATTCGTTATTAATCTTGTAACTGAGGAATTGACTTATGCCTGTGACTGGTGCGGTGTCAGATCGGGAAAAGATTTTGATAAATTTAAAGAAATGAACCTGACCGAATATAAGTCAAGTTTCATGGATGCACCCGCCATTGCCGAAAGCCCGGTGAACCTATACTGCAAAGTAGTTAAAACCGAAAAGCTGGGTTCTCATGATATGTTTATTGCTGAGGTAGTGGGAGTTACCGTTGATGAAAAATATATGGATGATTCCGGAAAATTTGATCTTGAAAAGACCGGATTGATGGCATATTCTCACGGGGAATATTTTGCTCTAGGTAAGAAACTCGGAAAGTTTGGATATTCCATAAAGAAATAATTATTTTCCATCTACTGTAATGGAGTATTTTCCATCGGCCCAATCAAGAATAGGCCTGGCGTCCGGATAAAATAATTCATCTCTGGGAATGTTATCTCTGTCAAAGAATTGATGATCCAATACTTCCGAATCGGAATTTGAAATAACTCCATCATATTTATCAGTGATAAATATAACGGATAAAGAATATACTACATCCTGATTGGGATAAGTGATAAGGCGATCTTCTCCGGAATATAATCCGAAGAGTTTAAGATCTCTTACATTTATCCCGACTTCTTCTTTTACTTCTCGGATCGCTGCTTCTTCAAATGTTTCTACAGGCTCCAGCGCTCCTCCGGGAACACACCATTTTCCGGTATCGGATCTTTTCTGCAAAAGCAGTTGTCCTTTTTCATTTTCAATAAGAACGCCGCAACCTACTCCCATGATAAGGTCATGGCCTATTAATTTTCTGAGATTATAAATGTAATTCATTTCCCCTATACCAGATATATTCATTATATTCTTCGCGAAGGCTTTCAGCGTTTTTTTCCGGATCTGAAACATCCAAATCGATCAGATCTTCTTCACCATTTACTTTAGTCCAAGCATGCCAGTTTTCTTCATCTTCAAAATATACTTTTTCGAGACTGTCATCATATTCAAATACATCTCTGTCAATTTTAGTAACAGAAGCGGGTATGGTAATTTCTTTAAGATTAGGACAAAGCCTGAAAGCGGTAGAGTTAATACTTTCCAGTCTTGACCCTTCAGCAAATTCAACAATTTCAAGTGAATTATTTTCTGCAAAGGCAGTAACGGTTATGATCTTTACGCTTGCAGGTATTTTAACAGACTCAATCCCGCATCTGCAAAATGCCATAGTGTCTATATATCCAAGTCCTTCATTCAACTTAACGGATTTGAGATTTTCCAGTTTTAAGAAACAGCTATGCCCAACCATCCATATAGAATCAGGGACTTCGAATTCGCTAACATCAGTATTTTCCAATTTAGAAAGATATAGTACGGGATATGTATTACCCTCAAATTCCACTTCTGATTCTATACTGTCCGGGTTATATACGGTTACGGCAGCATAATCTATTATAGGTAATGTGGTATATGAGGATTTATCAAACGTGTGCAATTCATATAAATTATCGTCAATAGTCACCTCTCCAAATTTTTCATCTGTAAGGGGTTCGAAAAAAGGCAAATCCCTGACTTTAGATTCTGTTTCTGAAATTTCTACTTCTGTTTCTTCTATTTCTTCTTCGTCATCAGATGTAGCTGTTTCTTTTGAGCCGCATCCCATAGAAAATGCCAGGCAGACCAATGATAACAATAATATGGTTATAATAGATTTCTTTTTCATTAAGGGTTTCCTCCGATAGAATAATTATTTATGAATATACAAACGAGTCTGTTCGGGTTCATCATCACCCTGTGCCATGCATAGGAATTCCCAACCGTATCGCTCATAAAAATTCGTATGATCCGTAACTAGATATACCGGTGAGATACCATGAGCACGCTGGTCTTCAACCGCAAGGTTAAGGAGTTTTCCGGCAATACCCTGTTTTCTGTATTCCTCATTTACGAAAACGGCACATACATTCGGGGCCAGATCCTTTCTGTCATGAAAGTCATTTTCGATAACACCGAGTCCGCCTACGATCTTTTCATTATCCAAACAGATATACCAACCGTACTCGGTATTTCCATTCAGGTAATCCTCGATACAATTAAGATAGGCTTCCTTCGGAACACCCCATTTTTCATGAAACCATTGTGCTGCGTTTTCTTTTAATTCGGGTTTCTCCCGCAGAGTCTTATATTGATATTCCATAATTCACACCTTTCAAAAATTTCTTTATGAAGTATAATATATAAATTCATTATATACAAATAATAAATGTTTAAATCGCAATATCTTGTATATAAATGTTTCACGTGAAACATTATATAGTATTTTACTTGCCCTTTATCTCTATTCGGTCAAGAATCCCCAGAACGGAAACTCCGGGATGAGTCATATACATTCTGATCACATCGGATACAAAATGAGGATCGGCACCTGTTCTGGAAATTATCTTATCTAAGGAAAATCCCTTATCCGATAATCTCATGATCTTCTGAACGACCTTTTCATCGACAGAATTTTTAACTTGAGATCCGTAACCAGACTTGTGAGTTGTCAGGTTTACGGAAGCTGACTTAGCATGTCCGTAATATACAACAAGAGAATCTGTCTGAAATATTTCTGCCGCTTTTTTAAATACTTGATCCCAGCTTTTTTCGATCTGAGATCCTTTGTGAAGTTCAAGTTCATAAAGAGGATTAAGATCCCCGACGAGAACAGATCCTTCATCTAACAGCAAAGATATACTGTCATCCGAATGACCGGGGGTATAAATAATCTCTCCATCGATACCGATTTCCTTAAGAAAACTTCTGCTCATATCAACAGAGATAAACCGGATCTTATTTTCACACAAAGGAATATAATCGGAAATGTTAATCCGGTTAAGTATTTCATCGGAATCATGAATATGGTCTTTCTGCTCAGCGAAAACAACTGCTTCTATACCGAGATCCGTTAACTGTCCGGCAAGTCCCATATGATCCAGATGAAAATGTGAGATCAACAGGTATTTTATATCTTCTACCTTCACGTCGAATTTCTTAATCTCTTTATAGAAAGAAGAAAGAGTCCCCGGCATATCAGTATCTAAAAGAACATATCCGTTCTTTCCTTTTATAAGATATGTATTTGTATTTCCGTATCGTAAAAGACTGATCATGTAAATGAGTATATTACAAATCGGACCGGCTTCAAACAATATAGAAGAGCCAAAAGTTAATATAGACAAGAAACCACCACATATTGTGCCTGAATGTTTCACGTGAAACATCATCTAGTTCGCACAAAAAATACCTAAAATAACGATTTTTATTTAATGGAATAACCATTTATATAGTGTTATAATCATATAGCACGTTATTGACCGGTATGATTTTATCGGAAGATAAACGGTTTTGTTCAGTAGATTGGAGACAGAATGGGAAAAGTAATTGCAATAGCAAACCAAAAAGGCGGAGTCGGTAAAACCACTACCGCTATTAATTTGTCAGCATCGCTGGCAGCAAAAGGAAAGAAAGTCCTGGTTATAGATACCGATCCTCAGGGAAACACGACCAGCGGATTCGGAGTTGATAAAAACGAGGTCGAAAATACCATTTATGAATTGATACTTAATGAGTGTTCCATAAAGGATGCGATCATAAAAGATGTTATTCCCGGAGTGTCTATCATTCCTTCGAATGTTAATCTGGCTGCAGCCGAGATTGAACTTATCGGAGTAGAAAAGAAAGAGTTCATCCTCAAAAATGAAGTTGACTGGGTAAGAGCAGATTATGATTTCATAATCGTTGACTGCCCTCCTTCATTAAGCATGCTTACCATCAACGGAATGACAACTGCTGATTCGGTTCTTGTCCCGGTTCAGTGTGAGTACTATGCCCTCGAGGGATTGAGCCAGTTGATCCACACGATCAATCTTGTAAAAGAAAGACTTTCTCCCGACCTTACTTTGGAAGGTTTGGTATTTACCATGTATGATTCAAGAACCAACCTTTCGGAACAGGTTGTTGAAAATGTTAAAGCCAATGTTACTCACAAGGTATTTAATACAGTGATACCCAGAAATATCAGACTGGCAGAAGCACCCAGCTTCGGACAGCCGATCAGTATTTACGATCCGAAGTCTGCGGGTTGTGAAGCATACATGAATCTGGCTGCAGAGATCATCGGTTAAAAGGAGACGGAAAAATGGCAAAGCGTGGATTGGGTAAAGGACTTGATTCATTGATCCCTGCTGTGGGCGATCAGAAGAACAAAGCTGCTAAGAGTGAAAACGAAAAGAAGCTTGAAGGAGCTACTACCATGGTGGGCATCGGAAAAGTTCAACCCAACAAAGGACAGCCCAGAAAAAATTTCAACGAAGATGCACTCGAGGAGTTATCGGATTCCATTAAACTTCACGGCATCATCTCTCCCATCATAGTTCAGGACAGAAAAGACCACTATGAGATTATCGCCGGTGAGCGCAGATGGCGTGCCGCGATGAAAGCAGGACTTAAAGAAGTTCCTGTCATCATAAAGAATTATACAGATGAAGAGATCATGGTCATCTCTTTACTTGAGAATATTCAAAGAGAAGACTTAAGTGAGATCGAAGAAGCTCAGGCATACAAAAAGCTGATCGACGAATTCGGGTTAAAGCAGGACGAGGTTGCAGAAAAAGTTTCCAAGAGCCGTACAGCTATTACCAATTCGATCCGTCTTTTGAAATTATCGCCTGATGTTCAGCAGATGATAAATGATGACATGATAACTGCCGGACATGCAAGAGCACTCATTTCGATAGAGGATCCCGAAGAGCAGTACAGGATCGCCCAGCAGATCTTCGATGAGAAACTCAGCGTCCGTGATGTTGAGAAACTGGTAAAGAGTCTCGGAAAGACAAAGACTCCGAAAAATCCCAAAAAGGTAGATAAAGCTCTCGAAGCTATATACAAAGATATCGAAGAAAAGCTCAAGCAAAAGCTTGATACCAAGGTAAGCGTTACACCTTCTTCAAAGGGTGACGGTTCCGGAAAACTGGAGATCGAATTCTACTCTCACGAAGATCTTGAAAAGATCATCGATATTCTGAACCGTGCCAAATAACTAAAACATACAGAGGTATACAATGAGAAGTGCTTTATTTGAAAAGCTCGGATTGGCTAATCTTGATCTGGGTATAATATTAATATTAATAACGGTTGTTATTATTGTTCTCCTTATACTTCTTATCTCTACGATGACGAAATTGAGTAGAATGACAAAGAAATATTACTTCTTCATGAGAGGTAAGGAAGCAAAGAGTCTTGAATCTGAGATCATGAAACTCTTTGAAGACAACCGTCAGATGAAAGAAGAGATCGCCCGCAACACCAAAGACATCAGGAGCATCTACAAGCAGCTAAGGCTTACTTACCAGAAGATGGGCCTTGTAAAATATGATGCTTTCTCGCAGATGGGCGGAAAGTTGAGTTTCTGTCTTGCCCTTCTCGATCAGGATAATAACGGTTTCCTTATAAACTCCGTTCACGGAACGGACAGTTCATACTCATACATCAAACGGATAGAATCAGGTTCCTGCAGAATGGATCTTACCAATGAAGAAAAAGCTGCACTTACCAAGGCTGTCCAAGGGGAGTTAAATGAAGCTGATTAAGGTAGAAAACCTAAAAGGCGGAGAGGTTCTGGCAAAACCGATAATCACCAGTGATTATAAGGTTCTTTTATCGGAAGAGACGGTTCTAAAAAAAGATTATCTTGAAAAGCTAAGAGACCTCGACATTACCGAAGTATATATTAAAGACAAGGACCAGGTTCACATGCAGGAAGTGGTCCTGCTAAAGTCTGAGATAGAGGAAACATTTAAAGAAAAAGTAAAAGAAGTACTTGAGCGTCACACCTACAATAATTCAGGTGAACTTGCAGAACTTCAGGAAACTGCTGAAGGTATCATCAACAATATCCTTGAAGAGGAAGAAGTTGTCGAAAAGATATATGATATAAAGGAAAGAACCGCAGATATTTACGAACATTCCATCAGTCTTTGTTCTCTTGCTACGCTTACTGCGCTGAAGCTTGGAAAAGACGAATGGATCGTACATGACATAGGTGTCGGAAGTTTGCTTCATGATCTCGGACTCAGATATCTGACGATCGGATATACTGACAAGGATCCTTCGGAATTCACGAAGCTTGAAGCAACCGAATATTTCAAGCATCCTATATACGGATATTCAGCCGTAAAGGATGAAGACTGGCTCTCTTCGGTTTCAAAGAACATAATTCTTTACCACCATGAGAGACTTGACGGAAACGGATACCCCTTAAGGGCAAAAGATATTCCCCATGAAGTCGGTATCGTCTCGGTATGCGATACCTTTGATGAGATGATCTGCGGAATTGGCGGAAAAAGATCGAAAGTATACGAAGCGGTAGAATATCTGAAAACATTTAAGGGAGTTAAGTATTATGCCGATGCGGTGGATGCGCTTTTGGAGTTTACCGCAGTTTATCCTGTAGGAAGCCGGGTTGAGTTATCGGATGGATCGCAGGGTAGAGTCGTTCGGCAGAACAGAGATTTCCCCGACAGACCGGTCTTATTACTCGGGAAGGATGCCAAGGGCAACGTGATCCCGAGAGGAAAAGAGATAGATCTAATTAAAGTAAACGATTTATTTATTGAAAAGGAGCTTTTATAGAAAATGATCGACATCAAGTTTTTAAGAGAAAACCCCGATGCGGTAAAAGAAAACATCAAAAAGAAATTTCAGGATGATAAACTTCCTCTGGTTGACGAAGTGATCGAGCTCGATGCAAAATCCCGCGCTGCCAAGCAGGAAGCAGATGACCTTCGAAACAAAAAGAACGTTATCTCTAAAGAGATAGGCACTTTGATGGCTCAGGGCAAAAAAGAAGAAGCCCAGGCTAAGAAAGAAGAAGTTGCAAATAACGCCAAAAGGCTTGCCGAACTGGAAGAGCAGGAAAAAGAGCTTTCAGAAAAGGTATTGAAGATAATGATGGTGATCCCCAATATCATCGATCCTTCCGTACCTATCGGAAAAGATGATTCGGAGAATGTAGAAGTTACAAAGTACGGTGATCCTGTTGTTCCGGATTTTGAAGTGCCTTACCACACTGATATAATGGAGCGTTTTAACGGAATCGATATCGATGCTGCAGGAAGAGTTGCCGGAAACGGATTTTATTATCTCATGGGAGATATCGCAAGACTTCACAGTGGAATCCTCTCATATGCCAGAGATTTCATGATCGACAGAGGATTTACTTACTGCATTCCTCCTTATATGATCAGATCTAACGTCGTAACCGGAGTTATGAGTTTTGCAGAGATGGATGCCATGATGTACAAGATTGAAGGAGAAGACCTTTTCCTTATAGGTACTTCAGAGCACTCAATGATAGGAAAATTCATCGATCAGATCATTCCCGAAAGTGAACTTCCCAAGACACTTACCAGCTATTCACCCTGCTTCCGTAAGGAAAAAGGTGCACACGGAATAGAAGAGCGTGGTGTATACAGGATCCACCAGTTTGAAAAACAGGAGATGATCGTTGTCTGCAAACCCGAAGATTCACCTATGTGGTTTGACAAACTCTGGCAGAATACGGTAGATTTCTTCAGGACCATGGATATTCCCGTAAGAACTCTCGAGTGCTGTTCCGGAGATCTTGCAGATCTTAAGGTTAAGTCATTTGACGTTGAGGCATGGAGCCCCCGTCAGAAAAAATACTTTGAAGTCGGCAGTTGTTCCAACCTCGGAGATGCCCAGGCAAGACGACTTAAGATCAGGATCCAGGCAGAAGACGGATCAAAGTACTTTGCACATACACTTAACAATACCTGCGTTGCTCCGCCCAGAATGCTCATAGCATTCCTTGAAAACAACCTTCAAAAAGACGGCAGCGTAAAGATACCCGAAGTCCTTCGTCCTTATATGGGCGGAAAGGAAGTTCTGATACCCGTAAAATAACAAGGACTGTTCTAGTAAGGAAATAACACATGCATAAATACATGCGTTCCATCGGTTTCAGTCAATTTAAGAATTTTAAAGAAGAACAAAAGCTCATAACGGATATAATCGTCAATGCTCCCAAGCGGGGTTATACATCACTTTCCGATAATATCATCATTGCGTCTTTTTCCCGGGAATTTGCTCCAGGAGTAGGTATATCTGTTGTCGGTCAGTTTGATGAAGATGACCAGTTTACATACAGCTATTACTATCCCTACGTGGAATCAACCTGTATTAGCTCAGAGGAGGATATCTCCGTTGACAGGCACGCGGCAACCGATTCCTATGCCGGAGTTATAGACGATTCAAGGACCGGAGTTTCGATCATCTTTTATCTTCAGAACATGATCCCTTACATTAATGCGGTAAGGACGGACATGCTTCCGATGACAGGAACGACACTCTCGCTTTCTGCTCTTTCGGACGGTGGAACGATCCTTATGCCGCTTAAAAAGACGGTAAAGGATGTATATACAAACCAACAGGTTCAAAAATCACGCTCAATGCTCATCAATGCGGCAAAAGCCGGAGATGATGAGGCCATGGAAAATCTGACCTTAAAGGATATGGATACTTATACGACCATAGCCCAGAGGATCCAGACGGACGATGTTTTCACGCTTGTTGATACATATTTTATGCCCTATGGCGTAGAGTGTGATATTTATGCTATACTTGGAGAGATAACCGAGGTAACCGAATTAAAGAATTCGGTTACGGGAGAAGAGCTTTACAAGATGTCACTTGTATGTAATGATATCGAGATGACGCTCTGTGTCAACAAAAAAGATGTTTACGGCCAACCTGAGGTCGGTCGCAGATATAAAGGAACCATATGGCTTCAGGGCCATATCAACTATCCAATGTCTTCTTAGTTAAATGGATATAACGGGTCCCTCCTAAGGATCAGTTGGGGGTTCGATTCCCTCAGGAGACGCTGTTTAAAACTTGCCGTTTGGCGCAAAAAAGTTGCCGATTCGTTCTGAACCGGCAACTTTTTTAATCTTTTCTTTTGATGAAAAAACTAATAGTATGATGAATTCTTGCTATTGGAGAGTGTTGAAATAGAGGATAATCAATGATATTTTATTGTTATAAGAGTACATAAAGTGCTAAAGAGGCGTAAATCATGATAAATCTGGATAGTATAATTAAAGCATATACCGATGAATTTGGAGATTCATTAGTCGAAATACTCCTTTATGGTTCGTATGCCAGAGGAGACCACAATGCTGATTCTGACATAGATATAGCCGGTATAGTTAAGGGCGAAAGAGTAGACCTTCAACAAAAGGAAAAGGTTATCTGGAAGGCTGCAAATGCCTTGGGGTTAGAGAATGATGTTATAGTATCACCAATAGTAATACCGTACGATGAGTTTGAAGCGTATAAGAACGAGTTGCCTTATTATCGCAATATTATGAATGAGGGGATAAGACTTGAAAGAACTATCTAAATACAGGCTTTCAGATGCATATGATAAGTTGACAGTATCTAAGGAACTCCTTGATAATGATCATTTGAAGGACTCAATTAATAGATCATATTATTCTATGTTTGCTTCAATGAGAGCCTTGTTAGCAGAAGACGGAGTTGATTTTAAGCACCATAGTGCAGTTATTTCGTATTTTAGAAAAGAATTTATAAAGTCCGGGAAATTGGATGAGAAGTATTCAGATTATGTTGGAAATGCTTTTCATGTAAGAAATGCTTGCGATTACAATGATTTTTATGTGGTTGACAGAGGAACAGCTGCTGAACAGGCTGATAATGCAGAAGAATTATACGATGCGGTAAAAAACTTTATCGAGAAGATTAGCAACGAAAATAAATAGAAGAACAAATAAAAAGCCCCCTAAGGGACTTTTTTTGTAGGGTAGACGAAATATATGAAAAATCCGACAGATCAGACAAATAAACTTATCGAGAGAATCAAAAGAGGCGATAACGATGCGTGGGAAGAACTGTACAGACAGTATGAGAAATATATTCACTCACGTGCATGGAATAGGATAAACGGGCTTGATGTATCTGATCCAAAAGCAATAGAAGAGGAGCTTTTTGCCGCAGGCTGGATCGGATTTGTTTGTGCACTTAAGAATCATGATACCGAAAAAGGAAACTTTACAACTTATGCTACATATTATATAGACGGAGAGATGTCTAAACAGCTCGACTTTGAGTTTAATTCCACCGGTTTGACAGATAAGCCGAAAGGATCAAGTGTTACCAGAGTATATGCTCCGACAGATGATAAAGATGGAAAGATGGCGGTTTTTGAAGCTATGTTATTCCGAATATTTGCAAAAAGTGCGGATTCCGGCATGTCTGTTTCTGCACCCGAAGACTTTGGAGACTATACCGCAGAAAGGCGTACTCTTCAGATACTTGATGTGTTAAAACTTATGACGGATGAGCAGCACAGCCTGTCATGCGAAGAACTTCAGGGCTTGTTATCATTATATCGTAAAGCCAGGTATGCCAACGATACTTCAATAGAAACTTCCAATACTTTTAACAAGTCCATGGGCGAGATACTTCTTGAAGTTAATCCAGAAAAACATACGGATGAAAACGATGGAGACTATCGCATCAAATATGATGAATACGATACGGATTATCTGAGTAATAAGGTTAAGATGAAAAAAGATAATCCCAATAAGGTAGAACTCGCACCGGTCATAAACGGACTACGGTATATACATGATTTTGATTATGAGTCGCTCGATAAGCTGATTCAGCTCATAAGTTTTTCCGATATGTTCTCAAACGAGGAAAAAACAAGGCTTACCACCAAACTGGTCGCGACTGCAAGCGTATATTACAGTTCTCCTTTTGTTGCTGGTAATGCTCTTAAGTTTAATCCTTCTGCAATACACGGAAGGTTTGCGGCCAGGAACGGTACAGACAGGAAACAGCTTACGGAGAATATTAAGACCATACAGCAGGCGATCAATAATCTGGCACAGATAAGATTTAAGTTCAACCGATATACAGCGGATCATAAGTTTGTTCCTAAATATGATCGCGAGAATATCCTAAGTCCCTATCATATGGTAGTTTATCATGACAATTATTATGTCATAGGTCTTAATCAGGCGTGGGGCGATAAAAGGGTACTCCACTACCGCGTCGATCTGATGAGTGATATCGAGATCGCAAAGGATGGTGAGGGCAAGATCATACCGATCGAAGTAACGGCTTTCGACGGTCTGCCGATATGTAACGCATACTGGGATCCTGAGAAGTATATGGCAGAGCATATAAATATGGCATTTGATGAGCCGAGAGAGATAAAAATTAAGATCGAAGAAACAGGGTATACGCTTATCCATGACTGGTTTGGGGATCATTATGAAAAGATCGACAGTGTCACTGAAAGCGATAATGACGGCAATGAGAAAACTTATGATATTGTCACCGTAAAAACATCTCCTTATATGATCGTCCACTGGGCAATGCAGTATGGCACAGCGGTGGAGATACTGGATGAGGAGATACGGAAAGAAATAAGGAAAGAGCTGAAGGAGATGGGGAATGAATATTCCTTATAGCTATGTTTTAAAAGACTTAAGAGAAGACGAAACCCGGTATTGCACGAAGAGACTTAAAGATTTTTCGGATTGGAAAGACCCTGAAAAGAGATTAAGTCTGTATCTTAGCAATAAACAAAAGGATGCTGATCATTGGTTTGCAGAGGTATTGGAAACATATAAGAAATATCCAATATTTGAAAAGTCACTTGAAACAAGGCCCGGTCGAATAACATATAAACAAAATGGTAAAGAAGTCAGATTAACAGCGGATCTTTTGACTAATGCCGATGCCGTATCCAGATGGGTAAATAATCATCCGGACTTTTGTGACAAAGAGGAAAACCATCAGATTCTTAGGGATTTTTATTTTGTATCATATACAATTGGAAATTTTAGTCCGATATGGAAAAACCCGCCACCCGGAAGAGATAATGGGATGGATAATATATGGAATAAACTGCCCATACCGGCTGTAGATATTAAAGCTTGGAAGAGCGTATTTAATAGGGAAGACAAAAATATAAATAACTTACGTAACAGGAAGAAAACAGGATTATTTATGATCTTGTCTGAAGGAAGTCCGATAGATCTAATAAATCAATTATTTTTTGTTGACTATTATGATTATTATTGGAGTTTACTTTATCGTAATGATATAGATATAACAAAGCTAGAATCTGATGAATTTGCAGAATTCATAAAAAAGTCTACAGTGTTGACAGTTCAGAGAAGCTATCGAATATTTGCAAAATATAGGGGTAATGTTTTAAGAGAAGAAGATAAGAATAAGCTTAAAGAAATATTAAAACAATTGGAATATAAGCATTATAAGCATATATATTCCAAAAAGATGAAAGTAAAATGAAAACTTTCAAATAATTGAAACCCTATCCCTCCATATTATAAGTGTAACAATAAACGCTTATAGTACGGAGGGAATTTTATATGTCTTACATTCAGATCTATCCCCAAGGAAAAAAACTGAATAACGAAGCTTATATGATGCCGTGGAGATCGGATGCGGTTTGCTACAACTTTAATGAGCCGGATGTTTTCATACCGGATGATGCGATCGATGAAATGATCACGGATCCGCTTGATGTAGAGACACTTGTGGTGACTGCAGCTCTTGAAGACTACAGCTTTATCTCCAAGATGAAGAACCTGACACAGCTTTACCTGTATAACGCGAAGGAATTCTGGAATCTGTCAATCATAAAAGAACTTGTGAATCTCAGACAGATCTGCATTGTTCATTCCAAGGTAATATGTATCGATGGCCTGAATGATCTTCTTAGAAATAAGAAGAAGCTGATCGATGCTGCATCGAATAACTTCGGAGCGAGGACATCATACGGAATTGAAGGAGTATATATCCATTCTGATGTGTCATCTCTCAGGCTTACGTCTATATATACATTTGGAGTATACATAGGAGAACTGGAACTTAACCTGTATACGGGCACCAATCCGGAAGACTATCCCCCATATGAAGTTGAACCTGATCCGTGGGATGAA
Source organism: Lachnospiraceae bacterium (assembly GCA_024690205.1). Classification (GTDB taxonomy): domain Bacteria; phylum Bacillota; class Clostridia; order Lachnospirales; family Lachnospiraceae; genus JAILLW01. The sequence goes on along the minus strand of JAILCX010000008.1, from coordinate 4,379 downwards.
ACTGCCTGGATAGATTATGAAATTACAAACGAAGATCAGATGAGATCCAATGCAATGATAAGAGCCATCATCATTAGTGCAAACGGAGAATACGAAGTTGATGATATCAAAAAAGGACACAGAGCTCTAGAGCTGATCGTTGGAGGAGATATTGAAGGCCTGACATTTGCGGGACATACAGACTTCATAATGTTCCTTAATGAAACAGGAAAGATCATGGGCCTCCCGGTTAATCACAAGGCATCAATCTTCTCTCTTGAGTTTACCGAAAAGATAGATCTTATCAGAGGAGATGTCGTTATCTGCGGGATCGATAAAGAGGGAGACTCGTGTGATCTTACAGATGAACAGATCAGAGATTTCATGAAGATACTTGATGGAATAGATTGATACTTCAAGAAACACATAATAGAACAGAACAAGAAACAAAACGGAGGTAATTACTATGAAGAATATGATGAAAGAATATTTAGGAAATGAATACAGCGACAACCATCTTAAGAATTTCTGTCTGTATTGGGTTAAGGCTTATACGTGTAAGGAAAGATACAAGTCCATTGAAGAGTGGCGTAAGGAGAACGACCTTGATTGTCTGTATCTTGACGGTGATCTTCGGGGAGACACACTTATGAGTGCATGGACGCCGATCAAGTGGGTTGCGGATCTTCTAAACCGCAGTAACGGGATAGAATTCTGCAAAAAGAGCAGGATAAGTATGGATCCTTACCATGATCTGAATCTTTTGGCAGAATATGGTGACAGCTATCTGCCGCCAGAGCATGAGTTGGTCAGACTTTTAGATCGATTCTTGTTTTTGGCGGAACTTCGTTGCAATTTCATCCAGCTTCCTTCAAGGGGGATGAACACTAACAGATATAAGTGCTATATAGGAAATGAGAAAGTATGGTTGTATGATGAGGTTCCTGCTACTCTTGCCCATATATTTGACAGAAACAGTTTGGGAAGATTTTTTAAGGACTATGATGATGTAATAGGATGGATCAAAAGAGAACATCTTGAAATGGGTTTTGAGGATGGTAAGATCAGCCCATATCATGTCAGACCTCTTATAGCCGGACTTGGTCCTTATAACCCCAAGTGGCTTACGGAAGAAAACGAAATAAAACAGGCACTTGAATATATGATCGATTTTCTCGAGGCGAGAATCAAGGTGCTTACAGAGATAGAAGAAGAGGGGCCTGATACAGGGATATGTTCTAATAAGTCACTGCCGTGGTGGAAAAGACTTGATGAAGTGCAGTTTGAAGATCTTGATAAGATCTACCGGGATATACCTGACGGACTGGTAATGAACTGGGAAAAGCCATACATCTTGTTAAGTGTCAATAAGACAAAAGAGTATTCTGCCCGCAATATCATAGATGATATAGAGTTCGATGTATATGAGTCCGGAGAAAGGATGGAGTTTGAGGTCGCCCGGTGCGGATCGAATGAAAAGGCGGCAAGATGGACGATATATTGGAAGCCGGATCAGTCCTGTCTTGAAGTCTTTAACAGACATCATATAAGGATACCTAATGAAAAAGAAAGAAAAATGTATTTACCGCTTCTGGAAAGAGGCAGGATGCTTATGGAAAACTGTGGGAAAGAGTATGATGATATTATAGAACCGAACGATAATGAAGAAATTTATCCTTTTCCTTGACTCAAATGCTATCAGGAGGTTACATTATGGCATTTATCATTACAGGAGATACACACGGAACACTTGATATAGACAAGGTTATAAGATTCTTTGGAGAGCATGAAGGAGAATATAAGGAAGACGATTACCTGATCATATGCGGAGATGTCGGTGTATGCGGATTCAGTCCGGATATTGAGAAAGAGACCAGGCGGATACTTGGTGATCTTCCGGTCACAGTACTCTTCATTGACGGTAATCATGAACATCATGAAAGACTAAATGATCTTTCGGTGGATGAATGGATGGGCGGCAAGGTTCATTTTATAGATTCCAAGATCATTCATTTGATGCGCGGTCAGATATATAACATTGACGGAGTAAGATTCTTTACTTTTGGAGGAGCTTACAGCGTTGACAGATATGTAAGGACTGAAGGCGTTGACTGGTTCCCGGAAGAGATACCGACCAGGGAGGAATACGAAGAAGGATTGGATAATCTGGAAGCGTGCGGATACAAGGTCGATTACATCATCACTCATACGGCGCCAAGAGAGGTCGCGGCCGCACTGGGATATGGAGAAGAGTCGATCGATGAAGTGGCACTGCGCCGGTATCTGCAGCAGATAGCGGATGAGGCGGACTATAAGAAATGGTTTTTCGGGCATTTTCATGAAGACGAGGTGATCGAGGAAGTATTTGTCGCTTTGTATGATGATATGGTCATTATCGATTAGTCGGGAACGGATATAAGAAAGGTGGTATTTGGAATATGATACATGTTTTTCAGGATGGGACGAAATTTGATGATGAACTGCTTATTATGAATAAAGACGAACTGCTTATTTGCAGAAGGAACGAGCTGGTTCCTGAAAACCCCCAAGTAGAGAAAACCGGAATAGAAGGGCTTTTGGAATATCGGTTAAACGATAATTTGAGACATCCTGACTGTATATTTCAAAAATATGACGAAATAGAGCATAAGTATATCGGAAGATCAAAGACAGCAGATTATTTTGAGATTCTCTATGATATCGATCCTTTTGAGGTTGGAAGCAGCGATACGATCTTCAACTGCTGGTCGTTTTTGAGCAGGTTTATAAAAGGAATGTCAAGAGATCAACGTGCAAATGAAGAATACGCCATGAAAAACCTGGATGAGATCTTTGATGGTTATGAGGGGATCAGAAAAAAACTTGATAAACTGGCGGATTATCATCATAGTCTTGCTAATCTGATGCCGGCGCCTGTTGGATTTAACGGAAGTAAATCTCATGACGGTAAAGGAAGATACAACAGAGATAATGATATGCCGGATATCTATTATAAAAGAGCTGAAACGGATTTTCCGCAAATGTATCATTGGATCAATAACAATATGGAGAAATATTCATTGCAGATATTCAAAGAATATGAATCCTGTTGTGAAGACGGTCAAGCCAATGTTCCGGTAACTGATGATCCCGTTGAGCTTGTTCCATTTGAAAGAAGTATTGATAATGCGATAGCTTGTATAGAATGGAGAGCCATGAAAGTATTCAATTCCTATTGCAAAAGATGTGTTTTATAATAGGCATAGTTGTTAAACTATCGTATACTTGTTATTATTCGTACAGAGGTAATCGGCTATGAACAACAAAGTATTATATTACATTTGTAAGGTTTTAAACTGGATCACACCTATTGGTCTTTTTTTTCTAGGAATGGAGGCCGTGTACAAAGCGCCTGACGGAACATTTGTAAAAACCATGAATCAGGTAACTTTATTTGGTCAACTTGACGTTAGTGTTTTTGTAGTAGTGTTCTTTACATATTTCTTTTTTTGGTTAGTTAGAATATGGGCATTTAGATCCGGAACTGACAGGATCGCATATGAAGTCGTGGTATTTCTTGGGATGATTGCTTCCATAGCAGTGGCGTTTTTTGCTCCTAAGACCCAGGAATTATATGTGGACGGACAGGAAGTGGAATGCAAAAAGTGGATCATATGGGTGATCGGTGTAGTCGTTCTTGCAGTCCTAATTTTATACGCCAGAGTAGTAACGATGATTGGCTCTACAGAAAAATATGAAGCCAAAAGTGATTCTAGAAAGAGAAGATCTCTTGAATATGATGTCAGAAAGAAGCAAAAATGGGTTGAAGATGATGTCAGGCGTGAGGATCATGCCGGAAAAAAGAGAGATGAGATGTATCTTGACGAGGCCGTACGTAAGCGTGACAGATATTATGATTCAAAATTTAAATAACATCGTTTAAAAAAGGCGGCAGAAGATGTCGCCTTTTGGTCATTTTTGAAAGAGGTACAGATGAAAAGAAGATCTTTATTGAGCATTTTATGTGTGATCACGATCATATCCGCGGGTTTGCTGACATCATGCAGCGGGCAGGTTTCTGAAATACCGGATCAAAATAACACAGAGGAAAAGACGGAAGAAGTTAACGGAGGAACAACCGTGGAGCAGACTTATTTTCCCGAGCTTCCGACTGATATGGAAGAAGCCGGTATATTCGTCCAAAAGATAGACAACATCCCGGAGGGATTCATCCGCGGAATGGATATATCGAGCCTGCTTTCGGAGGAAGCAAGCGGAGTTAAGTATTATGACGAAAACGGAGAAGAACAGGACCTTCTTAAGATACTTGCCGATTCCGGAATAAACTGCGTAAGGGTAAGGGTCTGGGTAGATCCTTTTGATGAAGAAGGAAAAGGATTCGGAGGCGGAAACTGTACGGC
>JAILCX010000083.1 GCA_024690205.1 Lachnospiraceae bacterium | reverse complement strand
AACATCCTCCTTGGACAGCTCATCGGTTGAAAATGCCTTCTCAAGCAATTTAACACCGCCTATCTTTCCTGCGCTGATCAGCAGAAAATCTTTGACTGCAATAAGCCTCGTAATGATCCACGGAAACGGATAAGGTGTGATTCCTCCGTCTATTACCGCGTTTCGTATATGAAGCCGGTTGTCGGCAAGTATCCTGGTCACTATACTGCCTCCCATCGAACAGCCGTATACGCATGTCACATCAGAGAGCCCTTTTTCTATAAGCTGATCCTCCAACTCACATGCGATCTGTTCTACGCTCGTAAAGTCACTTTTTACATCCGGGTCATATCCGGGCAGAGCCGGAATAACGAGATGATATTTATCCTCCATCAACGGAATAACATACTCAAAGTAGTCCCACATCACAACGGACGGATGAAGCAGGACAACGACCTTTTCATTCTCTTTTCCGAATTCATGTAATGTCATGTTGTTTTTATTCCTTTCTGCCTGCAGTGTAGATCAGGAAAGTCCCATTCATCCGGAGCACGGACCCCTTATATGCCGCTATCATGGGAAAAACTGTCTTTCGCATCCAAAAGGTGCGTCATGCTCTTCAGCCCTATCGCCACGGTAGATCCGTTATGAAGCATTGCGGAAGTTGCAGGTGGCATAACCCCGGCTATTCCAAGTCCTATGAGAGCCGTATTGAAGCCTACTATGGTTCTGTAATTAAATCTGATCCTTTCCATCAAAAGGGTACTGATCTGCCTTAACATGGCAATGCTCTCAAGGTTATCCGAACTTATAGTAATATCGGCTATCTGTCTGGCTATTTCCGCACCGTCACTTATTGCGATTCCCGCATCCGACGCGGACAGCGCCGGAGAATCATTGATCCCGTCACCCACCATGATCACGCGGTGTCCTTCTTTTTTCATTTTTTCCACATATCCTGATTTATCTTCCGGAAGCACCTCCGAATAATACTCCGTGATACCTGCCTGTGCTGCGATAACAGATGCTGTTCTTTTGCTATCGCCGGTCATCATTACGATATGCTTAAATCCCAGTTCACGAAGTCTCCTGACCACATCAGGCGCATCTTTTCGCATCGGATCTTCTATCAAAATACATGCCGACAGCTTACCGTTCTTGGCAAAATACAGATGAGAGTATCCGTCCGGCAATGAGTCAAACAATTTTCTCCTGTCATCCGCTATGACAACGCCTTCATCCTCGAAGACGAAATGATAGCTTCCGATAACGGCTCTCTCATCTTCGATTTCAGAAGCTATGCCGTGTGCAACTATATACTCCACGTTTGTATGAAGTTCATCATGCAGCAAGCCTTTTTCCGAAGCGGCTTCAACCACGGCTCTGGCCACCGAATGCGGAAAATGTTCTTCTAAACACGCAGCCTGTCTTAACAGTTCATCTTCGGATTCATCGCAAAACGGTATCACTTTGGCCACGGTCGGTTTTGCTTTGGTTATCGTACCGGTCTTATCAAAAACTATCGTATCCGCATCTGCCACGGCTTCCAGAAACTTGCCGCCCTTGACGGTGATATCGTATTCCGCTGCCTCTTTTATGGCAGATAATACGGATATCGGCATAGCCATCTTGAGTGCACACGAATAATCGACCATCAGCACGGATACGGCTTTGGTAACATTGCGGCTTATCGCCCATGTCAGCCCGGCGGCAAGAAGAGTATACGGAACGAGTCTGTCAGCGATCCTTTCCGCTTTACTCTCCAGAGATGACTTAAGTTTCTCTGATTCCTCGATCATCTTCACTATCTTGTCAAAGCGACCGCAGCCTTCTGTCTGGGTCACCCTGACAGTAAGATCGCCTTCTTCCACTACGGTTCCGGCAAATACGCTCATGCCGCAGCCCTTTCGTATCGCAATTGACTCTCCTGTCATGGATGATTGATTGACCATTGCCTCACCGGAAACGATCTCTCCGTCAAACGGGATCATATTCCCCATTCTTACGACAACCTTATCACCGCATTCGATCAAGGATGCATCTGTCTGCACTTCCCCGTTGTCCGTAATCAGCCATACTCTGTCGATATTCAGTGACATTCTTCTGGCCAGATCATCAACAGAACGCTTATGAGTCCACTCCTCCAGGGTATCGCCGATCTTCAGGAGAAACATTACGTTGGAAGCGGTATTGTAATCTCCGATCAAGACTGCCGACGTGATAGCTGTTGCATCCAACAGTTCAACCTGCAGACGCCTGTTTCTGAGAGTTTTAAGACCTCGCCATATATATCCGACCGCCTTGGCGATATCCAGCCATCTCCGTATTGCAAACGGGAGGAGCAGTCGTCTTGCATAATGAAGGATCACCGTAGTCACAACTTTTTCGTAGTAACCCGCGCTGAGTTCTCTGCCGGAGCATTCAAATACACGCTCGGGCACCTGAACATCCTCAAATGAGAAGTTTTTGACGATCTTTGCAACACGTGACCTGTCACAGTCAAAAAAGATCACAACATCCGCTGTCCGTTCATATACCCGGACCTCACCTATCTCATCAAAACCTCTGAGGTAATATTCAAAGCTGTCTGCTTCCTTGAAGCTAAGTCGTTTCATAGGAAGATGCAGTCTGATCCGGTTTTTGATTTCATGTCTGATCGTAAAATTCATTCTTCGTTAATAGTTTCCTTCCCGGTTCTGCCTTCGTTTATTGCTTTGGCCTCCTCGTAGATATCACTGCAATTTTCCTGCAGAGTGGTAATCTGATCCATTACGCAATCCTTTGCTCTTAAGACTCCGGCTGTACAATGTGTATAGACCTTCTTGGCATCTTTAGAGGACAACAACTTAATACCCTCTAACCCGAACAACGTTCCCAGTGCAAATAATCCGATTCCTTTAAATTTCATGTTTTTTACCTCCTATCATCCCGGACAGGTCCCCGGGTCATTTCACAAACTGTGCACATATCCACGCAGCCAGCGCGGAAGCTGCCGGAAAGATTAAAAACAGCTTAAGCAGCTGGCTTTTGATGTTATATCCGTATTTTCTGTTAGAATAAACCGTCTCCAGCTCAGGGTAATAATGCTGAAAAAACTTAAATTTCATGAGCAAGAAGTAATCAAAGCAGATCATATCGTATAGTTTATATATGGTAAAAATGAGGATAAATCTCAAAAAGAACTGAAAGAATGTAAAGCCGCTGCGTATACCGTCCCAGATGGAAACCACACCGACACCCAGGATCATAAGAAAACTGAATATCATGAGAGTCCATCCTATGGCTCTTGCTCCATAGAACAGCTCATCGGGTCTCGGTATAACAGCCTCCCGGGCTTCTTTGGGTGCCGATGAAAAAAACTTTTTATCCCGGATAAATGCAACTGCTGAAAGCAGCATGATAGATATGGCTGCGCAAAACACTATCGCCAGAAAAATCGTTAAAAACATAAGATTTTACTTCCTTCCCATCAAAATCGCCGACCCGGACAAGCCCATCCATGTCGACTCCCACTTACTCATAAACATTCCGTTAGTGGTATCAACCAGTTTCACTTCACTGTATCCCATGCTCTTTAGTTTCTCTACAAAGGACTTCATTTCACCGTATTTTGCCTTGGACATGATGTCATGGATCGCAAATGATCCGCCTTTTTTAAGAGTACGAAGAGTTTCAAGCAGGATCTCCTGCCTGTTGTTGCTTGGAATGTTGTGATACACATAATTACTGGTCACGGCATCGAAGGTTTCGTTTTCAAACGGAAGTTTAAGCGCGTTCCCCTGCATAAACGAAACGTTACTTACTCCCTCTGCTTCAGCGTTGCTTTCACATAGTTTTTTGTTGAAAGATGCGTATTCTTTGCCCCAGCGATCTATTCCTGTCCATAATGAATTGGGATTTTTCTTGGCACAGGCTATCGTAAGAGCACCGCTTCCGCATCCAACATCAAGCCCCTTTCCTCCATCCGGAATATTTATGTAAGCAGCAACACCTTCTATGATCTGCTTTGACATTTTCCTTTTTCCGTCATATGAAAAAGCTCTGTACATAAGTAGCATCCAGAAAGATATAAAAATAAAGATCGCAGTTATAACAAAAAGGATCGGGATCATTATCTTCTTAACAGGTTCTGATATCGGTGTCAGTAAAGTGACTATGCCAAGCAGCAGGAACACAGCTGCTGTGCATGCCATTCCAAGAACCATCCCCTTTGGCATCCAGTTTTTGTAATCAGGTGTTGTCCTTGATCCGCTTTTTGCATTATCACTTTCAGATTCATAACGTATTGATAAAACCGTCATTTTAGCCTCCCATAATATCTGCAGCTATCCGTGGTCAAAAACCAACGGGAATAATGCTGCATAGTTTTGTTAGCCAACGCTAACCACAGATTAGCAATTGCTAACCACTGATAATTATAAAACGCTTGTTAAATATTTCAAGGGCTTTCTTGCGTATCTTAGATGTATTTATATGTTCAGAATGTTATCACCGTATTCGATGCCGTTCCTCTTAAGAAAAAGCCTAGTACACATTTTCCCTGATCCTTCTTAGGCACTCTTTGACAGTGCTTATGGGAGCTGCGACATTTATCCTTTCAAATCCGTCTCCGGATTTCCCGAATATATGACCCGAATCAAGCCAGAGCTTTGCCTTGTTAACTATCCTGTCCTCAAGCTCTTTTTCGCTCAATCCGAGGGCATTAAAGTCAAGCCACAAAAGATAGGTGCCTTCCGGCTCCCATACCTTTACGCCGGGCAGGTTTTCCCTTACATATGAGACCGAATAGTCGATGTTTGACTTAACGTATTTCTTCATGGCCTCATACCATTCGTCTCCGTTGGTGTATGCTGCCTTTGCGGCAACCACTCCCGCAACATTCGGCTCATCAAGGCCTGATATCTCGTACTGGTTTATGAATTCATCTCTTAGTTTTTTATTTGAAATGAAGATATTTGACTGCTGCAGACCCGCAAGGTTAAATGTCTTGCTGGGGGCCGTTGCCGTTATGGTAAAGTCCTCAAAGCTCTTATCAAGAGTCTGGAACACCGTGTGCTTTCCTTTCCAGACAAAATCGGAATGGATCTCATCACTGAAAACATATACTCCATGCTTTTTACAGATGTTTCCTAGTTTTAAAAGCTCTTCGGGAGACCACACCCTGCCGACCGGATTGTGTGGGTTGCAAAGGATATAAAGCTTAACGTTATTTTCAACGATCTTTTTTTCGAAATCGTCAAAGTCGATCGTATAATATCCGTTCCCGTCGTTTACAAGATCAGAGCTTATCCTCTTTCTGCCCTGCTGAAGGATTATGCTGCTGAAAGGATAATATACGGGCTGGTTTATGATAACGGCATCACCTTTTTGCGTCACAGTACGCAGCGCATTTGATATTGCAAAGCAGACGCCGGGAGTCTTTACATTCCACTCATACTCAACATCAAAATCATGATGTCTTTTAAGCCATCCGGCTACCGCATCAAAGAAATCCTTTTTGGTATTGGTATAGCCGTATATATTATGATGGGCAAGCGACACGAGCGCATCTTCTATATAGGAGCTTGTCCTGAAGTCCATATCCGCCACCCACAAAGGAAGCACATCCTCGGGATAGTTTCTTTCAACCGCAAAGTCGTATTTAAGACACTGCGTTCCTCTCCTTTCAACCAAAGCATCAAAATCAAGATTTCTTTCACTCATAACATTTCACCTCTTAAACTGTTTAATACATTTTAATATAATAAAAGGCCCTATGAAAGGGCCTGTTCCAAATCGTATATCAGATCGTCAACATTCTCAATTCCTACCGACATTCTTATCGTTGTATCTTTAAGACCGTTTTTTTCAAGGATCTCCCTCGGGACATCCGCATGCGTCTGAGTCAGCGGATACGTAAGGAGGCTTTCCGTTCCGCCAAGGCTCTCGGCATACTGTATCAGTTTGATGTTCCTTAAGCATTTATCAACCGTCTCAAATGAATCAACATTGAATGTGAGCATCGCGCCTGCACCACGCGATTGTTTTTTATGTATCTCATATCCCTTGTGTTCTTTAAGACCCGGGTAATATACTTCCTTGACTCTCGGATTAGTCTTAAGATATTCCGCGATCTTTAACGCATTCTCCTGTGCCCTGTCCATCCTTACCGCAAGTGTCTGGATGCCTCTTAATACAAGCCAGCTGTCAAAAGGAGAAAGATTGACTCCTATCGTTTTATATACAAACCTTAATCTTTCGATTATCTGATCATCATTTGCCACCACAAATCCCGAGAGCGTATCGTTATGTCCCGAAAGGTATTTGGTCCCGCTGTGGATCACGATATCCGCACCGAGGGTCAGGGGATTTTGAAGGTAAGGCGAAAGAAAAGTGTTATCGACGATAAGTAATGCCTTTATCTCGTGTGCGATATCGGCGGTTGCCTTTATGTCCGTGATGTTCATCATCGGATTTGTAGGGGTCTCGATAAAAAATGCTTTTGTATTATCCCTAATGTAAGACCTTACATCATCGGAACTGAAATCGATCGCGGTGAATTCGATACCGTTTTTTTCGCTGACAGTTTTAAAGAGTCGCGTTGAACCGCCGTAAAGATCCGAATCAACAATAAGGTGGTCACCGGGCTTAAAAAGCTCCATTACCGTAAGCAGTGCAGCCATTCCCGTTGAGAATGCTATGGCTTCTTTTCCCATTTCAAGTGAAGCAACTACCTTTTCAAGCTGCTCTCTTGTGGGATTCTGCACTCTGGAATAATCATATCCCGTACTTTGTCCCAGACCGGGATGAGCAAAAGTCGCAGTCTGGTATATTGGAAAACTTATCGCACCATACCGCTTTTCCTTATTGTCATTTAGTATGTGTATACATCGGCTCTCAACTGAAAGATCCATGGCTTTCTCCTTATTGCCCTGCAGTCTTTTATTTCCTGCAAACTGATGATCCTTTTTACAAATGATACTATCACAACATCTTTTTGTATAATACGTAAATAAAATACCCCGTGATAAAATCTGCTTATACCAAAACCCCGGCGCGGGTTTTAATTCTTACTGATAAATTAGTGTATCTCCACTATACAAAGCTATCAAAAACCTGTATAATTCAAGGTTAGATGTGTAATATCTTTAAAACCGTTCTGTATGGATTTAAGGTAAATCATTCTAAATATTTAAGGAGGTCTATTACATGATTTATTCAACAGAAGTAAAAGCTATGTGCTCTGTACATCAGGGTGCTCGTCATGGCGCTGCTCCCATTCCCGAAGAAGCAAAATGGGTCAAAGCCAAAGAGATCAAGGACATTTCCGGATACACACACGGTATCGGTTGGTGTGCTCCCCAGCAGGGATGCTGCAAGCTGTCTTTAAACGTTAAGGACGGTATCATCCAGGAAGCACTTGTAGAGACTATAGGTTGTTCAGGAATGACTCATTCGGCTGCTATGGCTTCGGAGATCCTTCCCGGTCTTACACTCCTTGAGGCTCTTAATACAGACCTTGTATGTGACGCTATCAATACTGCAATGAGAGAGCTCTTCCTCCAGATCGTTTACGGACGTACACAGAGTGCTTTCTCTGAGGACGGACTTCAGATCGGTGCTGGTCTTGAGGACCTCGGTAAGGGTGCCAGATCAATGGTTGGTACAACTTATGGAACACTTGAAAAAGGTCCCAGATACTTAGAGCTTACAGATGGTTACATCACACACCTTGCTCTTGATGAGAACGATGAGATCATCGGATACAAGTACATCAACTTCGGAAAGATGATGGATTTCATCAAGGCCGGTGATGATGCTGTTAAGGCTGTTGAGAAGGCTTCAGGACAGTACGGTCGTGTGGCTGATGCGGTCAAGTTGATTGACCCTCGTAAAGAGTGATAAAGGGAGGATATAAAAATGGCTAAATTTGAATCTTACGAAAGAAGAGAAAAACAGATCCTTTCCAAGCTCGCTGAGTACGGTATCGGATCGATCGACGAAGCTGAACAGATAACAAAGGACGCAGGATTGGATGTATACCACATGGTAGAGAATATCCAGCCCATCTGTTTTGAAAATGCAAAGTGGGCATACACCGTTGGTGCTGCCATCGCAATAAAGAAGAACTGCCGTAAGGCTTCCGAAGCAGCTGCAGCCATAGGTGAAGGCCTTCAGTCTTTCTGTATTCCCGGTTCGGTTGCTGACCGTCGTAAGGTTGGTCTCGGACACGGTAACTTAGGAAAGATGCTCCTTGAAGAAGATACAGAGTGCTTCGCATTCCTTGCAGGTCACGAATCATTCGCTGCTGCAGAAGGTGCCATCGGTATCGCTGAAAAGGCAAACAAGGTTCGTCAGAAGCCTTTAAGAGTTATCCTTAACGGTCTCGGAAAGGATGCCGCACAGATCATCTCAAGAGTAAACGGATTCACACATGTCGAAACCGAATATGATTACTTCACGGGAGAACTTAAGGAAGTATCACGTAAGTGCTACTCTAAGGATCCCAAGAGCCCCAGAGCACTCGTTAACTGCTACGGCGCTAACGACGTTCAGGAAGGTGTTGCCATCATGTGGAAAGAGAACGTTGACGTTTCAATAACAGGTAACTCAACCAACCCCACAAGATTCCAGCATCCCGTTGCAGGTACTTACAAGAAGGAACGTACGGACGCAGGTAAGAAGTACTTCTCAGTTGCATCAGGCGGTGGTACGGGACGTACTCTTCACCCCGATAACATGGCTGCAGGCCCTGCTTCTTACGGTATGACTGATACAATGGGACGTATGCACTCAGACGCTCAGTTTGCAGGATCTTCTTCAGTTCCCGCTCACGTTGAAATGATGGGTCTTATCGGTGCAGGTAACAACCCCATGGTCGGAATGACTGTTTCAGTTGCCGTTTCTATCGAAGAAGCTGCAAAGGCAGGAAAGTTCTAAGAACATCAAAAAAATTAAAACATGACAAACCCCGGGATCTTTTTCCCGGGGTTTTATCATATACATCCTCTTTTATAGTCTGCAGCTTTTATATAAGCTGCTTTAATACGCAGTTTTCAATTCCGGCTTCCCAGAACCTGTCCCTTGTCCTTTCCATTATACGGCATACGATGCTTGAGTTCATGGCTCCGTGTCCGACGATAAGGACATCACGACCCTCTTTTATTTTGGGGTATACAAGTTCTTCAAGAAACTCCCCTGTCCTTTTAAACAGATCATCAATACTCTCTGCCCCTCCCGGAGGATCCGTATAGTGTGCCGGATCTTTAAAGAACACATTTATCGGGCAGTCAGGTATGGCAAAACTGTTTTCTATACCTTCATATGATCCGAAGCTCATTTCTTTGAGCCTGTCATCAAAGACTATCGGAACATCCCTTCCCTCAAGAAGGATCTCGGCTGTCTGCTTTGCTCTTACAAGCGGTGAGCAGTAACAGATATCAAAATGTACATCCCTGTATTTTACTGCCGCCTCGCGGGCCATCGAGCGTCCGCTTTCGTTCAAGGGAACATCCGTCCGGCCCTGCAGCTTATGTAAGTCATTCCAATCGGTTCTTCCGTGACGTATTATATAAAGCATCAATCACCCTTCGCTTGCTTCAACATCTTTTCGATATTCAAGTATATCACCGGGCTGGCACTCAAGTACATCACAAATTGCCTCAAGTGTCGAAAAACGTATGGCAGCTATCTTTCCGTTCTTCATCTTGGAAAGATTGACATTTGAAACTCCTACCCTGTCCGATAATTCGTTAAGTGACATCTTTCGATCGGCCATAACCCGGTCGAGCCTAAGTATTATCTGTCCCATAGGCGTCACCTCACAGTGTCTCATCAGACTGGATCTGTAACATCCTGCCGTAATCCATTATCGTATATACGACCCACGTGATGATGAATCCGAGAATACCGAGGCCTGCACCTGTTCCGAACAGCATCAGGGCACTTATGATTATCATTACAGTAAGGACCCTTTTTATGACGACATCAGTAAAAGGATTTTCTTCCTTTTCGATAAGTGAAAAAACACTCTCGATAAGCTTTAAAATCACAGCAAGTATAAAACATATCGTTGCAGCTGCCAAAATGGTTATCAAGATCATTACGGTGTAGGGATTTTCATCCATTGCTTTCTGCAATGCCGGTATGCTCGACTCAAGATTATCGGGATCACCGATATTCACGAGCACGCCGTTTGCAACTCCTACGCCCATCCCTGTTGTAACGTAGCCGGAATCATAAGCATTTCTTGCCTCCTGCTCAAAATCTCCGCCTTGTGATAAGACGAAACCGGCTCCAACGATCGTTAACACAACCCCCACAAGAGCTATGATAAATAATATCCTACATACGGTCTTTCCGATCTTACAGCTTTTTTTGATCTTTTCAAGTTTTTCGTTCATGTCCATTTTATTGTCTCCTTATTGGTGAAATTATACTTTATTGTTCATCCGGATAAGGATACAATATCATCGCTCATAAACTTTGTCAATAATTTTTTATCGTTTACCGATAATTATTTTTCGAATATCATCTTTTCGACTTCTTTTCTGACTTCATCCATCGGTACGGTGGGCTCAAATCTTTTAACTACTTTGCCGCTTCTGTCCACGAGGAATTTGGTGAAATTCCACCTGATATAAGCCTTATCTCCGAAGGTCTTATTGTTCATATCCGAGAACTTCTCCAGTGCCTTATTCTTTAATCCCTTGCCGAAACCTTCAAAAGGCTTTTCGGTTGCCAGATACTCAAAAAGAGGATCTGCCGTTTCACCGTTTACATCGATCTTTGCAAACTGCGGAAATTCCGTACCGAACTTCATCGTGCAGAATTCATGGATATCATCATCATCCCCGGGTGCCTGATTGGCAAACTGGTTGCAGGGGAAATCAAGTATCTCAAAGTCCTTGTCCCTGAACTCCGCATACATCTTTTCAAGCGGATCATAGTGTGGTGTAAATCCACATCCCGTAGCGGTATTTACGATAAGGAGCACTTTGCCCTCATAGTCTTTAAGCCTTACTTCCTTACCTGTTCTGTCCTTAACATTAAAATCATAAACTGTGGCCATCCTGATTTCCTCCTTTTAACATTAATTATTTATCATGTTCCTTAAGATACGGTCCGTACTTATGTACAGTTTCCTTTGACTTTGATTTCGCGCAATTATGTTTTGCACAATCTGATTATCTCATGCGATCTTTCTCCTGTCAATACCCAAAATAAAAAGACAGGATTTTGTATCCTGTCTTTTTTCATGTTCCAAAAGAAAAACCATTTAGAACTTAACAATTTCGGGAGCTGCGGTAAATGAACTGAACGTTGCTGTTGCATCCTTAAGATAAAGCACTTCGGTATTTCCGTCATCTTCCGAATACATGGCGCGAAGATTAGGATATGCATCGAGCATTGAAGCACGTGCTTCCCTTCTTTCATCTTCAACGAGTGTTCCCGCAACCCTGAGCCATGTGCCATCCTTAAATGCACAGATCTCAACCTTGGGATTTGCATGTATCTGCTTTGACACATCCTTGCTCTTTCCTGTCTGGATGTATAGCTTTCCGTCAAACATATTCACGGTTCCAAATGGCCTTACACGGGGCTGGTCACCGTCAACGGTTGCAAGATAATAAGTTTCTGCTTCCTTTAAAAACTTTGCTACTTTCTCCATTTTATACCTCCTAATTCTATTCGCTCCGTCTTTACTTAACTTCGTTAACACAAGTGCCAGTAGACAGATATTCTTCTATATTCGAAAGAGTCGTTGAAGCGATGTTTGTGAGTGCTTCCTTTGTAAGGAAAGCCTGGTGCGACGTAACTATGACATTGGGCATTGATATGAGTCTTGCAAGAACATCATCTCCAAGTATATGCCCTGATCTGTCCTCAAAGAATACGTCTGCTTCTTCCTCATAAACATCAAGACATGCAGCGCCTATCTTTCTTTCCCTTATTCCGTTCAAAAGGGCCTCCGCATCAATGAGGGCTCCTCTTGAGGTATTGATGAGCACAACACCCTTTTTCATGTGCATGATGGATTTTTCATCCACCATATGATATGTCTCTTCAGTCAAAGGACAGTGGAACGAAATGATATCACTCTTTTCCCATATCTCATTGATATCAACATAATCTATACCGGCACCTTCTGCAGGGAACTTATCATATACAATGACATTCATTCCAAAGCCCTTGCATATATCCATAAAGACCCTTCCGATCTTTCCCGTTCCCACAACTCCGACGGTCTTTCCGTGAAGATCAAATCCCATAAGTCCGTTAAGTGAGAAGTTAAAATCCTTGGTCCTTATATATGCTTTATGTATGCGTCTTACCGATGTTAACAAAAGCGCCATCGCATGTTCGGCAACCGCATAAGGAGAATAAGCAGGAACTCTTACGACTCCTATCTTGTCCTTTGCAGCTTCGATATCAACATTGTTGAATCCCGCACATCTTAAAGCAACGAGTTTAACGTCCTTTTTCTTAAGCTGTGAAATGACTTTTTCATCAACCGTATCATTTACGAATACGCATACGACGTCGTATCCCTTGGCAAGCTTTACCGTATCCTCGTTAAGCTTGGTCTCAAAATACTTGATCTTGTATTTGCCATCCGCATTGGCCTCATCAAATGAAGCGATGTCATAATCTTTTGCGTCAAAAAAAGCTATCTTCTTTGCCATAGCATCCTCCTTAAAAAGAACAGTCCTCAAATCCGTTTGGATTCAGTGACTGCCAGCGCCATGAATCCTCGCACGCTTCTTTTATTCCATACTTGGCTGTCCATCCAAGTTCTTTTTTTGCAAGTTCGGCAGAAGCATAACATGTTGCTATATCTCCCGCGCGGCGGGGCTTTATCACATAAGGTATCTTTTTACCCGTGGCTTCTTCAAAGGCCTTTACAAGTCCGAGAACGCTTATGCCGTTTCCGGTTCCAAGATTATATATCTTTAAACCGCAGTTTTCGACTATCTTTTCAAGAGCCTTAACATGTCCCGATGCAAGGTCAAGTACGTGAATATAGTCACGGACTCCCGTCCCGTCAGGTGTGTCATAATCGTTTCCGAATACTCCAAGTTCCTTTAACTTCCCGACAGCGACCTGAGTTATATAAGGCATCAGGTTATTGGGGATACCGTTGGGGTTTTCACCGATAAGTCCCGACTTATGAGCTCCGATGGGATTGAAATATCGAAGAAGTATGACATTCCATGAAGGATCCGCTTTTTGAACATCCATGAGTACCTGCTCAAGCATGGACTTTGTCCATCCGTAAGGGTTGGTACAGGCTTTCTTCGGGCATTCCTCGGTGATCGGAACGAATTCCGGATCTCCGTAAACGGTCGCAGATGATGAGAAGATGAAATTCTTTACGTTGTGCTTACGCATTACATCAATAAGCACCAGTGTTCCCTGGAGATTGTTCTCATAATACTCCCAGGGTTTTTCAACGGATTCTCCGACAGCTTTTAATCCCGCAAAGTGAATGCAGGCATCGATCTTTTCTTTGTTAAAGATCCCGTTTATCGTTGCTCGGTCCAAAAGGTCAGCCTCATAAAAAGGAATCTTCTTTCCCGTTATCTGTTCCGATCTTTCGATACTCTTTCTTGACGAGTTTACAAGGTTATCTATAACGACAACATCATATCCGTTATCAATAAGTTCAATGACTGTATGTGAACCGATATAACCGGCTCCTCCGGTAACAAGTACTTTCATATTTGTCTCCTTTTTATACCTTATTCAGAATACTAAAGTACATTATACCACAGTTAGGGTATCCACTCAGGTTTATCGGATCTCTTTTTGATATCGGAGCATACTATCTTTGTTTTTGAAGGATCTATCCTGTCTTTTTCGATAATGAGCTCTTCGATGAAAGGTGCACTTATCGTTCCTCCCGAAGGATTTAAAACGCTATCTATACCGGATACTATATCAGCTTCAACCGTAGAATATTCAAATGCAAGCGTGGTGTTTATAAGCCTGCAGTTGACCATTTTAAGGTTTTCGATATAGCACATTCCCTGAAGGCTTTCGATAGTACAGTTAATGAGCGTCAGATCCTCGGAATTCCATCCGAGATATTCGCCTGAGATAAAAGAATCATATACGGTAACGTTCTTTGTATTCCAGAACGCATCCTTTGAAAGAAGGCGGCTTCCTCGAACTTCGATATCATGACATCCGTCAAAGGAATAATTTCCGTACAGAGTAAGACTGTTTATATTCATATGATCGGAATTCATCGCAAAGTAATCACCCTTTGCAACCACATCCGTAAGCTTAACATCCGAACACTGCCAGAGTGTTTCTGAGGCATTCGGAAATGAAACATTCTTTAACGACACGCCTTTACATCGTCTGAAGTTCTTGGGCGCCTCTATCGCACAATCCTCTGCAGAAACATTATCCGTGTACCATACGCCGGCTCTTGCCATCTCGAACCAGGTACACTTTTTGATGTTTATGTTCTTTGCATACCACAAAGGATATTTCCATCTGAACATGCAATATTCAAGATCGATATTGCTGCTTTCCTTAAGCGGTGATTCACCGTTTTCAAACGCGGTTTCCGTGATCAGAAGATCAT
>JAILCX010000037.1 GCA_024690205.1 Lachnospiraceae bacterium | reverse complement strand
AAGTTTCACCACTTTTGCAGATAAAAGATGCATATCCTAAAATGCTTATCGCACGTACAAGAAATGATGAATACCAATACGAAGGTATAAAAATTGTCGATTTAGCTGATTGGCTGTTAGAAGCATGAATTAGCCAAAAGTAGAAAAAGAAAAAAGGAAAATATAGATTGAAAAGACCTTAGAATATAGGTATAGTGTAGGACAGATAATCCGAAGACTCCTGAGGAGTTTAAGGTTGTGGCTATAGTTGCGAACCGAATGTAGGAAGGGTTGCCCCCCCCTTTTTAAAATACAAGAAAGTAGGTACATATTTATGAAACTAGGAATCGTCGGATTGCCCAATGTCGGCAAATCAACATTATTCAATTCACTTACGAAGGCGGGAGCGGAGTCTGCAAACTATCCGTTCTGTACGATCGATCCGAATGTCGGAGTCGTAACGGTGCCCGATGAGAGGATAAAGCTTCTCGGTGAGATGTACCATTCAAAGAAGGTAACTCCCGCGGTCATCGAATTCGTTGATATCGCAGGTCTTGTTAAGGGTGCGTCAAAGGGTGAAGGACTCGGTAACCAGTTCCTTGCAAACATAAGAGAAGTCGATGCGGTCGTTCATGTCGTAAGATGTTTTGAAGATCCAAATGTCGTTCACGTTGACGGAAGTGTTGATCCCCTCCGCGATATAGAGACGATAAATCTTGAGCTCATCTTTGCGGATCTTGAAGTGCTCGAGAGAAGACTTGCCAAGCAGACCAAGGCTGCTAACAATGACAAAAAGGCGGCCAAGGAAGTTACGATGATAAAGCGCCTTATCGCTCATCTTGAGGCAAACAATCTTGCCATCGGATTTGAAAAAGAAGATGAGGATGAAGAGGAGTGGTTTAACTCTTATAATCTCCTTACGGCAAAGCCCGTTATCTTTGCAGCCAATGTATCGGAAGATGACCTTTCTGATGACGGGGCTTCAAATGAGAATGTAAAGAAAGTAAGGGGGTTTGCCGCGTCAAACGGATCAGAGGTTTTTGTGATCTGCGCCCAGATAGAGCAGGAGATCGCGGAACTCGATGATGACGAAAAGGCAATGTTCCTTGAAGACCTTGGCCTTAAGGAGTCGGGTCTTGATAAGCTTATAAAGGCAAGCTACAAGCTCCTTAACCTCATGAGCTTTTTAACTGCAGGAGAAGATGAAACAAGAGCCTGGACAATCAAGATCGGAACAAAGGCTCCTCAGGCAGCAGGAAAGATACACACTGACTTCGAAAGAGGCTTCATAAAAGCCGAAGTTGTTAACTACAAGGACCTTCTTGAGCTTGGCTCGCTTGCTGCGGCAAGAGAAAAAGGACTGGTTGGCATGGAAGGAAAAGACTACGTCGTTAAAGACGGTGATGTCATCCTGTTCAGGTTTAACGTATGATGGGCATAAATGATATAGCATTTCCCCACCTGGGATTATATCTTACGAATGTTCCGAAAGGCTTTTCGGTTTTCGGTTTCTTTATCGCGTTCTATGGGATATTTATAGGGATCGGCGTTATGGCCGGTATCTGCCTGGCCGCAAGAGTAGCTAAATGGTCAAAGATAACGTCTGAAGTTGTCTGGGATTTTGCCTTTCTTGCAGTGCTTGTTTCAATCATCTGTGCGCGGATATATTATGTCATATTCATGTGGGATCTTTACAAAAACGACCTGCTTTCAATCTTTAACTTAAGGCAGGGAGGACTTGCAATATACGGCGGTGTCATAGGCGCGTTTATCATGGTCTTTTCATTTTCTGCGGTTAAAAAGATAAGTCCGGGCGTTTTGGGAGACGTATGTACGCCGGGCCTTATCCTGGGGCAGATAATCGGACGCTGGGGAAATTTCACAAACAGGGAAGTCTTCGGCGAATACACGGACAATATATTTGCAATGCGGCTTCCGATCGATGCCGTTAGGGCAAGTGATATTTCAGAGACGATAAGAGCCCATATTGAAGCAGGGACCAATTATATCCAGGTTCATCCGGCATTTCTTTATGAAGGACTGTGGAACCTCGGAATTCTTATCCTTATGCTCGTTTTGTGGCGTAAAAAGAAGTTCGAAGGCCAGATCTCGCTCCTTTACATAGGCGGATACGGACTGGGCAGAGCATGGATAGAGGCGATAAGGACAGACACACTCTTTGTTCCGGGAACATCGATACCCGTGTCGCTTGCTTTTGCGATCGCCTGCGTTTTATTTTCGCTCACGCTTAACTTTATCATGTTAAGAAAGGTCAAAAAGCAGTAAAATCTTATGTTTTCGGGATTTTAAGCCGTCCTTCGGGGCGGCTTTTTTTATGCGCAAAAGGTCTTAAGAAAAAGTTCAAAAAATCCTAAAAAAATCATAAAAAACCCTTGATTTTACTAGGAAAATACTATAATATGGTTCTTAGGTGGTGCAAAGTGGCATTTTGTAGCAAGAAAGTGTCATAAAGTGGTAAACAAACAGGCGCCGAAAGACGATGTAACTTGTGAGGTTTTTATTCCTGATGTTTATGGGTGAATACAATCACACACTGGATGCCAAGGGCAGACTCATAGTTCCCGCGAAGTTTCGCGAGAGCCTCGGTGATGAGTTTGTAGTCACCAAGGGGATGGACGGATGCCTTTTCGTATTCGCCATGAAAGAGTGGGAAGCCTTTGAAGAAAAGCTACACACACTTCCGATGACAGACAAGGAATCAAGACAGTTCACGAGATTCTTCCTTGCCGGAGCCGCAGATCTTGAACTTGATAAAAGTGGCAGAGTCCTCATTCCCGGAGTATTAAGGGAGTTCGCGGGGATCACCAAAGAAGCGGTCCTTATCGGAGTCGGTTCGAGAGTCGAGATCTGGAGCAGAGAGCGCTACGAAGGAAGTGTCACCTACGAGGATATGGATGAGATCGCTAAACACATGACGGAGCTTGGGATCGGGATATAGCAGATGGAATTTTCTCACACCCCAATAATGTTGGATGAATGCATAAAGGGGCTCAACATCCGAAAGGACGGGATCTACGTCGACGGAACCATGGGCGGCGCAGGGCACTCTGAACAGATAGCAAAAAACCTGGGTCCCAAAGGAAAGCTCATTTGTATAGACAGAGACGAAGATGCCATTGAAGCCGGAAGCTTAAGACTTAAGCCATACGGCGAAATGGTCACGATAGTCAGAGACAATTACCTTAACACCGTTTCGATACTTAAGAACCTTGAAATAGAAAAGATAGACGGAATACTCCTTGACCTCGGGGTATCATCACATCAGCTCGATGATGCCGAAAGAGGATTTTCATACAGGTACGATACGGCACTTGATATGAGGATGGATAAAAGGCAGACACTCACGGCAAAGGATATAGTAAACAACTATTCCGAGAGCGAACTTTTCAGAGTCATAAGAGACTACGGAGAAGACAGATTCGCAAAGAACATTGCTAAGCACATCTGCCAAAGGAGAAAAGAAAAGCCGATAGAGACAACGTTTGAACTTAACGAGATCATCAAAGCGGCGATCCCTCAAAAGATGAGGATAGAAGGAGGACATCCTTCAAAGAGAACCTTCCAGGCAATAAGGATTGAATGCAACAACGAACTTGAGATCCTGAAGGATTCGATAAACGGCCTTATAGAAAGCTTAAATCCGGGCGGAAGGCTCTGCATCATAACTTTCCACTCCCTGGAAGACCGGATAGTTAAAACGGCATTTAAAACGGCAGAAAATCCCTGCACGTGCCCACCACAGTTCCCGGTCTGTGTATGCGGAAAGAAAAGCCTCGGGAAGACGGTAAACAGAAAGCCGATCGTCCCCGATGAAAAAGAAACGGAAGATAATCCGAGATCTAAAAGCGCAAAGCTAAGGATATTTGAAAAGAATACCGATATAAGATAAGATAGGAGAAGAAAATGGCAATCAGTGCAGCCAGAAGAATTCAGACAGCACCTGTAGAACGCGTAAGAACTTACAGCGTTATCGAAGGCAAAAAGCGTCAAAGAAGAATAAACAGGATCATAGCAATAAGGACTGCTTTATTCCTTGCATTAGCAGCGCTTACAGCCTCAGGCGCAATTACATATTATCTTACCCTTCAGTCCGAGATCACCAATTCCGTAAAGAACATTTCAAAGCTTGAAAAGACTCTTAACGAGATGAGGCTTGATAATGACGAGAATTACAGCAGGATCACCGGTAATGTCAATCTTGAAGAGGTACGCACGATCGCCATTCAGGAACTCGGCATGCAGTACGCCGAGGAAGGCCAGATCATAGCATTTAACGGAGAAGGATCCGACTACGTCAGACAGACAGGAAAGATCCCCGATTAGGAGCAGTTTTGAACGAACCCTATCAACAAAGACCATTCACAACGCCCATGAAAAAAAAGCTGGTAGTGCTATTTGTAATAGTACTACTTCTTTTTGTTTGCCTTATTTACAGGCTTTATGCGATAACACGTGACAATGGCCAGCAGTATAAAAAGCAGGTTTTATCACAACAGAAATATGACAGCGTGACCATTCCTTTTAGGAGAGGATCCATTCTTGATACCAACGGAAACATCCTTGCAACATCTGAAAAGGTTTATACGGTAATTCTAGACAGTGTTCTTTTGAGTTCGGATGAAGATGCCATAGAGCCGACGTTTGCCGCACTTCGAAGCGAATTTGGAATTGATACCGCAAAGGTCAGAGATTATTTTGAACAGAACAAGGAAACATCAAGATATTATATCCTGGCAAAAAAGCTTCCTTATGAAAATATACAGAATTTCATCGCAATGCAGAGTGAACCCGATTCAAAGATCAAGGGGATCTGGTTTGAAGAAGAATACCAGAGACTTTATCCCGGAAATTCACTTGCCTGTGATGTTCTTGGATTTACGACAGCCGATGATGTCGGATCATATGGGCTTGAAGAATATTATAACGATGTCTTAAGCGGAACTCCCGGACGTGAATACGGGTTCATGAATGAAGAAGGAACGCTTGAAAGGACTACAATATCCGCTGAAGACGGTAACAGTATCGTTACGACTATAGATGCCAATCTTCAGGCCATGGTCGAAAAGTATCTCAAGAAGTTTAACGACGAATACGAGAATAACTTCCATACCGGAAACGGTGCAAACAATTTAGGCTGCATCATTATGGATGTGAATTCGGGAGAGATCCTCGCGATGGCTTCATACCCCGATTTTAACCTTAATGATACAAGGAACAAAGAAGCCCTTATCGGCATGACGATGCTCGATGATAACGGAAACAAGGTTATCGATGAGGAGACAGGAGACAAGGTTTATATTACGGAAGAGAACGTTAATACTATCGAGGGTGATGCACTTTACCAAAACTACAATGCCCTTTGGAAGAACTTCTGCATCTCTGATGCGTATGAGCCCGGTTCCGTATCAAAGCCCCTTACGGTTGCATCTGCGATCGAATGCGGTGCGATAAAAGGAAATGAAAGCTATAACTGTGAAGGAAAGCTTGAAGTCGGCGGACATGAGATCAAGTGCCATAACACTTACGGTGACGGAATCCTTACGGTCGCAGAAGGAATAGAGCGTTCGTGCAACGTTTGTATGATGTATGTTGCCCAGGCCGAGGGAGTAAAAAACTTTACCAATTTCCAGCATATATTCAACATGGGATTAAAGACGAACATCGATCTTGCCGGTGAGGCAAGAACCGCCTCTTTGATATACTCGGCTGATAACATGAGATCGTCTGAGCTTGCGACATGTTCTTTCGGACAGGGTTATAACTGCACAATGATACAGATGATCGCAGCCTTTTCTTCACTTATAAACGGCGGATATTATTACGAGCCGCACCTTGTTAAAAAGGTCATCAATTCATCCGGTGCGACAGTTGAAAATATCGAGCCCAGATTATTGAAGCAGACTATCTCACGTGATACATCGGACATGATAATCTCTATGTGTAATAATGTAGTTACCGGAGAGCATGGAACCGGAAAGACAGCAAGGCCTGCCGGATACATAATAGGAGGAAAGACCGGAACTGCTGAGACGCTTCCCCGAAAGAATAACGAATATGTTGTTTCTTTCCTTGGATATGCACCGGTTGATGATCCGCAGATCGCAATCTACGTCGTAGTCGACAGACCGAACGTTAGATACCAGGACGATGCAAAGTTTGCAACAAGGATCGTAAGAAGCATACTTACCGAAGCTCTTCCTTATCTTGGAATCTTCATGACAGAAGAATTAAGCGACAAGGAAAGAGCAGAGCTTGATGAGCTTAAGATAGAGATAACAACACCCGTAAAGACGGAAGAAGAACTGCTTGAAGAGGGTACTGAAAACGCCGAAAATACTGAAGAGATTCAAAGCGTACCTGATGAAGCATCACAAGGTCCCGGTGAGATTTGGAAGACGTTTGAGATAGATCCCGAGACCGGTTATGCAGTCGATCCCAATACCGGTGAATTCGTTGACCCCGAAACCGGTGCAACGATCGGGGGATCCTTCTCGGATGAAGGAGAAGAAACTCCCGATGAAAATAACGGGATCAAAGAGATAACATATGATGAAAACGGCAGTGTCGTTGAAAAACAGCCCCGATAAAAGGTAAGGATAATGGCAGACAGATTTACCTTAAAAAAATACTCGACCAGCAGATTCTTTGATTCAACGCTGATGCTGACGGTCATACTGCTTATCATATTCGGACTGGTGGTCTTATATTCCGTCAGTTCGTATGAGGCGAGCGTTACTTTTAACGATCCGACCTACTATTTCAGAAAACAGGCGATAAGTACAGTTGTGGGTCTTGTCGTCATGTTTGTTGTTGCGATCACGCCATACAGACTTTGGGAAAGATTCTGGGGGCTTGCATATATCTTTGCGATGGGATTGTTATTCCTCATCATTCCTTTCGGATACGAAGCAAACGGAGCAAAAAGATGGCTCAGATTCATGGGAACTTCAATCCAGCCTGCCGAGGTTGCAAAGCTTGCCATCATCATTTCGCTTGCGCATATCGTATGCAGGCTCGGAAATGCAATCACTACATGGAAAGGATTTTTTATAGCTGTCGGATCTTCGGTTCCGATGGTAATAGCGATATATGTCATAACGAGAAACCTTAGTTCCGCTATCATAGTTTTCG
Organism: Lachnospiraceae bacterium; assembly: GCA_024690205.1. Lineage (GTDB taxonomy): Bacteria > Bacillota > Clostridia > Lachnospirales > Lachnospiraceae > JAILLW01. The sequence goes on along the minus strand of JAILCX010000037.1, from coordinate 42,027 downwards.
GTATCGCGTTCATCATGTGCTTTGTTGTAAGCACCGACTACAAAAAGTTCGTGCTAATGACGCTGTTTGGTGCCGCGGTAACTGCACTTATGGTATATGTTGTCGTTCAGAACAAGGGCGCCGCAATGGGATTCAGAGGAGAAAGAATACTAGCCTGGCTTGATCCCAATGCATACGCTTCGGGAAAAGGTTTCCAGACGCTCCAGGCGCTTTATGCTATAGGTTCCGGGGGCATGTTCGGAAAGGGTATCGGACAAAGTATGCAAAAGCTCGGTTTCCTTCCGGAAGCACAAAACGATATGATCTTTTCAATAATATGTGAAGAGTTAGGTTTCTTCGGTGCACTTTGTGTCATAGCTTTATTCCTTATGCTCCTTTGGAGATGTATGGTAACGGTCAACAATGCAACGGATATGTTCGGTGCGCTGCTCGTTGTCGGATTCATGGGTCATATAGCGATCCAGGTCATACTCAATATCGCAGTCGTAACAAATACGATCCCCAACACCGGAATCTCGCTTCCGTTTATAAGTTACGGAGGATCTTCGGTAGTTGCGCTGCTTTTTGAGGTAGGTCTTGTTTTCTCGGTTCAGCGTGGCATCACCGTCAGGGATTCATAAGTGGATTATTTCAGGAATCACAAAAGTATCTTTATCATATCGGGTCTTCTGTCGGTTTTTACGATCGCGCTTTTTATCGCGATCGTTTATGTTCTTGTAAATTATAAGGTCAATACCGTCTATGTTGAAGGAAACGTCCATTATTCAAACGAAGAGATCATGGGCATGGTAATGGACGGTCCTTTAAACGATAATTCCATCGTCCTTTCCATAAAGTACAGAAACAAAAAGATCAAGGATATCCCGTTCATTTCAACGATGGACGTATCCGTACTGGATCCAAATACCGTAAAGATAGATGTTTACGAAAAGGCTGTGGCAGGATACGTTGAATATCTTGAAAAATACATGTATTTTGATAAAGACGGTATCATCGTTGAGTCCTCGGAAAAGAAAACACCCGGCATCCCTCAGGTAACGGGGCTTTCTTTTGAACATGTCGTTTTATACGAGCCTTTGCCTGTTGAAGATCCCGGAGTATTTGAGTCTATCCTCAGCATTACTCAGCTTGTAAATAAATATAATCTTTCGATAGATAGGATCTATTTCGGCAAGGATAAATCCATAACCTTATACTTTGATGATATAAGGGTTGCGCTCGGAGAAGCTGTCGAACTTGATGAAAAGATCATGAAACTCCAGTATATGCTGCCTGAAATAGAGGGAAGATCGGGAGAATTACGTATGGAAAACTATACGGAAGAGACCAAGACAGTGTCTTTTGAGCCCGATGATAATTAAAATACAAATGTTATCGCAACTTTCTTGTTGAAATAAACTAAGAAAAAAAGTAATATATAATATGCGATTATTTTAAGGAGACTACCAAGGGGGAGGACTCACAGTGTTAGAGATCAAGACAGACGAAAACGTTGCAGGAGCGCGAATCATTGTTGCCGGAGTCGGCGGCGCCGGTGGCAACGCTATAGATAGAATGGTTGATGAGAACGTTAAGCACGTTGAGTTTATCGGAATCAATGCCGATAAGCAGGCGCTTAGCCGTTGTAAAGCACCCAAGGTTATCCAGATCGGAGAAAAGCTCACCAAGGGACTTGGTGCCGGTGCACAGCCCGAGATCGGTGAAAAGGCTGCAGAAGAGAACGTTGACGAGATCCAGGCAGCATTAAAAGGTGCAGATATGGTTTTCGTTACCTGTGGTATGGGCGGCGGAACAGGAACAGGAGCTGCTCCTGTTGTAGCAAGAATCGCCAAGGAAATGGGTATCCTTACTATCGCCGTTGTTACAAAGCCTTTCCCTTTTGAAGGAAATATCAGAATGAAAAATGCCAACGCAGGTATTGCAAATATTAAGGACTGCGTTGATACGATGATCGTTATCCCCAATGAAAAGATATACGAGATAATCGACAGAAAGACCACTTTCCCCGATGCTCTTAAAAAGGCTGATGAAGTGCTTCAGCAGTCAGTTCAGGGAATCACTGATCTTATCAATGAAAATGCAATGATCAACCTCGACTTTGCCGATGTACGCACCATCATGAAAGACAAGGGTGTCGCTTACGTTGGTATCGGTAAAGGAAAGGGAGAAGATAAAGCTTCAGATGCAGCCAAGATGGCTATCGAGTCACCTTTGCTTGATACATCGGTAAACGGAGCTACGGACCTCATCATCAACGTTACCGGAGATATCTCAGGTTGGGACGTTCAGATCGCAGCCGATTCCGTTAAGGAAGTTGCGGGAGATGACGTTAATATCATATTCGGTGCAAACTTTGATGTAACAGAGCCCGATACATGTACCGTTACGGTTATCGCTACGGGTATCCATGATGATACGCTTCCTACAAACGCTACATCGGTTAAGGGAGTATTCTTTAACAAGTCATTACAAAGACCCGCTATGCAGAACTTCTCTGCAAGACCTGTCGGAAATGCACAGGAAGGCGGAGTTCCCGAACTTAATGTTTTGCAGAACCGTTCAACGGGTTCCATCCCCAGGATGAATAACGCATCAAGCGTGCCTACGGGTATCACTTCTCCTTCGGATATAAGGAGCAATGTTAAGGAAACAAAGCTCAATATTCCCGATTTCCTTCAGAAGAAATAATTAAAAATTTTTGGGACTGCCGTTTGGCAGTCCTTTTTTATGCCGTTATGCAAAGTCGGTTAACAGAAAATAGTTGACATAATTTTCAAAATTAGTATATACTGTATCTGGTTGTTAAATTAATCCATACATATAGGGGGAAATGATTCATGAAGTGTCCTTTTTGCGGCCATGAAAACACCAGAGTTATAGACTCAAGACCTGCCGAGGAGAATAACTCCATAAGGAGAAGAAGAGTCTGTGACGAATGCGATAAAAGATTCACTACCTACGAAAAGGTTGAGACCATACCGCTCATCATAGTTAAGAAAGATGATAATAGAGAGGCGTTTGACAGAGCCAAGATCGAATCCGGTGTATTAAGAGCCTGCCACAAGCGTCCCGTTTCGGCAAAGCAGATACAGGAGATCGTTGATTCGGTCGAAACAGAGATCTACTCAAAGGAAGAAAGAGAGATCCCCAGCTCTGTTATCGGTGAACTCGTAATGGAGAAGTTAAAGGACGTTGATTCCGTAGCTTATGTAAGATTTGCATCAGTATACAGAGAATTCAAAGATATCAATACATTCATGGATGAATTAAAGAAGGTATTGAATTAATTTCTAATAACTGTTAATATGTCAATGCTGAAGGATTGCATGTCAATGTAAAGTTGACATGCAATTTTGAGCGATATAGGACAATACAGAAAGGATTCAGATCAATGAAAAAAACAACTCAAAAGGTGCTGCTTTTATTTGCCCTTATAGCTGTGATGTCTGTTGCACTGTGCGGATGCGCAGGTGACAAGAATGAAGCAGGTTCTTCCATCACTGTCGGCATTCCGCAGGACCTTGAAGACAGTCTTGACCCTCACAAAGTAGCTGCGGCAGGAACCAGAGAGGTGTTGTTCAATATATTTGACGGCCTTGTTAAGGTTGACCCCAACGGTGATTATTATCCGGCTCTTTGTTCAAAGTACGAGATATCGGATGATGCTCTTACTTACACATTCACCTTAAGAAAAGGTGTTAAGTTCCACGACGGAACTTTGGTTACTCCGGAAGATGTTAAGTATTCAATAGACAGATGTTCCGTTGCAGTCGGAGATGCTCCGCTTGTTGCCGCATATTCCAATGTTAAAAGTACAAGTATCGATGATGATAAGTTCATCGTTACTTTAAATGAGCCCGATACGGAGTTCCTTGCGTACATGACAACGGCTATTATCCCCGAGGATAATCCGGAACCCGATACCAACCCTATCGGTGCAGGCCCTTATAAGTTCGAGTCACGTTCTCCCCAGGAGAATTTCGTTATAAAGAAGTTTGACGATTATTATGACGATGAACATGAAGCTCATATTGAAACGGTCATCTTTAAGGTTGTAGGTAACATGGATACCGTAGCAATGGAACTTCAGTCAGGTGCTATTGACCTTCTTCCCAGGATCCCTCTTTCGCAGGCTGAACTTCTTGATGATAACTTTACCGTTTTGGAAGGAACCATGAACCTTGTTCAGGCTCTTTATCTTAACAATGCCTTCAAGCCTTTTGATGATCCAAGGGTTAGACAGGCTCTTTGCTATGCGGCAGATCCTGCCGAGGTTATGCAGTTTGTATCGGACGGAAAAGGAACCGAGATCGGATCTTCGGTATTCCCCGCATTCGGAAAGTATTATATGAGCGAGCTTAACGATACATATAACACTGACATCGAAAAGGCCAAGGCTCTGTTAGCGGATGCAGGATATCCTGACGGATTTGAGTTTGATATAACCGTTCCTTCAAATTACACACAGCACGTTGAGACCGCACAGGTTCTTGCAGATGAGTTTGCTAAGATCGGTGTAAAGGCCAACATCAAGCTCATCGAGTGGGACAGCTGGCTTTCGGATGTATATTCAAAAAGACAGTTTGAATCAACCGTTATAGGTGTCGATGCTTCTTCTCTTACAGCAGCTTCACTCCTTCAGAGATTTGTTTCGACCGATTCAAAAAACTTCATCAACTACAACAATGCCGATTATGACGTTGCTTTTGCTAATGCCAGGGCAGCACTTAATGATGCTGAAAAAACAAAATATTACAAAGAATGCGAACGCATCCTTTCAGAAGATGCGGCTAACGTATATATTCAGGATCTTCCGGAATTTGTTGCAATAAACAATAAATATACCGGATACGAGTTTTATCCCCTTTACATTCAGGATATGGCTAAGCTCAGGCTTGCCGAATAAGGAGCATGCTTGATGCGATATGCGTTAAAGAAGTTCGTTACCATGGTGATCACCATCATCATGGTAACGTTATTCGTTTTTCTTGCGTTTAATCTCATATCCGGCGATCCGGTGATCTCGATCCTCGGCACTGATGCCACTCCCGAAAGAGTGGAAGCTTTGCGCCGCGAACTTCACCTTGACGATCCTGTCATCTTAAGATATTTCAGATGGTTTTTTAACTTCATGCGCGGAGATATGGGCGTTTCCTACAGCTACAAGATAAACGTCCGCAGCATGATCCTTGAAAAGGTACCCGTTACTGCGACTATGGCGATAATGGCTTTCTTTTTGATGATCATCATTGCAATTCCCCTTGGTATTCACACATCAAAGCACCAGGGAAGTGCTCTCGACCGTACGGTCATAATCTTAAACCAGATCATTATGTCCATCCCTCCTTTCTTTTCAGGGATACTCCTTACTTTTATATTCGGAAGAGTATTAAAGCTTTTTACTCCCGGCGGATATGTTTCATATCAGAAGGACTTCGGGAGCTTTTTGTGGTACATGTTTTTCCCTTCTTTGGCTATAGCCCTTCCTAAAGCGACGATGGCCATAAAGCTTCTTAGAGGTTCGCTTATTTCCGAATATAATATGGATTATGTAAGGACTGCATATTCAAAGGGTAATTCAACAAACGGTGTTCTTTACGGACACATGCTTAAAAACGCGATCCTTCCCGTTATCACATTCCTTGGAATGGCCCTTACAGATATGATCGCAGGAAGTATCATAGTAGAGCAGGTGTTCAGCATTCCAGGACTTGGAAGGATCCTTTTGACATCGATATCAAACAGGGATTATCCCGTTGTGCTTGCCATAATCGTAATAATAAGCGCAATGGTCCTTTTGGTTAACATGCTTATTGATATAATCTACAGTCTCATAGATCCGAGGATAAGCTTTGAAGAATAGGATAAAGAATATCAATTTCATACTCGGAGCATCCATCATATGTTTCATGGCACTTTTTATACTTGCGGGAAAGATATTGCCGCTTCGTGATCCCAATGCGATCGATGCCACGCTCAAATTCGCAAAGCCTTCGCTTGCCCATCCTTTCGGTTGCGATAATTTCGGACGCGAGATATTAAGCAGAGTCATGCAGGGCAGCTTATCTACTTTCCTTATAGCCCTTGGAACGGTGTTTATCGGAACGATTTTCGGAGTGATCATAGGAGCTGCGACAGGGTATTTCGGCGGTGTGATAGATGAGATACTGATGAGGGTAAACGATGCGATCTTTGCTTTCCCCAGTATATTGCTCGCACTTTTATTCATCAGTCTTTTGGGACCGGGTACTTACCAGGTTGTGATAGCGCTGGGAATAGCTTTTGTACCCAGCTTTGCAAGGATCGTAAGAGGAGAGTTCCTTAAAAACAGGAATATGGACTATGTAAAGTGTGCTCGTCTTATGGGAGCTTCACACCTTCGTATCATGGTCATACATATACTGCCTAATACATTAAGAGTCCTTCTTAATGCTATCCTTATAGGGTTTAACAATGCAGTACTTGCCGAAGCTTCGATGAGCTTTTTAGGTATTGGCGTTCAGCCGCCGGATCCAAGCCTTGGAAGAATGCTTTCCGAAGCCCAGGCGTATTTATTCAAGGCACCGAATTACGCACTCTTTCCCGGACTTGCGCTCATACTGCTTGTCTTGGGATTCGGACTTATGTCGGATTCGTTTGAAAAGTGATAAAGATGAAAGAAGATATCATACTTGAAGTGCAGGATCTGAATATTGAATTTCACGATCATATAATACCCGAGACGGTAGTATATGATTTTGACCTTGAGCTTAAGGAAGGCGAGATAGTCGGACTTGTGGGAGAATCAGGTTCCGGAAAGTCCATGTCGGCCCTTGCGATAGCAGGATTGCTCTCGCGTAAGGACATGAAAAAGCGCGGACATATCTATTATGACGGAAAAGACCTCCTTACCATCTCAAGAAATGAATTAAGAAGCATCCAGGGTAATGACATAAGCATGATCTTCCAGGAGCCCTTGACGAGCCTTAATCCGGTCAAAAGGATATATGACCAGGTTGAGGAGCCTTTGAGGATACATACAGACCTTGATAAGGAGCAAAGATATGAAAAGGTCCTTAAGATATTAAAAGAGGTCGATCTTCGCGATCCCGAGCATGTGATGAAGCAGTATCCGCATGAGCTCTCGGGCGGAATGAGGCAGAGGATCATGATAGCGACCGCAATGATAATGGAACCCAAGATCCTTATTGCCGATGAACCTACGACTGCGCTTGATGTTACCATCCAGGCCCAGATAGTAAAGCTTTTAAAGAAGCTTAACGAACAAAGAAATACGGCTATCATTTTTATCTCGCATGATCTTAGTTTGGTAAGTACTTTATGCCGGAGAGTCCTTGTAATGAAGGACGGTTACATAGTAGAGAGCGGACCCGTCAAAGCGATATTTGAAGATCCCAAAGAGGAATACACAAAGAAACTCATAGCAGCTATACCTAAGATCGATATAGATCTTGGAAACGGACTACAAGATGAATGAAATCCTTAAAGTAAAAGACTTGAATGTCAGCTTTAAAGACAGTCAGGGGCTTCTTTTCTCACATACGGTCACTAAGCACGTCTTAAAGGGCGTTTCTTTTGAAATAAAAGAAGGTCAGATTCTGGGCCTTGTAGGAGAGTCGGGCTCCGGAAAATCGACTATCGCAAAAGCCGTACTGGGACTTGTGCCTTATGAGGGTGAAGTCATCATGGATAATGCCGCGCCTTCGATGGTGTTTCAGGATCCTGCAGGCAGCCTTAATCCCGCAAAGAGGATAGGATGGCTCCTTGATGAGGCGCTCTATTTAAGGGGCGAAAAGGACCCTGATGAAAGATCCAATAAGGTGCTCGAGATGATAAATCTCGTCGGGTTAAAAGAAGAGCATTTAAAGCGCTATCCCAAGGAACTTTCGGGCGGACAAAGGCAAAGAGTCTGCATCGGACGTGCGCTCATGTCTCAGCCCAGGTTACTTATTGCGGATGAGCCCGTATCGGCTCTTGATGTGACGATCCAGGCACAGATCCTTGAATTATTGCGTGACCTTCAAAAAAAGCTGGATCTTTCGATCCTCTTTATATCTCATGATCTCAGGGTAGTATATAACTTCTGTGACAGACTCATCATTCTTAAAGACGGGGTGATCGTAGAAGAAGGCGATCCCAAGGTTGTATACAGAACCCCCAAGGATCAATATACTAAAGTACTACTTTCGTCAATATAATTTCATACCAGATAAATATATTGCTAAAGTATCCATCTAATCCGCCGATATATTTATCACAAGGGTGATAAAGGTATCACCAAAGTATGAAAGGATTCAGAGATGGGTATTCAGTTCCATAACGGACTAGACAATTATCTGGCATACAATTCATACATAAAGAACATTCCTCAGGTAACTCCCAAAGAAGTAAAGACAGCTGAAGAAGCTAAAGCAGCCGAGCAGTTATCTCAGGTAAAGGAACAGGAGATATCTCGCGTTGAAGTTCAAAACGCAAAGCTTGAAGACATCTCACTTACCTTTAACAAAGAGGATGATTTTTCAAATATCGGATCTGAAGTATCGGTTAAGTCCCTTGATATGGAAAAGGCGATCTCCAATATGAGAAAGGATGATATCCTTTCAGAGTATTCTTACTTCGTAGGCAGTTCAAAAGATCTGTTTACGGGCGACGGAATAGTAATAGCAAAATAATCATTTTTACCTCCCTCCCCAAAAATGATTTATAAATAGTTCTCCTTAAAAAAATTTGGTTAATGAAAGCCTTAAAGATATCTTTAAGGCTTTCATTATTGCCATTTTTTGGTATAATCTAAACCATGTTCAGGAAATTATATCCCACAAGATATGTACATTCCACATACGGGATCGATTTTGAAGCTCTTTATTCCGAAGGAAAAAGGGGCATCATCTTTGATATAGATAATACGCTTGTTCCTCACGGCTATCCGGCAGATGACCGCGCGATAGAGCTTATGAAGAAACTTAAATCCATAGGATATCAAGTGTTATTTCTCTCGAACAACAAGGAGCCCAGGGTAAAGATGTTCAATGATGCCGTGGACTGTCAGTATATATATAAAGCCGGAAAGCCTTCAAAAAATGGAGTACTCAAATCATTTAAAATGATGGGTACGGATAAGAGCAATACCATATTAGTCGGTGACCAGCTTTTTACGGATATATGGTGCGCCAATAATTCCGGTATTGATTCCATACTTGTAAAACCGATCGACAAAAAAGAGGAGATCCAGATCATATTAAAAAGGATCCCGGAAAAACTCATCTTGCTGTTCTACAGAACTTACTGCTTAAGGAAAGGCAGGGTTTATCTTGAAAAGTAAAAACGTAAATTCAGGACTCATCGGCCATCCGCTCGGCCATTCGATCTCACCGGTCATACATGAATATCTTGGCCACAGGCTTGGTATAGATGTCTCATACGATCTTTTTGATACCGAAGCGGAAGCTCTTGATGAGGTCGTGACTTCTCTATGTAAAAACGGAATAAAAGGTGTTAATGTTACTATTCCATACAAAACAGGTGTTATTAAACATTTGTCCTATGTCGATGCTCCTGTAAAGAACATTGGAGCCTGCAATACCATAGTCTGTAAAGAGGACGGTTTATACGGGTACAATACTGATTACTCAGGACTTTCTCGTGCACTTTCGGATTACGGCCTTGAACTTAAGGATAAGAAAGTTGCAATACTCGGTGCCGGCGGAGCATCAAAGGCAGTCAGATATTTATGTTCGATAAAAGGTGCCGCAAAGATTTACATTTTTAACAGGACCGTACGTGAGGAAGGAATATTACCTCTTTCGGATTTTGATAAATACGCTTCAGAAGGCTTTGACCTTATCATTCAGACAACGAGCGTCGGAATGTATCCCGATACCCAAAAGTGCGTTATAGAAGATGAAAAGCTTTTATCTGACGCCGCAGCGGGCTTTGATCTTATCTATAATCCTCTTGAGACTGTGTTTATGAAGAGCCTAAGATCATCCGGCAAATTCGCATACAACGGCCTTAGGATGCTGCTTTACCAGGGAGTTGAAGCTTTTAAGCTTATAAACAACGTAAATGACGTTCCCCATGATATAGAGATGGACTGTTTTCTAAACATGCTGATCTCCATGAAAAGGGTACTTGTGCTCTGCGGCATGATGGGATGCGGTAAATCGACCGTCGGAAAGAGACTATGTAAGGAAAGCGGTTATAAATTCATTGATACAGACGATTATATAGTCAATAAAATGGGCATGAGCATCAATGATATATTTGAAAAACTTGGTGAACCTGCTTTCCGTGACATGGAATATGAAGCTCTTGGAGAGATAAAGGAGCTTATCGAAAAAGACTCCGAAAACAGATATGTTATATCTTTGGGCGGAGGGATGTGCCAAAAAAGGAATATACCCCGAATAAAAACCCTTGGAACGGTCGTTTATTTAAGAGCTGATGCCGAAACTCTGGCTAAAAGGGTAGCAAGATCCGATGACCGGCCGCTTCTTAAGGATGTTGACAGACTTAAGACGATTAAAGAACTGCTTAACAAAAGAGAATCCCTTTATATGGAGGCAAGCGATGAAATTGTTGATTATTAACGGGCCAAACCTTAATTTCCTTGGAATAAGGGAGCCCGAGATATACGGAAAAGAAAACTATGAAGCTCTTTGTGAAATGATAAAAGATCATGCTGCAAAGAAAAACGTATCCGTTGAATTGTTTCAGTCAAACCATGAAGGTGCGATCATTGATAAGATACAGGAAGCATATCTAAACAAGACTGACGGGATAGTTATAAATCCGGGCGCTTATACACATTACAGTTACGCAATATTGGATGCGCTCCGCTCCGTGGATATGCCTAAAGTTGAGATACATATAAGTGATATAGATTCACGTGAGGAATTCAGAAAGACATCGGTCACATCAGGCGGTTGCGACACCCTGATAAAGGGCAGAGGATTTAAAGGATATCTCGATGCCATGGATCTTATCATTGAAAATAAGGTTAAATGATAAGTTTTCCTTGTAATATTAATATTTTTGTAATAAAATGTTTTGGAATTGTATTGTAGTTTGTTAGGAGGATTAATAAGTTATGATTTCTGCAGGTGATTTCAGAAATGGTATTACCATAGAACTTGAAGGTTCAGTTTACCAGATCATTGAGTTTCAGCACGTAAAGCCCGGTAAAGGTGCGGCTTTCGTCAGAACAAAGCTTAAGAATGTCATTAACGGCGGCGTTGTGGAAAAGACTTTCAGACCTACTGAAAAATGTCCCCAGGCACGTATTGATAGAAAAGATATGCAGTATCTTTATTCAGACGGCGATCTTTTCAACTTCATGGATGTTGAGAACTATGAGCAGATCGCTTTGAATACCGATACAGTAGGAGATTCCCTTAAGTTCGTTAAAGAAAACGAAATGGTTAAGGTTTGCAGCTATAACGGATCAGTATTCTCAATAGAGCCTCCGCTCTTTGTAGAACTTGCAATAACAGAGACAGAGCCCGGATTCAAGGGTGATACGGCTACAGGTGCTACAAAGCCCGCTATTGTTGAGACCGGCGCACAGGTTGCTGTTCCTCTCTTTGTAGAGCAGGGAGACGTTATTAAGATCGATACCAGAACAGGAGAGTATCTCTCAAGAGTATAAGCAGTATCTTTTCTTTAATAAGTAAGCTTGTAAGGCAATAACATTTGTTATTGCCTTTTTGTTTTGGTTTTTAAAGAAAGGAATAAATATGGTATTTAACGATTTTGAAGAAAAGGTTACATATGCGGTTAAAGAAAAACTTGGCGATGATCTTGAGATAAGCAGCCGTAAGGTCTGCAAGAACAATGGTGTTATCTACACCGGAATCATGGCGGGTACATTTGAAAGAAGTGTTTGTCCGACGGTCTATATAGACGGATATTACAGGGAGGATATGGAGGATAAGGACATTGAAGATGTGGCCGATCGTATCTCAAATATATTAAAAGCATCCGTTATCGAAAAGAGCCGTGATCTCGAGAGCATATTCGAATACGACAATATCAGGGACAGGATAGCATTTAAGCTAATTAACACGGCGATGAACAAAGAGCTGCTTGATGATGTCCCGCACAGGGATTTCCTTGATCTTTCGATCTGTTATTATTTTGACATTAAAGACGGTCTTGTAAGTTCGGGACAGATCTCGGGAGGGACCGTAGTTATCCATTATTCTCTTATGAAGAAATGGAATGTTACGGAAGATGAACTTTACGATATAGCACTTAAGAACATGCGGGATTCCCACGGGGACAATATCCGTTCGATGATCGATCTTATAAAAGACAGGCTGCCTGATGAAAATATGGACTTTGATCCCGAAATGTATGTGCTTTCAAACAGCAAAAATCTATTCGGAGCTTCTGCTTTGATCTATTCGGACCTTATCAAGGATCTTTCGGATGAAAAGGAAAGTGACATCTTTATCCTTCCAAGTTCTATTCATGAACTGATACTGCTCCCTAAAAACGATCTGATACCCGGTTCAGAGCTTCATAACATGGTATCGGAGGTCAACGAAACAGAACTTGATCCCCAGGATATTCTTTCCGATTCCGTATATATCTACGAAAAGAATTCAGGAACTGTCCGCCTGGCCTCGGAAAGGGATGAAAACTAGACTTTTTGACGTTCTTGTGTTATCATAATGCGAGTGGTGTGTAACAAATCTGTAACATATCAGCACCCGTAGTCTAACGGATAGAACGAAGGCCTCCGACGCCTTTAATGCAGGTTCGATTCCTGTCGGGTGCATTGAAGGTTAAGCCTTGAAAGGAAATAAATTTATTATGAATGATAAAAAGACTTTTTCAGTAATCAAGGAAAAGTTTTCGATCATTAAGGAATGGGTATATGAACACAGTAAGATAGTAATGCCGGTATTTTTGATACTCTGCATACTCATCACTGTTCTTATAGCTGTAAACGCAAATAAAAGAGAAGCTTTGGAAAAGCAGGCTGCTGAAGCTGCCCTTGCCGCACAGGCAAATGCTGTTGCATCCGAAGGCATCACGAATACACTTGAAGCGCCCGTATATGATCTTGAAGAAAATACACACCCCGAGATCAATTCTTTTATCAAGGATTACTATGATGCCATGGCAAAGGGAGATGTTCTTACTGTTGCTTCAATGAATACCAACCTTAATGAAGTCGAAAAGATAAGGATAAAGGAACAGAGCAAGTATATAGAGCCTTTTCAGGATATCACCGTATACACAAAGCCCGGTCTTACCGATAGTTCCTATGTTGCTTATGTAACATCGAAGACAAAGTTCAAGGATCTTGAGACACCACTTCCGGGACTTCAGACTTATTATCTTGAGTCAACGGAAAACGGCGATTACAGGATATATAACACGACATCTGATGATGATCCCATCTATGAATATGTATCAAGCCTTGTAATTCAGGATGATTATATCGATCTTCAGAACAGGATTACCGTTGAATATAACGACCTTCTTGCTGAAAATACGGAAGTAAACGAGTTCGTTGCATATTTCACCGAAAAGATGAAAGAGGAGATAGGTGAAGCTCTTGCAAGCATGGAATCTCCCGCAACGGAAGAAGTCACCGACGAAACCGCACCTTCTGACAATGTAGCTGTTGTGGTTACCAAGGTTAAGGCAACGGATGTCGTAAATATCAGAAAGTCTGATTCCGAAACAGCCGACAAGATCGACAAGGCCCAGATAGGACAGGAGTTCAATCTTATCGAAGAAAAAGGAAACGGCTGGTCGGAGATTGAATATAACGGCGGATCCGCATTCATAAAGACAGAGTTCCTTGAGGCCGTTCAGACCGTTACGATCGGTGATGAAAACACCGAAAACACGGATGGGGATAATACGGATAATGCGGAAGAGACTGTCCAAGAACCCCAGACTTCCACGTCTACTACTTCAAAGGGAACCGTAAAGATCAATGATTCCGGCGTAAGGTTAAGAAAAGAAGCAAGTACCGATGCGGAGATCATAACCACTCTGTATACCGGAGACAAGCTTGAACTTGTGGAATCCATGACAAGCGGATGGTCCAAGGTAAAATACAAGGGAGAGTTTGGCTACGTTAAGAGCGAATTCCTTGATGAAGAGTAAAATAAGATAAGTAATGTTTAACGAAACGGGATATCTGATATCCCGTTTTATTTTTGTAAAAAAACTCTTGCCAACAAAAAATTTATTTAATATAATATTTTTGTTTGCAGATTGTATACAATTATACAATAATAATCTTTAGACAATGTTGAAGGAGGAAAAAAGATGTCATACGTTGACGAGGTTTACGAGAGAGTAGTAGCCCAGAATCCCGCTCAGCCTGAATTCCACCAGGCCGTAAAAGAAGTACTTGAATCTCTTCGTGTAGTTATCGAAGCTAACGAAGAAGAGTACAGAAAGGACGCCCTTCTTGAGAGGCTTACTACACCCGAAAGACAGATTCTTTTCAGAGTTCCCTGGGTAGATGACAAGGGACAGGTACAAGTCAACAATGCAATGAGAGTTCAGTTCAATTCAGCAATCGGACCTTACAAGGGAGGTTTAAGACTTCATCCCTCAGTTAACATCGGAATCATTAAGTTCCTCGGATTTGAACAGATTTTCAAAAATTCCCTTACAGGACTTCCTATCGGTGGAGGTAAGGGTGGTTCTGACTTTGATCCCAAGGGCAAGTCGGACAGAGAGATTATGGCATTCTGCCAGAGCTTCATGACCGAGCTTTTCAAATATATCGGTGCTGACACGGACGTTCCTGCCGGTGATATCGGAACAGGAGCAAGAGAGATCGGTTTCATGTACGGTCAGTACAAGAGACTTACAGGTCTTTACGAAGGAGTTCTTACAGGGAAGGGACTTTCATACGGCGGATCACTTGCACGTACGGAAGCTACAGGTTACGGACTTCTTTACATGACGGAAGAAATGTTAAAGAGCAACGGAATCGATATCGCAGGCAAGACATGCGCCGTATCAGGTTCGGGTAATGTTGCTATCTATGCTATCCAGAAAGCTCAGCAGCTTGGTGCTAAACCCGTTACATGTTCCGATTCAACAGGTTGGATCTATGATCCCGAGGGAATCGATGTAGAACTTCTTAAGGAAGTTAAAGAGGTTAAGAGAGCACGTCTTACAGAGTATGCTGCTAAGCGTCCTTCTGCTCAGTATCATGACAAGGCAAGCGAAGGAACAAATCAGTGGGAAGTTAAGGTTGATATAGCTCTTCCTTGTGCAACACAGAACGAACTTAACCTTGATGATGCCAAGAAGCTTGTTGCTAACGGCGTTATCGCTGTTTGTGAAGGTGCTAACATGCCTACTACATTGGAGGCAACCCAGTACTTCCAGCAGAATAAGGTATACTTTGTTCCCGGAAAGGCAGCTAATGCCGGAGGTGTTGCTACTTCAGCACTCGAGATGAGCCAGAACTCAGAAAGACTGTCATGGACATTTGAAGAGGTTGATTCAAAGCTTAAGAACATCATGGTAAATATCTTCCATAACCTTGATGATGCAGCTAAGAAATACGGCCTTGACGGTGACTATGTAGCAGGTGCAAACATTGCAGGCTTCCTTAAGGTTGCTGACGCAATGAAGGCTCAGGGAATCGTATAGTAAAGTAAAAAACTTCTGTAAAATGACAAAATTAGCCCGTATCTTCGTTACGAAGGTACGGGCTTTTGTTTTGGCCTGTAAGATAAAATTATTTTATATGCTCTTTAAAGAACAAAAGCTCATTGTCATTGCATTCTTTTTGAAACCGGTTGTTCATATCTACATGGAATACATGATAGGCTTTATCGGGTTCCTCATCACCGTATACTTTTGATCTTAGCTCAATGCCGAATTCGTCAATACGTTTTTTCATTGGCTCAAATTGATGAAGGAGATAGTCATTTAACCCACTCATGAGGTAAACGGGAGGATAGTCTTTTGTAAGGTAATTATGCGCACACAGATACTTATCGGACTTTTCCCTCCAGTCATCGCCCATAAGGTAGGTAACAAAATCATCTAAGCCGTCTTCGAACCTTAGTTTAAGAGGATCATAAACTCCGCAATTAAGGGCGCATGCCTTGATCTTTACTCTTTTTTCGGACTTTATGCCAATAAGATCGGCATAAGAGGGATTGCAGTATGCACAAAGATAAAGAGAAGTATAATGTGCGCCTGCAGAATCGCCTACCATAAAGACATTTTCCGTATCAAGATCGTATTTACCGGCATTTTCATAGAGCCAGGTCATGACTTTGACACAATCCTCCAAAGCCGCGGGAAACGGGCTTTCAGGCGCCAGCCGGTAGTTAAAATTGATGAAAGCAAAGCCGCCTTTTGCAAGGTTCATGCCGTAATGCTGATAGATCTCCTTGGTTCCATAAACATAGCCTCCGCCGTGTATACTTACGATGACGGGCAAAGGAGAACGCGCGTCATCCTTAGGAACATAAAGGTCGAGCAGGTTCCATTTTTCCACCGGACCGTAGGGAATGTCATTATATCTTTTTACCTCAGGAGGATCGACAAGATCCTTATCCCTGTTAAGGTCTCCCTCAAGCCATTCTTTTCTTATCTTTTCGTATAGTTCCATGTTATCCCCTTATTCATGAATGAAGCCTGATTCTCTTATCTTTTTAGTGAATGAAGCCGAACGATCTGAGCCTTAAGTTTCCGTCACCGCAGAATGTCAGATAGAGGGCATTTACACCGCTTGTTTCCTTTATTGAGGTCTCAAAACGCTCGGGAATGTTAGCGTTATGGATATCGATCTTTCCGAGAACTTCTCCGTCTATCGCGGTACGGACCTCAAAATATCCGTTTCCGTAGCCTTGCATTGTAATATAAAGGCCTTTGACATTCTTCATGTCAAAATACTTAAATCCTACCGTATAACCCGGAGTTATGTTCTTAATATAACCGAGATTGGGATCTCCGTCGGCACCGTCCTGGGTTATGCAGGGAACTTTGGCATTAATGTATATTTCATCCATCTTGTCGCAGAATATGTTACATGCGATAAATGCCGGGTATTCCGTATCATCCCTTAAAGGACCGTTATTGGGGCCGCAAGATGTGATTTCAACCTGCTTAATTGAGCCATCGGGTTGAAATTTGATTTTTTCAAGACAACCCTGACGTGAGAACCAGTTTCCGTTAGTATGGCGGTGATAGAAAATATACCACTCGTTATTTATCTCGATTATGCTTCCATGGTTATTTGATCCGAAGCACGTGGGCTTTGCGGCATCCTTGTAGCTGTCGATACCGATATCGCAGTTACTTACGATGACTCCGCCGTACTTAAAGTCTCTGTCGGGGTATTTAGAAACGGCGTAGCAAAGCTCATGCATAACTTCCGAAGAATATACGAAGTAATAAAGATCTCCGCGTTTTCTTATCGAAGATGCTTCAAAGAATGCATGTCCTTTAAAGTCCGTATCATCGGAATAAACTTTGCCGGAAACAACAAACTTAGGTCCTTCAAGTATCGTGAGCATGTCTTTATCAAGCTTTGTGTACATTGCTCCGTGTCTTGAAGCATCGGTCTGGCCGCAGAATCCTGTGTAAAGGTGGGTGATATCACCTTCAGTCAATACTCCGGGATCGAACTGAGGCTCATCGCCATCTTTTTCGCCAAGAAGTGTTCCGTCCTCGTAGTGTACATATCCATAGAATTTGTAATGTCCTGCAGGAGTATCGCATACAGCAACGGATACAACGCATTCTTTGTCAAGCACATAATATAAATAGTAGCGTCCGTCAGGTCCCTTTGTAACATCGGGAGCATATAAACAGCCGAGCCTTTGGGGATTACGGGGCTCCTGGGTTGCTTTATACGTAACACCTTCATATTTCCAACGTCTTAAATCCGTTACGGGAGCAGAGTAGCAAACATAGTCGCCGGGACAGAACGTAGCTCCGTTAAAAAGATCATGAGAGCCGTATACATATACTCTGTCACCAAATACATAGGGTTCTCCGTCAGGGATATATTCCCATGAAGGAAGATAAGGGTTAAAGCCCTGAACCCTGCCGCCTATCAGTTGGGCAGCCTTATCTATGTCGGGCTCATTGCCTATGGAAGCTACCGGGCCTTCGGATGTGAAATTCATCTCGTTTTT
This sequence comes from Lachnospiraceae bacterium, assembly GCA_024690205.1. GTDB lineage: Bacteria > Bacillota > Clostridia > Lachnospirales > Lachnospiraceae > JAILLW01. The sequence goes on along the minus strand of JAILCX010000037.1, from coordinate 23,884 downwards.
GTCGTAGTAGCTGTATTTTTTCCATGTGGGAAGAGGAGCACCGTCAAATCCGTTTCCGTTTGGATCCCCGGTTTTGATAAAATTGGTGAAATAATCGCACATATTAAGTGCAAGCTCATAATGACGGCCCTTATAAGGTCTTGAACATTTGCTTATGGTATTAAAGAAGAACCAAAGGTCGCATGAGTGGAAACATCCCGGGTTATCTTCTCCGGGGATATCGGGCCTGAACCTGTAATAGTACATAGATCCTTTAGAAGGACGCTGAGAATTTGAATCAAATACTGCTTTTACGGAAGCCTCGATTATCTGAACATCGCCCTTTTCAAAGACATCGTCAGTATCTTCCTTGGGTGCCTTTGCAAGGAATTCATCTAGGGTATTACCGCTCATGACGTTAATCGGTGCATATTTACCGTCAAGGAAGAGCTTATACGGATCATCCTCAACAAGCTTATGGTCTATAACGGTTGCCATGAATCCGTTTTCTGCGCGGAATTCGGCATATTTATCACGTATCGTTATCGCATCGATGGCTCTTGCTTCATCAAGTGTCTTAACTCCGAGGAATTCAAAGAACTTTTCACCGAGCTTTTCCGTCTCTTTGATGTCACGGGGAACGATGATCGGATCCTTGATAAAAGGATTTCTTATAAGTCCGCTCATGATAACGGCATTTTTGATATCACCGAAGTTATCCTTTGCCGTCATCTGTGTCAGAACGGAAGACCCGCCGGCTGACTGGCCTGCAATTGTTATATTATCGGGATCTCCGCCGAAGTTTTCTATGTTACGGCGAACCCATTTAAGACCGAACTGCTGGTCAAGATTACCGAAGTTTGCCGGAGCATCGGGTGATTCTTTTGTGATCTCGGGATGAGTAAGGAATCCGATCGCACCCAGTCTGTAGTTAACGCTGACAAAAACAACGCCTCTTCTTGCGATCTGCTCACCGTCAAATTCCATCTCGGCAGGATAACCCCACTGGAATCCGCCACCGAAGAACCACACCAGAACGGGAAGCTTTTCATCAGTCTTTTTGGCTCCGGTCCATACATTCAGATATAAGCAGTCCTCATCCATGGGTATCTCGGGATCCACATGCCATTCTCTGCAGTAGATATCCGTTCCGAGCCCGGGTGTATCCTGAACCGAAATCGGTCCGAAAGAATATGCGTTCAATACGCCATCCCAGTTTTCGGCTTTTTGAGGTGCTCTCCAACGGTTCTTTCCCACGGGAGGAGCTGCAAAAGGAATGCCTTTAAATGCGGTCACTCTGGGATCTGTTCCCGGAAGCCCTCTGACTATACCGTTTTCGGTTTCTGTCTGTCTTATCATTTTTAACCCTCCGTAAATATATTTACCCCAATGGTGTAATGCTTCTTATATATAATAATAAGGTATACTTATTGCCTTGGTTATGCTTGTCAATCATTGCGCTCTCAAGGACAAATATTGCTATTTTATTGACCGTTATTATGATAAAATACCTTTTATGAGAGTTGTAAAGCAAAAGGCATATGACGGATTTTCCTGCGTCAATTCAGAGTGTTCTGATAATTGTTGTCATGGATGGCAGATAGATATAGACGAAGATTCTCTTTCATATTTCAGAGAATATAAAGGCGCTCTTAAAAGCCTTATCGATGAAGCGGTCGATTATGAGAATTCCTGCATAAAGATGAACGGCAACGGTCATTGTGCCCTTCTTAACAAAAAGGGGCTTTGCAGACTGGTCCTTGAAGAAGGAGAAGATGTCTTATCTACGGTATGTCACATGTATCCGCGTCACGTGGAAGAATATGACGGTCTAAGGGAATGGTCGATATCGTTATCCTGCCCAGTAGCTGCGGATACTCTCATCAGAAATACCGGAAAAAACGAATATGTATGTGAAGAAGATGACCTTCCGGATCCTTTGGAAGATGATTTTGACGACTTTGATACATTCTTTTTTACAAGGCTCTGTGACAGCCGTGATGTGATCTTTGATATTCTTGATAACAATAAGCTTTCAATATATTCAAGGATGAAGCATATTCTTGAATTTGGAAAAAAACTTCAGGGTCTGCTTGAAGAAAATGATATAATCGGTATGGATGATATCATAGATGAGTATTCAGACGGTGAAAAACTCTTAAATGATCCATCCGATAAAGAATCCCTCGTTAAAATGGTATTTGAAAATGATCCGGTACTTTACAGGATGGAGCGCCTTGATCACAAGTGGGACGATGAACTTGTAATGCTTAATCTTTTCCACGAAAAGCACACGGCAGATGAAATATCGAGTTTTGATCTTTCTTTGCTTAATGCACCCGATCATGAAAAGATACTTGAAAACGTGCTTCATACGTTCATATACACATATTATCTTGGGGCTGTATATGATGATGAGATATATGCAAAGCTTTCAATGAGCGTATTTTGCACTCTTTTGATAGATGAATTGTTTGTGATCGGCTGTATCATGGAAGATAAAGAGCCCGTGATCGAAGATTACGTTCATATTGCGTACAGATTTGCCAAGGAAACAGAACATTCCGACATAAACCTTGATATGTTGGAAGAGCATTGCGATAAACTTTAAAAAGGATGAATTATGAACAGAAAATGTCCGGTATTATATCTTGTTTTGCCGTGCTATAACGAAAGCGAGACTATAGACCATTCAGCGGTCAAGGTTAAGGAAAAACTGCAAAGAATGGTATCTGAGGGGAAGATATCTCCTTATTCTAAGGCTTTATTTGTAGATGACGGAAGCAAAGATGATACCTTATCAAAGCTTCATGAGCTTACAAAAAACGATACGGTATTCGGAACGGTAGCACTTTCTTCAAACCGTGGACATCAAAATGCGATAATGGCCGGAATGATGACTGCCAGAAAGTTTGCAGATATCGTGGTTACGATAGATGCCGATCTTCAGCAGGATATCGAGGCTTTGGATGAGTTCGTCTTAAAGTTCACCGAAGGCTGCGATGTCGTATATGGAATAAGAAATGACAGAAGTTCGGACGGATTCTTCAAAAAGATGACGGCTTCAGCATATTACGGCCTGATGCATACGCTTGGCGCTTCTATTATGACGAACCATGCGGATTACAGACTTTTGTCGAAAAGAGCGCTTGATATGCTCTCTGAATATAAGGAAACAAACCTTTTCTTAAGAGGACTTATCCCCACGATGGGATTCCAGTCGGATGTTGTATATTTTGATGTAAAGGAAAGAGAATTCGGCAAATCCAAGTATACTTTAAAGAAAATGCTGAACCTTGCACTTGACGGTATAACCTCCATGAGTATAAGACCGCTTCATATCATAAGTGCGATAGGATTCATCATATTCCTTATCAGCATAGCACTTGGAATATTCACTTTGGTTGAATTCTTCATGGGGAATAACATTCCAGGATACACAACCAGCATATTTGTCTCCCTTTTAATGGGAGGAATGACGATGGTTTCTCTCGGAATAATGGGAGAATACGTCGGAAAAGTTTATATGGAGACCAAACACCGGCCACGATATTTGATCGATTCGGTTGTACTTAAAGACACCGGCGACGTTGATAAGGAATAAGAGGCGGTATACCCGCCTTTTTCTTTTGAGTTTTTTGCAAGTCTTATTATCAAATATTAGGATAATAGTCCCAAAAAACGCATACAGGTGAATTGTGTGTGTAATACACTCAACTTCTTAAGAGAGCAGTTGGGAGAGTTGACATAAAATTAATATGTTAACTTGGGTGATGGGATGTGGTTGACATAAAATTTCAGCCGGCTTTTCTTTTGAAAGATATTTATAGAATAAGGTCGATCATAGATTTCTCATAACGAATGTATAAATTTTCCAAAAACCGGTAGACATAATTTTGAGATCATCAAAAGATAAAATTGCGGAAGATATTAAAAAGATGTGTTTGACGATTATTATCACACCGTTATTTTATGTGAACCGGACATAAAGTTGTGAAATACGAGTGATATTTTAATGATTTTTTATCGATCATGTGACAGTACATGAAATCACTCCCAAAATTCAATAACACAAATTATCATTGATTTTTGAGTTAAAAAGAGCGATGTTCACGGTGAGTTTTAAGGAGCTGTGAAGCTTAAGAAAATCCGGTTAAAATTCACACGAATCCAGGCGGGTAAACCGGTCATAAAGGATTCGGAAGAATATAATTATTTACGATATATCATAAAAGTTCAGCATATAAATAAGAGCTAAAATCCGGATATAAATAATCGGTGGAATATTGTAAGAAATAAAAACCAGATTATATCAATCAGAGTTTCCGATAACATGAATCAGACAATTCGACCGACTGGCCGGAGTGATAATACGTCGGATTATCGACTAGATTTAACTGAAGAATAATTTTTAAATATGTAAAATAAGTTCAAACTAGATTTGATAAACGACGATAGTTCCACACGTCATTTAAAAAGAGGTTTTCCGGAAGGCTATTATTAAATCTTTCCGTTGAAAATATTCAAAGGACACATTTTTAACGGACAATACACCAACAACAATATGATGAAATATCGTCAGCATATCAACCAGTATTAAAAGAAGGCAAAATGCAGGAATTAGATGGTATAAGAATAAATAAATATCTTTCTTCATCAGGAGTATGTTCGAGACGCAATGCCGATATCCTGGTAAGTGAAGGCAGGGTAGAAGTTAACGGTGTTAAAGCTGCTCCGGGGATGAAAGTAGGACCGGATGACATAATAACCGTAAATGGTAAGCAGATTACGGTCAAAAACGAAAAAGTAGTACTTGCGTACTATAAATCGAAGGGAATCACGGTCACTGAAAAGGACAAATTTGCTCAAAATAAGATATCCGATGTTATAAAATACCCTGAAAGAGTGACATATGCGGGTCGTCTTGATAAGGAATCGGAGGGTCTGTTGATCCTTACCAACGACGGTGACCTCATTAACAGATTAACGAGTCCGAAATATTTTCATGAAAAAGAGTATCAGGTCAAAATTAATAAAGAAGTTACACCTGATTTCATTAAAAAAATGTCTTCCGGTATTTATTTGAAAGAACTTAACATAACAACAAGGCCATGTGTTGTTAATAAAACAGGGAAATTTACCTTCAATATAGTTTTGACTCAAGGAGTCAACAGACAGATCAGACGTATGTGTAAGGAGCTGAACTGTTATGTCACCTCCCTAAAGAGGGTCAGAATAGCCAATATTCTACTTGCAAACCTGAAAATAGGCGAATTCCGAAAAATCGAAGGAATAGAGTTACAGGCGTTATACAACGTAATACATAAAGATTGTTGATTATGTCAACGCTTTGCACTATATATTGTATGTTGTGTCTTGTGTTTAAATTGTATACGCAATTAATACAATATTTTGACTTTTTATCGAGAACGAGTTTTATGTAATCTGTTCATGAAAGGAAAAATGATCAAAATGACGGATATCTTGCAAATCGACCCCGTTAAGAAAGAGCGCATGATAGCCCTGATAGATGCCTTAAACAGTGCATCTTTGGCCTATTATGGTGGTAAAGAAGAGGTTATGTCGAATTATGAGTGGGATTCACTGTTCGATGAGCTTCTTGCATTAGAGAATGAAACCGGCCTGGTTCTGGAGGATTCGCCAACTCACAATACCGGTATAACCGAGAAAAACAATAACAGGGATGTACACGAGTATCCGGCCCTTTCTTTAGCAAAGACCAAAAAGGTTTCCGAGCTTTGCGACTGGGCAGGTGAGCGAGATATCTACTTAAGTTATAAGCTGGATGGGCTTACTTTGGTTCTTACCTATGATAATGGCACCCTTTCCAAGATAATGACACGGGGGGACGGGGTTACGGGTTCAAATATCACCTATTTAAAAGATGCTATTTCCGGCTTTCCGGTTAACATAACATACAAAGGCCATCTTGTCATAAGAGGTGAAGCCGTTATTACCTACAAGGATTTTGAGGAGATCAATTCCTTATTTGAGGATGAAGATGATAAATACGCCAATCCCCGTAATCTTGCATCGGGCACTTTATCACTGGATGATCCTCAAAAAGTTAAGGAAAGACATGTAAGCTTCAATGCTTTTACCCTGGTACATATAGATGATGATATCAAGGACTGGGGAGATCGGATGGATTTCCTTATTAATGAAGGATTTAAAACGGTCGAATTTTCAAGATGCAATGCTCAAACGCTTCCTGCGCTTATTGATGAATATACTTTAAAAGTGGAAGACGGAAGGATGGACATTCCTGTTGACGGCCTTGTTATCTGTTATGCCGATAATGATTACGCAAATACAGGTTCCGTTACGGGACATCATGCAACCCGTGCCGGATTAGCCTTTAAATGGGCCGATGTTTCAGCTTTTTCAAAGCTTAAGTACATTGAATGGTCCTGTGCGGCTTCGACGATCTCACCTGTTGCCGTATTTGAGAGCGTTGAGCTGGAAGGAACCAATGTATCAAGAGCTTCTTTATGTAATATATCCGAGATGGAACGACTGGGGATAGGCGACGAATGCACGGTTGAGGTCATAAAAGCCAATAAGATCATTCCCAAATGCATTTCCGTTAAGGACTCGAGCGGACATTTCGTCATCCCTTCAAAATGTCCCGTATGTGAGGCCGAAACGCGCGTTAATATTTCCCCCAGATCGGGTACCAAGACGCTTCAATGCGTTAATCCCGACTGCCCCGCTAAACAGGGCAAGAAGTTTACGCGATTTGTCTCAAAATCGGGTATGGATATAGATGGACTGTCTATCCAAACTATGATAAAATTCATGAACGTGGGGTTCATAAAAGAATTCGACGATATCTACAGGCTGAACGAACATGCCGATGCCATAAGATCGATGGAAGGTTTCGGTGATAAATCCGTAGATAATATGATGAATTCCATCACGGCCTCAAGGAATGTCAAGGCAGTAAACTTTATATATGCGCTTTGTATTCCAATGATCGGACTTGATGCTGCAAAGAAGCTCGTCGGGACTCTGGGCTTTGACGGTTTTATCAAAAAGCTTGAAGATGGCTTGGGATTCGAGCAGATAGACGGCATAGGACCCGAAAGATCATCAAAGATCACCGAGTGGTTTAAGGACAGCAAAAATGCCGAAATGTTAAAGCGTCTTCTTAATGAAGTAAATATACTTGAAGGAGAGGCCAAAGATACTTCGGGCGGCGCTCTTGCCGGTATCACATTTGTTATAACCGGAGATGTTCATATATTTAAGAACCGGGATGAGTTCAAGGCATTTGTTGAGGAGCGTGGAGGTAAGGTTGCTGGTTCCGTATCTGCAAAGACAGCATTTTTGGTAAACAATGATATAGAGTCAACTTCTTCCAAGAATAAAAAGGCCAATGAACTTGGTATTCCCATTATATCCGAAGATGAATTCATGAGCCGTTTTGGAAATTAAGATTAATTATGCCGATAAAGATTAAAGATTCACTTCCTGCACAGGAAATTCTTGAAAACGAAAACATATTTGTCATGACCGAGTTTCGTGCCATGCATCAGGATATAAGACCTCTTAATGTTCTTATCTTAAATCTCATGCCCAATAAAGAGGTTACTGAAACGCAGATATTAAGAAAGCTTTCCAATTCCCCTTTGCAGGTTAATGTTGAGCTTTTGCAAACTGCAAGCTATACTCCGACTCATGTCGATACCAACCATCTTGAATCTTTCTATACCACTTTTGACATGATAAAAGACAGAAAGTTCGACGGTATGATAATAACCGGAGCTCCGCTTGCTTATGTGGAGTATGAGGATGTTGCATACTGGCCAGAGCTTTGTCAGATAATGGACTGGGCCAAAAAGCATGTTCACTGCACGTTCTTTTTGTGCTGGGGGGCTTTTGCAGGTCTTTACCATCACTTTGGTATTCATCACAAATTTTATGAAAACAAGCTTTCGGGAATCTATCCTCATAAGGCTTTAAAACCCACATCACCTCTTTTCAGGGGCTTTGATGATATTTTTTATGCTCCTCATTCAAGAGAGATCTATGTTGAAAAAGAAGATGTGGAAAACAATAAGGATCTTGAACTTATGGCTTATTCGGACGAAGCCGGGGTTACCATAGTAAAGACCGAGGATTCAAGGATGGTATTTGTTCTTTGCCATCTTGAATATGATGCGGAAACACTTTTGGAAGAGTATTTAAGAGATAAGAATAAAGGTCTTGATCCTAAGATCCCCGAGAATTATTTCCCCGATGATGATCCTTCTAAAAAGCCCATCGTCAACTGGAGATCCACGGGACAACTCTTTTATACCAACTGGCTTAACTACTATGTATATCAGGCTACACCTTATGATGTTGAAAGCATAGGAGATGAAGAGGAAAAGGGCCAAAAGGATTAAAACGTGAACGTTGATCTTCTTATATATAATGAAGATCTTTAACAATACATTTAAGGAGAGGTGCATTATGGAAAAAAGAGAACTCATGTATGAAGGTAAGGCCAAGAAAGTCTTCACGACTGATGATCCTGAAGTGCTTATCGTTGATTACAAGGACGATGCAACGGCATTCAACGGACAGAAAAAGGGAAGTATAGCAGGAAAAGGCGTCATAAACAATAAGATGAGCAATATAATGATGCAGGGACTTGAAAAAGAAGGAGTTCCCACACATCTTGTTAAAGAATTAAGTGACAGGGAAACAGCTGTTAAGAAGGTTAAGATCCTTCCTCTTGAAGTAATAATAAGAAACATCTCTGCAGGTTCTTTCTCTCAGAGATACGGCGTTGAAGAAGGAATTGTTTTTGAGCAGCCTACGATCGAGTTCTCATACAAGAACGATGAACTCGGCGATCCGCTTTTAAACGATTACCACGCTCTTGCATTAAAGCTTTGCACCGCAGAAGAACTTGAGACAGTTAAGAAGTATGCTTTCAAGGTTAATGAGTTCCTTAAGAAAGTATGGGATAAGTGCGGGATCACACTTGTTGATTTCAAGATAGAATTCGGAAAGCTTTCTGACGGAACCATCGTTCTTGCAGATGAGATAAGCCCTGACACATGCAGACTCTGGGACAGCAAGACCAAGAAGAAGCTTGATAAGGACAGATTCCGCAGGGATCTTGGAGATACCGAGGAAGCATATATAGAAGTTATGGATAGACTCGTAAAGAGTATATAAAAAGGGGAGAAAAAATGGCTAATTGTGCTGTAGTAGGAATTAATTGGGGAGATGAAGGTAAAGGACGTATGGTCGACCTTCTCACCGAACAATATGACATTGTTGTCAGATACCAGGGAGGCGGAAACGCCGGACACACCGTTATCAATGACAAAGGAAAGTTTGCACTTCATCTTTTACCTTCGGGAATTCTTCGTGACGGAGTAGTTAACATTCTCGGTAACGGAGTTGCTCTTGATCCTGAGAACCTTCTTAAAGAGATCGAACAGGTTGAAGAAAAGGGAATAAAGATCACTCCCGAAAACTTAAAAATATCCGATCGTGCTTCTCTGCTCATGCCATGGCACAGGGATCTTGATGAGCTCGAAGAACAAAGACTTGCCGACAAGAAGTTCGGTTCTACAAAGCAGGGTATCGCACCTTTTTACTCTGATAAATTCCAGAAGAAGACGGTCCTTGCCGGAGAAATCAATTACCCCGATGAAATGAAGCAGCACCTTAAGGATCTTGCCGAGTGGAAGAACCTTACGCTTACCAAAGTATATGGTGCAGACGGATACACGGAAGAAAAGCTTGATAAGTGGGTATCTGATTTTTGCATGAAGATAAAGCCCTTCATATGTGATACCGGTAAGTTTTTAAAGAACGCCCAGCAGTCAGGCAAGAAGATAATGTTTGAAGCCCAGCTCGGATCATTAAGAGATCTTGATTACGGTATTCATCCTTTTACAACATCTTCAAACACATCAGCTGCTTATGCACCCATAGGCTCAGGCTTCCCCGGTGCAAAGATCGACGAAGTGATCGGTGTTGTAAAAGCTTATTCCACATGCGTGGGTGAAGGACCTTTTGTCTGTGAGATGTTCGGAGAAGAGGCTGATAAGCTTCGTGAAGCGGGCGGAGAGTACGGGGCAAAGACAGGAAGACCAAGACGTGTCGGAGCACTTGATATCGTTGCCACAAGATACGGAGTTGAAGTTCAGGCTGCAACACAGATCGCCCTTACAAAGCTTGACGTATTAAGCTATATGGAAAAGATCCCTGTATGTACTCACTACGTTTTAAACGGTGAACAGACTGATGATTTCCCGTTCCCTACGGCATTAAACGATTCAAAGCCTGTTATAGAGTACTTTGACGGATGGAACTGTGATATCTCGGACATCAAGGAGTGGGATAAGCTTCCCGAGAATGCCCGTAAGTACGTTGAGTTCATCGAAAAGCAGATCGATTGCCCCATCACCTATGTTTCGGTCGGAGCAGAACGTGACAGCATCATCATTAGAAAATAACAGATTAGGAAGGTTTATATGACTGACAGATACGAATCACCTTTATCAACCAGATATGCTTCTGAATATATGTTAAAACTCTTTTCATCTGATACCAGATATCAGACATGGAGAAAGCTTTGGATATCGCTTGCCAAGGCTGAAAATGCACTGGGACTTAACATTACCCAGGAGCAGATAAAAGAGTTGTCGGAGCATGTTACAGATATTGATTATGAGTGTGTAAGACTTCGTGAAAAGGAAGTAAGACATGATGTAATGGCTCATGTATACGCATACGGAAAGGTTGCTCCCAAGGCTGCAGGAATAATCCACCTTGGCGCGACAAGCTGCTATGTGACCGACAATGCCGACATCGTTATCTACAGAGATGCTCTTTTATATGTAAGGAAAGAGCTTGTTAAAGTCATCGACCTTCTTTGCGATTTTGCAATGAAATATCGTGATCTTCCCACATTGGGATACACTCATTTCCAGCCGGCACAGCTTGTAACCGTCGGAAAGAGAGCTTCTTTATGGATACAGGATCTTGTTTCCGATGTTGAGGAGATTGATTTTGCATTAAAGAACATCAAGTTTTTGGGATGCCGCGGAACAACCGGAACCGAAGCAAGCTTCATGGATCTTTTTGAAGGAGACGAAGAAAAAATAGATCGCATGAACAAGATGATCGCTTCGGATTTCGGATTCGACGAGTGCTTTGATGTTTCGGGACAGACTTATCCCAGAAAGCTTGACAGCAGGATTTTAAATGCCCTTTCATCCGTTGCCCAGAGTGCATACAGGATGGCTAATGATATAAGGCTTTTACAGCATGATAAGCAGCTTGAGGAGCCTTTTGAAGAAGACCAGATCGGTTCTTCGGCAATGGCTTATAAGAGAAATCCCATGAGAAGTGAAAGGATCTGTTCACTTGCTAGGTACATAATGACCGATGCGATGAACGCTCCTTTAACTGCTTCTGTTCAGTGGTTTGAAAGGACACTTGATGACTCTGCAAACAGACGTATTTCAATACCCGAGGGATTCCTTGCAACAGATGCGATCTTAAGACTTTGCCAGAACGTTGTTAACGGACTTCGTGTAAATGAAAAGGTAATTGAAAAGAATGTCATGGATTACCTTCCATTTATCGCTACCGAGAATATCATGATGGAAGCGGTAAAGAAGGGCGCAGACAGACAGAACGCGCATGAGATAATCAGAAAATGCTCAATGCAGGCTGTAGATAAGATGAAAAAAGGTCTTGAATGGGATCTTTTGAGCGACCTTGCAGCAGAAGAAGAGATGCGCCTTTCCAAGGATGAGATAAAGGATATACTTGATCCCAAGCTCTATACCGGAAGATGCGCAAATCAGGTTGAGGCGCTCGTTAACAAGCTTGAAGCATTGAGAAAGAATGCAGGCGGCGAGGTTGCGTCAATAGATCTTTAAGATTTTTGATTGACGTATTTTTCGACCATTCGTACCATTGCATTTAATTCAACGGGTTTAGCGATATAGTCATCGAAGCCCTCGTTAAGATACATCTCGCGGGAGCCTTCGAGGGCATTTGCGGTAAATACGATGACTACGGTATCATCAGGAAGCACGTTGTCTTCTTTCATTCTATGGAATGTTTCGATACCGTCCATGCCGGGCATCATGTGGTCAAGGAAGATGATATCATAAGTCTTTTGATGTACGAGCTCAAGGGCCTCTAAGCCTGTCATAGCCTCATCGGGTACGATGCCGCATAACTTAAGATAGTTTCTGGCAACTTTAATGTTTAATGAATTATCATCCACTACCAGGATCCTAGTATTCGGAGCGTAGAGGGTGATATTCTTTTTTGAACGGAGTTCTACGGTTGCGGCTTTTTCTTTATAGTTGCCGATAGGAGTTCTGACTACGACCTTCTGGCGCAGAACAAACCAGAATACGGAGCCTTTTCCGTACGTGCTTTCCACATTTATCTTGCTTCCCATCATCTCGAGGAGACGGTATACGATCGTCATTCCAAGGCCTGTTCCCTCGACATAACGGTTCCTGTAAACGTCAAGTCTTTCGAATGATTCAAACATGCGTGAGATATCTTCGGGCTTTATTCCGATTCCCGTATCAGCAACTTCATAGCGGATATCGATCTCATCATCGGGACAATCCGGAGCTTTGGGAAGGGCGTTGATCGTCAAAGTGATGCTTCCCTTATCCGTATATTTTACGGCGTTGCTTAAAAGGTTTGAGATGACCTGATTGATACGTACATCATCGCCGTAAAGGACGGAAGGAAGATTCTCATCTATATTCGAGTTGAGCTCAAGATTCTTGTCAGTGGCATTTGTTTTAGCCGTATTTAAGAGATTGGCGATAAGATTGGTCACATCGTAATTTCCGTTTACGATATCCATCTTTCCGTCTTCAATCTTTGAAAAATCAAGGATACTGTTGATAAGGAATAAAAGAGTGTGGCCTGATGAATCTATGGCAGATGCATACTTTAAGATGTTTTTATCCGCACACTCACGAAGTATCATCTCGTTCATTCCAAGAACCGCATTAATGGGAGTCCTTATCTCATGCGACATCTGTGCAAGGAAAGCACTCTTTGCATTGTCAGCCGCAATCGCCGCATCAGCAGATTCCTGGATCTTGATGTTTAGCTTTTCAATGGATTCAAGGTATTTTTGTCTTTCGGTAATGTCTCTTAAAACGACATAGTAACCGACATTCTTTTTACCGTCTTTTATATATTCGATGATCACGCGGTAATAATTTCCGTCTACGATGATCATGCTTTCGGATGAGATGTGTTCGTTCTTTTCGAATTGAGCGATGAGCTTATTGATCTCGGCGAAGGGGATTATCTGATCGGGGAGAACGTGGTCCGCATGGGCTGCACGAAGCTCGGGGATGATCTTTCTTGCCGTTTCGTTTGCAACAAGGAGTTCTTTTTTGATATCAAAACATATCAAACCGTCTGCGCCGTTTACAAGAACGTTCTCGGCGATGTCACCGGTGATGTTATAAAGCCTTGCCCTGTGTGCTATAAAGAGGAAAGCTATCTCGGCAAGAACGTATGCAGCTGGAGTAAACTCGACATCCCTTGTTATCGCTCTGCCTCCGAAGAAAGAAAATACCGCGATAGCCATACAGATCGAAAGGATATAGAGGTTTCTTATAGAAGCCTCGGGTTTTTTAAGATGTCCGTAAATAAGAGCCCAGATCGTGGCCACCATATAGCCGACGATCATGAGGTAAAAGACCGTATGCATCGGCCCGTACTGCTTTAAAAGTACCGTTACGCCGTTACGTTCTTCGATACTTACAAATTTATAGAAAAAGCCGTTATGACCTATAGTGAGCGTACTTAAGAATATGGCGGTCGATAAACCGAACATACTAACCCTCAAAGTGGGTTTCAATGTTATCTTACAAAGATCACAGACAATAAGGAAAGCAAAGAGCTGAAGGTAAGCTCCGCCAATATAGATGAATTCGTTTGCCAGAATGGCTTCGTTTACGGTCTGGGCCTGCGCAACACGGATATATCCCAGAAGGTCCAGCGGCACGATGATAAAAAAGACGGCAAAATCAATGTTTATCCTCAACTGCCATCTTACTGAAAGAAAGAGCAAAAAAAGTATCGAAAATGCAAACAGTATGTTGTAATATGTCAGTATCATAAGATTCACCACATTTTTACTAGATTTGTAATATAAAAGTATACCATAATTTACGGATTTCTACTATCTGAGGGGTATAAATATATTTCTGCTTTGGAACTGTCAAAACGGGAACAATTTATATATAATGATGAAAGATTTATCCAACACGGAGGTTCCTTATGGAAAGACAAAAGGTAATAGTTATCGATTTCGGAGGTCAGTATAACCAGCTCGTCGCAAGACGTGTCAGGGAGTGCAACGTTTACTGCGAAATCTATTCATACAAGACGGATATCGAAAAGATAAAAGAAATGAATCCCATGGGTATAATCCTAACCGGTGGACCGAGCAGCTGTTATGAAGAAGATGCCGCTACGTGTTCTCCGGAACTTTTTAAGTTAGGGATACCCGTTTTGGGATTGTGCTACGGCGCCCAGCTTATGCAACATGTACTCGGAGGAAAGGTCGAAAGGGCAAAGGACCGTGAGTACGGAAAGACAGATATCATTATAGATAATAGCTCGGCTTTGTTTAACGGAGTGCCTGAAAAGACGACCTGCTGGATGAGTCATTTTGATTATATTTCAAAGACGGCTCCCGGATTTAAGGTGATCGCCCATACGGATAACTGCCCGGCCGCAGCGCTTGAAAACGTTAACGAAAATCTCTATGCGATTCAGTTCCATCCCGAGGTATTACATACTCCCGAAGGAACAAAGATGCTTTATAACTTCGTAAGAAATATCTGCGGATGTGCAGGCGACTGGAGAATGGATTCGTTCGTTAAGGAAAATATAAGCAAGCTCCGTGAGCGTATTGGCAGCGGAAAAGTGCTTTGTGCTTTATCGGGCGGCGTTGATTCATCGGTTGCTGCCGTATTGCTTTCAAAGGCCATAGGCGACCAGCTCACATGTGTCTTCGTAGATCACGGTCTCCTTAGAAAGAATGAAGCGGATGAAGTAGAAGCAATATTCGGTAAAGAAGGCTCTTATGACATTAATTTTGTTCGTGTCAATGCCAGGGATCAGTTCTATGTAAAACTTGCCGGAGTTGAAGATCCCGAAAGTAAAAGAAAGATCATCGGAGAAGAATTCATCCGCTTATTTGAACAGGAAGCAAAAAAGATAGGAAAAGTCGATTTCCTTGTACAGGGAACGATATATCCCGATGTTGTAGAAAGCGGTCTCGGCGGTGAATCTGTAGTAATAAAGTCACATCACAACGTTGGTGGACTCCCCGATCACGTTGATTTTAAAGAAATAATCGAACCCTTACGAGATCTTTTCAAAGACGAAGTAAGAAAAGTGGGCCTGGAGCTTGGAATCCCCGAAAAGCTCGTATTCAGACAGCCTTTCCCCGGCCCCGGACTTGGTGTCAGGATCATCGGCGATGTTACCGCAGAAAAAGTGAGGATTGTCCAGGATGCTGACGCCATCTACAGAGAAGAGATAGAAAAAGAAGCCGCAGCTTATAAAGAAAAGAACGGAGAGCTTCCCGACTGGATGCCTGATCAGTACTTTGCGGCATTAACAAACGTAAGATCCGTCGGCGTAATGGGAGATGAAAGAACCTTTGACTATGCCATCGCGTTAAGAGCAGTCCGCACTATAGACTTTATGACCGCCGACTGCGCCCGCATCCCCTGGGATGTCCTTGATAAAGTAACGAGCCGCATCATCAACGAAGTCCGTGGCATCAACCGCTGCTTCATGGACATCACCTCCAAGCCCCCCGGAACCATAGAGCTTTTGTAACAAGCCATGCAATCAGCAAATAAAAGTGCCGTGAATGCTCGCATTCAACGGCACTTTTTTATTGCTGATTATACGGCGCCTACGGCGACGGTTATTGAGAGCGAAGCGAATCAATAACAGAGCATGGCTTAGCGCCTCCCAGAGCTTGCTTGAAGGGAGGCGCTTTGTTAATTGCCGATTTATTTGCGAAGCAAGTTGCTGATTAAACGTTGATACCTTGGCGCCTACGGCGACGGTTATTGAGAGCGAAGCGAATCAATAACAGAGCATGGCTTGGCGCCTCCCAGAGCTTGCTTTTCGTAGACTTACGTGAGTTTCTGCGTTTTTTATCAATTTACACGTAGTGTTTTGACCCTCCACATCTGATCACTACGTGAATTTCGTCATTTTTTTCGTAAATACACGTAGTCAAATCTTGCGTGGCTGAAAAACACTACGTGAGTTTAACGAGTTTTGCAAAAAACTCACGTAAAACTTAACGCAAGATTTCAATTTGTGATCCGATCATATTGACGGGGTTCCTTTTTCGGGTTATATTCATGCCTATAGAAAAAGTCTTTTCTATTTTTCCATGCGACGCTTCATATTTCAGTCGCAATCTCATTTATTTTTTTAACATGTTTTTTCTTTTGTCATTCAAGCGCAAGCTTATTTCATTTATCTATCATATGCTGATTTCATTTCATTTTATATCAAGAGAGTTTCATTATCTATTAACAGCAACTATCATTTCTTTAAATAAATTATTAACAGTTTTCAAAAAGAACTACGAGGTAATATGCAGAATTATAAAGAAGATTTAAAAGTTCAATTAAAGGAGCTTGATTGCCTTATCAAACAATCTAATAAGAATCTTTCTAAGTTGAAAGATGTACCGGATCGCAGGATAGATATCAGTAAAAGCAACGGTACAGATCAGTATTATTGGCTTGATAGGGATTCCGGAAGAAGAATCTATGCCAAATCCGACGAACTCGATATGCTAAAGGAGATTGCTCAACAGGAGTATGAAAAAGCCGTGAATAGAAAGCTCAGGCGACTCAGGAAAACTCTCGAAGGATTCATAAGGAAGTATGATATTTCCGAGATTGACTCTGTATATAATAAGACGTCAAAGGCCAGACAGAAGTTGATCACACCGATCGTTGATACGGAGGAGATGTTTGTAAGAAAGTGGGAAGCTGTTTCTTATAAGGGTATTGAATTCATGGATGATAGCGAATTCTATTCGGAGCGTGGTACCAGAGTTCGCTCCAAATCCGAGCTGATCATAGCAAATATGCTTGAGAAATACAAAGTTCCTTATCGCTACGAATATCCTCTTTTACTTGAGGGGCTTGGAACTGTTCACCCTGATTTTACGTGCCTTAATGTCAAGTGGAAGAAGGAGTTCATATGGGAACACTTCGGCATGATGGATAACATCGCCTATGCCAATAAGAATGTCCTTAAGATCCATGCATATGATCATAACGGTTTCTTTCCAGGGAAAAACATGATCATGACATTTGAAACTTCTCAAAAATCCATCAGTTCAAATATAATAAGAAATATGATCGAAGAGTATCTGATATAGATCACATTAAATAGGAGCTGGAAATAGATTCAGACCTATAATTTAGCAAAATACTTACGTCGGTTTTCATTGTGAAGGAGACTTTGCTAGCGTATAATTGCACTGTAACGATAAATAATTTCCCAAGGAGGATCAGACATGCAAAACGACAGAAGACCGGACAATATGGTGCGGATCACAACACCTGAGCTTGCGGATGCATTCATCGAGGAGCAGCTGCAATTATTAAGAGATCAGATCGGAGACAAAAAGGTACTGCTTGCACTTTCAGGAGGCGTTGACTCTTCTGTAGTTGCTGCAATGCTTATCAAGGCAATAGGCGACAAACTCGTTTGCGTGCATGTCAATCACGGACTGCTTCGTAAGGGTGAACCCGAGCAGGTGATCGAGGTCTTCCGTAATCAGATGAAAGCTAACCTTATCTATGTGGATGCCACAGACAGATTCCTTGACAAATTATCAGGAGTGACGGATCCCGAGACTAAGCGTAAGATCATTGGCGGTGAATTTATAGAAGTATTTGCTGAAGAAGCCAGAAAACTGGATGGTATAGAATTCCTGGCTCAAGGAACGATATGGCCCGATATTCTTGAATCCGAAGCCGGTATCAAGGCCCATCACAATGCGGGTGGTCTGCCTGAAGATATGAAGTTTGAACTTGTTGAACCCGTAAGGATTCTGTTTAAGGATGAAGTCAGAATCGTAGGCGAGCGCTTGGGCCTTCCTGCCAACATGGTATATCGTCAGCCTTTCCCCGGACCGGGATTGGGCGTTCGCTGCCCTGGTGCAATAACAAGAGACAGATTGGAAGCGGTCAGAGAATCCGATGCTATCCTTCGTGAAGAGTTCGCAAAGAACGGTCTTGAGGGCAAAGTATGGCAGTATTTTACCGTTGTTCCTGATTTTAAATCCACCGGTGTTAAGGACGGTAAGAGAACCTTTGACTGGCCCTGCATAATTCGTGCAATAAACACTACAGATGTGATGGAGGTTACTGTTGAGCATCTTTCCGATGAACTGATCGATCATCTGGTACAGCGTATCATTACTGAGGTTCCTGGCATCAACAGAGTTCTTTTTGACTATACCCCGAAGCCCCCGGCAACTGTGGAATACGAGTAATATGTTGTCTTTATCAGGCTGACAAAGATTATGATAATAGATTGCAGGCAATCCGCTTGGTTGCCTGCAATTTTTCAAAACCGATGGAGTAATTGATAACAGATTGGAGAAGACGCATGAAGATAATATGGTTTTGTATTCCTGCGCATGGTCATACCAATCCGACGATCGGACTTGTAAAAGCGTTGACGGATGTAGGACATACAATTTATTACTTTTCATATGAGATGTTCAGGGAAAAAATAGAAGGAGCAGGCGCTACATTTTTCCCGTGTGATGAATATAACTTTGAAGAACAGGATAAAGAATTTGCCGATAAATTCGGAAAAGATCAGGCGTTTGCTGTCAAGCTGATGGTATCTGCAACGATCGGCCTTGATCAGATGGTCAGCGAGAAGATAGAAGAACTTAAGCCGGATGTTATTGTTGCGGATTCGGTTGCTTATTGGGGTAAGCTTGCTTCCCTTAAATCCGGATTGCCATTTATCTGTTCCACGACTACTTTTGCCTTTAACCGGTATTCCGGAAAGTATAACAGTCATGGGCCCGGAGAAACGTTGAGAATGCTGTTTTCGATGCCTGAGATTAACAGGCAGATAAAGCGCCTTCGGGACAAGGGCTATCCGGTTAAGGGGCTGTTAGATATCGTTACCAATGACAATGATACCAACACCATCGTATATACTTCAAAGTATTTTCAGCCATGTGCAGAAACATTTTCGGACCAGTATCACTTTATAGGTCCTTCCATACGACCTATAACGGAAAAGTATGAAAAGACTGCAAAAAAGACAGTCTATATTTCCATGGGTACGGTCGTTCAAAACCGCGAGTTTTATCGCAACTGTATTGAGGTCCTTGGAAATACGGATTATCAGGTGATCATTTCCATGGGACAAAATACCGATCACTTTGATAATGTGCCGGATAATATTGAGGTTCATGAAAGCGTCGATCAGATGGCTGTGCTTTCAATTTCAGATGCCTTTATAACTCATTGCGGCATGAATTCCGTATCGGAGGCTTTGTATTTCGGCGTTCCGCTCGTGTTGTTTCCTCAGACACCTGAGCAGGGAGCTGTTTGCAAAAGAACAGTTGAACTTGGAGCCGGCTTAAGGCTGCCTTCCATAAAAACAAGCGACATCCTTAAATGCATCACAAGGGTTCTTGAAGAGCCAACCTTTAAAGCCGGTGCCCTAAAGGTTTCGGAGAGTTTCAAAAACTGCGGCGGAATTGATGAAGCCGTTCGTTTTATAGAGGAGGTTGCCAAGTGATCATTGACTCATGAATTCTATAGTTCATGAAAGAAAGAAGGCTTCCTGAAAGTAATATGAGCTTCGGTCTTAAGGGCTGGGGCTCTTTTTCCTGATTCCGGGTGGTTGCTTTATTCAAGAGATATTTGTTACGTGTAAAATGTATGAAAACCTCAAAATTCACGTAGGTCATGCGCTTGGGGGAGGAAGAAAACTACGTGTAAAACAAGGAAATTGTTGAGTTTTCACGTAATCTGAGCCCTGAATGCCGAAGAATACTACGTGTAAAAATGCATTTTTTGCAATTTCTCACGTAATGACAAAAAATCATAAAGGAATTATATTAAAGAAGACTAAAGGAATTGTGATCACGGTCAATGCCGGTAGTTATACCATTATAACCTGTCACAAAGAATAAACCGCATTACATAAAGATAACAAAATTTGAAATTTGAGGAGGTTATCATAATGAATGAGTTTAACGAATATATCCGAGAGGCTTTTTCCGAAGCCGGTGATATTGTCATAAAGCCAATGATGGGCGGCTATCTTGTATACCTTAATGGCAAACTGATAGGCGACATATGCGGTGGTGAACTGTTTTTGAAGAGAACGCCAACTTCGGACAGGCTTTTGGCAGATTCCGAACTGCGTTATCCGTATGAAGAATCAAAGACGCTGATGCATGTATTTGACAGTTTTGATGATAAGGCTCTGATCCGGGAACTTCTGGATGGAATGTATGTTGAACTTCCGGAAAAGAAACCGAAGATAGCCAAATAAGAAAAAATCGTAGTTTGAAAAGAAAAATGAAGATGAAAAAGAATTTACTTGTTGTTTCAGCTGCTGCTGTGCTTGGACTTGCATTTATTATATCCGGCTGCCATTCCACACGTCACGATTCCCCTAAGGATGCCGTGAAACTGACGGATGCATCTGTGGGAGATATCGTTGTGTTCGGCGATATCAGGTGGTACGTGATAGCCAAAACAGAAACAGAATATACGCTTTTGAGCGAAAAACCTGTGATCAAGCAGTGTTTCAGAAAAGCAGGATATGGTATTACCACCAGTACATGGGAAGAATCCACTGTGCGGGCATGGCTCAATGACAAGTTCTACAACACTTTTACTGAAGAGGAAAAGGCGCTGATCGTAAAGATGCATAATATCAATGCAGACAGCAGTGAGTATGGGACTTCCGGCGGAAACGACACGGATGATCATATCTATCTGTTAAGTGTAGATGAGGCGAATGCCTTGGATAACAGCGTGCGAAAATGCGGGCCATGGGACAGTCCTTTTCACCAGTGGTGGTGGCTCAGGTCACCGGGAGCGAATACAAGCTATGTAGCCTATGTCGGCAAAGGCAAGGATGGAGTAATCGATCCTAATGGAGATATTGCAAGTAACGGATACGGTGCCGTCCGTCCTGCTCTGAATCTGAGTCTTGCGGGTCATACTGTCCCGACGTCGATAAACAGAACTTCCGAGGAGGTCGAATCGGAGCTTAAGGCGATATCCGATTCACAGATCGATGATGTGGTGGTCTTCGGCAGATATACATGGTATGTAACGAACAAAACGGATGGTATCTGTACATTGCTCTGCCAGGGACCGGTAGCGTATATGCCATATAACGACAGTAGTACGGATATCACATGGGAGAATTGTTCTCTGCGCAGATGGCTCAACGAGGATTTCTATAACAGCAAATTCTCTGACGGAGAGAAAGCCGCGATAATCACATCGTATAACACGTTTATCAAAGATGATTCTAAATATGGAATGGATTGCGGAAATGACACCGATGACAAGGTGTATCTGTTCTCATATTCCGAGGCAATGGCCGTCAGCGACGATACAAGGGATTGCGGTGTCGACTGGTGGCTGAGATCACCCGGTAAAACGCAGAATAACGCAGTATTTATCGGTTTGAGATCGCCGAATCTGATGGGAACCGAGGTTAGTTACGATTTTGCGGTTCGGCCTGCCATAAGGGTCAGCTATGGGACGAATTATATGAGTATAACGGAAAGTGAAAAGAATGAGTAATGATAGTAGTTCAGCTTATGCTATGTTTATATGTTGATTGTAAGATGACACAAAATAGAAATGCTTTAAATGCAAGGTGAAAAGGGGAGGAACTATGGTTAGAGAAGCAGTACAAAGTGATCTTGATGCATTACTTGAATTATATCTGCACCTTCATGAAAAGAGTATTCCCGAAAAAGATGAACATCTAATGAATATGTGGAAGCAGATCATGGAAGATCCGAATCACCATATTATCGTGAATGTGGTTGATGATCGTATAGTGTCAACATGCGTTTGCCTGATCATCCCGAATATGACGAGAGGTGTAAGGCCACATGCCTTTGTTGAAAACGTTGTAACGCATGAAGATTACAGGAAAAAAGGATACGCCGGAGAATGCCTGGAATATGCCCTGCAGCTTGCACAAAAAGAAAACTGCTATAAGATGATGCTGCTTACCGGTTCAAAAGATCCGGAGACACTGAGATTTTATGAAAATGCCGGATACAACAGCAACGATAAGACAGCTTTCGTGAGATGGCTATGAACTCAAAGACATGAAGAAAACCGGAACACAAACAATAGAAACGCAAAGACTTATACTGAGAAGATTTACGATGGATGATGCCGACGACATGTTCAACAACTGGGCATCGGATCCCGAGGTGACCACATTCCTGACATGGCCTCCGCATCCAAATGCCGAGTTCACAAAGAATCTGCTTAAGGAATGGGTTTCACATTACGAAGATGGCGGATATTATAACTGGGTCATGGAATATAAAAAGACAGGTGAAGCCATAGGCAATATCTCTGTTATAAAGACAAATGAGGAAACCCGTTCGGCTACGGTCGGATACTGCATGAGTCGTGCTTTGTGGGGGCGGGGTTTAATGCCGGAGGCTCTAAGAGCGGTGATCGATTATCTTTTCGAGGTTGCCGGTTTTGACCGCGTTGCAGCAAGCCATGATATCAATAATCCAAAATCCGGACGTGTGATGGATAAGGCAGGTATGAAACAGGAAGGCGTTCTTAGAAGAGCAGGAAAAAACAACGTCGGAATATGCGATGAGGTTTGGCACGCGATCCTGCGTAAGGACAAAGCCCCGTGCGACCAATCCCCCCAACCTCTCATCCGACCTCTTAAAGAATGCGAAACCGCTATTCTTAAAGACTTTTTATATGAGGCAATCTTTATCCCCGAAGGAGTTACACCTCCTGACAGAGACATCATAGAAAACCCTGATCTTAGGGTTTATACGGATGATTTTGGAACACGTGAGGGTGATAATTGCCTGGTTGCCGATCTTGACGGAAGGGTCATTGGGGCCGTGTGGACACGTATCATGAATGATTACGGTCACGTGGATGATGAGACACCGTCATTTGCCATATCGCTTTATAAGGAATGCAGAGGAAAAGGCACCGGCACCAAGCTGATGATAAAGATGCTTGAGTTGCTTAAAAGTCAGGGGTATAAAAGAGCATCCCTTGCCGTACAGAAAGCCAACTATGCCGTGAGGATGTATAAGAAAGTCGGATTTAAAACCGTTGATGAAAATGATGAAGAATACATCATGGTGTGCGAGCTTTAATACAGTATAAAGGTAAAACACTACAATTATTTCGGAAAGCAGTTTCAGATAATATGAGATCGATCTTGATAAAAGACACAACTAAAGAAGAAAGAGAACAGATCGTTGCCGAATCGATCGGGAACATAAGCGGGGCCTGCGATGGCTGCATGGCCGGGATCGCGGATATGTATCAGGACTACATTGACGGGAAAAAGGAGATCCGCGAGATCAACATGGAATTCCGTGCACATTACGAGTCGGGAATGGAAGGACCTGAAAAGAGCAGCTGCGGATATATGCAGTGACCCTGCTATATCCAGGAATAGTCTCCGCCGGTTAAGGCCAGACTAAGCAGAGTATCGTATTTTTCGACATCCTCGCCTTCAAGCATTTCGATGAGCTTTGCATCTTCCCGGACCTTGGGCATTTCTTCGTCGGGGCCTATCTCCATATTGA
>JAILCX010000073.1 GCA_024690205.1 Lachnospiraceae bacterium | reverse complement strand
CTTGAAGATGATCATATAAATAATTATCTGGGTGACTACGATTATTATCTTGAAAAGAAAGCTGAATCCGTTGTAAAAGATATAACAATAAACGAAGTAAGATCCTCAGGTGATGTATTTGATTCAACTTCCGGAGCCGTTGATTACAAGCTTCAAAAAGAATTAAACGCTCAAAAGAGGAAAAGAGAAAACGAACTTAAAAGATGTGAAGAGCGAATAGGACAACTTGAAGAAGAGAACAAAAAGCTGGAGATCAGGATGGTCGATCCTTTGATAGCCACATCATCCGTTAAGCTGCAGGAGATCACTGCGCAGATAGACAAAAACAATGCTGAACTTGATGAACTTTATATCAGATGGGAAGAACTTGGTGAATAATGGATCTTGAACAATTTTATCTTTCGATCGGCGGAAATTATTCCGAAGTTTTATCAAGACTTTCAAAAGAAGAACGTATAAGAAAATATCTTCATATTTTCACTAACGAAGATGAATTTATAAAGGTTGAAGATGCACTTAGAGCAGGAGATGCAGAGCTTGCTTTCAGGACATGCCATTCTTTGAAAGGTATGTGCTTAAACCTTGGACTTGATGAACTGCTTGTGAAAGTCAGTGCAATAACCGAGAAATTAAGACCTTTGACAATACCGTCTGATATAAATGAATATCTTGAAGATTTCAGAGACTCTTATTATTTCAATATCGATCTTATAAAATCCCTGGACAAATAGAATATTTTGTAATTTTTGTTTAAAAATGTCTTTACAGAAAACATTTTCGGTGGTAGATTTATACATAGATACACTAGTATACAAGTAGACTAGACGACAAGCTTGCCATGGCTGGCTACGAAAAGCACCTAATCATATGCACATTTTAGAACGTATTCCGCAGGAATCCGCAAGGGATTTTGCTTTCAGGGTATTAAAAGAGAATATTGTCTCACTTGAGTTAAAACCGGGAACCTTGATCTCGGAAAACGAGATGGCAATGGAACTTGGAGTTAGTAGAACTCCGGTAAGGGAAGCCATCATAGATCTGTCAAAAGTTTCCATCATTGAAACGGTTCCTCAAAGAGGATCATTCGTAGCTTACATCGATCCCAAAATGGTTGAAGAATCAAGATTCTTAAGAAAAGTTCTTGATAAAGCCGTTATCGAAGTAGCCTGCGATATAGCTTCAAAGGAATATATAGATGCCCTTGAAGAAAACGTACATCTTCAGGAATTCTATCTGGAAAAAAGTGACACCGAAAAGATATTCACACTTGATAATCTTTTCCATGAGTTGATCTATTCCGCAGCTCAAAAAGACATCATCTATGATATGAGATCCACGATGATGCTCCACTTTGACAGAGTAAGGACTTTGTCGGTAGAGGCTGTCAAAGACCTTAAGATAGTAAACGATCACAGATCGATGCTTGAGGCAATAAAGTCACATGATAAAGAAGCGGCTGTTGCTTTGGTTGAAAAGCATCTTAACAGATACAGCTTTGATGAAGACAGGATAAGAGAAGAGTTCCCTGAATATTTCAAGTAAAGGAGTCGAAATGGCTAAGCAAAAAGCTGAAAAGACTAAATACGTTGTTCCAAAGAGCAAATTCAATAAAACTTATATCAAAAGATACTGGCAGTTATATGCCTTGCTTTTATTACCCATAATATATCTTATTGTTTTCAAATACCTCCCTATGAGATATATCATTATCGCGTTCAAGGAGTACAAACTTAACATGCCGTTATCAAAAATGCCTTGGGCCAGTGTCAAAGGACAGACTGATGCGCTTAAGTATTTTAAGGCTGCTTTTAAAGACATTGACTTTAAAAGAGCACTTTGGAATACGGTCAAGTTGAATCTCCTTGATCTGATAATGGGATTCCCGGCTCCTATCATTTTTGCACTTATTCTTAATGAGCTCTGCTTCAAAAGGTTTAAGAAAGTCGTACAGACAATAGCTTATATGCCGCACTTCCTTTCATGGGTCATCATAGCAAGCCTTGCAACCCAGCTTCTTGCACCTACAGACGGACTGGTAAATCAATTGATTACACATCTTGGGGGAAACTCCGTACCGTTCCTTGATGATCCTTCACATTGGGTTGGAACATATGTGGGAGCCGGAGTATGGCAGAATTTCGGATGGGGTTCGATCATTTATCTTGCATCGATCGCGAGCATTAATACAGAGCTTTATGAAGCTGCTTCCGTAGATGGAGCAGGCAGGTTTAAAAAGATGTGGCATGTTACTCTGCCCGGTATCAAACCTACTATCGTTGTTCTGCTCATCATGAATCTCGGTTATATCATGGGCGGCGGATTTGAGCGTCCTTGGGCAATGAAGAACAATCTTGTCATTGATGTTGCCGAAGTTATATCAACATATGTTTATAAAGTCGGTATTCAGAGGCTTAAGATATCTCTTACGACCGCAGTCGGATTGTTCCAGTCTGTTGTCGGTTTGTTCTTCCTGCTTACCGCAAATACTATATCTCGTAAACTCGGTGAAAGGGGGATATGGTAATGAAAGTAAAATCAACCCAAGCAAAAATCGGAGATTGGCTCTTTGTAGTGATATGTGTGATTATAGCTGCCATATGCGTGATCCCCATGGTTAATCTTGCTGCAAAATCTTTATCCGGAACAGAGTTTCTTATAAGACACGAGGTTTATCTTTGGCCTAAAGGATTCAGCCTTGAAGCATATCAGACTGTCCTTTCGGATACCAAGTATCAAAGAGCGTTTGTATGGACAGCAGTTCTTACACTTATATGCACGATATTATCTTTAACGATGACAGCGCTTTGTGCATATCCGCTCATATTCCCGGGACTTAAGGGACGCGGAGTGATAAATGTATTTATTACTATTACTATGTTCTTTAATGCCGGAACCATTCCGAACTACCTTTTGATGAATGACCTTCATCTTTTGGAAAATCCGTTGGTACTTATACTTCCAAGCTGTTTAAGTATCTATAACATGATAATAATGAGAAGTTTCTTCTACGGGATCCCCGATTCGCTCAGGGAATCCGCTGAGATAGACGGTGCAAGCTTTTTCCAGATATTGCTTAAGATCTATGTTCCGCTTTCAAAACCGGTTTTTGCCTCACTTGCTTTGTTCTATGCTGTAGGCCGTTGGAACGGATATGGAGATGCTCTTATGTATATTAAGACAAATAAGCAGTATTTCCCTTTGCAGCTTCTTCTTTATAACATTCTTAACAATGTTAATGCGGTTGAAGTTGCAGCTCAGGAAGGCTTTAACCAGCCCGGACTGAAGGATTCGCTTAAGTGCGCAACGGTAATGTTTGCAACTGTTCCTATTTTGCTGATATATCCCTGGTTACAGCGCTATTTCATAGCCGGTGTTACCATGGGTGCTGTTAAGGAATAAACGCCTGACAGATTGTGCCAGCGTTGATTCATAAACCCAATTTTTTAAGGAGGAAAAACATGAAGAAGCAACTTTTATCTGTAGTGCTTGCTGCAACAATGGTCTTCGGTCTTGTTGCATGTGGCAGCAAAGATGCCGCTCAGACAAGCGCTCCCCAGGCAGCTGAAACAGAGACAACAGCAACTGACGATACAGCTGTTGATACTGCAGAAGCTACAGAACCCGACACAAATGCTCTTGACGAGCAGCGCGGAATGCAGGATGGTAAGTTCATCGAGACCAAACACATTACCGTTGAATTGTATGACCGTAACGTAGACGGTGGTACAGAAGCAGGCAACAATGCTTGGACACAATGGATCCAGCAGCAGATGCTTGACCGTTACAATGTAGAAGTTGAATTTGTAACAGTTTCACGTTGGCAGGAAGCAGATGATATCAACAACCTTCTGGCTTCACAGTCAGCTCCTGATATCTGCTACACCTACAACTACAGCGCAATCCAGACATACGCTAACATGGGTGGTGTTCTTGATCTTGCTCCCCTTCTTGAGGAGAATAAGGATCTCGTTCCCAGCATGTTCGACTGGCTTGGAGAAGGCGTTATTTACCAGGATCTCGATCCCAATGCAGGCACTCTTTGGGCAATCGAAGGTAAGAGAAATGAAATCTGCCGTATCAACACATTCATCCGTAAGGACTGGCTTGATACACTCGGACTTCCCGTTCCTTCAACAAAGCAGGAGTTCGAAGATACTCTTATAGCTTTCAGAGACAATGCTGATACACTCCTTGGCAAGGACGCTTCAAAGATGGTTCCCATGTCTATCTCTTATGATGTAGGTTGGAGAGCTGCTACTTTGATCGAGTCATTCATGGATCCTGATATCACAGACAAGGAATACTATGTAAACGGATATGACAGCAGAGCATTAACTCAGAATGGAACTAAGGAAGCTGTCAGACTTCTTAACAAGTGGTATAACGAAGGCCTTATCTGGAAGGATTTCGCTGTTCATACAGCCGATGACACAACAGAAGATGATATGATCAAGGCAGGATTTGTCGGAGCATTCATCCACAACTACGATTATCCTTTCAGAAACGGTAAGGATTCAATCAACGCTACTTTGGCTGCACAGTATGGTGAAGATGCTAAGTTCATCGCAATCAATACTTTCGAAGACAAAAATGGCGGATACAACAAGTATACTTACTCTAATACAGGTGACAGAAAAGTATTCTTCCCTGCAACAAACGACGAACCTATAGCTTCTCTTTGCTATCTTGAGTTCATGTCTCAGCCTGAGACAGTAGAATTCCTTCAGATCGGTGAAGAGGGTGTTATCCACACAACAGACGCTGCTTCAGGAGCAATTGTTATCCAGGCTCCCGATGAAGCTCACCATGACTGGTATCAGAACTCCGGTAAGAACATCGATATGACGATCAACTGTAACGGACTTCGTCTTTCTTCGCCTGAACTTACAACTCTTTCACTTGCATACTCTTACTCAGATGTTGATCCTGAGGACGTAAAGAATGCGATCGAAGTTGCACAGGTTGATGCTAAGACACCTAAGACACCTTCAGTTGGAGACATCCAGGCTGAAACAGAAGGAACAGACCTTGACGGTAAGAGAGATCAGACATATGATAAAGCAGTTGTTGCTTCTGAAGCTGATTTCGATTCTGTTTGGGATCAGGGTATTGAAGAATACCTTGCCGCAGGCGGACAGGCTATCATAGATGAAAGAACCGCTGCATGGGATGCTACATACTCTTCAGACAATCTTTAATCTGAAACTTTTATAAGTAATCTTGGAGGCTCCATCATCCGGTGGAGCCTCTAATTAAATAAATATCTTACGGAGAATTAATAAAAATGGAAATGACGTTTAGATGGTTTGGAACCGGTTTTGATACGGTTACTTTAAAGCAGATAAGACAGATACCCGGAGTAACAGGTGTCATCACAACGCTTTATGATACCGAACCCGGCGAAGTCTGGAGCATAGAGAGCATAAGTGCTCTTAAAAAAGAAGTTGAGGATGCCGGACTTCATATAAGTGGAATCGAATCAGTAAATATTCATGATGCGATAAAAGTCGGAACACCTGACCGTGACGTTTATATAGATAATTACATCAAAACGCTTGAAAATCTCGGCAAAGAAGATATTCATCTTGTCTGTTATAATTTTATGCCCGTATTTGACTGGACAAGGACCGAACTTGCAAGAAAAAGACCTGACGGTTCAACTGTCCTTGCATATACACAAAAGGCTATAGATTCTATTGATCCCGCGGACATGTTTGCCTCCATAAAGGGAGATGCCAACGGAGCGATCCTTCCCGGTTGGGAACCTGAAAGAATGGCAAAGATCAAGGAACTCTTTGAGATGTATAAGGATGTGGATGATGAAAAGCTTTTTGCTAATCTTAAATATTTCCTTGAGATGATAATGCCTGTATGTAATAAATATGATATCAAAATGGCGATACATCCAGACGATCCTGCCTGGTCTGTTTTCGGACTTCCAAGGATCATAATAAATCTTGATAATATCAAAAGAATGATGAGCATGGTCGATGATGTGCATAACGGAGTAACGTTCTGTGCCGGTTCATACGGAACAAACAGACAAAATGACCTGCCTACAATGATAAGAGAACTTAAGGGACGCATTCATTTTGCTCATGTACGTAATCTGAAGTTCAATTCGGATGATGATTTTGAGGAAGCAGCTCATTTATCATCTGATGGAAGCTTTGATATGTATGAGATAATGAAGGCGTTATACGATATAGGGTTTGAAGGCCCTATCCGTCCTGATCACGGCAGAATGATATGGGATGAAGTTGCTATGCCCGGCTACGGTCTTTATGACAGAGCTTTGGGAGCTACATACCTTAACGGACTTTGGGAAGCTATAGATAAGTCTCAAAAAGCAAAGTGATCATTGGAGAATTGACATGTACCTTAATGATAACGGATTAAAAGATAAAAATTCATATTTGGAAAAAGGATATGAACTTCCTTCATATGACAGAGATGCCATAAGAACTAATACAATAAAAAAGCCCGAATGGATTCATTTTGGAGCAGGCAATATATTTAGAGCGTTTCAGGGAAACCTTATGGACAGACTGCTCGGCGAGAATATAGTCGATACGGGTTTGATCGTATGTGAGGGATATGATTATGAGATCATTGATAAGATGTACAAACCTCATGATGATCTTTCAATTCTTGTCACATTAAAATCCGATGGCACTACTGAGAAGAAAGTCATAGGAAGTATTGTTGAATCACTGGTTTTAAACAGAGAAAAGCCTGATGATTTTAAAAGACTTGAAGCAATATTTGAAAGCGGATCACTTAAAATGTGTTCCTTTACGATAACCGAAAAAGGTTATGTTGTTAAAGATTCAACAGGTGGGCTTTTGCCTGCCGTTAAAGAGGATATTAAGGCAGGCCCATTAAATACAACAAGTTATATGGGCAAGATAGTTTCTTTGCTTTATAAAAGATATTTAGCTTCTGAAAAACCTATTGCTTTTGTATCGATGGACAATTGTTCTCATAACGGGGATAAGTTGTATGATGCTGTTTTGACATACGCTAAAGGATGGGTTAAAGAAGGATCTGCAAATGAAGGATTTTTATCATATGTAGAGGATCCTTCTAAGGTCTCATTTCCCTGGTCAATGATAGATAAGATAACCCCGAGACCTGATGAATCTGTTTATGAATCATTGAAAACAGACGGATTTGAAGATCTGTCGCCCGTTATCACATCAAAAAAGACATATGTTGCCCCTTTTGTTAATGCAGAAGAGACAGAGTATCTTGTTATAGAAGATAAGTTCCCTAACGGAAAACTCCCGATCGATAAGGTCGGAGTTATATATACCGACAGGGAAACTGTTGATAAAACCGAAAAGATGAAGGTATGTACATGCCTTAATCCACTCCACACTGCACTTGCAATCTTTGGCTGTCTTCTTGGCTTTAAAACTATTCATGACGAGATGGATGATAAAGATCTTTGTGATCTTGTCTATACTCTTGGAAATAAGGAAGGAATGCCTGTTGTCGTAGATCCCGGTGTACTTTCACCGGCAGAATTTTTAAATGCTGTCTTAAAGAAAAGACTTCCTAATCCGTTTATGCCTGATACGCCACAAAGGATCGCAACGGATACTTCTCAGAAGATCCCTATAAGATTTGGAGAGACCATAAAAGCATACAGAAGATCGAACATATTAAGTACCGATTCTCTGACCCTTATTCCGATGGTACTTGCCGGTTACTTAAGATATCTTAAAGGTATAGATGATGATGGAAATGCATTTGAGTTAAGTCCCGATCCAATGCTTGATGAACTTAAAGGTTTAGATCCCAAAGATATATTAAAAAAGAAAGAGATATTTGCCGTCGATCTTTTTGAGGACAGTCTCGGTGAAAGGATCCTTGAAATATACGATGAATTAACAAAAGGCAACGGTTCGGTAAGGGAGGTGTTACACAAGTATGTACACAAAGCTATGGCTTGATAATGTAACGGATGATAACGGGACTGTAGTTTTATTCGACAAGTCTCTTGAAGGCAACAGGATAATTGAAAATGCCGTAAGTGAACTTAAGTCTGCACAGTCATTAAAAAACCTGAATATTGAATTAAAACTTGTAAAAGATGATTCGCTTAAGGAAGAAGGATACAGGATCAAAACTTCCGTAATGGGGTATGTTATAGAAGCCAATACGGATATAGGCCTTATATACGGATCCTTCAGATTCATCAACCTTTTCAGGCTGGATCGTAAAGATATTAATGTAACTGAGGTTCCCGCAAATAAACTCAGGATGCTGAACCATTGGGATAATATGGATGGTTCCATTGAAAGAGGTTATTCCGGGAATTCTTTTTTCTTTAAAGACGATGATCTGGTGATTAATGAAAGAACAAGGGATTATGCAAGGATTCTTTGTTCGCTTGGATATAACGGTGTAGTAATAAATAATGTTAATGTTAAAGGTGCTGCCTGTGATCTTATAAATGAAAGGTTTATAGGTAAGGTTTCAGAGCTTGAAACCTTGTTTTCATCATACGGCGTAAAGCTTTTCTTAAGCCTTAATTATGCTGCACCTATGGATGATCCCGATGTTAAAAGCGCAGATCCCTTAGATGAAAAAGTGATTGCTTGGTGGAACAAAAAATTTGACTATGTATATGAAAATATTCCCGGGCTTGGAGGATTCCTTGTAAAAGCTGATTCGGAAGGAAGACCCGGTCCTTTCACGTACGGAAGAAATCAGGCTGAGGGCGCCAATATGCTTGCCCGTGCGATCTTAAAGCATAACGGATTAATAATATGGAGATGCTTTGTCTATAACTGCCAGCAGGATTGGAGAGATCTAAAGACTGACAGAGCTCGTTCAGCCTATGATTATTTCCATGATCTTGACGGCTCGTTTGAAGATAATGTCATATTGCAGATAAAGAACGGCCCGATGGATTTCCAGGTAAGAGAGCCTGTTACTCCGTTGTTTGGAAAGATGCCAAAGACAAACCAGATGATTGAATTCCAGATAGCCCAGGAATATACAGGACAGCAAAGACACGTCTGTTATCTTATCCCCTGGTTTAAAGAGGTTTTGAATTTCGAGACCTATGCCAAAGGAAATAAACCTTCAGATTCGACAGTTAAAGATGTAGTTTCCGGAAAGACTTTTGGTTACAAGTACAGTGGAATGTGTGCCGTTACAAACACAGGTAATGATGATAACTGGACAGGACATGATCTTGCTGCGGCTAATCTTTACGGATTCGGCAGAC
Organism: Lachnospiraceae bacterium; assembly: GCA_024690205.1. Taxonomy (GTDB): domain Bacteria; phylum Bacillota; class Clostridia; order Lachnospirales; family Lachnospiraceae; genus JAILLW01. Next base: position 42,111 of record JAILCX010000073.1, on the reverse strand, counting down.
TGTCATTTGATCCGGATCTTGATCCTAAAAAAATAGCTCTAGAATGGATAAGACTGACGTTTGGAGATGATGAAAAAGTCAAAGAAAATATCCGTAAGATCCTTATGATGTCATGGCCTGCATATGAGAAATATTCTGCTCCTTTGGGAATAGGCTGGATGGTAAGTCCCAATCAGCACTACGGTCCCGATCCGGACGGATATGAGTATTCAAAGTGGGGAACTTATCATAAAGCAACCTGCAAGACTATCGGGCTTGAAAGAAACTCGAAAGGTACGGGATATGCCGGACTTTATAATGAACCAAATGCATCTATGTATGAAAAGGCCGAAACTACACCCGATAAGCTTATTCTGTTCTTCCATAAGTTGCCTTATGACTATGTACTTAAATCTGGAAAGACTATTATACAGCATATTTATGATACACATTATGAGGGAGCCTCTGATGTTGAGGAAATGGCCAAGCTCTGGGATGAACTTGACGGTTTGATCGAAAGAGAAGCTTATAAGAGAGTCTTTGAAAGACTTGAGCATCAGCTTTGGCACTCTAAAGAATGGCGTGATATCATTAATTCATACTTCTACAGAAAAACTATGATAGAAGATGAGAAGGGCAGACCACTTTATTAAAGTTTGCTATTAGATTTTCAGGAGATAATAATGTCCAGACTTGAACTTGATGCAAAAGAATTAGTTGATAAGATGACTATCGAAGAGGTAGCAAAGCAGCTTAAATATGATGCCAATGCGATTGAAAGACTTGGTATTCCTGCTTATAACTGGTGGAATGAAGCGCTTCACGGCGTGGCAAGAGCAGGCGTAGCCACGGTTTTCCCGCAGGCAATCGCACTTGCCGCTATGTTTGATGATGAATTTCTGACAAGGATAGCAGAAGTCATATCAACGGAAGCAAGAGCAAAATATAACGAAATATCAAACATAGGTGACAGGGATATTTATAAAGGACTTACAATGTGGTCTCCCAATATCAACATCTTTAGAGATGCCAGATGGGGAAGAGGACATGAGACTTACGGAGAAGATCCGTACCTGACATCGAGGCTTGGAGTTGCTTTTATCAAAGGACTACAGGGACTTGAAAATTATCCCGAATGCGACACGCTAAAGGTTGCAGCCTGTGCAAAACATTATGCAGTTCATTCAGGACCTGAAGGAGAGCGTCATCACTTTAATGCTATCGCTTCCGCAAAAGATATGGAAGAAACTTACCTTCCTGCATTTGAAGCAGCTGTTAAAGAAGGTAAAGTCGAATCCGTAATGGGTGCATATAACAGAACAAATGATGAACCCTGTTGCGGCTCCGAAACACTTATAAAAAAGAATCTTCGTGAAAAATGGGGATTTGACGGACACTTCGTTTCCGATTGTTGGGCCATAAGAGACTTCCATGAAAATCACAAGATAACCAACACTCCTGCTGAATCGGCTGCAATGGCACTAAATGCCGGATGCGATCTTAACTGCGGAAATACATATCTATGTATACTGGGAGCATTAAAGGACAAGCTCATAACCGAAGAGGATATGAGAAGAGCCTGTGTAAGGCTCATGAAGACCAGAATGAAACTCGGTATATTACCAAGGAGCGAAAAGGAAGCTTTGGTTAAAACGGCTGTATATGACAGGATATCATTCCTCGAAAATGACAGTCCCGAAAACAATGAGCTTTCTTTGGAAGCCGCAAGAAGGTCTATAGTTCTTCTTAAAAACAATGGCGTTCTTCCGTTAAATGAAGATGATATTGAAACTATAGGCGTTGTAGGCCCGACTTCCAACTTAAGAAGCGTCCTTGAAGGAAATTATTTCGGAACTTCATCTGAATACGTAACTAATCTTGAGGGTATAAAGAGACTAACAAAATGTCGTGTTTTATGTTCTGACGGTGCACATCTTTATAAAGACTCATTCAGTAACCTTTCAAAGAATGATGACAGAATGGCTGAAGCGATTGCTGTTACCAGACATTCGGATGTTGTGATTCTTTGTCTTGGCCTTGATGCGACTATCGAAGGTGAAGAAGGTGATACCGGAAACATGTTTGCATCGGGCGATAAAGTATCGCTTATGCTTCCCGATTCTCAGATAAGACTTGCTAAAAATGTGATCAAAGAAGCAAAGAACGGTGACAAGAAGATCGTGGTTGTCTTAAATGCAGGTTCAGCAATAGACCTTTCATTCCTTAAAGATGATGTTGATGCCATCGTTGACTGCTGGTATTCCGGAGGATTTGGTGGAACTGCTCTTGCCCAGATGCTCTTTGGTCTTATTAATCCCTGCGGAAGATTACCGGTTACATTCTATAAGGACGGAACCCAGCCTGAGTTTACCGATTATTCGATGAATGGCAGAACATACAGATACTTTAAGGGAGACGTTCTTTATCCTTTCGGATACGGATTAAGCTATACTAAATTTGATGTTGAGTTTAGTGCCGAAAAAACCGGATATATTCCCAAAGATGAGGATGATTACTTTAAGCTCCGAGATGATGCTGTAGTATTAAATGTAACCGTTAAAAACACAGGGGATTATAACGGAGGATTCAGCGTTCTTGCATTTGTTGATAAGGATGCTTCTGAAAAGAAATCCGGCAGTAAGTCATCATCTGATGTACTTGATGCTCTTGATCCTGATAACCAGCCTATTAAGAGCCTTTGTGCCTTTAAGCATATCTATTTAAAGAAAGGCGAATCAACAACAATTTCCATCCCCGTAAGCGGCTATTCCCTTACCACCGTCCTTGAAGACGGCCGCAGAGTCTTTCTCCCCGGCAATTATACATTCATGATCGAAGGAAAAAACGTCGAACTGACAATCTAACTTATTGGGTATAATTATATTTGTTTCAAAAGAGGACATTCAGTCCTCTTTTTTCTTCCAACGACGAAGGGTAAGGAAGCATATTTCCCTAAAGCAGACCTTGATGAGCATCGGTGCTTAGGCGCCGTTCTTTGGCGTCTTATGCACCGCTACTGCGAATCGCAGAGCGAAAGCGTGTCTGCGTAGGGACGATATGCTACCTTACCCTGACCGCCTGCGAATATATAGTACTTTATACCCACAAAGCCCACAAAACCTAGTGGTTCATCGATTGACAAGAATTTCACATAAACGTATAATTAAATGGAATATGTTCGGAGTAATAAATGGACAATAAAGATATTTCCCAGGCCGTTATAAGCCGACTCCCGAGGTACCACAGATACCTCGGTGAATTAAAAAATAATAATGTCGAGAGGATATCTTCCCAGGAGCTTTCGATGCTCATGAAGGTGACCGCTTCCCAGATAAGACAGGACTTTAACAATTTCGGAGGTTTCGGTCAGCAGGGATACGGATACAACGTTGAATTCCTCTATGATGAGATCGGAAAGATCCTCGGTATGGACAGGACTCATAATATGATCATGGTCGGTGCCGGTAACCTTGGGCAGGCACTTGCCAATTATATGAATTTTGCCGCAAGGGGATTTGTATTTAAAGGCATTTTTGACAGTAATCCCGACATCATCGGCAAAAAGGTTTCAAACATGGAGATAATGCCGATGTCCGAGCTTGAAGATTTCGTTATCAAAAACGACATTGACATTGCTGTTTTGACTATCCCAAAAACCGGTGCGCCGGATGTTGCGGAAAGGCTTTCAAAAGCCGGTATTAAAGGTATTTGGAATTTCGCACATGTCGACCTTAACGTACCTGATGATGTACAGGTTGAAAATGTTCATCTTTCAGATTCTTTAATGAAGCTCAGTTATAATATAAATCGTTACAGGCAGGAAAATATTACATAGGAACATATGGCTGAACAGGAAAAAAGATTTAAGGATGCTTTGTCATCAAAGAAAATCCCAATACTGACGATCGATAAAAAGTTTCACAATCTTACCGATGCCATAGGAAAGACCGGCGAGATGGCTTCTTTGGAAAATGAGCTTAATGAACTTTTAAAGGCTCAGGGAAAAGCTAACACAGAGATCAAAGAGATCAAGAAGCTTAAGAAAAAACTTATGCAGGAGATCGTTGAAAACGCTGATGAGAGTTCCGATGCTTCCGCAGAAGAAAAGGAAAAGAAAGCGGAAGATAATACTCGTCTTATTGCGGAGTGCAATGAAAAGATAGAAAAATACGAAGATGATATCATGGATCTTCCAAAGATGATCGATGAGGTCAATAAAAAGCTTATGATCGAGCTTATGGATGACTGTTATAACGTCATGAAGGAAAATGAGGCGCAGATAACGGAAACCGCAAAGTGGATAACACAGATCAGAATAGAATTAAAAAAACGTCTTGTTAAAAAGCAGGACATGGAAACAAAAAATCAGGAGATCTATTCATATATGCACGATATCTTCGGTGCTGAGGTAATAGAGATCTTTGACATGACATATAAGGACACGAAACTGAAATGAATATCGATGAATACCAAAGAGTTTTTGCTAAGATCAATCTGGATGCCGTTAAGGAAAATTTTAAGAACATCGTAAAGGCGATAAATCCGGATACCAGGGTTTTGGCAGTATTAAAAACAGACGGATACGGACACGGAGCCATTCCGATAGCAAGGGAACTTGAAAATGAAGATAAACTTTACGGATATGCACTCGCAACATCCGATGAAGCATTTATCTTAAGAAATTCAGGAATAAAAAAGCCTTTACTCATATTGGGATATACCTTCCCCAATGCATATGAAGAGCTTATCTTAAAGGATATCTCTCTTACGGTATTTAGAGAAGACACCCTTGAGCAGATTGCCGAAGAATGCCGAAGGCTTAGCACTACGCAGTATAAATACCGTGCAAAGATTCATATAAAGCTTGATACCGGAATGGGAAGGATCGGCATAATGCCGGATGATTCCGGTCTTGAATTTGTTAAAAAGGCATTGTCTTATGATGAGCTTATAGTTGAAGGCGTATTTTCACATCTTGCAAAAGCCGATGAAAAGGAAAGGACCGCAACCGATCTTCAGCTTAAAAAGTTTGCGGACTTTACCGACAGGATAGAAAATGAACTTGGATATAATATCCCGTTAAAACATATTTCAAATTCTGCAGGTATTATCGAGTATCCCGAAGCAAATTATGATCTTGTAAGAGCTGGCATCATTCTTTACGGCCTCTGGCCATCGGATGAAGTATCTAAAGAAAGGGTTCCTTTAAGAAGCGCACTTTCTTTGTATTCCCAGATCGTTTATATCAAAGAGATCGAAAGAGGAACCCCCATAAGTTATGGCGGAACCTTTGTTTCCGACAAAAAGATGACTGTGGCAACCGTTACCGTAGGCTACGGAGACGGATATCCAAGAATGCTTTCAAATAAGGCATATGTTCTTGCCGGAGGCGTGAGATGTCCTATCCTCGGAAGGATATGCATGGATCAGCTGATGGTCGATGTTACTGATGCTACCGGAGTCAAAGAAGGAGATTTCGTTACACTTATAGGAAAGGACGGTACCCAGGAGATCACCATGGAAGAACTCGGTGAATTATCCGGAAGGTTCAATTATGAACTTGCGTGTGAACTTGGAAAAAGGATCCCGAGAGTATATTCAAAAAACAATGAGATTATCTATAAAAAAGATTACAGCGACGATTTTTAAAGGAGAAGAACATGTCAGGACATTCAAAATTCGCGAACATTAAGCACAAAAAAGAAAAGAATGATGCGGCTAAGGGAAAGATCTTTACAATCATAGGTAGAGAGATCGCAGTTGCTGTTAAAGAAGGCGGACCCGACCCCAATAACAACTTTAAACTTGCACAGGTTATTACCAAAGCAAAGGCCAATAATATGCCTAACGATACAATTGAAAGAGGTATCAAAAAGGCTGCCGGAGATGTAAACGGTGTCAATTACAAACACGTTACATACGAAGGATACGGCCCCAAGGGCGTTGCAATCATAGTTGAGGCTCTTACTGATAACCAGAATCGTACCGCTGCAAATGTCAGAAACGCATTTACAAAAGGATACGGAAACATGGGAACAACAGGATGCGTTTCATTCATGTTCGATCAAAAAGGACAGATCATCATAGATAAAGAAGAATTCGAAGGTGATGCCGACGAGCTCATGATGATGGCTCTTGATGCAGGTGCAGAGGATTTTAATGAAGAAGATGACAGCTTTGAAATCCTTTCCACACCCGAAGATTTTGATGCGCTGTTAAAAGCAATGACTGATAACAACATTCCCATGGTTTCATCGGAAGTTACTTTTATTCCACAAAACTATGTAGCACTTTCGGATGAACAGGATATAAAGAATCTTAATAAGACACTTGATCTTTTGGATGATGATGACGATGTTCAGGCCGTATATCATAATTACGACGAAGCTGACTGATAAATGGAGAAAAAAAGAGACAGGATAATTTTTTTCATATGGCTCTTTTGTGCTTTTGCCGCAAGGATACTGTATTTTCTTTTTGATTATGTTGGTGTCCAAAATACATACGGCTTGTATGATAGCGCCATATTACGCCTTGAAGAGGGTGAAAAAGTTCTGTCTTCCGGTCTTTGTTTTGCATATGTAAATGCTGCGGCCAGGATGCTTAGAGTGTTCGGAAACGGCATTATGACCATATTTGTATGGCAGCTTATATGTGAACTGGTTGCTTTATCCTTGCTTTTCTGGGGAGCAAAGCTTTTGTGGAGCTCATATGCTGCACTGAGCATGGTTGCTGTTCTTTCAGTTTCACCGGCTGTACTGGCATCGGTCAGGAACTGTTCACCCGAACAGTATTTCATGTTTCACTTTTCGATCGTCTTTTATTTTCTGGCACTCTTTTACAGATATTCAAGACTTCACGGATGGTTTAAAAGCTCTGTTGAAGAGATCATCGTTCTTTCGATGGGAATCTATTCCGGCATGTTGATCGCCTGGAATTATATGGGATTTTTTGAAGTTATCATCATGATCTATGTCGTTATAAATAATTATCGGATAAATGATGACAAAAACAGGATCCTTATAATGACAGAGAAGGAACTTGAAGAAAAAGACCAGATGATGAACGGCTTTGGACAGATCTTCCTTGTTCTTATCGGTGCCGTGATAGGTATGTTCTTTACGCTATTAAAATATACCGGTTACACGGGATACACCATCGTAGGTCAGTTCAAGTGGTGGTGGGGAAAACTTAGCTTCCTTCCGTATCGTACGATGGATTTTGAAACCGGATATGCGATTACTTTTCTTGTTTCGCTTATTGTTTGTTTATGGGTCAATATCCTTAATTCCTTTATTGAAGAAAGAAAAGAGATAAAACGTCAGGAATTACTTGAGGAAGAAAGACAAAAAGACCTTGCCGGTGAAGACAATGCGTTTACACACAGGGACAGGGTATTAGGTGTTGATTATTTCATCACCGAAGACGGTCGTGAAGTTGATTACCTTGAAAATCCGCTTCCCATACCGAAGAAAAAGCATGACAGAGAACCTAAAAAATTTGATATAGATAAGATTGCTGCCGAAAACAGGATCGCTATGATCTTTGGCGGAAACATAACCGGTGAATTATCCGAAAACATGAAAAAAGCCGGTGTGGGCATTGAAAATGTTGTTAAATTAAAGCCCAATGACCGTGTGGAAGCATTTGAAAGAGAAATGGTCAAAGACATTGTCGTCACTACCGATGATAAAAAAGAAACATTCGATCCTATCATTGATGTCCTGAGTCTTGATGCGAAAGATGATTTTGACATTGATATAGCTCCCGGTGATGATTTTGATCTTTAGAGGTATATAAATGGCACAAAGCTCCAGAAACACAACTACAAGGAAAAAAACAAACAGTTCTTCAAAATCCTCAAACGTAAGATCCAGAAGCACTTCTACGAGTTCACAAAGACAACCTGATCCGATGTCTGAAGAGTTGATGAATGAAATAGTCCTTATCGGGGTTATTGCTGTTTCACTTTTCCTTTTTCTTTGTAACTTTAAGATATTGGGTTCTTTGGGTCTTGCTGTATCCAATGTGATGTTCGGTGTTTTCGGTTTTCCGAACTATATCATGCCTATAGTCTTTGGACTCCTTATTATCTTCGGAACAGTTAATTCGGGTGATTCAATCGCTGCAAGAAAGATAATTGCATCGATCATTTTATATATAATGATCGCAACAGCATGCGAACTGATATTCAATATGCCGAATAAGGATCTGCCTCTATCGGTATCGGAATTATATTCATTTGCTTCTTCGACTCATAAAGGTGGGGGAGTCATCGGCGGGGCAGCGGCTTATATTTCCGTTAAATATCTTGATGCCGTAGGCTCTATCCTGCTTATTGCCGTAATTTCCATTATCTGTATAATAATCATATCCAACCGTTCTTTCTTTGATGCCGTAAAGACCGGATCTTCATATGCTTATGAAAGAGGCCATGAAGGCGCAATAAGACATCATGAAAAGAAAGAAAGACAAAGACAGCTTGCTGAAGAAAGAAGAGCTTTGCGTAACGAACGTATCGAAGAAAAGCGCGCCCAGAAAGAAGCTTTGGAAGATGAAAAGCTGATACGTGAAGTGTCGGGAGTCACAACATACAATTTTGTTCCTGAAGAAGACAATACCATCTCAAAAGATAGAGATGATATGCATGAGATAAATCTTACGGATTTTGAAGATGATACCGAAAGCATTCAGTCTGATATAAAGATACACGGTGTGGAACATCCGGTTGATGAGATTGAACCTGCTCACGGAAAGATAAATATATCGGGAGTAGTCGCTAAAGATGACGAAGACGCTCCGATGCCTGTCAGAAAAGAAAAAACAGCGGAGCCTGATATTAGTTCCGTTTCTAATGAGATAAAGACTAAATCAACAAAGCAAAGCTGTTCCAAAAGACCGTACAGGATACCGCCTCTTTCCTTGCTTACCAAAGGTGCGGCAGATAAAGCGGGCAGTATCAATGAATTAAAAGCAACTGCCGCAAAACTTGAAGAAGTATTAAATAGCTTCCAGGTAAATGTTACCGTTACCGATATATCGCGCGGACCTTCGGTCACAAGATATGAAATGATCCCCGAAACCGGAGTAAAAGTAGCAAAGATCGTTTCGTTGGCGGATGATATAAAGCTTAACCTTGCAGCTGAAGATATAAGGATCGAAGCACCCATACCGGGCAAAGCAGCCATAGGTATCGAAGTCCCGAATAAGGAAAGTTCTCCTGTATTATTAAGGGATCTTCTTGAATCAAAAGAATTTAAAGAATCTTCTTCTAAGATTTCTTTTGCAGTTGGTAAGGATCTTTCGGGTAATGCGGTTGTAACGGATATTGCAAAGATGCCGCATATGCTTATTGCGGGAGCTACCGGATCGGGTAAATCCGTTTGTATCAATACTCTTATAATGAGTATCCTTTATAAGGCAGATCCCGAGGAAGTAAAGCTTATCCTTATTGATCCAAAGGTAGTTGAATTAAGCGTTTATAACAATATTCCGCACCTTTTGATTCCTGTTGTAACCGATCCCAAGAAAGCATCAGCTTCTCTTGCCTGGGCCGTAGCGGAGATGACGGGTCGTTATAAGAAGTTTTCCGATTACGGGGTAAGAAACTTAAAAGGATATAACGAGGCAATAAAGGGCAAAACCGATGAAGATGGCAATGAGTTAAAGCCTATGTATCAGCTTGTCGTCATAGTGGATGAGCTGGCCGATATGATGATGGTTGCAGGTAAGGAAGTTGAAGAGTCTATCTGTCGTCTTGCCCAGCTTGCAAGAGCTGCGGGCATTCATCTTATACTTGCAACACAAAGACCTTCGGTTGATGTAATAACAGGACTTATAAAAGCTAACATGCCTTCAAGGATCGCTTTTTCCGTATCATCAGGTGTTGATTCAAGAACGATACTTGATATGAACGGAGCGGAGAAACTCCTTGGTAAAGGTGATATGCTTTTCTATCCTCAGGGGTACACAAAACCAGCACGAGTACAGGGTGCTTTTGTATCGGATAAAGAAGTTGCCGATGTTGTTGAATACTTAAAGAACCAGAAGCTTGGCAATATTGAAGAAAATGAGATAAGTTCAAAGATCGAATCCATGGCGGTATCGGGATCAGGAACCTCGGCATCATCTTCGACAGTATCGGATGACAGCGAAATGGATGAGTTCTTTGCCGATGCCGGTCGTTTGATCGTTGAATCCGGAAAGTGTTCGATCGGTATGCTGCAAAGAAAATTCAAGATAGGATTTAACAGGGCAGCAAGGATCATGGATGCGCTTTCCGAATGCGGAGTTGTGGGTCCCGAAGAAGGAACTAAGGCAAGAGCCATCTTGATGACTCCCGAAGAGTTTGAAAGTTTTGTTTCAACATTATAGATAGTGGCTTATTCATAGTAGACGTTTGTTTACGGAAAGGATAACGATTTGAAAAGTGATATTGAAATAGCAAATGAAGCCGAACTGTTTCCTATAACTAAGATCGCATCTTCAATAGGAATAGAAGAAGATGATCTTGAACTTTACGGAAAGTATAAAGCCAAGCTTTCAAATGAGTATATCAAAAAGACCTCAGGTAATAAGGAAGGTAAACTTATACTTGTGACTGCCATAAATCCCACACCTGCAGGCGAAGGAAAGACAACTACTACGGTCGGATTGGGATGTGCTTTTTCGCGATTAGGCAAAAAAGCTATTATTGCCTTAAGAGAGCCTTCGCTCGGTCCCTGTTTCGGAGTTAAGGGAGGAGCTGCAGGAGGCGGTTATGCCCAGGTTGTTCCGATGGATGAGCTTAACCTTCATTTTACGGGTGATTTCCATGCCATAACATCAGCCAATAACCTTCTTTGTGCTCTTATAGACAATCATATACAGCAGGGTAATGAATTAAATATAGACACCCGCCAGATCATATTTAAAAGATGTCTTGATATGAACGATCGCGCTCTCAGAAATATCGTGATCGGTCTCGGAAACAAGACTGACGGTTTCGTAAGAGAAGATCACTTTGTAATTACGGTTGCAACCGAAGTTATGGCGATCCTTTGTCTTTCAGATGACATCGATGATCTTAAAGACCGTTTATCAAAGATAATCGTTGCGTATACTGTTGACGGTAAGCCCGTGACCGCCAAAGATCTTAACGCGGTCGGTGCGATGGCTGCCCTTTTGAAGGATGCCATAAAGCCTAACCTTGTTCAGACTCTTGAACATACGCCCGTTCTTGTTCACGGCGGTCCTTTTGCAAATATCGCTCACGGATGCAATTCGGTGATCGCTACAAAAACAGGTTTACGTATAGCTGATTACTGTATAACAGAAGCAGGTTTCGGTGCCGATCTCGGTGCTGAAAAATTTCTTGATATCAAGTGCCCGAAAGCCGGTCTTAAGCCGGATGCAATAGTTTTGGTTGCCACGATCAGAGCTCTTAAGTATAATGGCAACAAGCCAAAAGACGAACTTTCTGATCCTGATATTGATGCATTAAAAGCAGGTATCGTTAATCTTGAAAGACATATAGAAAATCTTAAGCAGTATGGGGTTCCCGTCGTCGTCACTTTAAATCACTTTTATACTGATTCTGATGAAGAGATCGATTTCGTAAGTGAATTCTGTAAAGAAAGAGATTGTGAATTTGCTTTATCCGATGTTTTCTTAAAAGGCGGGGAAGGCGGAGAGGAACTTGCAAAGAAGGTTCTATATACTTTGGAAAACAAGCCCTCAGCTTATAAGCCGATATATGATCAAAGACAGAGCATCGAAGAAAAGATCAATAAAGTAGCAACAAAGATCTACGGAGCATCTTCCGTTGTTTATTCTTCAAAGGCTCAAAAAGAGCTTAAGAGGCTAAAAGACCTCGGATTTGATGATCTGCCGGTATGTATGGCAAAAACTCAATACTCATTATCGGATGATCCTTCAAAACTTGGCGCACCAAAGGATTTTGAACTTAACGTTCGTGATATGTATGTAAGTGCAGGTGCTGGTTTTGTGGTTGTTTTAACGGGTGATATCATGACTATGCCGGGACTTCCCAAAAAACCAGCTGCTTTCAATATCGATGTTGATTCAGACGGTAAGATTTCAGGATTGTTTTAATAGTAAAAAATTCGTTTCAGCGAGCACCGTATACTTTGATTGACAGGAGACATCATATATGGCACAAATAATCGACGGAAAACTCATAAGTTCACAGATCAAATCCGAACTTGCAGATGATGTGAAAATATTAAAAGCACAGGGAGTTCATATTTGCCTGTGTGTCATACAAGTCGGCAATGATCCTGCTTCTTCCGTATATGTAAAGAATAAAAAGAAGGGCTGCGAACTTATCGGTATCGATTCCGAATCTTATGAACTTCCCGAAGAGACCACTGAGGAAGAATTGCTCGATCTTATTGACAGATTGAATAATGATGACAGGATAACAGGTATCCTTGTCCAGCTTCCTTTGCCCAAGCATATTAATGAAGATGCCGTGATCGAAAAGATTTCTCCTTTAAAGGATGTTGACGGTTTTAATCCCATATCTGTCGGAAATCTCTGCATTGGAAAAGAAGGCTTTGTTTCATGTACTCCCGCGGGAATAATAGAACTTTTAAAAAGAAGTAATATTGAGATTGCAGGAAAAGAATGTGTAGTTCTTGGAAGAAGCAATATTGTAGGAAAGCCCATGAGTCTTTTGATGCTTCGTGAAAATGCAACCGTAACGATAGCTCATTCAAAGACCAAAGATCTTAAGGAAGTATGTAAAAGAGCAGACATCCTTATAGTTGCCATCGGTAAAAGCCGTTTTATCACCTCGGAATATGTTAAAGAAGGTGCCGTTGTCATCGATGTAGGCATTAACAGAGGAGCGGACGGCAAACTTTGCGGAGATGTTGACTATGATGATGTATTTGATAAGTGTTCATTTATTACACCGGTTCCCGGAGGAGTTGGGCCGATGACGATCGCCATGCTCCTTAAAAACTGCGTAATAGCTGTTGATTAAAAGGAAAATTATACCGGATGAAATGTCCAAATTGCGGGTATGAATTGCCCGAAGGTCATCTTCTATGTGAAAAATGCGGTCACGAGATTAAGATCGTTCCCGATTTTGAAATAGATGTTGAAAACAGCATATCTGAAACTTTATCAACTATAGTTGATGAGATCATTCCGCCCGATGATAAAGATCCGGAGGCTTCTTTGGATACTCCGAATCTTTCTAAAGAAGAACTTCTTGAAGAAGATTTCTTTAAAGATCCCGTTATATTCAGAAAAGAAAAACCCAACAAAAAACATATAGCACTTGCACTTATAGCTGCAGCTTCTTTATTTGCAGTTATATTGATAGCCATACTGTTCGTCTATATACATTTTTCTTCCGGATATCAGCAAAAAAGAGCGGAAAAGTATATGGCAAAAGGTCAGTATGACAAGGCGATATCCTGCGTTGATAAGGGTATTTCGTTAAACAACCGTAACGAAGAGCTCTATCTTACCAAAGCCAAGATACTTTATGCAAAGGGCGATGTTGAAGAAGCAATGGATATCCTTGATCAGAGCATCAATAACAAAAAGATATCAAGTCCCGAGGTCCTTGCAACTTTCTATGAGCAATATATAGATATATATGAAAAAGAAGGAGATTATGCAGATATCAACACTCTGTTATTAAACAGTAACGATGAATATATCTTAAACAGATTCTCCGATTATATTTCGGTTGCTCCTGTCTTTTCAATACCGACCGGTTCTTATGAAAAAGGCACATCCCTGTCTTTGGAATTTAGCGGGAACGGTGATGTTTATTATACGACTGACGGAACGGATCCTTCAGCTTCGCACGGTACGGTTTATACGGGGCCTATTTCTCTTGAAAAGGGAGAATATGATATAAAGGCTGTATTTATAAACAAAAACGGCACCGTTTCCGATATTGCTGAATCTTATTATCTTATCGATGTTGTAAAACCCGGTGAACCTATAGTCAATCCCGAATCAGGATCATATACTTCACCATTTAATATCTCTGCGTTTTCGCAAAATGTTAACGACAAAATCTATTATACGACTGACGGGTCCGATCCCGACGAAGAAAACGGGATCCTTTATACAGAACCTTTCAAGGCACCGATCGGCAAGTCCAATATGAGCTTTGTGGCTGTTTCCGAAGACGGTATCTCATCAGAGATAATAAGGAGGAGCTATGATTTTGATCTTAAGGCTAATATGAGCGGTGAGGAGGCGTATATATACCTTCTTAATGACCTTTATATTGCCGGCAAGATCGCAGACAGGGCCGGAACATCAAAGGACGGTAAGGGAACATATTCATATACATATGATTCCATGGTTGAAATTTCAGGCAGTGGATATTATTATATCTTAGTTGAATATTATTCAGACGGAACTTTAAAGAAAACTCTGACAGGATATATGTATGCCGTTGATCCTTATACGGGAGCGGCTTATTATTTCCTGAAAGACGCATCCGGCAATATGAGTTTATTGCCGATTTAGGAGGTTATCCGATATGTACGAGATCATCGAAAAAAAGGAGCTTGTATCAGGAATATTCCTGATGATAGTAAAAGCACCGAGAGTTGCTGCCGGTTGTCTTCCGGGTCAGTTCGTAATCGTAAGGACTGATGAATGGGCCGAGAGGATACCTCTTACCATTTGCGATTATGACAGAAAAGAAGGCACCGTTACCATTGTATTTGCTGCAATCGGTGAAGGTACCTATATTATGAGCAAGTTAAACAAAGGAGATTCTTTCCGTGATTTTACGGGTCCTCTTGGACAGCCTTCGGAATTTACCAAAGAAGAAGATTCCGTATTAAAGAATAAGAAGATCCTTTTTGTTGCCGGAGGTGTCGGAACCGCGCCCGTTTATCCGCAGGTTAAATATCTACATGAAAAAGGAATATATGCCGATGTAATAGTCGGATTCAAGAATAAAGATTTCGTTATACTTGAAGATGAATTGAAGGAAGTTTCGGGTAATCTTTACGTAACGACCGATGACGGTTCTTACGGAAGAAACGGAATGGTTACCAAAGTCATTTCCGATCTTTATGAAGAAGGAAAGAAATATGATGTATGTGTAGCCATAGGCCCGATGATTATGATGAAATTCGTTTGTAAGCAAACCAAAGAACTTGGTCTTCCTACAATTGTTTCACTTAACCCTATAATGGTCGACGGAACAGGAATGTGCGGAGCGTGTCGTGTTACCGTTGGCGGAGAAGTAAAATTTGCATGTGTTGACGGACCTGAGTTTGACGGACATCTGGTTGATTTTGACCAGGCTATGCAGCGTCAGACGATCTACAAGACAGTAGAAGGTCAGAAATATCTTGAAGCAAAAGAAGGAAAGACTCATCACGGCGGATGCCATAATTGTTGATCATTGGGAGAATAAAGATGGACGTATTAAAGAAAGTTCCCGTTAGGGAGCAGGATCCTAAAGTAAGAGCTACAAATTTTGAAGAAGTATGTTTCGGTTATAATGCCGAAGAAGCAATGGAAGAAGCTTCGCGTTGCATAAACTGCCAGAATGCCAGATGTATAACCGGATGCCCGGTATCCATTAATATTCCCGCATTTATAAGTGAAGTTAAAGAAGGTAACTTTGAAAAAGCATATGAGGTGATTTCCGAAAGTTCATCTTTGCCGGCTGTTTGCGGAAGAGTATGTCCCCAGGAATCCCAGTGCGAAGGTAGATGCATAAGAGGCATTAAAGGCGAGAGCATTTCTATCGGAAAGCTTGAAAGATTTGTTGCCGATTATGCAATGGAAAAGGGGATTAAACCTAAAAAGGCTTCTTCTTTTAACGGTAAAAAGGTTGCTGTCATCGGCTCGGGGCCTGCAGGATTAACATGTGCAGGCGACCTTGCTAAGCTTGGATATGAAGTGACTATATTTGAAGCCCTTCATGAACCGGGTGGAGTTCTGGTATACGGAATTCCCGAGTTCCGTCTTCCCAAGACCAAAGTTGTTGCAAAAGAGATCGAGAACGTTAAGTCCCTGGAAGTTAAGATCGAAACAAACGTTGTAGTCGGAAAAGCTGTAAAGATCGATGAACTCCTTGAAGATGAAGGATTTGATGCTATATTTATAGGATCCGGTGCGGGACTTCCCAAGTTCATGGGAATACCCGGAGAACAGGCAAACGGAGTATTCTCTGCCAACGAATACCTTACACGTTCAAATCTCATGAAGGCTTTTGATGAAAGTTCAACAACACCTATCATGAGAGGTAAAAAGGTTGCCGTTGTCGGCGGCGGAAATGTTGCAATGGATGCTGCAAGAACAGCATTAAGACTCGGAGCCGAAGTACATATTGTATACCGCCGTTCCGAAGAAGAACTGCCTGCCAGAGTTGAAGAGGTACACCATGCAAAGGAAGAAGGTATCATATTTGACCTTCTTACCAATCCCATTGAGATCCTGTCTGATGAAAAGGGCTGGGTAAGCGGAATAAGATGCATTAAGATGGAGCTTGGAGAACCTGATGAATCCGGAAGAAGAAGACCGGTTGAAGTAAAGGGATCTGAATTTGATATAGAAGTTGATACGGTTATAATGTCGCTTGGAACTTCTCCCAACCCTCTTATATCATCTACGACAAAGGGACTTGAGATTAACGGCAGAAAATGTATTGTGGCATCCGAAGAAAACGGTGCAACATCAAAAGAAGGTGTTTATGCCGGTGGTGATGCCGTAACGGGAGCGGCTACGGTAATCCTTGCAATGGGTGCAGGAAAAGCTGCCGCCAAAGGTATACACGATTACCTCTCAAAATAAGTTTTAGGCCCGCGCGTCTGCGCGGGCTTTTATTTCAGGTCCGTATATTAAGAATATCTTAATAAAATTCCATCTTTCAAATTAATATATGTATTTTAAACTTTGTAATGTAGTCTGGAATGAAAGGAAACTGACATGATAAACATTCTGGTTTGTGATGATGACAAAGAGATCGTTGATGCAATAGAGATATATCTTTCTAAAGAAGGATATAACATCTATAAAGCATACGATGGTATTGAAGCTATTGAGACTTTAAAAGCTCATCCTGAGATCTCGCTTCTTTTGATCGACATCATGATGCCCAGAATGGACGGAATTCATGCAACGGTTAAGATAAGGGAGACCAATTCTCTTCCTATCATCTTTTTATCAGCAAAGTCAGAAGACACCGATAAGATCCTGGGACTTCAGATGGGCGCGGATGACTACATTACCAAACCTTTCAATCCTCTTGAGCTGATAGCAAGAGTAAACTCTGCGATAAGGCGTTATACAAAACTGGGGAATCTCAATGTAGACAATAACGCAGTATTTAAGAGCGGGGGATTGATGATCAACGATGATACCAAGACTGTTGTCGTAGACGGTAATGAAGTTAAGCTCACTCCGATCGAGTACAATATCCTTTTATTGCTTGTTAAGAACAAAGGAAAAGTATTCTCTATAGACAGGATTTATGAAAGCATCTGGAATGAAGAGGCTGTCGGCGCAGACAATACCGTTGCAGTTCACATACGTCATATCAGGGAAAAGATCGAGATAGATCCGAAAGATCCCCGTTATCTTAAAGTTGTATGGGGTGTAGGCTACAAGATTGAAGATCATAAGGAGTAGCTATGAACAGATTATTACACTTGTTACAACATATCGTATTTGTTGCCTTTGCCGTTTTGTTCGTTAACGTTGTTCTGTTTAACAGGGTACCGTTTGAAACGGTTAAAGACGGAAGGTATCTTTCATATATTAGCGGGAGAGATACGGATAAAGTTTTTGAGGAATCGGAAACCTTTAATGAAATGTTTGGCTTGTCGATAGCGGATATCATTGATTATTGCGGAATCCTCGACCGGATGAACTCAGGATCCAAAGAACATAAAAATTCCGGTGATACTTTATCGTCATCATATTCATTCGACGGTCAAAAGAATATTTCGTATTATAACGAACTGTACGGAAAAAGCGATGGTAACATCCTTTTTTATGCCATAGAAAAGTATAATAATACCGTGTCAAGACAGACCAACCTTAATGACAGGTCCATGTCTGATGCCGATCTTAAAAAGAAGATTCTTGAACAGTGCAACAAGTATGTTTACATTGATGCATCAAACGGTATTTTTGAAACCAACACTCTTATAAATGAAAAGACCCTATATACGCTGTTTAGGCAGTCATCTTATGAATACCCGATAGATACGGTATTTATGGCCGGTATAAGAAAAAATATCAACGATACGGATAATTATTTTGAGGCCCAAAATGCATTTTATTCTTACACACAGTTCTATTATCTTAAGAGTGTTCTTTTGGTAGTACTTGCGATTGCATATATTTTCTTACTCATTATTATTTCTGCCGGTGAAGGCCAAAGTGTTAATAAGGAAACGGGCGAAAAATATATCAAAACATATCAAAGTGACAAGATCCCGTTTGAGATAAGGGGAGCGATAATAGCACTTATACTTATACCTGCGATGCTGTTTTTCTCAACTTCTTCAGGCAGGTTACTTATAAGGAACAGTTTTCTTGACATTTATGTAAGAAATCCCCTGCATCACCTTGGTATCGTGGCATTATTAGCTCTTATGATCAGTCTTATAATAGAGTTTTTCTATTACGGATTCGTAAGAAGAGTTAAGGCCCGTATTTGGTGGAATACATCGATACTTCATATTATCTTTAAAAAGCTTGGGGAGATCTGGAACGCAATTTATTTAAATCTGCCGGTATTTTTAAAAACGGTTCTCCCTTACGGAGCATTTGTTCTTATCAATCTTTTATTTATGTATATTGATGAAGATGTAATCATATTCCTTCTTATAGCAGATGCTTTTGTAGGCTACCTGCTCTTCAGGGATCTTAAGGAAAGATATGACATCATATCAGTCATTGATAAGATCTGTGCCGGAGATATTAAAGCTAAGGCTGACGAAAATATGGTTCATGGTGAAAACACCGTTCTTGCTAATGCCGTAAACAGGATAGGAAAGAGTGTTAATGATGCCGTTAATGTTTCACTTAAAGACGAAAAGATGAAAACGGATCTTATAACAAATGTTTCCCATGATCTTAAGACACCTTTAACATCGATGATCACATATGTCGATCTACTCAAAAAAGAAAATATTGACAACGAAAAAGCCGTTAATTACATTAATATCCTTGATGAGAAATCACAGAGGCTCAAGCAGTTGACGGATGATCTTGTGGAAGCCTCAAAAATAAGCTCAGGAAATATAGTATTTAACTATGAAAAGATAGGAGTTAAAGCCCTTATCGATCAGATCAATGCAGAATTCATTGATAAATTATCAATAAACAACCTTACGACGGTCATTAATGCTCCGGAAAGCGAGCTATATATAAGTGCTGATCCCAGAAGCATTTTCAGGGTATTTGAAAACCTGATGTCGAACATAAATAAATATGCGCTATCGGGAACGAGAGTATATCTGGATGTTAATGAGGTAAACAAATCCGTACTTATTCAGCTAAAGAATATTTCTGCAAATCCTTTGAACATTTCAACGGATGAACTGCTGGAAAGATTCGTAAGAGGAGATGAGTCAAGAACTACTGAAGGATCGGGACTTGGGCTTTCGATAGCCAAAAACCTTACGGAAGCGATGGGCGGAAGATTTGGCATAGCCCTTGACGGAGATCTTTTTAAAGTTACTTTATCGTTTGATAAGATGGCATAAAAAAGGGGAGAGCTTACTGCTCTCCCTTTTGCTGTTCTTTAATTTTTTTAATCCAGCATTTATGGCACATTGCCTTATATGAATCATTGCCGCCTAAAAAGACCTGTGAACCTTCGGTTATTATCCTTCCGTTTGGATCAAGACGGGCATTTACCATTGCCTTAGAGCCGCAGGAACATACAGTTTTGATCTCGGTCAGTGAATCCGCAAGTTCCATAAGCCTCATAGATCCCGGAAAGAATTTCGTACGAAAATCCGTTCTTAGGCCGTAGCATATTACAGGCACATCAAGATCATCGACTATAGCTCTTAATTCATCTATCTGTTTCGGAGTAAAGAACTGGGATTCATCCGAAATGATAACATCACAATCTTTATGATCTTTATACATTTCATATATTGAATCATCAGGTTTAATGATCATTGCTTTTCTTGAAAGACCGATCCTGCTTTTTATGATATCGGCACCGTCTCTGTCATCAATGCTTGGCTTAATGAGCCAGACTTTCATCCCAAGCTCTTCGTAATTAAACTGAGTAATAAGTGCCTGGGCGGATTTTGATGAACCCATCGCACCGTATTTAAAATACAATTTTGACATATTTTGTGCCTCCGAAAGTTCCGTATACGATATCTTGTGTATACATATTGCTTATTAAATTTTAACATGATAAAATGTATTCGTCACTAATCTTAGTAACACATTTATTTTAGGAGGAATTCTTTATGAAGAAGTTATTGGCACTGGCATTAGCTCTTTGTATGGTCGCTTCATGTGTTGCCTGCGGATCAGGTTCGTCAGGTAAGGATTCAGGCTCTTACAAAGTTGCAATGATCACTGACTACGGTGATATCACCGACCAGTCATTTAACCAGACAACTTACGAAGCATGTAAGGCTTTCTGTGAGGCTAATAAGGTCGACTTTACTTATTACAAGCCCGCAGGAGATTCTACTGCTGACCGTGTAGCCATGGTTGATACTGCTGTAGCTGACGGATATAACGTACTTGTTATGCCCGGTTATGCATTTGCAGGAACTATCGTTCAGGCTGCACCTTCTTATCCCGATGTTAAATTCATCGCACTTGACGTATCGGAAGGAGATCTTCTTGCAGAAGCGGTTGGAGCTTCATACGACTATAATCCCGACAACTGGAATCTTTCGGATTATATCGATATGAGCAATGTATACTGTGCGATCTACCAGGAAGAGCTTTCAGGATTTATGGCAGGATATGCTGCAGTAAGTCTTGGTTACACAGAGCTTGGTTTCCTCGGTGGAATGGCAGTTCCCGCTGTTATAAGATACGGCTTCGGTTTCGTTCAGGGTGCTGATGCAGCTGCTTCAGCAAAGGGAACTACCGTAAACATCAAGTATGCTTACGGTAACCAGTTCTTCGGTGATGCTGATATCACGGCAGCTATGGATACATGGTATTCAGGCGGAACTCAGATCGTATTTGCATGCGGAGGCGGAATCTATTCTTCAGCATGTGAAGCAGCTGCAAAGGTTAACGGAAAAGTTATCGGTGTTGACGTTGACCAGAAGGCTACGATCGATGGCGCTTATGGTGAAGGCATGACTGTTACTTCTGCAATGAAGGGTCTTGCAGCAACAGTTAATTCAGCATTAACAGATGTTGTTCTTAACAACAAGTGGTCTGATTACTCAGGAAAGATCAGCAACTTGGGTCTTGTATCAGGAACGGATGCATCACTTAACTACTGTCAGCTTCCTATCGAAGGAACACAGTTCGGTGACGGATTCTCACAGGATGATTACAAGAAGCTTGTTGCAGATATGTATAACGGAGTTATAAAGGTATCTAACGATATCACCGCTATGCCTGCTACAACAAATGCAACTGTTGACGATCAGGGTAACATTAAATAATCTGATCTAAGTAATTGCCGGGCGGAGGCTTAATGCTTCCGCCCGTAATTTATAATAAATTCTTTTTACGGAGGGACTATGGCCGGCGAATATGCAATTGAAATGCTGAACATAACTAAAGAATTTCCCGGTATCAAAGCAAATGACGATATTACCATAAGGCTAAAAAAAGGTGAGATCCATGCTCTTTTGGGAGAGAACGGTGCCGGTAAATCAACACTTATGAGTGTTTTATTCGGTCTTTATACTCCGGAAAAAGGAAAGATATTAAAGGACGGACAGGAAGTAAAGATAAAAGATCCTAATGATGCAAATGATCTTGGTATCGGCATGGTACATCAGCATTTTAAACTTGTCGAATGCTTTACTGTTCTTGATAACATTATCATGGGTGTTGAACCCGTTAAATTCGGTTTTTTAAAGAAAACCGAATCCAAAAAGCGTGTTCTTGAACTATCCGAGAAATACGGTTTAAAGGTTGATCCCGATGCTTATATCGAAGATATAACCGTCGGAATGCAGCAAAGGACCGAGATCCTTAAGATGCTTTTCCGTGATAACGAGATCCTTATATTTGATGAACCCACAGCGGTTCTTACTCCTCAGGAGATAGATGAACTCATGACCATTATGAAGAATCTGTCAAAAGAAGGAAAATCCATTTTATTTATTTCACACAAACTGAATGAGATCATGGCAGTTGCCGACAGATGCTCGGTTCTTCGTAAGGGCAAATATATAGGTACTGTCGATGTTAAAGATACAACAAAAGAAGAATTATCAAAGATGATGGTAGGCAGGGATGTTGAATTTACTGTCAAAAAAGGACCTGCCAATCTTAAGGAAACGATACTTAAAGTAGAGAATATGTCCGTATCTTCAAAGAACAAGGGAATTAAAGCCGTTGACAATGTTTCCTTTGAAGTTAAGGGCGGTGAGATCGTCTGCATTGCGGGTATAGACGGAAACGGCCAGACTGAGCTTGCATATGGAATATCAGGTCTTGAAAAAGTTTCCGGGGGAAAGATTTATCTTGATGGTAAGGACATAACTCATGCTCCGATAAGAGAAAGATGTCTTGAAGGAATCGGCCATATTCCCGAAGATCGTCATAAACACGGACTTGTTCTTGACTATCCGCTTGATTACAATATGGTTCTTCAGACTTATTTTGAGGATGAATTCTCATCCAAAGCGGGATTCTTAAAAAAGAAAAATATTTACGATCATACCGAAAAACTGATGGAAGCTTATGATGTCAGGGCAGGGCAGGGGCCAAAGACTATAGCAAGATCAATGTCCGGCGGTAACCAGCAAAAGGCCATACTTGCGCGCGAAATAGACCGTGACCCGCATCTACTTTTGGCAGTTCAGCCGACAAGAGGACTTGATGTCGGAGCCATCGAAAGCATACATAAGAGACTTGTCGCGTTAAGAGACAGCGGAAAGGCGGTTCTGCTCATTTCTCTTGAACTTGATGAGGTAATGTCATTACCCGACAGAATACTGGTAATGTACGAAGGTTCTATAGTTGGGGAACTCGATCCCAAGACAACTACCGCCGAAGAGCTCGGACTTTATATGTCAGGAGCAAAAAAAGACCTTAAGGAGGGAGCGTAAGATGGATCCGAATAAAAAATCCTTACTTAAAAATGATGGGTTTCAGTCTTTCCTCTCATCCATAGTCTGTATATTATTAGGTTTATTGATAGGTTATATCGTATTACTGTTTATAAACCCCGCAGGTGCTACGAAGGCAATCCTTGTCATCATCAAGAATTTCCTTAAGTATCCGAGCTACCAGGCAGCAATGAAGTACCTTGGGTCAACGCTTGTTAAAGCAGCACCTTTACTTCTTTGTTCACTTTCCGTTCTGTTTTCGTATAAGACGGGACTTTTTAACATAGGAGCTGCAGGACAGTATGCGATAGGCGCAGGTTTATGTCTTTACTGTGCTCTTGCGCTGCGTCTTCCCTGGTTTGTATGTATAGTAGCTGCAATGCTTGGAGGCGCTTTGCTCGGAGTTATTTCCGGTATCTTAAAAGCTTTTTGCAATGTTAATGAAGTAATATCCGGTATCATGCTCAACTGGATATCATTATATGTCGTAAACATGATGTTAACTCCCGTGAAAGAGGAGAGTTCCCATTATACGATGAACATTGCAAACGTGAATAAGGATGCGCTTTTACCCAGCCTCGGGCTTAATGCTCTGTTTGCAAACAACCAATATGTGACCTTGGCTTTGCCTTTATCCGTGATATGTGCAATCGTTATATTTATCATCCTCGAAAAAACAAAACTAGGATTTGAGTTAAGGGCTACGGGTCTTAATAAGGATGCCGCAAAATACAGCGGAATGGCTGAAAAGTCAAACACGGTGCTTACCCTTGCTATAGGTGGTGCACTTGCTGCACTTGGTGCTTCACTTTTCTATCTTTCGGGATATGAACAATGGTCAGTTACTTCATCAAGTGTACCTGCTATGGGATTTAACGGTATCGCAGCTGCATTCCTCGGAGGACTTTCACCTGTCGGAGCGATCTTTTCTTCATTCTTTATCCAGCATATTACCGAAGGCGGTGCATATGTTGACAAGACAATGTATTGTTCGCAGATTTCGGATCTTATTTCTTCGATAATCATTTATCTTTGCGGATTTGTATTATTCATGAAACATTTTATGAACAATATGCTTCAAAAGAGCGAGAATAAAAAGGCGCTCAAAGCCGCTTCGGAAAATAAAGAAGGAGGTGAAGAATAATGACTTTACTTATCCAGTACACACTTCTTTATGCTTCCGTTTTAATACTTGTAGCTTTGGGCGGATGTTTTTCGGAACACTCGGGTATCATAAACCTCGGACTTGAAGGTATCATGGTCATCGGTGCGATGGGTGGTGCTTTAACTCTTAAAGCTCTCGGAGATTTCCCTGCCGTTGTTATCATTATCGCTACGGTATTAGCTGCTGCAATATGCGGGATGATCTATTCAATGCTACTTGCGGTTGCCTGCATATACTTTAAGTCAGATCAGACGATCATCGGAACTGCAATGAACATTCTTGGTACCGCTTTGGCAACGGTTATAGTTAAAGCCATAAACATCTCCAATAATCCTGATGATGTTTCAAGTAATGTCCAGTATATCCAGGGAAAGAAAGCTCTGGTTTTTAGCGTTGGAGATTTCAGATTGAATCATTTTATGATCATCACCTTTATCCTTTTGGTGGTATCATACATACTTCTTTATAAGACAAGGTTTGGATTGAGGCTTATGGCTTGCGGAGAGCATCCTCAGGCCGCAGACTCTGTCGGTATCAATGTTTATACCATGCGCCTTAAGGGAGTATTGATCTCAGGTATCCTTGGAGGTATCGGAGGAATAGCCTATATTACCGCCGGTGTTTCTGAATGGAAATTTGAAAACGGAGTTGCAGGATTTGGTTTCCTTGCTCTTGCCGTTATGATATTCGGACAGTGGAAACCGCACAGGATTGCACTTGCAGCATTGCTTTTCGGATGCTTCAGGGCACTTTCCAACGTTTATTCCGGACTGGATTTCTTAACAAGCCTGAATCTGAGCTCGACAATATACAATATGATGCCTTACATCATATCGCTCATAATTCTTGCTTTAACATCGGGAAATTCAAGAGCACCCAAAGCTGAGGGTATACCCTACGAAAAGGGTAAGAGATAAGATTTATTCTTTGGAATTATATTCATCCAAAAGAGTTTCGCGATTATTATATACTTCAAGGATGCGGCGTATCTTGTCTGTGGGTTCGTAAACATTTGACATGGATACGTCGTGATTCATGAAATCTATTATCGTTGCAAGGAATTTTGACATATCGGCTTCGACATAATAAGGTCTTTCGAGCAATTCGGGAATACGATACGTCAGATTGGTGGTGACGATCTTGTCGAAATATCCTTTTTCATAGGATTCGTCGAATTTCTTCATTCCATCCGTGAAAAGACCGAAAGTACAGCAGATATATACTTTTCTTGCGTTCATTTCCTTTAACTGTCTTGCAGTATCGATCATCGATCCGCCTGAAGAGATCATGTCATCGATAATGATAACGTCTTTACCGTCTATTTCCTCACCGAGGAATTCATGCGCAACAATGGGATTTTTTCCGTCTATGATCCTTGAATAATCCCTTCTTTTATAGAACATACCGGTATTAACGCCAAGTACATTGGCAAAATAAACGGCTCTGTCCAGAGCACCTTCATCGGGAGATATCACTATCATGTGCTGCTTATCGATTATCATATCGCTTTCAGTCTTAAGCAAAGCTCTTATGAACTGATAAGGAGGCGTGAAATTATCAAATCCCGTCAAAGGAGAAGCGTTCTGAACCTTAGGGTCATGAGCGTCTATGGTGATTATATTGTCGATACCCATATTCGCAAGTTCTTCGATCGCATAAGCGCAGTCTAACGATTCGCGGCCTATACGTTTATGTTGTCTGCCTTCATAAAGGAAGGGCATTATTATATTTATCCTGTGGGCTTTTCCGTCGACAGCGGAAATGATCCTTTTAAGATCCTGAAAATGATCATCAGGTGATTTATGATTTAAAAACCCGTTCATTTTGTATGTAATGCTGTGATTGCATACATCAACCAAAATATAGAGATCGGCACCTCTTACGGATTCGTTTATTATGGCTTTTCCCTCACCGGAACCGAATCTGCAACACGTTGAATCAAGAATAAAATTCTCGGTTGAATAACCGTTAAACGCGGGATCGTTCTTTACCTTGTTTTTGGCATCTTTGCGAAACTGTACAAGATATTTGTTGATGCTTTCACCAAGACTTTGGGCCGATTCAAGAACGATGAGTTTTAGCGGTGCAACGGGTATTACATTTTCAAGTTCAATAGTGTTTGCCATGCACCTAATTTTATACAAGGATAAGCATCGAGTCAAGTAGGATAATCCTTTACAATTAATGATTTCAAAGGTAAAATTTTTATGTATGGGCAAAAAAGGAAAACCGATCGTTGCTGTTGTCGGAAGACCTAACGTAGGCAAGTCTACACTCTTTAATGCACTTGCCGGATCGAGGATATCCATAGTCAAGGATACACCCGGTATAACACGTGACAGGATCTACGCCGACTGCACATGGTTAAACTACAATTTCACATTGATAGATACAGGCGGAATAGAACCCGATTCATCGGATATCATTCTTTCACAGATGCGTGAGCAGGCACAGATAGCCATAGATACGGCCGATGTGATCCTTTTCATGGTTGATGTAAAGCAGGGACTTACGGATTCGGATTCAAAGGTCGCCGATATATTAAGGCGCTCTAAAAAGAAGGTACTGCTTGTTGTCAATAAAGTTGATGACTTCAGTAAATACGAAGCTGATGTTTATGAGTTTTATAATCTCGGGATAGGCGATCCTTATCCTATATCTGCATCAAACCAGCTGGGAATCGGTGATCTGCTTGATGAGGTTGTATCAGATTTTCCCAGTGAAGATGAATCTGATGATGATGATACAATCCGTGTTGCGATAATAGGTAAACCCAATACCGGTAAATCATCGCTTATAAACAGGCTTATCGGTGAAAACCGCCTTATAGTTTCCGATATAGCAGGTACCACGCGTGATGCCGTGGATACTTACGTAAAACACGACGGCAAAGATTATATCTTTATCGATACTGCAGGCTTGAGACGTAAAAAGAACGTCAAAGAAGAGCTTGAAAAATATATGATAGTACGTACAGTTTCTGCAGTCGAACGTGCCGATGTTGTCATAATGATGATAGATGCAACCGAAGGCGTTACCGAGCAGGATGCAAAGATCGCAGGTATTGCTCATGACAGAGGTAAGGCAGTAATTATTGCCGTAAATAAATGGGACGCTGTTGAAAAGAACGATAAGACGGTTAATGAGTTCTCGGACAAGATAAAGAGTGTTCTTTCGTTTATGGGCTATGCCCGGATCACCTTTATATCTGCTTTAAGCGGACAGAGAGTATCAAAACTTTATGAGCTTATAGATACGGTTGCCGAGAATCATTCAATGAGAGTCCAGACGGGTGTCCTTAACGAGATCATGACGGAAGCCGTTGCTATGCAGCAGCCGCCTACCGATAAAGGAAAGAGATTGAAGCTCTTTTACATTACCCAGGCTTCGATAAAGCCGCCCACATTTGTGATCTTTGTAAATTACAAGGAACTGATGCATTTTTCATATACGAGATATATAGAAAACCGGATAAGAGACAGCTTCGGATTTGATGGAACTCCATTAAAGTTCATCATCCGTGAAAGAGGAGAGGAAAAATAATGTTTCGTGTATATTGCCTTCTGATAGGATATATTTTCGGACTTATACAGACGGCTTTTGTTATCGGGAAAATTAACGGCATAGATATAAGAGAGCATGGATCGGGAAATGCCGGTACCACAAATACCATGAGAGTTCTTGGCAGGAAAGCCGGGCTTTTGGTGTTCCTTGGAGACTGCTTAAAGTGTGTTATCGCGATACTTTTATGCCTATTTATCATGAAGAAGCTTATTCCGGATTATGAGAATTTTAGATATCTAATAAAGCTTTATACCGGTATGGGCTGTATACTTGGACATAACTTTCCTTTTTATATGCAGTTTAAGGGCGGAAAAGGTATCGCCTGTACGGCCGGATTGATGTTTACTTTTGATCCATGGTTCGTACTTGTCGGATTTATCGTATTTTTCAGCACATTTTTTATAACTCATTATGTATCATTGGGTTCTCTTTTTGTTTACCCGTATATATTCATAATGGAACTTATACTGGGTAATGACTATTTTAAATGTGACAAGGCGACATTTATCGAAATGCTCATCATTACTGCGGTATTGTTTGCTCTTACCACATTTATGCACAGATCTAACATAAAAAGACTTCTCACTCATTCCGAAAAGAAGACCTATCTTACGAAGAAGAGTGAAATATAGATTCGGAGGCTTTAACTGATGGCTATAGTTTCGGTTATAGGAGCAGGAAGCTGGGGAACGGCTCTTGCTCATTTACTTGAGAATAATTCACATGATGTTACCGTTTGGTCCTGTGTTGAATCAGAGATCAATATGCTTCGTGAACATCATGTGCAAAAAGAAAAACTCCCGGGTGTAAAACTAAGTGATAAGACTGTATTTACATCCGATCTTAAAGAAGCGGTTACGGATAAGAACGTTATAGTTCTTGCCGTTCCTTCGCCTTTTGTTCGTTCAACGGCAAAAAATATGGCTCCTTTTATCAAAGATGACCAGATCATCGTTAATGTTGCAAAAGGTATTGAAGAATCATCTTTGATGTCTCTTTCACAGGTCATAAAAGATGAGATAAAAAATGCGGATGTATGCGTCCTTTCAGGGCCATCACATGCAGAAGAGGTAGGGGCCGGGATACCTACGACGATCGTTGTTGGAACATCAAAAAAGGATACTGCAGAATATCTTCAGAATATCTTTATGTCTGATGTTTTCAGGGTTTATACAAGTTCTGATGTAACAGGCATTGAACTTGGTGCCGCATTAAAAAATGTCGTTGCCCTCGCTGCAGGTATAGCGGACGGTTTGGGATACGGAGATAACACAAAAGCAGCTCTTATAACCAGAGGAATGGCCGAGATAGCAAGACTGGGTATAGTAATGGGTGGCCGTCTTGAGACATTCTACGGGCTTAGCGGAATAGGTGACCTCATAGTGACATGTGCTTCGATGCATTCAAGAAACAGACGTGCCGGAATACTCATAGGTCAGGGTAAGAGCTACGAAGAAGCCATGAAAGAGGTCAATCAGATAGTTGAAGGTGTTTATGCAGCCAAGGCAGGCATAAAACTTGCAAAGGAGCATAATGTAACGATGCCTATCATTGAACAGGTTAATAAAGTACTGTTCGAAGGTGCATCACCCAAAGAAGCCGTATATGAGCTTATGGTACGTGAAAAGAAAGTAGAAAATCTTGATATCAGGGTCCTTTACCAGAATAACCCTGAAATAACATGGTAGATTGGTGGATAATATGTCTGAAAAGTTTAATTCAACACAGGAATATGTAGCATCCGAAGAGTTAATGAGTGCAGTTAATGTTGCGATAGCTCTGCAAAAGCCTCTTCTTATAAAGGGTGAGCCCGGAACCGGAAAGACCATGCTTGCTGAAGCAGTTGCAAAGAGCCTTGGCAAAAAGCTAATAATCTGGAACATCAAGTCAACAACCAAAGCTCAGGACGGCCTTTATATGTATGATACGATACAAAGGCTTTATGACGGTCAGTTCGGCGAAGAGGGCGTTGATGATATCGCTCATTATATAAAGCTTGGTAAGCTGGGCGAAGCATTTACCGAAGATGATCAGGTTATTTTGCTCATAGATGAGATAGATAAAGCAGATCTTGAGTTCCCTAATGACCTTTTATGGGAGCTTGACCAGATGGAATTCTATATCCATGAAACCAAGGAGACCATAAAGGCTAAACACAGACCTATAGTGATCATCACTTCAAACGCTGAAAAGGAACTTCCCGATGCATTCTTAAGAAGATGCATATTCCATTATATAGACTTCCCCGATGAAGAGCTGATGAGCGAGATAGTTAAAGTACATTATCCTAATGTTGAAGAAAACCTCCTTAAAAATGCGATGGATGTCTTTTACAGTATTAGGAGCATAAAAGATATAAGGAAAAAACCCTCAACATCAGAACTTATCGATTGGGTAAATGCCCTTATGATAAACGGGATCAGCATAGATAAGATCAAAACAGAATTGCCGTTTATCGGAGTAATCGTTAAAAAAGACGAAGATCTTGAAACAGTAAAAAATAATGTTCAATAAATTCTTTTATACATGCAAGGCTAAGGGATTGAACATCACCTTAAAAGAATGGCTGTCCCTTATAGAAGCACTTGATAAAGGACTTTGTAATTCATCCCTTACGCAGTTTTACTATATTTCGAGGATGATACTTATAAAGTCTGAAACTGAATATGACAAATTTGACAGAGCCTTTGAGGAAACATTTAAAGGCATAAAGTCAGAAAATGAAGTCACCAAGGCAATGCTGAGGTGGCTTGATAAATCAGAGCTTGTCGATATGGTCTCTGAGCAGGACCGATACCGAATGAACGAGCAGGACGGGTTATTTCATGATCTTGAAAAAGATGATATTGAAGCCAAGTTCAAACAAAGACTCCGGGACCAGGATTCAGAGCATAACGGCGGATCATTCTGGATCGGTTCCATGGGAAAGACGTATTTCGGTAACATGGGCGGAAACGCTGGCGGAATAAGGGTCGGCGGTTCGACCGGTTACCAGACGGCATTTCAGGTTATCGGAGCAAAAAAATATGCCGATTTCAGGGATGACCGTATAATAGATAACCGTCAGTTCCAGATGGCTTTAAGAAAACTCAGACAGTTTTCAACGAAGCTTGATATCCCTAAGACCGAACTTGATATAGACGGCACAATAAATAAGACCTGTAATAACGGTGGATGCTTACAGATAGTCATGGAAAAGCCTCGTAAGAATGCGGTCAAGCTTCTGCTTTTAATGGATTCCGGCGGTACCATGATTCCGTACAGCACTTTACTCAATGAATTGTTCCAGTCGGTACATCGCTCAAATCATTATAAAGATGTAAAGACATATTATTTTCATAACTGTATATATTCTCATCTTTATAAGACTCCCGAATGTGAGAACGGAGACTGGATAGAGACCGAATGGATGTTCAGAAACCTGGATTCCGATTACAAGGTGATCATAGTCGGTGATGCTGCTATGGCACCCGAGGAGCTTTATTCCGACACCGGTAATTACAGAGGCCCGAATAACGGTCTTTCAGGTTATGAGTGGCTTCTTTTGATGAAGAGGCATTATAAAAAAATAGTCTGGATGAATCCAAAGATGGCTCCGGGTCACGCTCCGTGGCGTGAGGCCGAAACTGCCGTCAAGGAAATGTTCCCTATGTACAAGCTTACCGTAAAGGGACTTAATCAGGCTATGAACACATTAATGGTAAATAAATGATACAAGGAGATATATGATGACTATTTTTGACGAATTAAAAGAAAGAGGGCTGCTTGCCCAGCTGACAGACGAGGAAGAGATTAAAGAGCTTATCAATAACGGTAAAGCTACTTTCTACATAGGATTTGATCCCACTGCTGATTCGCTTCATGTAGGACACTTTATGGCACTTTGCCTTATGAAAAGACTTCAGATGGCAGGCAACAAGCCTATTGCACTTGTGGGAGGCGGAACCGGAATGATCGGAGATCCTTCAGGAAGATCAGATCTAAGGCAAGTGCTTACCAAAGAAACGATCCAGCATAACTGTGATTGTTTTAAAAAGCAGATGGAAAAATTCATCGATTTCGGTGAAGGTAAAGCCATGATGGTCAATAATGCCGATTGGCTCCTTGACCTTAATTATGTTGAATTTATAAGGGATATAGGACCTCACTTTTCCGTAAATAACATGCTTCGTGCCGAATGCTACAAGCAGAGAATGGAAAAAGGACTTACATTCCTTGAATTTAACTATATGCTCATGCAGAGTTACGATTTCTACGAGCTTTTCCAAAGATACGGTTGCAACATGCAGTTCGGCGGTGATGATCAGTGGTCAAATATGCTTGGAGGAACCGAACTCATAAGAAGAAAGCTTGGAAAAAATGCTTATGCTATGACCATAACTCTTTTGCTCAATTCAGAAGGCAAAAAAATGGGTAAGACACAAAAGGGTGCCGTATGGTTAGATGCCGAAAAGACAACTCCTTTCGAGTTCTATCAGTACTGGAGAAACGTCGGTGATGCTGATGTAATAAAGTGTCTTAAGATGCTTACATTCCTTCCGCTAGATCAGATCCGCGAAATGGAAAAATGGGAGGGTGCCGAGCTAAATAAGGCAAAAGAGATCCTTGCATTTGAGCTTACCGAACTTGTACACGGCAAAGAAGAAGCCGAAAAAGCACAGAACTCCGCAAGAGAACTCTTTGCAGGCGGAGTTTCCGAAAACATGCCTACAGCCACATTAGAGGATGAGGATTTTAATGAGAACGGCCTTATCGATGTCTGCGGACTTTTGGTTTCATCCGGACTTGTTACATCAAGATCAGAAGGCAGAAGAGCAGTTGAGCAGGGCGGCGTTGCCGTTAATGATGAAAAGATAACCGATTTTAAAAAGACCTTTGAAAAGAAAGATTTTGAAGGCGAAGGACTTATTGTTAAAAAGGGTAAGAAGAACTTCAGAAAGGTGGTGCTTTGATGAACGAAGTATACAAGAAACTTACTGACTGCTTTGAGTCTATAAAGGATAAGATACCTTTTGAACCCAAAGTAGGACTTGTTTTGGGATCAGGACTTGGTAATTATGCCGATTCCATGAAAGTCGTTTCTGAAATCGAATATTCTTCAATAAAGGGATTTCCCGTTTCCACGGTTCCCGGACATGCCGGAAAATTCATCTTCGGATATGTTGATGAAGTTCCTGTTGTATGCATGAAGGGCAGAATACACTTTTATGAAGGCTATCCGATAAGTGATGTTGTTCTGCCTACAAGACTTATGAAGCTTATGGGTATAAAGATCCTTTTCCTTACCAATGCATCAGGCGGTATAAATCCTGATTTCAAGGCCGGTGATTTTATGCTCATAACGGATCACATTTCATCATTTGCGCCTAATCCACTTATAGGTCCCAATATTGATGAACTCGGAACAAGATTCCCCGATATGTCATCCGTATATGATAAAGACCTTCAGGATATTATAAGAAGTGCCGCAAAGGATAACGGTATCGCATTAAAGGAAGGTGTATATCTTCAAACTACCGGACCTTCTTTTGAATCGCCCATAGAGATCAAGGCATTTGCAACACTCGGTGCCGATGCTGTCGGAATGTCAACGGTTGTTGAAGCCATTGCAGCAAACCACATGGGTCTTAAAATCTGCGGTATTTCATGCGTATGTAACCTCGCAGCCGGTATATCTCCGACACCTTTGACTCATGAGGAAGTTCAGCAGGCAGGTCGTGATGCGGCTCCTTTATTTGAGAAACTCGTTCGCGAATCAATAAAGAGGTTTTAAGGAATATATGAAAAGAGAGTTTATAAAAGACGATAACGCAGAGATGAACGATCGCCTTGTGCAGCTTCTTAAAGCGATACCGGTAAGAGACCTTATCTCAAATGCCATAGATGCAAGGGAAAAGGCATATTGCCCTTATTCCGAGTATGCGGTTGGCGCCGCTTTGCTTGCAAAGGACGGAAGGACTTATCACGGATGCAATATAGAAAACGCCGCTTACGGACCTTCAAACTGTGCCGAAAGGACGGCGATCTTCAAAGCTGTATCCGAAGGACAAAGACAGTTTAAAGCTATCGCGATAGTCGGTGCTCCCAAAGGCAAAAAGATCGATCAGTTTGCCTTTCCCTGCGGGGTATGCCGCCAGGTCATGATGGAGTTTTGCGATCCCGAATCGTTCATTGTCATCGTTGCGAAGTCCGAGACCGATTACAAGGTATTTGCACTCAAAGAATTGTTACCCGAGGGATTTGGTCCTGCCAATCTTTCATAAAAGGAAAAAATCATGAACATACTTTTTAAAAATGCACGTATACTTTCGATGAAAGAAGGACAGCCTGTTTTTAAAGGTGAGCTTATCGTCTCGGATGACAGGATATCTTATTTGGGAGACGGAAGCGACAGACCTTTACTTTCATTCGATAAAGAGATCGATTGTAACGGGAATCTATTGATGCCCGGCTTTAAGAATGCTCATACTCACTCCGGGATGAGCGTTTTGCGTTCACTGGCCGATGATCTTCCTTTGGATAAATGGCTTAATGAACAAATATTCCCTGTTGAAGCAAAGATGACGCCCGAGGATATCTACACGATGTCCAAGCTTTCCGTTCTGGAATATCTGTCAAGCGGAATGACTGCCTGCTTTGACATGTATCTTACTCCCGAATCCATTGCAAAGAGCATGGATGATTGCGGTTTCAGATGCGTTCAGGTAAGTGCGATGAACAACTTTTCACAGTCTGTAGAACTCCAGGAAAAGATGTTTAACGAACTTAATAAAGAAGGCTCGCTTCAAAGCTATAAACTGGGCATTCATGCGGAATACACTACTTCAAAAGAACTTATGCAAAAGACCGCGGACCTGGCTCATAAGTATAAAGCCCCTGTATTTTTGCATCTTGCAGAGACCAAAGCAGAAGTTGACGGATGTATCGAAAGATACGGAATGTCACCTTTAAAACTCCTTGATTCACTTGGAGCATTTGAATACGGCGGAGGTATTTATCACGGTATCTATCTTGATGAAGAAGACTTTAAGATCATGAAAGACCGCGGACTTTATGTTGTTACCAATCCCGCTTCAAATCTTAAACTTGCATCTGGGATCTGTCCCATATCCAAATACCTTGAATACGGTATACCCGTAGCCATAGGTACGGATGGTCCGGCATCCAACAATTGCCTGGATATGTTCAGGGAGATGTTTCTTGTTACGGCTCTTGCCAAATACCGTGAAAATGATGCTTCAGCGGTTGATGCCGATAAAGTCCTTAAGATGGCAACCGTTAACGGAGCAAAATGCATGGGTCTTGATGATTGTGATGTTCTTGATAAGGATAAAAAGGCCGACATCATCATGCTCGATCTTAATATGCCGAACATGCAGCCTCTTAACAACATCACAAAAAACATCGTATATTCGGGCTCAAAGATCAATGTAAAGATGACGATGGTAAACGGAAAGATCCTTTATGAAAACGGAACATTCCATTTAGATGAAAGTGCTGAAGCGATCTACGATAAGGTAGAAAAGATCAAGCAAAGGTTATTAAATGGCTGATAACGATTTTAGAAGATCAAGATATTTTCTGACTCATAAAGACGGATTTTATATTGACGATATCACTGCCAACGATATCGGTATTGAGGACGTGTTTTTAAAGATAGATAAAACACGTTCTTCTTTGGGTGAAGAGATACTTTATCATATGATAAGGACTCCTTTGTTTGATGAAGGTGCATTGAAAAAAAGAGAAGAGGAGATAGTCAGATATTCAAGCGCTGATGACGGTTTAAAAAAGACAAAGGCTGCTCTTTCAAAGCTTTCCAAGCTTAAAAAGATCTCCGTGTTTGAATATCTTGACCATTTAAACAATGTTAAGAAGATAAACAAAACTCTTTTGTTTATTCCTGCATTATTGATCCTTACCGGTATGATCGTCACTTTTTTTGATGCCACTGTCGGTATAATTCTTCTTTTACTTTCGTTTATAGTAAATACGGTAAGATATTTCGGACTCTTAAAAGACACGAGACCGTTTTTATCATGCTTTTCTTATGTATTCCGTGCGATAGGTTTATCCGGTGAGATAAAGGGTGTTGAACCTGAAGAATATAAGAGTCTTTTGGGTATGACGCACGGAAATTTCATCCTTGGCAATCTGTCGGGTGTTACCGCTAACGGCGGAGGTGGAAATCCTTTTGATCTTTTGCTCGATCTTATAAGGATGTCTACACATGCCGATATCATAAGGTTTTATTTCCTTACGGATAAAGTATTAAAGAATAAGGATAAGATTGTTTCTTTGCTTGAGCATATAGGTTATATAGATTCTTATATCTCCATAGCAGAGCTTCGAAACGACTTTAAAACATATGCGATCCCCAAATTTATCGATGATAAGCATATAATCTGCGAAGGATTGTATCATCTGCTCCTTAACGATCCCGTTCCCAATTCGATTGATACGACAAAGAGTATCCTTATAACGGGCTCAAATGCTTCAGGCAAATCGACATTCCTTAGAAGCCTTGCCTTGAGTATCCTTTTTTCTCAGACTCTGCATACCGTTCCCGCATCATCATATAAAGCGCCTATATGCAGACTGATCACAAGTATGAGCCTTACCGATGATCTTTTGGGTAATGAAAGTTTTTATATGGCTGAGATCAAGTCGGTCAAGCGTATCTCAAAATGGTCTGAATATGACGGATATGTTTGCTGCTTTGTAGATGAGCTTTTAAAGGGAACAAATACCGTAGAGCGTATTGCGGCTTCATCCGTTATACTTAAGGATCTTGATGCACAAAAGAGATTTTGTTTTGCGGCCACTCATGATAGAGAACTTACAAAGATACTTGATGATACTTACGAAAACAGGCACTTTGATGAAAAGATAGATGAAAACGGCGATATCGGATTTTCTTATATGATAAAGCCCGGAGCAGCATCAACTACGAATGCCATAGTCCTTTTACATTCGATCGGTTTTGATGAAAAGATAACCGATGATGCTTCCGCTATGGTCAAAAGATTTGAAAATGACGGTATTTGGGAGCTGCCGTAGTTATTTTTTGAGGATATCTTTAAATGGCTGATACTGTCATGATCCTTGCTACCGGCGGTACGATAGCGGGAACTGAAGATAAGAATTATGCATCGGGTTATGAACCCGGTGTTTTGTCTGTCGACGAACTCATCAAAGACGCTTCTTTATCCGAAATCTGTAATATCAGGACTTCTCAGATCTGCAACATTAACTCAGACGATATAACATCATCCATATGGATAGGATTGGCCAAAAAGATAGATGAGCTATCCGAAGATGATACCATAAAAGGTTTTGTCATAACCCACGGTACCGATACTCTTGAAGAGACTGCGTTTTTCTTAAAACATACCGTTAAGACAGGTAAACCCGTAGTTATCACCGGATCCATGAAACCCGCTGAT
This sequence comes from Lachnospiraceae bacterium, assembly GCA_024690205.1. Classification (GTDB taxonomy): domain Bacteria; phylum Bacillota; class Clostridia; order Lachnospirales; family Lachnospiraceae; genus JAILLW01. The sequence continues at coordinate 4,726 of JAILCX010000073.1, read as the reverse complement.
TCCAAGGAAACTGACGGCCCTTTAAATCTTTATGATGCGGTCAAAGTTGCTTACGATGATTCTTCTTCAGGGCGCGGAGTGATCGTTACTTTTGCAGGCAAGATCTATTCGGCTGCTTTTGTATATAAAGCTAAAACGGATGATGTTGATGCGTTTGGATCATATCCCCAAAAGATCCTCGGAACTGTTGAAAAAGGTAATGTTTCTTATCTTCAAACCAAAGATAAAAGCGATTATAACGGAACATATTTTGATATAAAAGGTATCAGCTCTCTTCCCAAAGTAAATATCTATAAATTCAATGTTGATGCCGACCCCGAAATATTAAAGATGATGGCCGATCGGTCAGACGGTCTTATCCTTGAAGGAGCTGGAGCGGGAGAGTATTCAAAAGATCTGATACGTCTTATGGAAGGTCTGTCCATCCCTGTTGTTATTTGTTCCCGCTCGGTTAACGGATATGTATCGCCGGGAGATCTATTAAATAAAAACACAGTTGCAGGATACAGTTTTTCTTCTCAAAAAGCAGCCATTTTGTTGAGGCTTGCATTGACCGTATCCTGTGATATCGGATTCTTAAGGTACATCTTTTCAATAACCGCAGGTTAAATGGAAAATATCGATAGTAACAAAGTAAGCGAACAATATAAAAAGATGACCGAGACACCCGTAAAGCGTCTTGTTATAACTCTTGCCATCCCCACTATTTTAAGTATGATGGTCACGAGTATCTATAACATCGTTGATACGGCTTTTGTCGGCACTTTGGGAAATTCGGCCAGCGGAGCCGTGGGCATCGTATTTGGTCTTATGGCTATCCTTCAATCGGTCGGCTTTTTGTTCGGCCAGGGTTCGGGAAGCATGCTTTCAAGAAAACTTGGAAGCAAAGACCCTCAAAGCGCAAGCATAATAGCATCCACAGGCTTTTTCTGTTCGTTTTCTCTGGCCGTAATCATCGGATCATTATGTTTTATCTTTATAGATCCTCTTATCATGCTTCTCGGAAGCACGCCGACAATAGCACCTTATGCCAAAATATATATTTACTATATCCTTGTTTCTTCGCCATTTATCGTATCAAGCTTTACCTTGAATAACATATTAAGATACGAAGGTAAAGCATCTCTCGGTATGATCGGACTTTTGACGGGAAGCATCTTAAACATTGCAGGAGATGCACTGTTTATTTTCAAACTCGATATGGGGATCGCAGGTGCCGGTCTGTCAACGGCGATATCACAGGTAATAAGTTTCAGTCTTTTACTGTCGATGTTCCTTTTCGGAAAGACATCATCCAAACTGTCAGTTAAGAATATAAGTATCGCCGATAAGACGCTCTTTGATATCGTGACAACAGGATTTCCGAGCCTTTTAAGACAAAGCCTCGGATCTCTTGCAACTATAGTCCTTAACTTTGTATCCGGCTCATACGGAGGTGATGAAGCCGTTGCCGCAATGAGTATCGTTAACAGAGCTTCATTTTTCCTCTTTGCTATAGCTTTGGGTATCGGTCAGGGTTTCCAGCCCGTATGCGGATTTAACTACGGAGCGGGCAAATACAGGCGTTTAAGGGTGGCATATAGCTTTACGCTTATTTTATCCGAGATAGTTCTTATTGTATTAACGTTCTTAACCCTTATATTCTCGGGAAATATCATTCAGGTTTTCAGGGATGATCCGGATGTTATAATGATAGGGACAAGAGCTTTAAGACTTCTTTGTGTCGCGCAGTTATTCATGCCTTTTTGCATGGTCACCGAAATGCTTATGCAAAGCAGCGGTCAAAGAACAGCTGCATCGCTTTTATCTTCTTTAAGAGGCGGTGTACTATTTATTCCCGCTTTGTTCATTCTGCCTAAGATAAGGGGACTTTACGGCGTCCAGGAGGCTCAGCCTCTTGCTTTTATACTTTCAGTATTACCTTCATTATATTTTATGCAGAGATTCTTTAAAAACCTTCCGAAAGAAGAGGATCATATATGAAAAGAAGAACCGTGATCAAAGTTTTATTATTGGTATTTATCGTTATTTTTGTCGTGATAGGATCATGCGGTTGCGCAAAGACAAAAGAATCATCTACCGCTGATAAAAAGAACGAGACAAAAAATACCAAAGATGATGACGGCAATGAAACCGGCAAGCGTAAAGTTTTCAAATACGATGATCCCGATGAGGAACATGATCTTATCCTTAAAAAATCAGTATATGAGGAAGGAAAACTGACCATATATTTTGATTATGACGGTGAGATCGATAAAGAAAGCTATGTCCGTTGTTTTGATAAAGACGGAGAGGAGATATCCGATAATAAATTTACATTCAAGATAAACGAAAAAAAACAGACAATTGAGATAAAGTTTAAGAAAGCCGATCTTATAAGCGGTATTGAGTTCCACCCTGATGAGTATAACGACATCTCATTTAAGATAAGATACTTACGATCAGATGATTATGCGATCCTGACCACTTATTTTGTATGCGATCTCGGTTATGAAGATTACGGCGATGAAGACAAATACCTGTTTGAAAGCGAGAAAAAGCAGATAGAAGAAATTAAAAAGAAAGCTGCAGTAGAATACGAGGAAGCCTATGAAATGATCAAAGGAACGTGGTGTTCCATCAAAAATGATGATTATGTATTTATTGAAGAAGATGAAAATACAGGTTCCCTCGTGCTTGAATATCATTATCTTGATGAAAAAGATGTAACACAGACGGATCTTATCTACTGTGAGTCGCTTGGCATATACGGTGAAAACAGCGAAACCGGCGCTTTGGAGTTATATGCATCGACCGGAAATATGACCGCTCCCGTTTATATCAACCTTTTTGAAAACGGCACCGTTTTATCGTTCAGTTATTCGATCGATGATTCCACTTTTGAAAAATGTGACTGATAAACCGATATTAAATATACAGTATATTTGATATAATAAAGATATGAATGATACAAGGCATACATGCTGATGTAGAAAGGAATTATATATGAAGACTGTGATCACTATCTCAAGACAATACGGATCTGCCGGACATGAAATAGGCCAGAAACTGGCTGATTCTCTCGGTATAAAGTGCTACGATAAGGAGCTTTTGACAAGAGCCGCAAAAGAATCCGGATTTTGCGAAGAGATCATTCAAAACCAGGATGAACGTCCTACAACTTCATTTCTTTATAACCTTGTAATGGACACATATTCATTCGGATATAACACTACACATTTCGTTGATATGCCGATATCTCAAAAGATTTTTCTTGCACAGTTTGATACGATCAAAAAGATCGCCGAAGAAGGTCCCTGCGTAATTGTGGGACGTTGCGCCGATTATGCACTTGCAGATCGAAAGGATTGCGTACGTATATTCATATATGCGGACGAAGAGTATAAGATAAAGCATGTTATGAGCAAGCATAACGTGACAGAAAAAGAAGCAAGAGAGATGTGCATCAAGATGGATAAACAGCGTCAGAGCTATTATAACTACTACTCTTCCAAGAAATGGGGAAGAGCAGACAGCTATGACCTTTGCATAAACAGTTCGATCCTTGGAGAAGACGGTACCGTAACGCTCATCAAGCAGTTTGTTGAGGATTTTGAGAACAGATAATGCCTACAGGACTTATATTTTTTCTTGTTGTTTTCATAATCATCGTTTATGTGTATACATTCATAAAATGGCGTAAACGCAGAAAAAGCAACAAAGAATCAGAGATTGATAAATTTAAATCAAAGTACATTGATAAGGTCGATCGGAATAAATACATAAATACGGATAATACCGACAAAAACGGGGATACGGAAGACTTAAGGATCGATTATATCGATAAGAACGAATATATAAGCGAGATCCAGGCAGCCGTTCATGCATCTGACTATCTGAACGATGCCGAAAAAAAGAAATTTGAGTTAAAATTTTAACGCGGATTTTATATCCGGATCATAAGAAAAAGCGAGCTGGTTTACATAATAATATTATGTAAACCATTTTTATTTTAATCGATTAATTCTATATTAATGAATTAACTAACCGCAAAAGAGAATACCTACATATTTGAATATATTAATATTTACCCCCATCCACACCAGTTTAATGAAGCAGTTGCGTCAAATCCTTGATTTTACCCTATGCTTGATTGTCAGAGTAAATGCAACCCCTAAGGGCCCATATCACGAAATGATCCGAAAAATCCCATGATCGGGTCATTTTTTGTGTCCGAAAAGGCCGTAAAAACGCCAACTAAACAAAATGAATTATTTAAGTTCGCAACTCAACCAAACGGCTTGCGATTTTTCTGCCATACTTATCGCAACCCGTTTCTATCACGATTCTATGGATTTGGAGTACGGATGAAACTGCTCAGATAAGAAATTGAATGGTTATCAGTCTACGTTAAGCAGACTTTTAGTAAGATTAACATCATCGGGATCAATAAACTGAAGTCCCAGCAGCTTCATAAGAAGATGCATGTCATGATCATCCTCCGGGATCATCTCATAAGGAGACATATTCTGAAGTCCAGGGCGGCGTGTACTGTTGATATGATTCATAAGAAGAGTCATATCATCCTGTGTAAAAGGCTTGAGCAAAGTTCCCTTAGGGATGACATAGCGGATGTACTCGTGATTTTTTTCGAGACGTCCCTTCTGTCCGGACTGCATCGGATCACAGTAATACATGCTTGTACGAAGTGTCCCGTCACCGGATGCAGAATGTTCAAGCTCATCAA
>JAILCX010000062.1 GCA_024690205.1 Lachnospiraceae bacterium | reverse complement strand
TCCGCTGTCTTTAACGGATACGAATACCTTGTTATGCTTTTCCGAGGTCTCTATCTTTATGACGGAATCCGGATGTGAAAACTTTATCGCATTGTCAACAAGGTTATAAAGAACCTGCTTTATCTTGTCACAGTCCGCTTTTACGTAAAGCTGGTCTCCGGAAAAGATAAGCTCGACCGCTATGACCTTCTTTTTACATGTACCTTCAAAGGTCGCGGCCACACTCCTTATCACCTCGTTTATATCAAACACAGAAATATCAAGGAGCATTCCCGAAGTGTTTAAGTTGTTTAAAGTCAAAAGCCCGTTTGTAAGCTTTGTAAGTCTTTCGGTTTCATTAAGAACGATACCAAGGTATTTTTCATGGCTTTCGGGAGGTATCGTCCCATCGAGCATTGCTTCAAGATATCCCCTTATCGAAGTGAGAGGCGACCTGAAATCATGAGATACATTGGCAACGAATTTTTTCTGGTCATCATCCGCACGTGCACTTTCCTGTGCCATGTAAGCAAGCGTTGCTCCGAGATATCCTATCTCATCATCCGAGTCCATCTGAAGCTCATAGTGCATATTTCCCGAAGCATACTGCTCTGTCGCTTCCGTGATCTTTCGAAGCGGAAGATACACCATCTCCGTAAAAAAGATAAGGATGATGAGTGATAAAAGGAAAAGTATAACAAGCAAAAGGTAATCTATCGTAAGAAGCGATTCCCTTTCTTTGTTAAGAGCTGATTTCGGATAATGGATGACAACATAACCTTTTATCTTGTAACCCGATGTGATGGGAGCAAAGACACTCAGATAATCATCTTTAAAATAATCAAAGAATGTTCCGACTATGTAATAGGAATTGCCTGTCGATGCCGGGTCGAATCCCTCAACTATAACCTCTTTATTAACGCTTATCGGAGCATTGGAACTTAAGATCAGTCGTCCCGAAGGATTGATTATCCAGATGATACCTCCGGAGTATGCACTCAGTGCATCCACCTGTCTTTTAACGGTATCAAGGGCTATCTCGTTGTTATAAAGATCGACCGCATAAGTGTTGGCAACAATGGTTGCTTCCTCGTACAATGACTCGGATTTGGTCTTTATAAGATGCTCCGAGGTCATCGAACTTACAAAAGTCGCGACGACAACGAACCCGAAAAAGCCGAAGATCAGATATGCAAGTATGAATTTTAAATATAGAGTCCTTCTCAACTACGATATCCTCTGAATCAGTTACTTATCTGGTCTCAAACTTGTATCCGATACCCCATATGGTCGCGATCCTCCAGTGATCGTTATCGCTTATCTTTTCTCTTAAACGCTTGATATGAACATCGACGGTTCTCGTGTCCCCGACATACTCATATCCCCAAAGCTGGTCAAGAAGCTGCTCTCTTGTGAACACATGGTTCGGAGAAGAAGCAAGGAAATAGAGCAATTCCAACTCTTTAGGCGGCATATCTACAGGTGAACCCATATACTCGACCGAATAATTGGTAAGGTTTATCTTAAGGTCGGGGAAGGTAACTTCCTTAACTTTGTTTTCTTCAGCAGCAGATGCAGGCTGAGACTTATATCTTCGAAGAACGGCTTTGACACGCGCCACAAGTTCCTTGCTGTCAAAGGGCTTTTCCATGTAATCGTCCGCACCGAGTTCAAGCCCCAGGACCTTATCAAACACCTCTCCTTTGGCAGAGAGCATGATGATCGGTATCTGGCTTGTCGATCTTATCTCGCGGCATACTCCGTATCCGTCTATTCCGGGAAGCATGATATCAAGAAGGATAAGATCAGGCTCAAATGTCTTTACGTCATTTAACGCACTTTCACCGTCGGGAGATATCTTCGTTTCATAACATTCCTTGTTGAGATATAAAGAGATGATCTCAGCAATGTTTTCGTCATCATCCACGATAAGTATCTTTTGTTTTACTGCCATTACGGTTCTCCTTTAGTCTTTAAAAGTTACGATGGTGACTCCCGCGTCGCCCTCACCGTATTCTCCGATACGGAATTCTTTAACGTATTTTACTTTCTTTAAAAAGCGTCCAACTGCCTGTCTTAAAGCGCCCGTTCCTTTTCCGTGAACGATCCTTACGCTGGTTAGATGTGCAAGATAAGCATCATCAAGATACTTATCAAGCTCGGGCAGCGCCTCATCGACCGTTTTCCCGAGAAGGTTAAGCTCTGATGATAAAGAGTAGGATTTAGCGGAACTAAGATCCATCTTAACGGATGCATTCCTTGCACGAGTCATCGCCTTTTGTCTATCTTTATCTTTTTCCTCAAGCTCCGAGGCATCTATCCTTATTATATTCTTTATGTTGGTACGTGTCCTCAAATGTCCGCACATCACATAAAGATTTCCTTTGGCATCGGGAAGAGAATTTATTGTTCCGTCCATTCCCATAGATGTTATCCTTACGGGATCTCCTATGGCTATCTCATCGGGTTTTAATGCCTTTGCGGGAGATACCTTTTTATCCTTAAGCGAAAGGTCATCGTTTTTCTTTGATATCTCTCCGCGAAGAAGTGCCCTTTGTTTTTCAAGCTCTTTCATCGATGCGCCGGGCCCTGCGTTCTGGAAAACCTTTATCGTCTCATCCGCAGTCTTCTTTGCTTCTTCAAGGATCTCCTTAGCTTCGGCGTTTGCCTGACGGATGATATTTTCTCTCCTGGTATCTATCTTTTCGTTCTTTGCGTGAAGATTATCCTGAAGTTCCTTTATCCTCTTTTTGTATTCGGCTACTTCTTCCCTGTCTTTTTCGATCGTGATCCTTGATGCTTCAAGGTCTGATATGAGATCTTCAAAACTTCTTTCGGAATTGTCTATCTGTTTTTTGGCCGATTCGATTATATCTTTTGAAAGTCCGAGCTTTGATGAGATCGCAAACGCATTAGACTTTCCGGGGATCCCGATGAGCAGTCTGTATGTCGGTGAGAGCGTCTCCACGTCAAATTCACAGCATGCATTTTCAACCTGCTCCGTGGAAAGAGCATAAACCTTAAGCTCGCTGTAGTGGGTCGTTGCCATTGTCCTGATCCCCCTCTTATGGAGGCTGTCGAGGATCGCTATCGCCAATGCGGCACCTTCGGTGGGATCGGTTCCTGCTCCGAGTTCATCAAAAAGACAAAGCGAATCTTTGTCTGCATATTTCATGACCGTAACGATGTTTTTCATATGTGATGAAAAAGTCGAAAGGCTCTGCTCGATACTTTGCTCATCACCGATGTCCGCAAATATCTTTGAAAAGATCGAAAGCTCGCTTCTGTCAAGTGTCGGGATATGAAGTCCCGCCTGTCCCATGAGCGAAAGGAGACCGACCGTCTTAAGGCAGACCGTCTTTCCTCCGGTATTGGGTCCCGTGATGATAAGAAGGTCAAACTCACGTCCAAGGTTTATATCTACAGGTACGACCTTTTGGGGATCAAGAAGGGGATGTCTTGCTTTCCTTAGATTGATGATGTGCTTTTTGTTAAACACGGGTCTTGTGGCGTTCATCTTTAAGGCAAGCGCGCCTTTAGCAAAGATGAAATCAAGAAGTGTCATCAATCGTGCGTTTTCCTGAAGTTCAAAAACATGCTCTCCGCATGAAAGCGAAAGCTCTTTAAGGATCTTTTCTATCTCTTCTTTTTCCTTAAGGTCGAGTTCCTTAAGTTCATTGTTCATGTTGACGATCGCATCCGGCTCAATGAAAAAAGTCGAACCCGTCGATGACTGATCGTGGATCATTCCCCTAACCTGGGATTTGTATTCAGACTTGACCGGAACGCAGTATCTTCCATCCCTTTGCGTTATAACGGCATCCTGAAGATAAGATCTTTCAGCTCCATTAAGCATGCTCTGAAGCTTTGTGTGGATCCTGTCACCTATTATCCCTTTTTGGCGGCGGATAT
>JAILCX010000058.1 GCA_024690205.1 Lachnospiraceae bacterium | reverse complement strand
GGGCTGCTCGGATGACAAAGATAATGATGACAAAGAGGATACGGAGAAAGTGGAAACTCAAAAGAAAGACGGCGGATCGGAATCCGAAAAAGACAAAAAGGACAGGTATATAGTCGGCAAAGGCATTCGGGAAGACGATATTGAGAATTTTTACTTTACCTATGATTCCTCCGCTTACCCGCCCTGTTTCCAGAGATATGTCCTTTATGTCGAGGACGGCAGACATATGTTCCATCATGAAAAAAGAGAAGGGGATGCCTGGCCGCTTACCGAGGAATACATCACTGTTGAGGGAACCTTCGAATTAAGTGATGAACAGTGGGATAAATGCTTTGAACTCCTTAAGGGAGGCAAGGTCAAAAAAAGACCCGATGATGTTACGGATAGCGGAGATGGCGGACCGTTCCTTTTCCTTTACTGGACCGGTGATAAGGATAAATACCAGGTATTTTCATTTGAATCGTATCAGAAACAAAAAGAGTATGAAGAACTTTGCATAGAGCTTTCAGAATCTGAATAAAGAATAAAACCGGATGCATGTCTGCATCCGGTTTTGCTTTATTATTTAAGCAGTTTAAATGCCTGCTTCATGCAGGTTACGGTCACGGAATCGTTCTTCATCTTGACCTCGCCGTCTGTGTGTACCCAGCAGGGTATGGACGCTTCGATCTTTACCTTTGAGGCCGAATACCGGTCGATACCTTTTATACTGAAGTGTTTTCCTTTAAGAGCTTTTGGAAGCCCGAAAAGAACCTTCAGCTTGCTGACACCTGATGCCACGCATATATCGAGTATACCGTCGGTATAGTCTGCATCAGGACAGAACTTGAATCCACCGCCTTCATACTGATGTATCATACAGGTTAAAAAAATAAACCCCTTAAGTTTCAGTTTCTTATCATCGTCAAGCGTTATCACAACATCTGCGGTTTTGGAGCTTATCAGCTGTTTGAGGGCTATCATGAGGTAGATCAGCTTGCCGAGCCCGAATCTGTTGAGCACTTTCTTGGCCTTCGAGGTCAGGGCCTCTTCACACACTGCCGCATCGTATCCGATACCCATGCTCACATCGAAAAATCTTTTTGTCTCTATGTTCTCGGCTTTTTTATGATCCCTTGAAAGCTCGGCAGGAGCGCTGTTATACTCCACACATCCTATATCCATCAGAGCGGGTTCTTTGCATGACAGTATATTGTTTAAGCATGTGATCTGATCTGCCGGGAGTTTAAGGTCCCTTGCAAGATCATTGCTTGAGCCTGTGGGTATATAGCCGATCCTCACACGGTCAAAATCAGATACTCCCTGCAATGCTTCATTTAAGGTTCCGTCTCCTCCGAGAACGATAAGATCTATTGTCGAATCGGGGCTTCCGGCAAGGCCCAAGCCCGTAATATTCTTTACCAGTTCGATCACGTGCCCCGGTTTCTTTGAAAAATAGACTTTAAAATCCACTCCCTTGTCGATAAGAACTGGTTCGATATCGGCCCAGAGCATTTTGCCTTTTCCGGTTTTTGAAGCTGGATTAACTATTATATGATACATGTAGGATCCCTCATTTAATCAGTAATGGTGTCATGATGTCAGGACAACCTGCAAATAAATATGTACGTTTTTTGTCCTTTGGCGACTGTATCACTCATTATAGTAAAAATGCACTGATTATGCTATACTTCTTTTCGTGGCTTTTATTTAATTCATTATATAAAAAGGAGACTGATAATGTATTCATTGGACGAAGTAAGAAACGTTGACCCTGAAGTAGCACAGGCGATAGTTGATGAGCAGGAGCGTCAGAACTCGCATATCGAGCTTATCGCATCAGAGAACTGGGTTTCAAAGGCTGTAATGGCTGCAATGGGAAGCCCGCTTACCAACAAATACGCAGAGGGGTATCCGGGAAAGAGATACTATGGCGGATGCCAGTGCGTGGATGTTGTTGAAACTCTAGCTATAGAAAGAGCAAAGAAACTGTTCGGCTGCGATTATGCTAACGTTCAGCCTCACTCAGGTGCGCAGGCAAACCTCGCTGTTCAGTTTGCGATCTGCGAACCCGGAGATACGATCATGGGTATGAACCTCGCTCACGGCGGACACCTCACGCATGGTTCACCGGTCAATATTTCCGGTAAATACTTTAATATCGTTCCTTACGGCGTAAATGATGACGGATTTATAGATTACGATGAGTTAAGAAAGATAGCGCTTGAGTGCAAACCCAAGATGATCATCGCAGGTGCATCTGCCTATGCCAGAACCATAGATTTTAAAAAGTTCAGAGAAGTAGCAGATGAAGTCGGTGCTGTATTGATGGTTGATATGGCTCACATCGCAGGTTTGGTTGCCGCAGGCCTTCATCCGAGCCCGATTCCGTATGCCGATGTTGTTACGACTACTACTCACAAGACATTAAGAGGACCCAGAGGAGGACTCATTCTTTGCAATAAGGAAGCTGCTGAGAAATATAACTTCAACAAGGCCGTATTCCCCGGAATTCAGGGCGGACCTTTAATGCATGTTATCGCTGCAAAGGCTGTCTGCTTCAAGGAGGCTCTGGAGCCCGAGTTCAAGGAATATCAGAAGCAACTGGCTAAAAACGCACAGGCTCTGTGCAAGGGACTGATGGACCGTGGCATAAAGATCGTTTCAGGCGGAACGGATAACCATCTGATGCTCATGGATCTTACCACATTTGATCTTACAGGTAAGGAAGTTGAAAAGTGGCTCGATGAAGCACATATCACAGCCAATAAGAATACTATACCGAACGATCCCAAGTCTCCTTTCGTAACATCGGGAATACGTCTCGGTACACCTGCGGTTACTTCACGCGGAATGAAGGAAGACGACATGGATAAGATCGCTGAGGCTATCGCCATGATCGTTAAGGAAAAGGAAGCCGCCATACCCAAGGCAAAGGCTATAGTTGCAGAACTTACCGCAAAGTATCCGCTCGTTCAGTAGGATATTACGTCACACCGGAGCTTTTAACAGGCTGAGGAAATGATATGAAAAAAAAGGCATTGTTACTGTTACTGCTTCTTATGATAGCCTGCACCGGTCTTTGTGCATGCTCTAAGGCAGATGAAAAGGCTTCCTCCGCTTCCGAGGAAGAGGAAGAAGAGGAAGAAGCCGAATCAAGGCCCCAAAAGAAAAAGAAGAAGGATAAGGACAAGGATAAGGAAAAAGACAAAAAGAAGGAATATGACGACCAGGAGGCTAAAGATGCCTATCTGGCCATGCTTTCCGATGAAGTCACGTTTACGGTGGATGCCGATGTTGAAGATTACATCGAAAAGGGCAAAGACTATACGATATCGGAATTCGTAAACGCAACCGTATCCAACGAGATCGAGGTCGGAGGCTGGAGTGATGAACTGTTCCACCTGACACATGCCGAGTACTCATTTATAGACTGCGGGAACGACGGTGAGACCGAGTTTGTTTTGAGCTTAAATTACGGTGACTCCGGTGACTTTAATTATGCGTATTTCTTTAAATATGCGGATGGAAAGATACTTCTTAAGAGTGAGCAGTACTGGCCTTACCGGGCATTCCTTGATATAAACCAGTGCGGATACTGTATTTATTCGGGGGCAGGCGGAGCCAATATCTATTCTACTACTGCATTTTATTACGATAATAAATGTGAGAGGGTATATCTCTATGATGAAGAAGAGATCATGGGGATGACTGAGCCCAAAGTGCCCAAATCATACACCAGATACGATTATGAGTCTGATGAGTATCCCGATGATGAATATGATGAGGAGGGGTGCTATATATTCTTTGCCAGATTCAATGAATATGAATTTGACGAGAATAATACTCATGAGGATGATTACAATGAGTATTACAAGGATCAGGTTTACCATTTTGAGGATGATTACGGCAATGACCTGGAGCCTTCAAAAAAACTGCAGAAGATCTACGAAGAGGACGGCATAAAGTGGGTCGGCGCCGAAGAGTTTGAGATGATAAAGAATGACCGTGAAAAGGAAATGGGACTGACCCCGGAGGTTAAGGACGCTCCACTTGTTGAATGGACGGATGCCGACGATATCGGAGCCTTCCTTGATCTGGTCGTGTTAACGGGTGATGATCTGGAAGGATACGGATCATATGATCTTGAACCTGTTTTCATAGCAAATGACCTTGAAAAGCCATATTATGATGAAAGCTATAAAGAACCCTGGGAATATAGACCTATCATTCTGTCGGAATTAAGCTGTGAGGAAAACGGGATCATAGATGAAGAAGCCTGGTTTGAAGAAACCGGTCATTACCCTTTAGGAAATGAGTTCAATGACGGTATCAATACCTTCAGACTGTCGGGAGAAAACCAGAACGGACATATGACCGTTATCAGCGTTTATGATGAAAACGGTGTGCCGGTCCACATGTATGATCTCAGCGATTTTCTCTATGATGATGACGATGAAATGGGCAATGAAGATATATATACCGAAAGAAGCATACATTGTGCTCTGATGATGGATAATTACCTCTACCTCAGTCTTTATCACAATACATATGCCGAATCGTGTCCTGAAAACGGATATATCTTGTGCATAGATGTCGATACGGACAATGTAGTCTGGATATCGGATCCTCTTGTTATAAACTCTGACAATTTTGTTCGATACGGTGACAGCATTATCTGCGGATACGGCTTTACCAATGAAAAAGACTATCTTTATGTGTTAAACCGCTTTACCGGTAAGACGGAAAAAAAGATCCCTCTTAAGAAAAGCCCGGACTATCTGACCTATGTCGGAGATGATCTGTGGGTACGCACATACAGTTATGATTATGTGTTTACCATTGCGGATGAGTAAATGATCTGTTTTGTATAAGACCCCGCAGGTTTAAAACTGCGGGGTTTTCTTTATCCGTATCAGCCTGAAATGATGCCGAAAGTGTCAGAATATTTTCAACTTTTTCAGCAATATAAATAAATAAATCAAAAGATAAAACACAATTATGAAAAAACTTTAAAAATATTTCAAAATTGTGTTGACAAATCAAATTGGCATGTTATAATGAGTACATAAAGAAGAAGAGAACAGAAAACAAAACAGATTGTCAATCTGAACACTATACTAAAGAAGGAGGTACACTCCACCTAATGACTTGAAGGTTATCAGTAGTCATACCTGGTAACCGATATAACTTAACATAAACGAATTCGATCGCAGGAGCTACGTAAAGGAGTAACGAAGAATAATCTTTTAAGAGCCAACCGTTACAGGATGTGAGTACAGCAAGGTAGTGAGGATAAGTCGATCAGAAGGGAACAATTGAATAGTTACTGTCAAGCAATAGCGAGGTATGGACCATTGGATAGTATAGTTTAGAAGCGGGTATCGGAAACAACTTTCAGATACCCGCTTCGACGTGTGCGAATAATTACGATATACGGGGCGCCACATTGATATGGATGAGAGCGTTCCGTGTTGTTTTAGTGGAAAAAGCCCGTGAAATGATGTATCATATTATGGTACGATTTTAAACAAATGCTGAGAGGGTTTATTAATGGCGAGAGATTACGATTATCAGGAAGAATATGATGATGAGGCGTACAGAAGAGAGTACCGCCGCAAAAGAAGAATACGCAATCGCGCCATTGCCGTAGTTGTTGCCGTTATTCTGGTAATGGCTCTGGCTGCAGGGGGATTTTTCGGTATACACTATCTGATGTCTGCGCTCAGTGAAAAAAAGCAGGCGCAGGAGGCAATCATTCAGGAAGGCGAGCAGCCTTCGGAGCAGATAACCATTGAAGCTCCCGAGGGTAACTGAAGGTGATATCTTGAAACCTAAGATCGATTACAGTTTAAGGACCAAGACCATTATCAAATGGTATGAATATAAAATGACTTATCCCGATGATGA
>JAILCX010000051.1 GCA_024690205.1 Lachnospiraceae bacterium | reverse complement strand
TAAGTATTATGACGAAAACGGAGAAGAACAGGACCTTCTTAAGATACTTGCCGATTCCGGAATAAACTGCGTAAGGGTAAGGGTCTGGGTAGATCCTTTTGATGAAGAAGGAAAAGGATTCGGAGGCGGAAACTGTACGGCCGAGACTGCAGGTGAAATAGGAAAAAGAGCAGCTGCATACGGAATGAGCACCTGTGTCGACTTCCATTATTCGGATTTTTGGGCAGATCCCGGAAAACAGATGGTCCCCAAAGCCTGGAAAGATCTGTCACTTGATGAAAAGGCAAATGCTCTTTCGGATTATACAAAAGAAAGCCTTGATACCATAACCAAAGCCGGTGCAAAAGTAACCATGGTCCAGGTCGGAAATGAGATCAATAACGGGATGTCGGGTGAAAAAGGCCTTAACAACAAGTTAAAACTTGTAAAAGCAGGGTGCGATTCGGTTCGTGAATTTGCTGCCGGAAAAGGATCTGAAATTGCCATAGTCCTTCACTATACGCAGATAGATGACAAAAAGAACATCCTTGAGATCGCCCGCCAGCTTCAAAGCGCCAAGGTTGATTATGATGTATTCGGAGTTTCATATTACCCCTACTGGCACGGAAGTCTGGAAAACATGACCGAAGTTTTAAAGGAAGTAGCTTCAACTTACGGTGTTAAGACCTGCGTGATGGAAACGTCATATCCTTTTACGGATGAGGATGGAGACGGAACCGCAAACAGTGTTTCGGGCACGTCATTAAAGAATTCTTATCCCGTTTCGGTTCAGGGACAGGCCAATGCAATAAGGGATATCATAAAAGCCGCAATAGACGGTGGAAGTTTGGGATTATTCTACTGGGAAGGAGCATGGATCCCGGTTGGCGGTGATCCGAAAACCAACAGCGAGCTTTGGGAAGAATACGGTTCAGGCTGGGCAAGTTCTTTTGCCGCAGATTACGATCCCGATGATGCCGGAAAGTACTTTGGAGGAACATCCTGGGATAATCAGGCCTTCTTTGACTTTGAAGGACATAAGCTTCCGTCCCTTGATGTGTTTAAGTATATAGACTTCGGTGCAAAAGGAAGTGAAGTTGAGATACTTACTGACCTTAACGCGGAAGATGCGATAAGTGTTGATGTGAGTATAGGCGCGGATGTTTCATTACCTGAAGATATTGAGGTGGTATACAATGACACTTCTTTAGACGAACCCCTGCATGTAACCTGGGACGATAATGATACTTCCGCAATAGACACGAATGAAGCGGGCGTATATTACGTAAAAGGAAAAGCCCAATGCTCTGCCATGCCGGGCGTTGAGACCGAAGTGACGGCCAAAGTTAATGTTGCAAACATAAATTACATAGTAAATCCCGGATTCGAAGAAGAGGTTGCAGGCGAATGGACAGCCGAGACTTTCGGCGGAGGAACCGCTACGGATATTCAGGATAAGGAAGCCGATGCTTACGGCGGGACCAAAGCTTTCCATTATTATAAAGCAAAGGATTTTTCTTTCAATATGCACCAGGAAGTATCCGAAGTACCTGAGGGCACATATGTGCTGACGGCTTTTGTTCAGGGCGGCGACATGGGAGCTGATGCAAGTGTGATCATGTATGCCGACATAAACGGTCAAAGATATGAAACCGAAAACATCACTTTGGACGGATGGCAGCAGTGGAAAGAAATGAAGATAAATGGTCTGGAAATAAAAGACGGTGACACAGTCACCGTTGGATGTGAGGTTACCGCCTCCGGCGGAGGCTGGGGAACCATAGATGATTTTGATCTTTCTTTGGAATGACCTTAGTCTTTCATGTTAGCCTGAATGAGGGAAACGATGGTCCTTATCGCATTGTTCTGACTTGAAGTACTCATGCAGTCGATGTAAGTCTGGCGAGTGAAGTAAAGTTCGGTGACTTTTTCAACCAGGTTATCCGCAAGGTTTTCATCATCATCCACAACTATTGAAAAGCCCTGAGCCTCAAATGAACGGGCATTTAAAACCTGATCTCCTCTTGATCCGCGTTTAAGCGGTACGAGGATATTGGGTTTTTTTAATGAAACGAGTTCGCATATTGAATTTGCACCTGCTCTCGAAATAACAAGATCTGCCATAGCAAAAAGATGCTTAAGGTCATCGGTTACGTATTCAAACTGCACATATCCTTTTGAAGACATGTTGTTGTAAGACTCATCGAGTTTTCCTTTACCCGTGAGGTGAACTATCTGGAAATCGGGAAGGAGTTTGGGAAGAGCTTTTCTCACGGCTTCGTTAACAGAGGCTGCTCCCAGAGATCCTCCGATCACCATGATGACGGGACGCAGGCTGTTAAAATGGCATATCTCAAGACCTTTTTCCCTGCTTCCCGATAAGAGTTCACTTCTTATGGGAGATCCCGTAAGAACAGCCTTTTTACGGGGAAGAGCTTTAACTGTTTCGGGGAAATTACAACAGATCCTCTTTGAATAGGGCAGAGCCAGTTTGTTTGCAAGTCCGGGAGACATATCAGATTCATGGGATATCACGGGCACTCTGCAAAGCTTGGCAGCAACGACCACGGGAAGACCTACAAAACCGCCTTTTGAAAAGACGATGTTCGGACGTTCTTTTTTAATTATCTTTTTGGCCTGGGAAATTCCGGCAAGGACCCTGAAAGGATCCGTGAAATTCTTAAAAGAAAAATATCTGCGAAGTTTTCCCGTTGAAATGGGATAATAGGGCAGTCCGGCATCAGCGATGAGTTTGCCTTCTATACCGTCTTTTGAACCGATGTAAGCGATCTTGAATCCGGCGTTTTTAAGA
>JAILCX010000019.1 GCA_024690205.1 Lachnospiraceae bacterium | reverse complement strand
TCGTCTCATTGGCGTATCGGCTCTCATACAAATCAAGTTTGTAGAGATAATGTGTTAGCGCTTTATATTGGATAATCTTCCTATCGTGGGTGCAAATGCACCCACAAAAATGGGTGCATGGGTGCAAAAGTGCACCCACGGCAAATTGAAATGCACCCACGCCGAGGCGCAAGTAGTATTTTGCCCTATAAAAAACTACGTTTTGACTACGATTCACGGTGGGGATTTGCCACACTCTGCCGGGTTTTGCCATTTGACCCGATTTTCTGTAAAAGACTGAAGCTTCAGCAGCCTGGCAAACTGGCGCAAACTGAAGCAATTTGATGCGGTTTTGGAGGTAAGAAATGCCTATAAAAGTATTATTCATCTGCCACGGCAATATCTGCCGTTCTCCAATGGCAGAGTATGCAATGAAAAAGATAGTCGAAGATAAGGGCATTAAGGATGACTTTATAATTGAATCGGCTGCGATATCATCCGAAGAAGTATGGAACGGGATAGGAAATCCCATCTATCCCCCGGCAAAAAATGAATTGAAAAGGCGCGGTATAGGAAATACGCCATATACAGATTTTTCAGGTAAAAGAGCACGTCAGATTCAAAGATCCGATTATGAAAAATATGATTACATTCTTTGTGCCGAAGGCTATCATATCACTGCCGTAAACAGAATATGCGGAGGAGATCCCGAAGGAAAGATAATGCTTATGCTTGAGTTTTCAGACAGACCAAGAAATATAGCAGATCCGTGGTATACAGGAATATTTGATGTGGCATATAATGATATAGAGGAAAGTATATATGCTTTTCTTAAACATCTAGGATATTGATACTCTGGGAGAGAAAAATTGAAGCGCATTAATTTCAAAGCATTTATCATAGTATTTTCAGTTCTTTTTTTCTTTACAATGTTGATACCGGTAAAAACATATGCTGAGCAGGGAAAGTTTGACCCTGCTTATTATGCAGCATTATATCCCGATGTAGTAAATGCACTGGGAACAGATCCGAATGTTCTTTATGAACACTATGTAACATACGGTATCAAGGAAGGCAGGATTCCTTTTAACGGTGCTACGCCCGGTCAGGCTGTCAGCGGTATCGCCTCAACCTCTGCTTCAACAACATTGCAGGTTCAGGCTCCGCAGAAATTCTTCAATGCGGTGCCGCTTAATAAACTTGCTAATTACAACAGTATCAAAAAGACGATGACTAAGGATGAGTTCCGGACTACTTATGATATCGCATTGCTGATCGCTGCACCCTTTGCTGATAAAAGCAGGGAAGAGCAACTTGTCGGAGTTGCAGCTATGATACGTGCCATAGCGGATTACGGTTTGACCTATTCAATGGACTCTCCGCATTACAATGATCCGTACGGTTATCTTGTTTTAGGAAGCGCATCATGTGCAGGTTGTACAAGAACAACAGGATTATGTCTTAATATTCTCGGAATTCCTTATGAACATGTTAATGAGAACAAAAACGCCCATCAATGGTGCAGAGTCAATATAAACGGAACTTATTGGATCTGCGACCCTTTCGGCCTTTATGTCGGACCGGAACCGGGACCTTATCAACATCCCAGATTGTAATTTAACGAAAATATATGAAAAGAGGAACAATATGAAAAATAAGTTTATCCCGATCATTTTATCATTGGCTGTTATCATCGCCGCTCTTTCAGGATGCAATTCAAATACTGCAGCATCTAATGAGACGGTATCACCGGTAACGGATACTGCTTCGGAAACGAATACGGAGTCTGAGCAGGAAGCAGAACCTGAAGCTGAAGAGACTGTTGAAGAAGTTGATGCAGAACCTGAAGTAACATTCAGTGCGGATGATGCCAAGGCAATGTATGAAGCGTTTTTAAAGGGCGATGCAAAAGCATCTGTATATTCGGATATAGAAGTTAATCCAGAAGGATATATGACCTTTTCTCAGAGCATAGCAGACGGAACAGAGTGCACGCTTGATGATCTTCATAAAGCATTTAAGGAAAGCATCTGTGATCGATTCGAGGATACGATCGAAGATCTTGAATCATACGATTTTACTGATGAAAATGCTTATATAGATTGTGGAAACGACGGCATGCCTGAACTTTTGGTGTCTTCAAAGATATATTTTGTAATGGATGAATATACTGCATTTATGATCTTTAAAGCAGGAGAAGACGGGATTAAAATGTGCTTTTGTGACTGCGCTAATTCAAGATCGTCAATGTCCGTCAATGAATTCGGTTATATAAGGTTTGATGCCTCGGGTGGAGCAGCATATCATTTGTTTGAGAACAGATATATCGATGGTGATGGAAACTATCATTTCCTTTACGGTAATTCTCACAATGATGATCTTGCTACGATGGACATATATGCTGATGAGGAATTAATTGAAGTTCCGAAAAAGTATAAGGAAGATTTTAAAGATGTTGTGCTTATCGGGTTTTACACCACGGATGAAAAGGAAGAGTTCGGAGGATATACCTACAGCTATTCATTACTAGGTGAATATGACGAAAATGATGTTGAGCCGTATTCGTATTGTATACTTTCAAGAGACCCTGAGATTTATGATCCGAAAAGCGTATACATGAAAGCGTTTGAAGAGATGGGGATAGAGGTTGTTCCTTTAACGGATATCGACAAGAAGGCTGATGAGATTGAAAGATCAAACGGTGTCGATGAAGCAATAAAGAGTGGCAAGATCGTCATGGAAGTAGTCGGTGAATAACCTATATAAAGAAAGAGGGCTGTGCATTTTGGCACAGCCCATTTTTTTATCCAAGCCTGTGATATTCGGCTATTCTCTTTTCAAAGGTGGCATAGTACTTAAATCCGCAATCAAGGAGCACCTGCTCTGCACGGTCAAAACCGCTTGCGATATATTCCGTATTATGAGCATCGGATCCTATCGTAACAATCTCGCCGCCGAGTTCTCTGTAGCGTTTTAAAATGTCCATACAGGGATTCAGTTCCCTAAGGCCGTGACGGATCGCTCCGGTATTTAATTCAATACCTTTTTCAAGTTCCAGAATTTTTTCTATGATCGGATCTATGCAATCCTTATATTTCTCATATGAATAATCAGTATCTTTTGATGCTCCGTACCTTACAACGTAATCAAGGTGTCCGAATACGTCGAAATTATTAAACACCTTAAGATCTTCAAGAACTTCTTTGAAATATTCACGATATGCTTCTTCATCTGAACGGCCTTCGTAAAAAGAAGGATAGTAGGGATCCATTCCACCGACAAGATGCGTGGAAGCAATAATGAAATCAAAGTCATATGATTTTGCATACACTGCAAGTTCTCTTCTTAAGTGTGGCTGTATCCCTATCTCCACACCGAACAAGACGTTTATACTATCGGCATACTTGTTGCGAAGCCCTAAAAGTTCATATAAATATGAATCTGTATTTAACAGGAACGGAGCTTCTTCGTCCTCCCTCTCCGGCAGCTTCGGAAAGTCTATATCGTGGTGTTCCGTAAAGCAGATAGTATCTAGTCCAAGCTCGATAGCTTTGCTTATCATGTTTTCCATAGGCTCTTTTGAGTCTGTGGAATTGTTGGAATGCATGTGAAAATCAGCCTTTATAGCCATATTATCCTCCGTTTTTCAGCGTTTATGTTTTTATTAACAAATGCATTTATTCTCAAAATGCTGTTTCGCAATATGAATTGATTTTATCATGAGGTGCAACAGTTTAAAATATTTTACGGAAATTTCAGAAAATCAGCGTTAGATAATACTTGCACTTTCAAAAAGTATTATGTAGAATATGAGTGCTGACAAATTTGACAAACCTTTGATATTACGATATTAAAGCTATTGTCAGAAATTATAAATCATTTCAATTTTAGGAGGAATCTAAAATGGCAGTAAAAGTAGCAATTAACGGTTTCGGTCGTATCGGTCGTCTTGCGTTCAGACAGATGTTTAACGCTCCCGGATACGAAGTAGTAGCAATCAACGATCTTACTTCTCCCAAGATGCTTGCTCATCTTCTTAAGTATGATTCATCTCAGGGTAAGTACGCACTTGCTGACAAGGTTTCAGCTGGTGAAGATTCAATCACTGTTGACGGAAAGACTCTTAAGATCTACAAAGAGCCCGATGCAAACAACTGCCCTTGGAAGGATCTTGACGTAGACGTAGTTCTTGAGTGCTCAGGATTCTATACATCAAAGGAAAAGGCTCAGGCACACATCAATGCCGGCGCTAAGAAGGTTGTTATTTCTGCTCCTGCAGGAAATGATCTTCCTACAATCGTTTACAACGTTAACCACACAACACTTACAAAGGATGACAAGATCATTTCAGCTGCTTCTTGTACAACAAACTGCCTTGCTCCTATGGCTAAGGCTCTTAACGATCTTGCAACAATAAAGTCTGGTATCATGAGCACAATTCACGCTTACACAGGTGACCAGATGATCCTTGATGGTCCTCAGAGAAAGGGTGACTTAAGAAGATCACGTGCAGGTGCTGTTAACATCGTTCCTAACTCAACAGGTGCTGCAAAGGCAATCGGACTTGTTATCCCTGAACTTAACGGAAAGCTCATCGGATCTGCTCAGAGAGTTCCTACTCCTACAGGTTCTACTACAATCCTTGTTGCTACAGTTGAAAAGAGCGTTACAAAGGAAGAGATCAACGCAGCTATGAAGGCAGCTTCAAACGAGTCATTCGGATACAACGAGGAAGAAATCGTTTCTTCTGATATTGTTGGATCTACATATGGTTCAATCTTTGATGCTACACAGACAATGGTTGGCGCTGACAACCTTGTACAGGTAGTTTCTTGGTATGATAACGAG
This sequence comes from Lachnospiraceae bacterium, assembly GCA_024690205.1. GTDB lineage: Bacteria > Bacillota > Clostridia > Lachnospirales > Lachnospiraceae > JAILLW01. The sequence continues at coordinate 10,544 of JAILCX010000019.1, read as the reverse complement.
AACTCTTACACATCTCAGATGGTTCGTACTATCAAGTACTTCGCTGAGCTTGGTTAATTCTCGAATTAATGAACTTTCAAGGGACGGACTTAGGTCTGTCCCTTTTTCATTTTCTGCATCATGAAGGTAATCGTGATATAATAACATGCAGTTATTATTTTGAAAGAAGGAAATTAAAGGTGAAAAAAAGAATCTTATCCGTATTTATGATATTGGTCCTTGTGTTCAGTATGAGCGCATGTTCATTTAACAAGGGACAGGAAGTGTCTGAGGAAAAGACCGAGGAAGAGGACTCTGATAAAAAAGAGAAGAAGAAAAAGAAGAAAAAAGAAGAGGAAGAACCCGCAAAAGAACCGGTGGAAGCTTCATCACGTGAATTCTTCTTTGGCGAGAATACTGTATATTACGATGAAAACCTCGTGCCTTCCGTAGAGCCCTATTCAGTTGAAAAGGACTTTTCGAACGTTGTATATGAAGAACCTTTCAGATATCTTTTCGATCCCTCTTATGAGTATTATTCGCCCAGCTCCGATCCCATTAGGGAGGGTCTTATTAACGATAACTTTGTCGTGACTCAATATGGGCAGGATGAATTCTTTGATATATATGAAGGTAACAGATACAATATGTTCCCTAATTTCATCACTGTAGATTCACTTATGCACACGTACCATATTTATTTCGTGTATCTTTTGAAAAATACCGAAAGAGAATTTCTTTCAGGAGCTTTGCTTGATCTTAGTGATAAGATGATAGATCAATCCCTTGCTCAGTTTGATGCTCTTTCAGGAACCGAGTGGGAGGATGCGGCGTTTAGAAACGTAGTATTTTTTACTGTTGGAGCAATGCTGCAGGATGATTCATATGAGATCGAGCTTGGTTCACGACAGGATGAATTTGACAAGGCAGTTAAAGGTGAACTTGACAAGATCTATGATGCTGCCGGAATCGATACGTGTTTTATAACTGATGATTACGAGGATTATACGCAATATAAGCCCAGGGGATATTATGAAGGTGATGAGAACCTGGAAAAATACTTCCGTGCAATGATGTGGTATGGAAGGATCCCTTTCTATACGGATAAGGAAGATCTTGTTAAGAGCAGCGCCCTTATCGTAAACGCTCTTGATCAGGGGGCTAATGAAGACTGGGAAAACATATATCTTACAACTTCTTTCTTTGCCGGTGCTTCGGATGATCCCGGTTATTATGAGTTAAAGGGCATAGTTGAGGGATGCTTCGGCGATAAGGCCAAAGTTGAAGATATGGCTGAAGATAAAGCAGGTCTTAAGAGTTTTGAAAACAGTATGAAGAATCTTAAGATGCCTGAGATTAATTCCGTGCCCGTATTGCAGGGTGAGGACCCCGTAAAACCTTGTTTCCGTTTCATGGGACAGAGATTTACGATAGATGCTTCCATCATGCAAAATCTTGTATATGACAGTGTAGGGGAGGATCCCGACGGTAACACCAGAATGCTTCCTGACACTCTTGATGTTGCAGGTGTTTTGGGCTCTGAAACAGCTGAGCAACTCTTGAAAGAATCCGGAGCTTTTGATTATGAGAGCTATACGGAAAACTACGAGCAGTTGATCGATCATTTTAATAACGATGATCCCACGTTATGGTCAGCAAGCATTTCGGCTTCATGGCTTAACACCCTTCGTCCTTTACTTTTAGCAAAGCAGGAAGGATACCCTTCATATAAGCTTTCCGATAAGTGGAATCTAAAGAGTCTTGAGACTTTCCTTGGTTCATACTCTGAATTAAAGCATGATACCATTCTTTATGCCAAGTCGGTAATGGCGGAGATGGGCGGACCTGACATGGAAGTGCTTGATGACAGGGGATACGTGGATCCCGAACCCGTTATCTATTCAAACTTCATAAATCTGGCTGAGAATACTAAAGAAGGTCTTAATCTTTGCGGTATGCTCGATGATGATGCCCAAAAAGACCTTGATCTTCTGATCGATATAGCTGATAAGCTTCTTGTCATTTCTGAGAAGGAATTAAGATGTGAAGCACTTACAGACGAAGAATATGATTTTATCCGCGAGTACGGCGGAAATATCGAACATTTCTGGTATGAAGCCAACAAGGATGATATAGATGATACCCTTGTATACTCTTATCAGGCTCCATGCCCCGTTATTGCTGATATCGCAACAGATCCCAATGGTTCCGTTCTTGAGATCGGAACAGGTGATGCAGCTACAATTTATGTGGTCTTCCCAATAGACGGAGAACTCCATGTTGGAAGCGGAAGCGTATACAGTTTTTACCAGTTTGAGCAGCCAATGTCGGATCGCCTGACAGACTCCGAGTGGCGGGATATGCTTGAGCCCGATTATGATCCTGAAACCTTTGAAACGATTTGGGATAACGTTCCCAAACAGCCTGAATGGACACAAAGTTACAGGATACCGTTGAACCACTAAATAATTATGTCCGGAATAGATATTAAGACTGACAAAAAAAGAGTGAAAATACTTATGATAGCGGCAATGATTTTTGCCGCTATCGTTATTGTTTGCTTTGCTCTTAAAATTCTTTATGAAGCCGGCAGATTGCTTCCATACTGGGTTGCATGGAATGAAAAAATTGAAGTTTTCGGTGAGGATTACGAGTTCGTTCTTAAGGATAAATGCTTTTTTATAAATACTAAAGACGGATCGGTGAATCTTTTTTCTTCAGATGAAGGATACAGAATATCTGATTTTCTTGTTTTCGATGTAGATGGAGATTCGGATAAGGAACTGCTTTTGCTGCTATGGAAAAAGGGTAAGTACGAAAATGCCCGACCGTTTTGGCTTACGGATAAAGATGATGAATGGTGTCAGCATATTTTCATTTATGATATCGGTCTTAAAGAAACTAAAGACCAAAACATGAAGGAAAATATGGAGGAACCTCTACATCAGAAGTGGTTTACCTCGGACCTTGGAAGAAATATCAAAAGGTGGAGAGTACTTGATCAAAATGAGAACATTAAATTAAAAAAAGATCCCAAGATAAACACACTTCTTGTTGAGGACACGGATGAAAATGTAACACTGTGGGCTTGGCAAAGCTGGGGATTAAAGAATTATGAAAGCTATGTCAGATTTGTTGCGTTCGGAGATCTTATAATCCATGAAGATATCCTTAACTATGGACTTTATAAAAGGGGCGGGAATTTCGGCTTTCTGTTTGAAGATATAAAAAGCGAATTGAACGAAGCTGATATTAGTTCGCTTAACCTTGAATCGATCCTTGTGAATGATGAAAGGGCATATTCGGGATACCCAAAGTTCGGAGCTCCGGTGTCTCTTGGTGATTCCATAGCCGATGCAGGCTTTGATATCGTAACATGCGCCAACAATCACAGCCTTGATAAGGGACCTTACGGGTTAAAGACTACATATGATCTTTTTGCCGGGAAAAAGGATATAGATTGTCTGGGAATAAATGATTCTGAGGCGGCAAAATGCCCGTATCTTATTGTAGTTAAGAATGGCATAAGATTTGCTTTTTATAACTATACATACGGAACCAATCTACCCGATGAGTATGAAAGATATTCGGTGAATGACCTTAGCCTTATCGACAGGGAAAAACTTAAAAATGACCTTTCCGAAGGTAGAAAAGAAGCAGATGTTGTCATAGCCTTTGTTCATTGGGGGGATGAATATCAAAAAGAGATCTCGTCTGAACAAAAAGAATATGCAGGATTGTTCAACGAATGCGGAGTCGATGTTGTTGTTGGCTCTCATCCTCATGTTGTACAACCGGTTGAAACTATTAAAGGAAAAGACGGATTTGAAACCCTTGTATATTACTCCCTCGGCAATTTTCGTGCATCACAAAATGATGTAAATACCCGTGAGGGCGCAGAAGCCGTATTTACATTTTCATATACATATGACGGTATTAAAATGACGGACCATGAGTTGCTGAGATTTGACAGTTACTGGCAGGGCTGATGGGGATAAAGCACTTATTTTTTTATTGACACAAAAAGAATGATAATCATAAAATTATTATGTACTTTTTTACTATAAATATTATGGAGGATGAAAGAAGTATGAAAGGCACCATTAAAGGAAAACTTACAGCTGCCGTGATATTGATCGTTGCATTGGCCATGATCGTATCTACGGCCATTATTGTGAGTGCATCGGGAAAAAAGATATCAAAAGAACTTAAAGATGTACTCCAGATCAATGCGGATAAATACTCCAATTCGATCAACAGTTGGATCGAAATGGAAAAGGGACTGAATGCAGCCGGAGCTTCGGCCTTTGCCGCACTTCCTGACAGTTCATATAACAGGGCCCATATTCAGAGCCTTGTTACAACTGAAGCCGAAGGTCATTCTGAATTTTTGAATCTTTATTACGGTATGGAAGATAAGCAGCATATCCAGATGGATCCCGATGCGGTTCTACCCGAAGGATATGATCCTACTGCAAGAGGCTGGTACAAAGCAGCCAAAGAAGCCGGTACGACCATTGTAACAGATCCTTATATGGATGTACTTATAGGCGGTATGTGTATCACCATCGCAACTCCCGTATATCGTAACGGAGAACTTGCCGGTGTTTTGGGCGCCGATTTCACGCTTGATTATATTTCGGATGTTGTTAACGGAATTCCTTATGAAAAGGGAGAGTATGGTTTCCTTATTGATGCCACTGGTAACTACATCATGCATGAGAATAAAGCCTACCTTCCGGGGGAAGATTCTGCCACATCGGTTAACAGTGTTATGTCAGGCATAAGTTCCCTTGTATCGGCTCCGGGAAGCAGTGCTGTCCTTACAAAGGACTACGACGGACAAAAGAATTATTTTGTTACTTCAAAGATCGAAGGATGCAACTGGATCTTGGGACTTGCAATGCCTGAGAGCAACTTAAGCGGTACCATTGTAAGGCTTATTCTTACCAGTTTGCTGATAGCTGTAGTTGCTATAGTTCTCGTCATATTTATCATGACCGGCCTTATCGGAGCGCAGCTTTCTCCGATGGAGGATATGAAGACTTTTGTTAAGGAAAAGATCATAGGTGTTGATAACGTTAAGAAGGCTGATACAGAGGTTGATGAGATAAGATATCTCCTTTCTGAGCTTGAAAGCCGTGTTATAGACACTATACATAAGACCAAGGATGAATCCCGGAATATCAAGGATAAGATGACTTCCGCATCCGAAAAGATAAGTGGAATAAATAACAGCATCACAGAGATAAATGAGGCAATGCATCGTACCGAGGACGGTATTGAGACTCAGACTACAAGTATTCAGAGCCTTGAAGACATATGCAATGATGTTACATCGGCAGTCAGCACATTTTCTGAAGATACAAGGATGATGGAAGACCGTACCGATGAGATCATCAACAGAGTTAAGGCTATGGTTCCGGATATCCTTGCAAATAAGAAGCATGCTGTTGAAGTTACTAACCAGACAAGGACCGAACTTGAAGAGGCAATTAAGGGTGTACAGGTAATTGAACAGATCGTTGATGTTGCAAGTGCCATCCAGGGTATCGCAAACCAGACTAATCTTCTTGCACTTAACGCATCCATAGAGGCGGCAAGAGCAGGTGAAGCAGGAAGAGGCTTTGCTGTAGTTGCTGATGAGATAAACAGCCTGAGCACCACAACGGGAAGCGAGATCGAAAAAGTTAACGGACTCACAAAAGAAGTTACCGCAAATATCGAATCCCTTTCCAAGGTCAGCGAGAGGATCATCGCATTCCTTTCGGAGAATGTACTTAATGATTACGATAATCTTGAGACTATGGCTAACAACTATATGGAAGATGCCAACTATTACAGTGAAATCAGCCGTGAACTTGGTTCAAGCGCAAAGGGCTTAAGTTCTTCAATTTCCGATATCAGTGAAGCTATTGAACTGCTTAGCGGAACGCAGAAGGAACTCGGAGATGCGGTACATGACATTTCCGGCAACCTCCAGAGTATTTCATCATCCAGTGATAATGTATCGGATGAGACCAGAGAGGTTATGGAGAGTATCACATCACTTCAGGATACAACCGGAAGATTTAACGTTTAGTTTAACGCCTGGTTTAATTTGGCTTCAAAATGTGCTATAATTTTTTGTGCTTGTGCAATGATCCGTAGCGATCTACGGCTACGATTTAAAATATCAAATTAAGGAGGACATCATTATGTCATTAAACAAAAAGAGCGTTGATGATTTTAATGCAGCAGGCAAAAGAGTTCTTGTTCGTTGCGATTTTAACGTGCCTTTAAAAAATGGTGAGATCACCGACGAAACACGTATCGTTGCAGCTCTGCCTACTATCAACAAGCTTCTTAAGGACGGAGCAAAAGTTATTCTTTGCTCACACCTTGGAAAAGTAAAGGAAGGACCTAATGAGAAGGAATCACTTGCGCCCGTTGCAAAGAGACTTTCAGAAAAACTCGGCAAGGAAGTTGTTTTCGTATCTGATTACAATGTAACAGGACAGGCAGCTACAGATGCCGTTAACGCTATGAAGGAAGGAGACGTTGTTCTTCTTCAGAATACACGTTTCCGTGGAGAAGAGGAGACAAAGCCCCAGAAGGCCGGAGAAGCATTTGCAAAAGAACTTGCTGATCTTGCGGATGATTATGTATGTGATGCATTCGGTTCTGCACACAGAGCTCATGCTTCAGTTGCTGTTGTTACAAAGTACATCAGTGAAAAGGGCGGAGTTAACGCTGTTGGATACCTTATGCAGAAGGAGATCAACTTCCTCGGAAATGCAGTTGAGAATCCTGTAAGACCTTTCGTTGCCATCTTGGGTGGTGCTAAGGTTGCTGATAAGCTTAACGTTATCGATAACCTTCTTGAGAAGGCTGATACACTCATCATCGGTGGAGGTATGGCTTTCACATTCTTAAAGGCAAAGGGATATGAGATCGGAAAGTCACTTGTAGATGACGAAAAGATCGATTACTGTAAGGAAATGATGGCTAAGGCTGACAAGCTCGGCAAGAAGCTTCTTCTTCCTGTTGATACAGGTATCGCAAAGTCGTTCCCCGATCCCATCGACGGACCTATCGACGTAACTTACGTTGACTCAAATGCCATCCCTGCAGATATGGAAGGTCTTGATATCGGACCTAAGACACAGGAGCTTTTTGCTAACGCTGTTAAGGAAGCTAAGACCGTTGTTTGGAACGGACCTATGGGAGTATTCGAGAATCCCACTCTTGCAAAAGGAACGATCGCTGTTGCAAAGGCTCTCGCTGAGACAGATGCTACTACAATAATCGGTGGTGGTGATTCCGCAGCTGCTTGTAACCAGCTTGGATTTGCAGACAAGATGAGCCACATTTCAACAGGTGGTGGAGCTTCCCTTGAATTCCTCGAGGGTAAAGAGCTTCCCGGCGTTTACGCTGCAGATGATAAGTGAGACAGCAAATCTTAGATTTGCGTAGTCGAACTTAGTTCTGCCATAGTATTACGGAGGCAGAACATCATTAGAAAAGGAGATAAAAAAATGTCAAGAAGACGTATCATTGCCGGCAACTGGAAGATGAACAAGACTCCCAGTGAGGCCGTAGCACTTTGTGCTGAATTAAAGGATCTTGTTAAGAATGATGCTGTTGACGTGGTTTACTGCGTTCCTGCTATCGATATCGTTCCCGTTGCAGAAGCTGTTAAGGGAACAAACGTACATGTAGGTGCCGAGAACTTCTACATCGAAGATAAGGGTGCATTTACAGGTGAGATCTCTGCTCCCATGTTAAAGGATGCAGGTGTTGAGTATGTTATCATCGGACACTCTGAGAGAAGAGATATCTTCGGTGAGAATGATATCCTTATCAATCAGAAGGTTAAGAAGGCTTTTGCTTCAGACCTTAAGCCCATCCTTTGCTGCGGTGAGTCACTTGCCCTTCGTAAGGCAGGTACTTACAAAGAGTGGATCGAAAGACAGATCAAATGGGATCTTACAGACGTGACAGCTGATCAGGTTAAGAACCTTGTTATCGCTTATGAGCCTATCTGGGCTATCGGAACAGGTGAGACTGCTACAGCAGACCAGGCAGAAGAAGTCTGCAAGCTTATCCGTGATCTTATTGCAAAGATGTATGATGCATCTACTGCTGAAGCTGTTCGTATCCAGTACGGCGGATCTATGAATGCAGGCAATGCTGCCGAACTTTTAAGCAAGCCCGACATCGATGGCGGACTTATCGGCGGTGCTTCATTAAAGCCTGATTTCGGTCAGATCGTTAACGCTTAAAGATCATAGAAATGATACTTTTAAAGGCCCGATTACATCGGGCCTTTTCTTGTTAGTAAGGGTAGTATGTGTTATATTTATTCATAGATTATAAGTAAATCTCTGCCTGAAAAAGGAACGATATATGCGCGAAGATAAAAGACTTTACATTGTGATACCTTGTTATAACGAAGAAGAAGTTCTGCCCGAGACATCAAAACGTCTTAAAGAAAAAGTCACATCCCTGATAAGCCAGGGTTTTATTTCGAGCGACTCAAGGATATGCTTTGTAAATGACGGATCAAAAGATTCCACATGGGATCTTATTACAAAGTATCATGATGAAGACCCTGTCTTTAGCGGCGTCAACTTAAGCCGCAACAAAGGACATCAGAATGCACTCCTTGCAGGTATGATGACAGTCATGGATAAGGCTGACATGATCATCTCAATGGATGCAGACCTCCAGGATGATATCAACGCAATGGATGAAATGGTTCAAAAATATCACGAGGGATGCGATGTCGTTTATGGAGTAAGATCAAGGAGAACAACAGATACATTCTTTAAACGTGTTACAGCTGAAAGTTTTTATAAGATGATGGACAAGATGGGTGCAAAAACCGTTTTTAACCATGCCGACTATCGTCTATTGTCTAAAAGAGCACTGGAAGGGCTTGCCGGATTTAAAGAAGTCAATCTTTTTATACGCGGCCTTGTTCCTATGATCGGATACAAGTCCGATGTTGTTTATTACGAAAGAGGAGAGAGGTTTGCGGGAGAGAGCAAATATCCTCTGTCTAAGATGCTTCAGTTTGCGGTTGAAGGCGTTACATCGCTTTCGGTCAAACCCATAAGATACATTACTGCCCTTGGCTTTTTTGTATTCCTTTTCAGCCTGATAATACTTATATACAGTTTTGTAAGGCATTATCTTGGCGAGACCATTCAGGGTTGGACAACTCTTATGGTTTCCATATGGGCCATAGGGGGCCTGATCCTCTTAAGCTTAGGTGTAGTAGGAGAATATGTAGGAAAGATATACCTTGAGTCCAAGGAAAGACCGAGGTATATAATCGAAGAATTTCTTGATAAATAGACAGTTTTAATGGTTACATTGTTATCAAAGATATTTATAAAGGACCCTTCTATGTACCGGGATGATAAAGTGCGCCGCTCTTACGGCGTGCTTTGTGGTATTCTCGGTATTTTTTTGAATGTATTACTCTGCACTGTCAAGTTTACTGCCGGTGTTTTAAGCGGTTCCATTGCGGTTACGGCTGATGCATTTAACAACCTGTCCGATGCGGCTTCATCTGCGGTTACTATGATAGGTTTTAAAATGGCAGGAAGTGAGCCCGATTCAGAGCACCCATTCGGACACGGCAGGATTGAATATATATCGGGACTTGTTGTATCGATAATCATCATACTTATGGCATGGGAGCTCCTTAAGGAATCAATCGAACGGATCACGTCTCCTTCGGATGTTGTCTTTGATAATGTTGTTATTATCATTCTTATTATATCGATCCTCGTTAAGGTCTATATGGCCGTCTATAACTTCAGTATTGGAAAACTCATAGACTCTGCCGCGATGAAAGCGACTGGTATAGATTCATCATCGGACGTTGTCGTTACCGCTCTTGTTCTTGTGTTCGGTATAGTCCTGCGTTTGACCGGAATAAGGCTTGACGGTTATGGGGGCATGATAGTAGCCCTGTTCGTCTTTTGGGCCGGAATACGGGCAATTAAAGAGACTGTAAGCCCTTTGCTTGGCAAGGCACCGGATCCTGAGATTATAACTGCCATATATGAGATAGTAATGAGCGATGAGCATAAGGAACTTGGTATAGTCGGTATGCATGACCTTATCGTTCATGATTACGGCCCGGGAAGAGTTATCATATCCCTTGATGTGGAGGTTTCGTGTAACGGAGATATCATGGAACTTCACGACATAATCGATGACATTGAAAACGACATTTCCGAAAGGTTCGGCTGCTATGTTACGATACATATGGATCCGGTCCTTTTGAACGATCCTGATACCGAACGAATGAAAGCCATTGTCGAAAGTATTATATCTTCAATGGATGAAGGCCTATCTTTTCATGATTTCAGACTATCTGATGATGACCGCGGCACAAAACTGTATTTTGACGTTGTGATCCCATATGATTACCATATGAAAGACGATGAAGTAAAAGAGCACATAACCCGGGAACTAAAGAAGATAAATCCGGGATATGAGTGCGTGATATATACCGATAAAGTATAGTTAAATTATCTTGAATACGGAGAAAAGGACCGTGTCCGCAT
>JAILCX010000022.1 GCA_024690205.1 Lachnospiraceae bacterium | reverse complement strand
TCTTCCGCCCGTTACAAAGGCTATGTTATTTCCGTCCTCGCTCTCCTTAAGGTAAATGTTACCTCCTGTTATTCCGAGCATGATATCGTTTCCCTGATATGAGGATTTGATATCTTCAAAGACATCATCCATAGTCCTTTCGTAATCAAGCAGATACATCCTGTCCTTGGAAAATCTTATCCTGAAAAACTCACGGACTTTATAGTAGTTTATATCTTCTTCTTCATTGACGGAAACGTAATAATCTATAAGGAAGCTGCCTGTTGACTGTGAAAGCTCCCTTATCGTTATAACGGGATCCGTAACCCTTAGCGGGTTAAGATCGCCCCACGTGACCTGATTAAAGTTGCTGTGTATGTCAACGTGACCGAGCGTGGTGTTATCACCCGTTTTGTCGGGCTCTAAATACATAGTAAGTTCCTCAGCCGCTGCCTTGTTGAACGTCTTATTTGAAAAATCGGCAACATAGGAAAGCTTTTCGGGAACATGATAATCTTCGGATGAGATTATCCTCGTGTAGTAGTTGAACGTTCTTCCGTCGTTAAGTCCGAGTTTTAATACAAATTCGTACTCGCGCCCGTTATCTATAAGGTCTTTTATTACGATATCAGAGCGGATCTTTCTTTCACTTACCGTAAATCCGGTGATCGAATTATTTTCGATCAGTCTTGACCCGTCAACGGTACGCACCTCGTAATCGATCTCAAGAACGGTCGAACCGTATGTGTCGACCACCAGGCTCATCTTTCGTCCGGGCATGAGGGGAGTGATGTTATCCCTCATGTAACTTAAGTCCATGTCATCTTCGAAACCGAACATCCGGTTTATGGTTATCCCGTCGTATTCAGTTGTAACCACGGGTATTGTCGCCGAGGCGATACCCGATGTCATGTCTACGGAATCCTCGTTGATAAGCTTTCCCGTTATCGTCGCTGCGGTAACAAAGACAACAAATACAACAATTATCCTGATGATCAGTCTCTTCATTTTCCGGATATACAAACGTCCAGCCCGCCTTATTGGCGAGCCGGACTTTTTTAACTACTTATTGAAAACGTTGATACGCGCCACAGCTCTTTGCAGGGCCGTCTCGGCACGTGCGATATCCGTTTCCGGAGTCTTGGTCCTTAATCTCTCCTCGGCTCTGTCACGGGCCTCCTTTGCTCTGTCAAGATCGATCTCCTGCGGCCATTCGATTATCTCTGCCATTATGACCACACCGTCCTGAAGTACTTCCGCAAAGCCTGCATGCAGTGCCGCTTCCCTGACTCCCGATTCGTCGGTTATCGTTATTATTCCCGGAGCTATGACCACGGTCAGCGGGATGTGCCCTTTAAGTATTCCTACTTCTCCCTCGGTCGTATTAAACTCGACCATCGACACATCTCCTTCAAAAAAGGTCCTCTCCGGAGTGATTATTCTTAATTTAAACAAATTATCAGCCATTTAAGCACCCTGCCTTTCGGGGATAATTACTTTACCTTGGCAAGCACGTCATCTATACTGCCGGCATTAAGGAAGTAACTTTCGGGAATATCATCATGCTTTCCTTCAAGTATTTCTTTAAATCCGCGAATGGTCTCGGAAATGGGTACGTATTTTCCTTCAAGTCCGGTGAACTGTCCGGCAACAAAGAAAGGCTGTGAAAGGAATCTCTGGATCTTTCTTGCACGGTTAACGATGATCTTGTCATTTTCTGAAAGTTCATCCATACCGAGGATGGCGATGATATCCTGAAGTTCCTTATATTTCTGAAGTATCTCCTGTACTCCTCTTGCTACGTTGAAGTGTTCTTCACCGACTATTCTGGGATCGAGGATCCTTGATGTTGAATCAAGAGGATCTACCGCAGGATAGATACCCAACTCAACTATCGAACGGGAAAGAACCGTCGTAGCATCAAGGTGGGCAAACGTTGTAGCAGGAGCAGGATCCGTAAGGTCATCGGCAGGAACGTATACAGCCTGAACGGATGTGATTGAACCGTTCTTTGTAGATGTGATCCTCTCCTGAAGAGCACCCATCTCTGTCTGCAGTGTCGGCTGATAACCAACGGCTGAAGGCATGCGTCCCAAAAGTGCTGAAACCTCGGAACCGGCCTGAGTGAATCTGAAAATGTTGTCTATGAAAAGGAGCACGTCCTTTCCGCCCTTATCACGAAAATACTCAGCCATCGTAAGTCCTGTAAGACCGACTCTCATTCTTGCTCCGGGGGGTTCGTTCATCTGACCGAACACCATCGTTGTCTTATCGATAACTCCGGATTCCTTCATTTCATAATAAAGATCGTTTCCTTCTCTGGTACGCTCTCCAACGCCCGTGAACACCGAATATCCACCGTGCTCGGTAGCGATGTTGTGAATGAGCTCCTGAATAAGGACTGTCTTTCCAACTCCGGCACCTCCGAAGAGTCCGATCTTTCCACCCTTCTGGTAGGGGCAGAGCAGATCAACGACCTTGATACCTGTCTCAAGCATTTCCTGCTGTGTAGACTGTTCGGTAAACTCAGGTGCAGGTCTGTGAATGGGTTCGTAAGATACTCCTTCGGGAGCCGGCTTATTATCGATCGGATCTCCGAGAACGTTAAATATTCTTCCCAGAGTATTCTCACCTACGGGAACAGTGATGGGGCCGCCCGTAGCAATCGCTTCCATTCCGCGGACAAGTCCGTCTGTAGGACCCATGGCAATACATTTAACGGTATCATCACCCAGGTGCTGAGCAACTTCGACCGTCAGGGAATTACCGTCCTTCAATGGAATCTTGATCGCTTCATTGATCTCGGGCAGTTCTCCGTCCGTAAATTTGATGTCCAGTACGGCACCGATGATCTGTGTGACCTTTCCCGAACCGCGCTTTGCATTATCTGCCATCTTTTTATTCCTTTCCTTTAGCTGATGGCGTTGGCACCAGCTATAATCTCCGTTAATTCCTGTGTAATAGAGCTCTGTCTTGCCCTGTTATACATAAGTGTAAGTTTGTCTATCATCTCTTCAGCGTTGCTGGTAGCAGAATCCATAGCCTGCATCCTGGCGCCGTTTTCGGCTGCAACGGCTTCTATCATACTTCCGTATATCAGACTGGTGATATATTTCGGTATCAGCAGATCCAATGCTTCTTCCTCTTCGGGTTCAAAGTTCATCAAAACCTTGTCGTCCTCTTCGGAAAATTCAGTTCCTGCATCAGCCATGATCTCGTCACCTGAATCTATGGGAAGGAGTTTAAGAAGTGTCGGTATGTGCGATACCGTGTTCTTAAATCCCGTATAAGCAAGATATATCTCGTTTATTTTTCCTTCCTCAAAATCCTTAAGAAGTCTTGCCGAGATCCTCATGGCTTCGGCATAAACAGGTTCTTCTATGCAGTCTGAGTAATCTTCGGCGATCTCATATTTCTTTGAGAGCGCCTCTTTGCCCTTTTTGCCTATTGCATAAATGGCAAGGTCCTCGTTCTTTAAAGATCCCTGGGTTATGAGTTTTACCACATTGGAATTATATCCGCCTGCCAGTCCTCTGTTTGAGGTTATGACTATGACAGCCTTCTTTCCGGTTTCCCCGCTCTTTAAGTACTTGTGATCCAGATTCTTCGTCTTTTTAAGGATCGAATGTACCGTCTCGTACATAGCGTGGAAATAGGTCTTGGACTTTTCGGCGTTGGATTTGGCTCTCTGCAGTTTTACCGTTGAAACCAGTTTCATGGCTTTGGTAATCTGCTGCGTGCTCTGGATACTGCCTTTGCGACGCTTAATGTCTCTCATTGAGGCCATGATCAAATCCCTTTCTATCGCTTAAACGATCACTTAAATTCACTGACGAATTCATCAAGTGCTTTCTTTAATGAAGCTTCCGTATCGTCTGAAATGACCTTTTCCTGTGCTATGGCATTCGGAACCTGGGGATACTTTGTGTCGAGGAAATCAAAGAACTCTTCTTCGAATCTCGTTATATCCTCGGTAGGAACGCTGAGCAGGTACTTGTTTGTAACCGCATAAATGATGATGACCTGATACTGAACGGGCATCGGCTTGTACTGAGGCTGCTTAAGGACTTCCTTGATCCTTTCACCCTGTGAAAGCTTTTCCTTTGTATCATCATCAAGTTCCGAACCGAACTGTGCGAATGCTGCAAGTTCTCTGTACTGGGCAAGCTCCACTCTGATGGGAGCTGCGATCTTTTTCATAGCCTTGATCTGGGCTGCTCCTCCGACTCTCGAAACGGAAAGACCTGCGTTAACTGCAGGGCGGAATCCCGAGTTGAACATTTCTGTTTCAAGATAGATCTGGCCGTCCGTGATGGAAATAACGTTCGTGGGAATGTATGCCGAAACGTCACCGGCCTGAGTCTCTATGATAGGCAGAGCCGTAAGTGATCCTCCGCCGTATTCATCTGACATTCTTGCAGCTCTTTCAAGCAGTCTGGAATGAAGGTAGAATACGTCACCGGGATATGCTTCACGTCCGGGCGGACGACGAAGAAGCAATGAAAGCGTTCTGTATGCAGCAGCGTGCTTAGTCAGGTCATCGTAAATAACAAGGACATCCTCCCCGTTCTCCATCCACTCTTCACCGATAGCACATCCTGCATAAGGCGCAATATACTGAAGGGGAGCAAGCTCTGAAGCGGCTGCCGAAACAACTGTCGTATAATCGGTTGCGCCGTACTCTTCAAGTGTCTTGACGATGGAAGCGACGGTCGATGCCTTCTGACCGATCGCAACATATATACACTTAACTCCCTGTCCTTTCTGGTTGATTATAGTATCGATGGCGATAGCCGTTTTACCGGTCTGTCTGTCACCGATAATAAGTTCTCTTTGTCCTCTTCCGATAGGAACCATGGAATCGATAGCCTTGATACCGGTCTGAAGAGGTGTGTCAACCGACTTTCTCGTGATAACGCCGGATGCCACTCTTTCTATCTTTCTGTATTTGTCCGTAGCGATGGGACCCTTTCCGTCAATGGGCTGTCCCAGTGCATTAACGACACGGCCGAGCATCGCATCACCAACGGGAACCTCAACGACACGACCTGTAGTCTTTACAGTGTCACCCTCGTTGATATTCCTGTGGCTGCCCAGAAGAACCGCACCTACGTTGTCCTCTTCGAGGTTAAGTACCATTCCGTAGACCTCTCCGGGGAACTCCAGCAATTCTCCCTGCATTGCGTTTTCCAGACCATGCACACGCGCAATACCGTCAGCAACCTGAATAACGGTACCCACGTCTCTCACTTCAAGTTCTGAAGCGTATCGTTTAATCTGCTCTTTGATTACCGAGCTGATCTCTTCGGGTTTCAAATTCATGAGTCTTACGCACCTTTCTTAGATTTACAGTGATTTTAATTGAACATTCAATAATTCATGTTGCAGTTTGTTAAGCTTCGTCTGAACCGAACTGTCAACCACACGGTCCTTGATCCTTATAACGATTCCCCCGATAAGATCAGGATCAACAGTGTAATCCATCTCCATCGATTTGTAGCCCGTTGTCTGAAGGAGCTTTTCTTCAATAGCCTTTTTAAGGCTGTCCGATAATTCCGTTGCGGTTTTGACACTGGCAACCCCGATACCCTTAAGTGCTTTAATCTCAGAGATAAAGTAATCAAGGATCCCGTCAATCTCGGAATATCTGTCTTTGGTAACGATAATGTTCAAAAAGCCCAAAAGCTCGTCACATATCCTGCCTTTGAAGATATTCTTTATGACCTCAAGTTTTTCTTCCTTGAGAATACGGGGGTGGTTCATCAGCTTTGAAAGATCCGGATTTTCGTTAAGGGCGCCCCTTATCACTCCGATCTCTTCAAGGAAAAGATCCTCTTTTCCTTCTTCGACGGCCAGTTCAAACAATGCTTCGCCATATGTATTGGATACTAGCTTAGCCATGTGCTCTCACCTATTTCCTTTAACGTGTCGTTCACCATAGCTTCCTGAACCGTCGTATCTATAGAAGCTTTAACTACTTTTCCTGCTATCATAGATGCCAAGACAACCATCTGTTTCTTGACCTCGTCGGCAGCCTTCTGCTTTTCGAGCTCGGCTTCCGTTCTGGCTCTTTCCATGATACGCTCCGCCTCGGCCTTGGCTTCTTCCACGATCCTGTGCTCGTTATCAAGAGCACGCTTTCTGGCATCGGCCATTATAACCTCGGCTTCTTTTTCTATATCTTTAAGCTTTGCTTCATATTCATCCTTTGACGCGATCGCTTCTTCTTTTGCTTTTGCTGCCTCATCAAGGTCGTCCTTTATCTTGCTCTTTCTTTTTTCGAGCATGCTGCGGACGGGATTGAAAAGGAAATATGATGCGGCAAGAAACAGAACGAATATTGCCACCATCATCAGCACTGCATCCTGAAGCAGCTGCAGATCCAAGTCAAATACTCTGCTCCAATCACTCATCTTTAAAGCCTCTCCTTTCTAAAGATTATGATCTTGAAAGAACTGTTATTTTGCCAGAGGCTGAACGAATAAAAGGATGATACCTATGAGCAATCCGTAAAGACCTGTGGTCTCGGCAACGGCCTGTCCCAAAAGCATCGTAGAAGTGATGTCTGACTTAGCTCCGGGATTTCTACCAACTGCAGATGCTGCATGTCCTGCTGCGATACCCTGTCCTACTCCGGGTCCGATACCTGCGATAAGTGCAAGTCCGGCTCCGATTGCTGAACAACCTTTGATAAAATTCACATCAAAATTCATTTATTTTTCCTCCTTGTGTGAAAATATATGTCAATTAATCATTAACTCAATCATGCCTCTTCGGTGTTGCAGGCATCCTGTATGTATGTCATGGTCAACATACAGAATACATACGTCTGGATCGCACCCGAAAAGAGGTCAAAGTACACATGCAATGCTGCGGGCCATACAAGCGAAAGTTTTCCGAGCAACGTGTAGATAAGTGCCATGATCGCTGTTCCCGAAAGGATGTTTGCGAACAAACGCAAAGAAAGCGAGATCGGCACTGCAAAATCTCCGATGAGGTTAATAGGCAGCCAGAACGGCCACGGGCTCATAAGACCTTTAACCACACCTTTGACTTTCTGATATTTAAACTGGTTGTAGTGGATCAATGTGAACGAAATGACTGCAAGTGCGAACGTTACACCGTAATCGGCTGTCGGCGGGCGCAGTCCCAGCAAACCGGAAATGTTGCTGAAAAAGATGAAAATGAACAACGTACCTATGTAGTTGCGGAACTTGGGTGCGAACTTACCCATAACTCCGTTAATCATGTTGTCCAGGAACTCAACGAGCAATTCAAGAACATTCTGAAAGCCTGAGGGAACTTCCTCGGCTTTTTTCATTCTGGCGTTTGCCGCAGCAAAGAAACCTATAAGGATCAGCATCACGATGAGCAGACAAACATGCGTTGTCGTTATCCTTAAAGTCTGGCCGAACAGTTCATATGAAAAGACCTCGTGAATAAAGAAATCAACTTCTTTTTGAGCTGATAACAGGATTCCCTGTCCCATCTTTTCACCTCCTGATTATTCCTGCTTTTGCGCAGGTTCTTTTTTATCTTCTTCGTCGTCGTAGAGATATTCTATCTTTTCGGGAAGGATCTCCTCCCCGTATACAAGCGTTGCTATCCTGTGTGTGATGGGATGCATATAGGCTGATAACTTGATGGTTATAAGTCCTGCAAATGATGCAAGTACATAATTCCCGAAAAAGTAACCGACGGCTCCAAGCATGATGCACATTCCAAGATATCTGTACACATACTGGACACCCATCTGTTTGGGCGCACCCTCACCGTAGTCAAGTGATCTGTCGATCGCCCACCACATATGAAATGATGCCGCCATAGCGGAAAGTATCCCGATCCATAAGCAGATACTGTATACTGCTTTGTTATTAACAAGCAAGACCGCAGCCTGCATCAGGATCCCGCAGATAAGCTCTCCTTCCCATAATTCAAATACGGTCCTGTTTATCTTTTCTTTCATCCTTTTTGAAATATCTTTTGGAGAGTCTGTATATATTGTATCCGCCGGATATCGCCCCGATAAAGAAAAGGATTATCATTATAAAATCCGTTCCGAGTTTTTTATCGAGGTATATTCCCGCAAAAGAGCAAATAAAAATTGGCACCAGCATATTTATACCGAACTGAGTGATAAGCGTAAGCGTTCGGTAAACATCCTTGTTAAATCTCATGCCGGCCCCCTTTTAAATACCGTAGAGTACACATAGCTTATTTTATCAATAATCCCCCGTAAAGGCAAGACCTTGTATTGCGCCTTACAAGGCATTATTATAGTAAAAAATGCATCTTCAAACGGAGGTTTTTTATGGATCATCCTGTTCTTTACCGCAAGAGAATCATTCCCGAAGAAAAGATCCTTTTAAAGGACGATGTGATCATCTCCTGCGATGAAGACATGATAATCACCAAGTGGAACACCTTAAAGCCCCGCGAAGATTTTCATCACGGATACAGCATCTATTATCTTAAGGAAGGCTATAAGGTATCCAAGTTCTGCAAAATGGACGGTTCGTTAAAATACTGGTACTGCGATATAGTCGATTATGACTATGATAAGGATTCAAACGAACTGGTTGTCTCAGACCTTCTGGTCGACGTTATAATCTATCCCGACGGCGGAATAAAAGTCGATGATATCGATGAACTCGTTGAAGCTCTAGATAAGAACCTCATCAGTCTTGATATACTAAAAAACAGCCTGCTTAAGTTAAACAAGCTGCTTCAGATACTTTATTCGGGCCAGTTCGACAAACTCAAAAAGCCGATCCCCGTCGATTGGGAATAACCCCTACTTTAATAGAATATATGACCTCCGATCTGTATGCCGGTAAGGCCGTCTATCGGAGTCCTGAAGAACAGACAGTTTCCGACTGTCGTTGTTCCGCTCATCGCTGCATCCGCTGCCGAATAGCATGCGGGCGTTGCATCGTTCCTTGCAAGAGCAAGCGCTAGCCTTCCGCTTGCAACAGGTGAGAATTGTCTGTTCTGGTAAATGACCCCGACAACCGTATCGGGGAATACCGAACTTAAAACCCTGTTTATAACGACAGCACCAACCGCAACCTGGCCTTCGTAAGGCTGGTTTCCGGCTTCGCAGTATATGAGATTAGCAAGAAGGTATCTGTCGTCTTCGGCAAACGAAACCTGTGAGATATCTCTCCATGCCGATCTGTTAGCGAGTTCCGAAAGCCTTCTTTCCTCTTCAAGTTCTTTTTGGAGAGCATTTATGTTTGCCTGCTGTGCAGCCAGCATGGCTTCGTTTTCTTCCATTTCTTTTTCGGTCTGCTCTATCTCGTTTTGGTAATTCGTAAGGGAACTTGATGTTCTGTTTACAAGGGACTTTACCCTGTCCTGTTCGGCAACGGCTTCTTCCTTAAGAACGTCAAGGTCTTCTCTTTGTTCTTCCAAGAGAGCCTTTGCTTCTTCAACAACTTCCCTTGTATGTCTGAACTCTTCAAGTTTTTTCCTGTCGTAAGCAGCTACCGATTCAAAATAATTGCTCCTGTTAAGGAAATCTCCGAAACTTGAGGATCCGAACAGCGTCTCCATAAGGTCATAATCCTGCTGTTCATACATGTACTTGATCCTTATCTTCATGGACTCGTACTGATCGTTCTCGATCTGCAATGCTTCCTCAAGATCAAGCTCCATCTGAGTGATCTCATCGTTTTTTACTTCAATGGCATTTTCAAGTTCATCAAGATTGGCGCTGACCTCGGATAATTCCGTGTTAAGATCATTAAGCGCTCCTTTGAGCGAAGTGGCCGTATCACTTAAAGTGTTTATTTCCTGTTTGTTGGCATCGATCCTTTGCTGCGTTTCTTCTTTCTGGGCTTTTGCCTCTTTGATCTTTTGCTCAAGCTCGTCTATCTTGCTGTCAGCTCTTACCTCGATCTCGGGATAAGAATATGCCAAAAGAACAACTGCCATCAAAAGCGCAGTTGCTCTCAGCCGTTTAGATCCTGTTTTGTTAAAAAAACGCCTCACTTAATCTTCTATCTTTCCTATTCGCCTTTTATGCTTTTCCTCATCGGAAAAGGGTGTGTCAAGAAATGTATCAACTATTTCCAAAGCAAGGAGGTTACCTGTATTTCCCTGTCCGAGCGCCAGCATGTTAGCGTCGTTATGAAGTCTTGTCATCTTTGCAAGGAAGGGGTTCGTGCAAAGCGCACATCTTATTCCGCTTACCTTGTTAGCCGTTATCGAGATACCTATACCTGTTGTACAAACAACTATCCCACGGTCACATTCTCCCGATGCTACGGACTTTGCCGCTGCCTTTCCAAAGTCGGGATAATCGCATGAACTCTTATCAAAGCATCCGAAATCCTTAACCTCAAAGCCCCTTTCTTCAAGGTGCTTTTTAATAAGCTCCTTTAGATCAAATCCGCCATGGTCACTTCCAAGCGCTATCATAAATTAACCTCCTTGTGTCCGGCCGCTTTGATCATCCTGTTCATAGTGGCACGGAATATTCCAGTTTCTTCAAAACTTTCGGCATAGATAACATCCACACCTTCGTCATCGAATTCTCTTAATATCCTGAAAAGGTTCCTGGCAACCTGCTTGCCGTCACGTCGGGGTCCCAGGCTCTTTACCGAAAATGCAGCGTATGAATACTGAGTTTCGTTTGTTGCTATGACTCCCGTCTTTATCCCTTCCCTGGCACCTTCGTTCGTTTTGTCGTTTATATATTTAACGACTTTGTCCGAGGGACCTGACACAAGTGTCATTTCTGCTTTCGGGGCATAGTGTCTGTATTTCATTCCTGGTGCTCTGGGCGGCTCATCCGACGAAGAATCGATGATGCATTTATCAAAATCGACTTCGCCAACGACTTCGCCTATCTCTTCAATAGTGATAAATCCCGGTCTTAGTATCAGAGGCTTTTCACACGTCAGATCCACGATGGTCGACTCAAGACCGACTTCGCAGTTTCCTCCGTCTATGATCATGTCGGCAAATCCGTACATGTCTTCCACAACGTATTCTGCCGATGTCGGCGAAGGCTTACCCGAACGGTTTGCCGAAGGAGCTGCTACGAATCCGCCTGCTGCCGTGATAAAATCAAGCGCCACTTCGTGTCCAGGCATTCTTATCGCAACCGTATCTAATCCGCCCGTTGTTTCCTTCGGAAGCTCGGGACGCTTTTTTAATATCATCGTAAGAGGACCGGGCCAGAACCTGGCGGCAAGATCATATGCCACCTTGGGTATGTCCATTGCAACCTTGTCAATATCGGTGATATTTGCGATATGGACTATAAGCGGATTATCCGAAGGTCTGCCCTTTGCCTCGTATATCTTTCGGCTTGATTCTTTATTAAATGCATCTCCTCCAAGTCCGTATACGGTCTCTGTCGGAAACGCTACAAGCCCTCCGCTTTTAATGATATCTCCGGCCTCGACAAGAGCCGCAGCATTCGGCTGTATTCTGTTGACCTTTACAACCTTTGTGTTCATCAGTAACTCATGTACTCCGCTATGACATCCCAGATATCGGGCGTTTCAAATCCGAGTCTCCACTCCGCTACGCCTGCAAGTTCATGGGCGTTCATAACGCTCAGCTTTGCCCTTATGGAATCGGCATCTTCGATCCAGCACTGAATAAGTGCCTGGTTTTCATTATATTCTGCATAGTTCTGGCATGTTGCATCATCCCATTCGGGCGAGAGGCTATGGGCCGATAACCAGTCGCTTATCTTGGTCATCTCAACCGTCTGGCACGAAACGTCCGTGCCCATAGTGCTCCAGATTCTCGTATAGAAAGGAATTCCGTTTATGACTTTGCGTGCGGGAACTTCTTCAAGCGTCATCTCAATACCGGTCTCAACGAATCCGATTGAAGCAACAGAGCCCGCCTCGTTGCCGCCTGCATAGTGCTCGTCATATCCCATTATTATGACGTAATCGGCAACTTCTCCCTGAGTCGTTCTGTCATAATATCCCGTTCCTCCGATAGGAACATAGTTATCTATCGAGAACACAAGTCCGTTTGCGCGGCAGCTTATTGACATCTCTCTCACAAATTCAGAAAAATCATCTCCTGCCGAAACCGGGATCTGCTCAAAGTCAAGATTTATCCCATCGACGCCAAGGCTTACGGCTTCGCCTGTTACGGCATCAATGAGTCTTCTTCTGTTTGTCGTGCTTGACAAAACTGCTTCTATATTAACGCCGGTGATATCAACATTATTTAAAACCGCCCATACTTCAAGTCCCATTCCGTGAGCCTTTGAAACATATGAAGCAGAAGCAATGCTCCTGTAACCGCCCTCGTCATCCGAAAGCACCCACCATGTAGGTGCGATAACGTTAAGTCCCTTTGTCCTTGCTACCACTGAATCAAGCGTGTCGTTTCCGGCCTCGCCTGCTATGGCATGCCATCCCATGTTTATCTTGTGGTCTCTGCAAAGATCTGTGTATACGGGATCTTCGTGATCCGTAACAGGAATCGGAAGTTCGGGTTTTATATCGGTAAGTCTTTTGTTCTCGATAAATCCGATAATGGCATCATCGGTCTTTACCTTGGACCAGTCTTCCATCTGTTCAAGAACCGTAAGCCTGTCCCCCTGTTTTACTTCTTTGAGGATAGGGGATTTGATGCCTCCGCGGTGACGGACCTGCGTGTTCTTTTTAACTGTAGCAACGGTCCTGTCGTTCCACTCGGTATATATCTGAAGTCTTCCGGGATCCGTAAACGCTTCGTAGCTTAAATTGGTATAGCGTTTAACGTAATCAAGTGCGATAAGGACTTTTTCTCCATCCTTTCTGACGGGAACATATCCAAGATCCTCATCTCCCGTAAGGGAACTAACAGTAGTCTCATCAAGGCGTGCCGTAAACATATCAAGCGGCAGCGTATAGATGAGCAGTCCTTCGTTTTCGTCAAAGTAAAATCTTTTGTTAAAATAGGTAAGAACCGTTTCCATATCCAGATAGTAGGTACCGTCAAGGTAAACAGCTCTTTCACTCATAAAGTCATCCTGAAGGATAATGGCCACGTCCGATTCGGACTTATTCTCAAAATAGGTGGTCATATCGTATACCTCTTTTGAATAGGTATACTTTTCTATAATCTGCTTTCCGAACGCGACGCCGATAATGATTATAATAAGGACGATCGCGATGATAACAGGCAGAATCTTTTTCTTCATAGCCCGACCTCCAATCGTCCTATATTATAACAAACTATTAAGATACCGTCATTATCAAATTTGGCTCTCCGAAGGGCGTTTAATGGCACAAAAGCCGGTTTTGTTCAGTCAGTTTAAAAAGCCTTCAGTTATCCGATAAGACACAAGTCTTAAGCAAACTTTCCTCCGGAAAAATCGGTCATTTAAAAACGTTCCCAAAATGACCGTCAGACGCAAAAGTTTCCGTGGCTGTTACGTTCATCCCTTTAATAGCCGATATATATAATAGGAAGATGCTTCAATATCAATTCTTTTGTTAAAGATCCATAATGGATACGCTTAGAAAATAAATGAATTGTATTATGAAGTTGTAAATAATTTAGTCGGATTATTTACGGACAGGCACATAAGCCTGTAAGAATCTCTTGATGCAGCCTCAACGGCTGCCTGATGTGATAATAAGAGATAAACTCAGAAAATAAATAACCTATCAGCCTCCTTTCCGATACAGATTGGAAGCATCTTCACAACAGAGTATAGTAAATATTACCAAATATGTCAATAACTAAGTTGCGATTATTTGTGAATATTTACCAATAAGAATATTAATTTTTTCTTAAAGAAACCGCTGTTTTGTTGACGAATCGGGAGTTTGAAGTATAATAATCACAAAGAGAGCGCAAAGCTCTTTTGAGGAACGAAAAATGCGTATTGAAAAAGTAAATGACAATCAAATACGTTGCACTTTGACCAGTGAAGATCTTGCCAACCGCAAGCTTAAACTAAGTGAACTTGCTTACGGTACCGACAAGGCTAAAACGCTGTTTCGAGATATGATGCAGCAGGCTTCTTTCGAATTCGGATTCGAAGCCGAGGACATCCCTCTTATGATAGAGGCTATCCCCGTGTCTGCCGAGTGTATCGTTCTTATCATCACCAAGGTTGACGATCCCGAGGAATTAGACACGAGGTTTTCTAAGTTTGCTCCTTCGGTTCACGAATCATCTTCATCACTTTCGGATCTCTTGAATTCGCTTTCCGAGGGTGCCGATGATATCCTTGATCTTTTCAAGAAGCTTCAGAATACCAACAATACCGCTCCCAACCTTGGAACCTCAAGTTCCAATACGACAGAGATGGCCGAGATGTCCGACGAAGACGCTGCAAAGGCAGCCAAGGCGGCATTCAAGAACGATCTTAAAAAGCGTATTTCCGATGCATCGGCTTCAATGGCTACCGTAAGGATCTATTCTTTTGAGACACTTGATGAACTCATCAGACTTTCAAAGGTTGTTACCGCTTTTTATGACGGTATCAACTCTTTATATAAGGAAGAAGACGGATACCTGCTTTCGATCTCAAAGAGTTCTCACACTCCGGCAGATTATAACAGAGTCTGCAATATCCTCTCCGAATACGGAACCTGCGTAAAGACGGTTTCAGGTTCGGATGCATATCTTTCGGAGCACTGCGAACCAATTATCGAAAGTAACGCTCTTCAGTCCCTTTCACAGTTATAAGAATTCTGATCCAAACTACCAGGTCCCCGCTCATAGGGCGGGGATTTTTATCGGGAGCAAATCATGTTAAAAGGCAGGATCCATTCAATTGAAAGCTTCGGAACGGTCGACGGGCCCGGCACCAGGTTCGTTGTATTCTTTCAAGGGTGTCCCATGCGCTGTGCCTATTGTCACAATCCGGACACGCAGCCCCTGGAAGGCGGCACCGAAATGGATGTTGACGAGATCTATGAGCAGTATTTAAGGAACGAAGCCTTTTACATCCATAACGGCGGTGTGACCGCAACAGGCGGAGAGCCCCTCATGCAGATAGATTTTCTGACCGAGCTCTTCGCAAAGTTCCGTCAGCATAACGTTCACACCTGTCTTGATACATCGGGTATCGCATTTAACAGGAGTAACAAAGCTCTTCTTCAAAAGTTTGACAAGCTTATGGAGGTTACAAACCTCGTAATGCTTGATATCAAACATATAGATCCCGAAAAGCACAAAGAGCTCGTGCTCCAGCCGAACGACAACATACTGGACTTCTGCTCTTACCTTAATGAAAAACACATTGACATGTGGATAAGGCACGTTGTCGTTCCCGGATATACCGATGTTGATGAATATCTTTATAAACTCGGATATTTTATAGGGCAGTTTGAAAACCTTAAGGCCCTCGATGTACTACCGTATCACACCATGGGAGAGGTAAAATACGAAAAGCTCGGTATTGAATATCGGCTAAAGGGTGTACCCGCCATGGATAAGGATAAAGCAATAGAAAAGAAACAGGTAATTCTCGACGGCATTAAAAAGCGTCGCGAAGAAATGAAGAGTAATTCATAATACTGTTTTGTGGTTGAAAGGAGAATATATGAGCAAAGTAACTAAAGACATGAACATCGGCGATGTTCTCGCCCTTGCTCCCCAGATGGGAGATATGCTTTTCGAATCAGGAATGCACTGTGTAGGTTGTCCCGCACATGCCTTTGAGTCACTCGAAGAAGCTTCTATGGTTCACGGCATCGACTGTGATGAGCTCGTATCAAAGCTTAACGCTTTCTTTGAAAGCAAGGAAGGCTGATTAACGAAGTAAAGCATCCGTTATAAGATCAAGCAATTCATGCGGGTGCGATATTATCGCATCCGCTTTGTTATCTTCAAGTTCCTTTCGGTCCCGGAATCCCCAAAGGACACCTACCGTAAACATTCCGGCACTCTTTCCGGTCTTCATGTCAACACATGTATCACCGACATACACAAGTTCGCAAGGCTCGATCAATAATTCCTTTGAAATGAGCAAGGCTCCATCCGGAGCGGGCTTTCTTTTTATCTCCGGTACGTTTCCCCGGATCACGTCAAATGTTCCTTCACCATATAACTTGTGTACGACTTCAAGTGTCTGCGCATGAGGTTTGTTCGAGAGCACTGCAAGCTTAAGACCTTTTGACTTAAGCTCTGCCAAGGTCTCTTTCATTCCGTCGTATACGGTGACGTTATAGTCTGCATGCTCCGCGAATGTTTTCCTGTATGCGGTGATAAGCTCCTCAAAGCAGGAACATTCGGTATCCCCGTTATTGATGAGCATCCGGCGGACCAGTTCCTTGGCCCCGTCTCCCACAAAATAACGGTAGGCGTCTTTTTCATAAGACGCCATACCGATACTTTCAAGTGCGAGATTTCCGCTTAATGAAATTGAGTCAAGTGTATTGGACAAAGTTCCGTCCAGATCAAATATGACTCCTTTGTACATAATTTAAAATCCTTCGGGCATGATAAGAGCGGCGATGATGTATGCAATAACTCCGGATCCGCCGGCCACTGAGAAGATCACCCACAAAAGACGGATAACCGTTGAATCAACGTGTAAATACTCAGCGATACCTCCGCATACTCCGAGGATCTTTCTGTCAGTTAATGATCTTTTAAGCTTCCTGTCTCCCATATGTGCCTCCAATCATCAGGCATTATCCATGCCTGTCTTTTTCTTTATTACAAATAATGTAGCTATAACAAGTACTGCTCCGATCGGTATTGATATCCATTCAAATCCGCCGAGGTTAAATAATCCCGCAAGGATGTAGCATACAAACGATATTACGGCAACCGTCAGGGCATAAGGCAACTGCGTCTCAACGTGATTTATGTGGTTACAATGCGCACCCGCTGAAGACATGATCGTTGTATCCGAAATGGGTGAGCAGTGATCTCCGCATACGGCTCCTGCAAGGCAGGCAGATATTCCGATAAAGAATAAAGAACTTGTCTCGGGGAATATAGCCGATACGATGGGAATGAGTATTCCGAATGTTCCCCATGATGTACCTGTTGCAAAAGAAACGAGGCATGCAACAGCGAATACGATCGCGGGCAGCATCCACTGGAGTCCCTGTACGTTTGACATCGCACCTTCTACGAATGAAGAAGCTTCAAGGCTGTTGGTCATAGCCTTTAACGATGTGGCAAGCGTAAGGATCATAATGGCGGGAACCATTGCGATAAATCCCTTGGGAACACACTCCATTGCTTCCTGGAACGTAACGACCTTACGGATGATAAGGTAAAGGATGATCACAACAAGTGCAAGCAAACTTCCCCAGGGGAGACCTACATAAGCATCGGTGCTTGAAAATGCATCTGCGAAATTTCCCTGATACTCGATCGCTTCATATCCGTTCTTTAAAAGTCCCCAGATACTGAATACGATAAGCAGTATTATGGGAATGATAAGGTCAATGAGTTTTCCTTTTGAAGGAGTTTCCGGTCCGTCAACTCTTAATGTCCTTTCTTCCTCATCGGAAAGAGTAAGAGCCGAAAGGTTTCCTTCTTCAACAGCGAGTTTTTCAAACTTCTTCATCTTGCCGTAATCAAACTGCATTATGCTTAAAGCGATGATGAATACAAGTGTAAGTATTGAATAGAAGTTATAAGGGATAGCTTTTATAAAAAGCTGTATTCCTGAATAGTTTTCACTGTCCACGCATCCCGATACGGCAGCTGCCCAGCTTGAAATGGGAGCTATCATACATACGGGAGCAGCTGTAGCATCTATAAGATAAGCAAGTTTAACGCGGCTTATCTTTTTTGAATCAGTAACGGGTGACATGACCGAACCAACTGTAAGACAGTTGAAATAGTCATCGATGAATATAAGCACTCCAAGAAGGAAGGTTGCAAGGCATGCACCTGTCTTAGTCTTTATGTGGCTTTCAGCCCATTTTCCGAAAGCTCTTGAAGCACCTGATTTGTTCACAAGTGCAACAACGATTCCGAGGATCACGAGGAATAAGAGTATTCCAGCATTATCAGAAATTGCAGTGCTTAGCCCTTCGATGGCAACGTTGTCGACCGTT
>JAILCX010000056.1 GCA_024690205.1 Lachnospiraceae bacterium | reverse complement strand
TTTGCCTGTACTTCAAAAGAAAAAAGGCTGCTTGATGATATTAAGATGATAAGTCCAAGCGTGATAACTATACGCAATACTGTTTTCATACTACATGTTCTCCCTTTTGGTTCGTAATCCGATATATTTATTCACGGGGATCATCAAAAGATCCGTTGCTTTGCGGATAACAAATTCAAGAACAACTGCAACGACCACCGTGATCACAAGCTGTATGAATAACTTAAGATACCAGTTCACTTCCGTTAAACCCTGTGTGTTCATTATCTTAAAATATACAAAAGAATGAAGGATATAAATATAAAGTGATGCTCGTCCCATCGAGGTAAAGACAACATCTTTTATATCGATAAGGTAACCTTCTTTACGGACAATTTTTTGCTCATATTTAGAAAGCATCATGCCCAAAGCAAATGCCCAGTTGGCCGTATACCAAAACTCCCTGTAGCCCTTAAGATAGAGCATCAGTGAAGTATCTATGATAAAAGCGGTCATGATCATGATCCTAAACTTTTCGGGTAATTTCCCCACAAAGTAAAAGGCAATGTAGATGATAAACAAAATGACCATGAACCAGTAGTCTTTGCCTGTTAATAGGTCTGCCACGTCATGTCCCGTATGAATCGAGTCCGATAAAAGGGCTATGGCGGCTGCCAGGATCAGATAAGGGATATACACGTTCTTTAGGCGCTTTATGATGTACATGAGATCGGTATCTTTTTTTCCGTATCCTTTGTACAGAGCATATCCCGACAAAAGGAAGAATACCCCGACTCCCCAGTCTCCCCATGAAGCTACAAAGGAAGAAAGCTTTTCATTTGCGATATCGGAGGCTCCCCACTCAAAGTAGTGTGAAAATATGACCATCAATATGGCAATGCCTCTTAAAAAGTGTGAAGCATTTATTGAAAACAAACCCTGATCTTTCATATGTTAAAACGTAAATATCGAAGCGATCCTGTAAAAGAGCTCCGGATTATACTTGATAAGCGTTATTCCTGAATCGGTATTGCATATGATCATAAATGTATATGCAAGTCCCCATATAAAGCCTGCCTTTAAAAAAGACGAAGCCACCCGGAATCCGCCATAATTCCCTTCTGTTTTTAATTTATCCATTAAAAGCAACAGCATTATGGCTGTTGCAAATATTATCCCAAATGATGTCTCGGATGCATATCTTTGAAGTACTCCTGCCCTGTCTGCATCAAGCATTCCGATAATAAGTCCGGATGAGAGCATTACCGCAAAAAATCCCAGCATATTCCGCTTCTTTAAGTCCTTCCTTAAATGGAAAGAAAGGAAAAGTGCCCAGGTAAGTATATTGCAGGCTATCATTCCGCCGTAGAAATGCTCTGTCACGATCCTTCCCAGGTAATCCGGGTCAAATGTGGTCGTATGAAGGAACGGGAATCTGCCCGTTATGAAAGCTGGCTTAAACAGAAAAACCGCAAGCCCCGAAAGCATCCTTCCAATATTAAATCCGCGAAGGTTCATATCGTTATTGGTAAGACTGTAACTTGCTCCGAAATCAAATACGGAACCGAAGCGTGCGAAATTATACCACATAACGATCGCTGCCATAACCACGTAAGGAATGCAAAAAGCAAGTGTCCTTCCTATGCTCTTTTTGCTAAAGAGCTCACGTTTTTTAACGGTCAGCTCCCAAAGCAGAGGGATCGCAAGGAAACTGAAAAGAACCATCTGCGGTCTGCATCCGGCAACAAGTGCCATGCAGGAAGATCCGAATATATATGACAATACTGTCAGTTTATCATTTCGTCTTTCTTCAGTTTCTGCATTTTTTCTGCTGTAAAAGAGCGCGTTCATCCACCCGAAAAGCCCAATTGCGGTGAAGGCAAATGCGGCCATGATGGGAACGGAATAAAGATCAGCCGTAAAGTAAAGATATGCAACGGATCCGAAAGTCACGACAGATGATGAGATCATAAGATAAACCGCAAAAGGGACTTCTTTAAAGAAAAGGTCACACATCCTTTTAAACATAAGGAATGTGCCCAGTACAAAAAGAGAATAGAACACAAATACCGCGGCATGATTCGGGAATCCGTCTCCGGTAAGCATATAGTACGGGAAGTAAATCAAAAGCTCGGGAACTATGCCGAAATAAACATAGTATTTGCCGTTATAGTAAGCATAATCTGCTCTGTACGGTATACCGTTTGCCTGTAGATAAATGGTATCATACGGATTTTCGACGCTTTTTAATGCTTCATCCGGTTCAAAAGGAAGTGCAACATTTCCGGTTGATAACGCCACGGCAAGCTCTTTGTACTGCTCATGATGAGGCTTTGTACTTTCATCGAACAAAAGATGTGAGGCTGTGCACTTATATCCTGCAAATATCCATATAAGCACAAAAAGACAGGTTATCGCCATCTGTCTTATGATCTTATTCTTATTTTCTTTTTCAAAAGGAGCATTATAGAGCGTTCCGTCTGTCTTAAGGACGGATATAAACAGCATAAGCCCGAAGACAACCAGCATTCTCCAGATGCTTATAAACAAAGGGCGCTTAACATTAGCAATTATCTTAAGGTTCGTGATGTCGGTCGGATCATCCTCCTGAAAATAAAAGCTCAGAGCATGTGTGTTTCCGTACCCGTATATGTTCACGTACTTGGTTTTTGTAGTATTTATCGAAACGGTATGTTCTCCCAGGGGATATTCGTAAAAATTCCCGTCATCAGTCATGTTTATTCTGAATGTCGAGGGAACATGTTCCATCGGATTGATATCGATATAAAGGTTATTGATCTTCATATCAAGATCGTCTATATGAATTTCGTTATCGCCAAGTTTTATCCCGGATGTCAGATCGACTGGCTCATTAAACATCGATCTTAATGATGATATGTTAAACACACAAAGTTCCAGGATAAGTGTGGCGATTATGATAAATAAATATTTTTTCAAATCGTCAAACCTATGCAAAAAGTTCTTTAATCGTGCGGATGATCATATCCATATCTTCGGGAGTATTCTTTATATCCGAAGGAAGGCAAAGACCATGATCAAATATATCAGCTGCAACATCCACATCACCTGCTTTAATGAAATCACAGTCCTTAAATACGGGCTGAAGATGAAGCGGCTTCCAGATGGGACGGGTCTCGGCATTGCACTTTTCGGCAAGCGCATCCATCACCATGTCCGGAGTAACAGAGCATTTGGGATCTATGCTCATGCATGAAAGCCAGTTATTGGCATCTCCGTCTTTATTTAACGGATTCATCGAAAGAGCCCCAATATCCTTAAATGCCTCTTTATACTGTTCATATATCTTTTTCTTTAACACCTTATGCTCTTCAAGATGCTTAAGCTGGCCCCTTCCGATGGCGGCAACGACATTCGACATCCTGTAGTTGTATCCGATGTTCGAATGCTGATAGTGTCTGGCAGGATCCCTTGCCTGTGTAGAAAGGAACGTAGCCTTTTTTGTATACTCTTCATTTGAAGAGAGCATCATTCCGCCACCGGATGAAGTGATGATCTTGTTTCCGTTAAAGGAAATGATCCCGATCTTTCCGAACGTTCCTGTCTGCCTTCCTTTGTATGTTGAAGATAAAGACTCTGCCGCATCTTCTACGATCGGAACATCATGCTCGTCACATATCTTCTTTATTTCATCAAGCTTTGCGGGTGTTCCGTAAAGGTGGACAACGATCACTGCCGCAGGATGAGGATATTTTTCAAAAGCCTTTTTAAGAGCCTCCGGATCCATGTTCCAGGTATCCTTTTCGGAATCTATAAATACAGGGACGGCACCCTCGTAAACGACAGGGTTAACGCTTGCACTGAACGTAAGGGACGGAGCAAAGACGATATCGCCTCTCTTTATTCCAAGACACTTAAGAGCCATATGGATAGCTGCAGTACCGGCACTGAGCGCTGCCGCATGCATACCCTCGCCCATATATTCACTGATCTCCTTTTCAAATGCATCAACATGAGGACCTAAAGGGGCGATCCAGTTGGTGTCGAATGCTTCCTTGACAAGGAGCTGCTCTTCATCGTGCATCGTAGGGCTGGATAAGTATATTCGTTTCATATTATGATTCCTTCTTTCTCTATATGTAGCCGGGTCTGAGAGGGGTATATGTCCCCTAAGCAGACCTTGATGAGCGTCGGCACTTAGTCAGCGTTCTTTGCTGACTTATGTGTCCGTTACTGCGAATCGCAGAGCGGAAGCGTGTCTGCGTGGGGAGCGTATACCCCTCTCAGACCTCATTCACTATATGTATAAGTATCAACTATCTTTTTGACTAAAGGACGGATATCTACATCTTCCCGAACAGCCGCATCTTTAAGTTCCTTAAGATCTGAGAAGAACTCATCTTCATTCAGTTCTATGGGACGTCCGATAAAGATCGATCTGTTAGCTGTTTCGGTAAGACCTTCTTCATCCATAAGGAGCTCTTCGTAGAGTTTTTCTCCGGGACGAAGGCCGGTAAATTCTATCTTTATATCTTCATCAACCTTGTATCCCGAAAGTCTTATGAGGTTCTTTGCAAGATCGAGGATCTTGACGGGCTTACCCATATCAAGAACGAATATCTCTCCGCCCTTTGCATAGGCTCCTGCCTGAAGAACCAATGATACGGCTTCGGGGATGGTCATGAAATATCTTATGATATCCGGGTGGGTCACGGTAACCGGACCACCTTCCATTATCTGCTTTTTAAACAGTGGGATGACCGATCCGTTGGAACCCAGGACGTTGCCGAATCTTACAGCCACGAATTCGGTATCAAAGTGCCTGTTAAAGGTCTGGATTATCATCTCACAGATACGCTTTGAAGCTCCCATTATATTTGTGGGATTTACCGCCTTGTCCGTACTTATCATGACAAAGCGCTTTGTTCCGTTCATCGCTGCTGCCTGAGCTGTCTTCCATGTACCGAGCACGTTGTTCTTTATCGCTTCGTTAGGTGATGTCTCCATCAACGGCACATGCTTGTGAGCGGCTGCATGGTAAACTATCTCGGGCTTGTAGGTTTCAAAGATGTTGTTCATCCTTGCGGTATTTCTTACCGATGCGATAAGTACGGTAAGATTAAGCCCGGGATACTTAGACAGAAGTTCCTGCTGAACATCGTATGCGTTGTTTTCGTATATATCAAGCAGTATAAGCTGAGAAGGCTTGTGTGATGCTATCTGTCTGCAAAGCTCCGATCCTATAGATCCGCCTCCACCTGTTACGAGAACCCTTTTGCCGCTGACATACCCAAGGATCGAATCGATATCTACTTCAACAGGCTCTCTGCCAAGAAGGTCTTCAACTTCTACATCACGGAGTTTTGCTATTGAAACTTCTCCGTTAACGAGCTGATACATTCCGGGTAGAGACCTTAACTTACAGTTCGTCTCCTTACAGATATCGAGGATCTCGGATATGGTCTGCCTTGTTGCGGAAGGCATTGCTATTATTATCTCGTCTATCTCAAAAGCCTCGGCATACTCGATTATCTTGTCTCTGCCGCCAAGTACCTTGATACCCTGAATGAATCTTCCCCATTTACCCTTGTCATCGTCGATGATGCATCTTATGACCATGGTTGAGAAGTTTGAGTTCACTATCTCTTTAATGATCGTGTTAGCTGCTTCACCTGCACCGATGACCATAACGGAGATCGTGTTTTTCCTGTTACGGTTCTTATGCTTTTGTGATCTTAAGAACCTGTATGAAAAACGGCTTATGAAGATAAGGCTTATAAGGCAGAAAAGGTAAAGGAAATAGTAACTTCCCGGAACCGCCCTGTTTCCGCTTATCCTGAAAAACTGTAATCCGACAACCTGAACTATCGTCGAGCAAAAGCACGATATAAGCAGGTTCTGAAGCTCTGTCTCGCCTGCAAAGGCCCACAGCGAACTGTACATCCTGAAAAAGAACAGGATAAGCAGTGTCGTTACCACACCTATCGGCAAAAATCTCGTTACGGGGCGCAGGAAATAATCAGGTATCTCGCGGATACTGAAGTTATATCTTATAACAAGCGCAAGATAACTGGCCGCGATTATACTGATGATATCGTAGATGATAAGCGCTGTCCGTCTGTATAGTTTTTTTACGTTGAAAGGCTTTCTTTCTTTGTCTTTACTCATCTTTTTTCTTTATCTTTGCATGGGAACAGGGTAGGTACCATTGAAAGCAGCATGGTAAATGTAAGCGGATGTGAAAGATGGAATACCCATTCCACAACGCCGGCAACCGCAAATGCCACTATCATAGTTCCCGGTAATACCGCATATCTGTCATTGCTTTTTTTGCAATATATTATCGTATATATGAACACGGTAAGTCCGAAGATAAGGAATATGATCATCGTCGGTATTCCGTGATCAAATGCTATCTGAAGGTATACATCATGCGCATGAGATGCGATCTCTCCGCTTTCAAGCGTCGCTCCCATTGTATCATGCCCTGTCATATTTATCTCTTTTATATATGAGCGGAATATATCCATTCTTCCGCTGGTATAATCTTTTCCTTCATCCGATGATCCGTCAGATACGGTTTCATCTGCGACTCCGGATCCATCTTCTGCCGAAGCTTCCGTTACTCCGGCTTCATCCGATGATGCTTCAGGACTTTCTTCAACATATTCCTCGTCAGATGTTCCGTACATCTCTTCGCATCTGTCAATATACATTACGAACATCTCATGAGTCGGGAGTTCATCCCACTGTTCATCTGTTATGAAAAGACCGTCCCACTTATAACCCTGGGCAAATCCGTATAACTGCTTCATGGTCGCATTGTATTCATTGACTTCAGGCTGGTCCTTGTAATGGTAGTACATCTTAAAACTGTGCTCTTCCATACCAAGCATCTTTTCGCAAAAGAGCTCTCCGAAACGTCCGATCATCATATAGTCGGATGATGCAAGGTCCCTTCCGTGAAGAGTCTTGTCCGTATATTCCTCAATGTCGTACACATAGGGTTTTGATACAAGAACCGGAACCGTCCTTTGTATCTCATATGTAATGGGGAACATCACCAAAACCCCAAGGCACATAAATCCGAGTGTCTTAAGGCATGCCCTGATATTTCCTTTACCGAAGGAAATGAACGTCATTATAAGCGCAAAGGCAAACGCCGCTATAGTTGCTGCATAAGCCGTTCTAGTGATCGTGAATAAAAGATAAGATGTTGCCGTTCCGAAAAGAACAAGTTCCTTCCAGATATCGGCTAGTCTCACCGTTGCCTTTTCTTCACCATTTTCCGAACCTGCCTTTACGACACTTAATATCTTCGAGAGCAGAAGCACTATAGACACTGATGACACAACTGTCATGTATGTTGCCGTAATGGTCTCCGTATGGAAAAAGTGAGTGTATCTTGCAGACCAGAACGTTGTATAAGGTCTGTAAAGCCAGCACCATATCGTACAAAGGATGAACTGAATGCTGACACCGCGAACGACGTTCGCAAGCAGTGTCTCCTTTTTGTCCCACATCGAATAGTTAAGGAAGAACAATGTAAACGAAACAACCAGTGCAACCGTCCACCATCTTGTGTTCCTGAACACAACGAGCATCACAAATGTAAGTGCTGCTATCGCCGTACATGGGATAAGCGGCCTTGTGAGCTTCTTTTGGATGATCCCCTTAACGGTCCTTATAAGGATAAATCCAAGCAGTATGGCTACGATCGCATTTCCTTTTAATACGAACCTGTCATCCGGTGTCATTTCGGGTGTAACGTTCAGTCTGTAATAGATGAGCGCTCCTATGACCGAAATAACAACATATATAAGGTTATAGAGGTTAAATACCTCGGAAAAAGCAAACATCGCGATGAGTGCTATCGCAAATCCTATCATCTCCTTACGCTCAGCGACGCGGTGATGAATATCATAAAGACCTGCAACATACTCACAGCAAGCCTGTATTGCAAAGGCGATACCTATCGACTGAATGATCCCCGATGAGTGTGTACGAAGATAATCGGGAAGCGTGGTCTGGGGTATTCCCCTTTTGTGGTTGATCGCATAAAAGAGCAAAAGCCCCAGCAGTATTACCGAGATCACAGCAAATACGTTATCGGGAGCATATTCGCTCACATATCCGCGTGCTATGAATCCGATACAGGCTACGAGCAAAACAGCCGTAAGCGGATTGAGAATATTTTTCATGGCAGTCTCAACCGTGACAAGGCTGTCTTTTTGTGTGCCGGTCATTACCTTGTCCGTAATGGCCCAAAGCACCAAAGCTGTAAGGACAACTATACCTATGATCAAAAAGCTCCTTGCGGTTGAAACAGGAACCCTGTATTCAAAATCTATGACACAGGCTTTTCCGTCAAGCGGTGTATCGTTGTAGTAAGGAACTACAAGGACCTGAGATTCAGGAACAAATATCTCCGTGGCAAGATACAGAGACTGCAGTGATCTGAACTTCAGTATGTATAATTCAGAAGGCGTTGTATCAACATCAAGAACCACATCGACATATCCGGGAAGTGCCTCGGGAACATCAACTTCAACGGTGTTTATGTGTTTGCCGTTTCCGTCCGTTATCTCAAGTTCAAACTTGTCGGTGTATGTGTTTTCGTCTATATAGACTCTTATTGACTGAAGATGAGTATCAGATGCAACAAAAACTTCCGTAAGATCATTTAAATAGTTGATCACGGGAGAACTTTCACCTGACTGAAGCGGAGTTCCGAATGTTTTATCTTCCGTCCACATCCTGCAGGGATATACTGACAAAACAAACAGTATCGCAGATGTCAGTATGAGAGCTTTTATCGCTGTACTAATGTTGATAACTTTTTTCATAATTATTCTTCCTTAATAAACATATCCGTGAATCCGAAAGGTACTATGATCCACAGACAGAATGCGTATCTAACAAGGCTCATCGGACCTATAAAACAGGTGAGGATCACCGTAAGCGGCAATGCATATGATAAAGCCTTTGAAACATTTTGGGTATATACAAAATAACCTATTATAAACAACAATACCCAGAGCATAAATCCCGGCGAGAATAAAAAATGTACGATCGGGATCGCTCTTGTTCCTCCCTCTATAGAAAGGTACCTGAAGAACCTGTCTATTGCAGGGATGAAGGAATGTCTTTCAGCCGGAGGCTCTGTCTCATAGCCGAAGTAGGAACTGTCTCCATACGTAAACGTAAAGACTTCTCTTCCTTTGTATCCGTCTATCGTTGCATTGGGATACCACATTCCGTATCCGGTCATGCAAAGCGCATCCATATAGGCAACCGGGTGCTTTATTCCGGTACTTAACCACAGCTTATAAAATCCTGCTTTATCGCCCTCAAACGCTTTTTCATCGAATCCTATCTTTACAAGGTCTGAACATTTCGGCGTATAGGAAAGCAGATTCTCTCGCGGGATATAGCTTTCAAGCTTTGCTTTTTCTTCACCCGTCATGCTCTCATTATCATAGGCATAAACCCTTGATAACTGCATGATCGGAACCGTAAGTATCTCGCGGTGACCAACCCTTTGGGCATTCGTTATTCCAAGCAGACCCGTGTTTATAACAAAGTATGCTATAACGGAAACGATCATCACCGTCAGTGTCCTTTTGCTTACCTTCCTTAAAAGCAGAACAAGCACGGCAAATACAATGAATGCATAAACGCCGTTACTCCGGTAAAGCATCATAAAGGTTGAAAGAAGCCCAAGCTTTATGAGGTTTTTGCTGCTTTTGTCAAAGTCGCTTTCAAGAAACATTCTTCTTAAATAGATCGTCAAAAGCACCAAAAGTCCCGTAAATACGCAGTCCTTTGCAGAACAGAGATTGCACATCATAAGCACGGGGAAAAGTGCAAAATATATGAGTGCTCCGATGCAAAGCTTTTTATTTTTGGCCTCAACGTAAAGTTCCCTTACAACATAGCCCAGTATGATCGCATTAAAGCTCATCTGTAAAAGAATGAAAACCGCAACGGATATATTGTAATCTCCGGTCAGCTTGTGCATTGCCTGAATGACTGCACCCATGCTAAGAACATGAAATATGGGATGCTGGTCGTTAAAGCTACGCGTTATGGTCTCGTTCAGTTCTTCAAATGCATCATATACAAAGAACCCGGGGTAAACTCCCAAAAACACTATGAAATTGCATATCCATATAACAACGGATGAACCGGCCCAAATCTTTCCGGGGTTTGTGGTCTTATCATCGTTAGATATTTCTCTATCTGCTCTTTCTTTTATCATGTCCCAAAAGACATAAGAAAAGAGTGTTGCCACCACGAAGACCAAAACAAAGAAAAAGTATGTCTTCCATGATCCCGGGATAAGGCGTCCGAAAAATTCGCACTGGTATCCAGCGACGATCGAAAAAGCAAAAAGCAATCCGAATATATAGTTAATCGGTTTGATCGATCTAATGCTCATCGGCTACTTCGGTCTGCTCAAAAGCACCTGTCTTTTCGCAGATCACATACTGCGGCGAGTTGTTCATTGAAATATAAACTCTTCCGAGGTATTCACCGACCAGTCCAAGCATGAGCATTAACATTCCACCTATAAACACAACCGCTGACATCAGGGCCGAAAATCCCGTAACAAGCTCGGGCGGCTGGATAAATATCTTTTTGATTATCGTATATATACCGTAAACAAATCCGACAACTGCAAACGTGATGCCTGCTCCCGTTGCAAGTCTTAACGGTTTTATCGAAAATGCGGTAAAGCCGTTAAACCAAAGTGACATGAGCTTTCCGAATGTGTAACCCGATTCTCCGACCGTACGGTTTCTGTGGTTCACATCGACGTTTACGATGTTCTTTGTGGTTCTTAAAACAAGTCCCATGACATAAGGGAATGCGTAAGTATATTTGGTTATCTCATCTATCACAAATCTTTTGGCTGCGAAGTAGCTTGAAATATGAAGATCCTTGGGCTTTCCAAGCATAATGCGCGTCATACGGTCATTCACCCTTGAACCGAAGTTTCTGAAGAATGAATGCTTCTTGTGCGCATATCTTGCATAAGCAACATCGGCACCTGCTTCAACTGCACTTATAAGCTTATCCGCTTCATCTGCGGGCGTTTGGCCGTCATCATCAAGACATACGACAATGTCTCCCGTCACATAGTGGAAACCTGCCATCAGTGCGCTGTGCTGTCCGAAATTTTTCGAAAGCGAAAGGCCCTTTACATTATCATGCTTTGAAGCGATATCCTTTATCACTTCAAAAGTACGATCCGGTGAGCAGTCATTCACCAATATGATCTCATGATCATATCCGCTCATTGTTTTCATCTTGTTTTCGATCTCTTCGATCACCGAAGAAAGCGTGTTTTCCGATCTGTAACAGGGAATCACAAAACTGATCTTCATAGTATCAATTCTCCATCTTTGTAACACTCATGATCTCAAATCTGTCTGCAATGATCTCTTCCATACCCAAAACGATATCCGTTTCCTTCGACTTATAATATGCCCTAAGCCAGATATCATCAAAATCCATATCTTTCACAAAATAAACATTATCCTTCAAAAGGCCTTCTTCCATGTTCTCAATCCCGTATGCTGCAAGCTTTTGAGC
Source organism: Lachnospiraceae bacterium (assembly GCA_024690205.1). GTDB lineage: Bacteria > Bacillota > Clostridia > Lachnospirales > Lachnospiraceae > JAILLW01. The sequence goes on along the minus strand of JAILCX010000056.1, from coordinate 25,858 downwards.
TTCTATGGGGCTTCCTGCGGCCCATCCTCCCAGAGTGTTTGAATTTGCTTTTGATACAAAGGCAATGTCATCAAACATCTTTTCAGAGTATGATACCGAAGAATAAGTGTCTATAAGGTACATGTTCTGCGTATTATCCGCCATGTATTTAAATAGTTCAATATACGGTTCATTTATGTTTTCACGTACCCTCTTTTGATAGGAAGTGTCCTGAGCACCCGGTATGAGGATACATAAGCCTGCAAGAAATAGGCATATCATGACCGCACGGTATATGGCTCTTACGACTTTCGATCCGTCTTCTTTGACTCTTTGTATAAGCCTTACAAAAAGGACCAAAAGCACCGTTATCTCTATAAAGTAAAGAGAATGCGTGATCCTATCAGGCGTTCGCTCTCCCAAAAGAAGATAAAGCCATATCGCGCTTCGCCCTACAAACAAAGCGGCAATTCTCCAGATCTCCCATATCTTTCCGACTAAAACCGTACACAGGATGCACGATGAATAAAGTATCAAAGCGACCGTATTCCACGGGTGATCGCTTCCGGGCACCTCTTTAAGATGAGTGATCTCATAAAGATAGATCCTTAACTTTTCCTTTATCTTATCCTTGAAATTTTCATCACGTTCCCTTAATTCGCCTGCATAAGATGCAACATGGTGCATTGTGCCGTCATCTATTTCGGGATCTATGCCGTAGTTATAGTTTTCAAAAAGTACGGCCTCTTCAGGAGAAAGACCCATTTCATCATAAAATCTCTCATTTCCTTCATACGAAAAAGGAACCTGATAATCATAAAGCTCTGTCCTTGAATCAAACATGTTCTTGAAGGCTTTCCAGCCGCGGCTGCCATAGGCAACACTGTCGGCATACCAGCTTAAGAACATGATAAGGAAGATGATCCCAAGGACCCTGCCGTATTTTTTTCTGTTTTCCTTTGAAAATACTTTATCTTCAAAAGAAAGTCCGTACACATATGCTGCTCCCACAAAAGGGATCATCAGAAGCGTCATCTCGGATCTTAACCAAAACGCAAGCGTTATGATCACGATCGAAGGTATACGGTTTTTTATGTGAGTTTTTATATCAACACCGGGGTCTGCAGTACATAAAAGGACCGCAGCTGCCGAACACATCATGGCTACCGTTATCGTATACTGTACAAACACAAGGTGATACAGCATGAGTGATGATAATATAAGCACGATGACCAGCGATACTGCAAGTCGTTTAACTGCGTTCGCTGTATCCTGACGTCTTTCTTCATCAGATGCATTTTCTCCGGACGTTTTCTCTTTACCAAAAAGGATATTGCATATCCCGTATGCGATCACCACGATCGATGCATACTGGAATACTGTAAGCATTATCCCGTACCAGGCCACATGCGGAACCAGGCGGTACAACACTGAAACCAGCGCTGAAAGCGGCCAGAGCATCTGCATATTGCGGGAAAAAGGAGTCGTAAAATATGTACCCGCAAGGATATCCTTCATCAATACATCATCGTTAAGATCAAAGTAATAGTCATAAGCAATTGCAACTGCGACTATCAGGATGAGTACCGGGATGACCGTTATCAATTTGTTGATAAAATATCCTCGTCCCGCCTTCATATATTATCTTTTGTAGAACTCCTTAACCTTGTCTATGATGTAATCCGTCTGTTCATCCGTTATCGAATAGAATAGCGGCAATCTGACAAGTCTGTCCGACTCGGACGTCGTGTATCTGTCCTCACCGTGGAACCTTCCGAACTTTTCACCCGCTGGTGCGGTATGAAGCGGAACATAGTGGAATACCGCAAGGATATCATTCTCCCCGAGGAATTTGATGATCTTTGTTCTCTCCTCAAGGTCCTTGGTCTTTATATAGAACATGTGGCCGTTATGCTGTGCATATTCGGGCACGTAGGGAAGCTCGATGTAACCCTTGTCACGAAGCTCCGAAAGTTCTTTATAGTACTTATCCCAGACGGCAAGACGCTTATCATTTATCATGTCAGCAACTTCAAGCTGGGCGTAAAGATAAGCAGCATTTAATTCCGAAGGAAGATAAGATGATCCGTAGTTCATCCATCTGTATTTGTCTACCTGGCCCCTGTAATACTGGCTGCGGTTAGTGCCCTTTTCACGGAATATCTCCGCGTCAACAACCTTCTCGGGGTCCTTAATAAGGAGCGCACCGCCTTCACCCATGCTGTAGTTTTTTGTCTCGTGGAATGAGAGGCATCCGTAATCTCCGAACGTACCGAGGGCTTTTCCCTTATACGTGCTCATGATACCCTGTGCCGCATCTTCAATTACCATGAGGTTATGTCTTTTTGCTATGTCCATTATGACATCCATGTCAGGTGAGATACCCGCATAGTGAACGACCGCGATGGCTTTGGTTTTGGGTGTTATGGCATCCTCTATCAGTGTTTCATCGATGTTCATCGTTTTAGGATTTACATCGATAAAAACAGGGATCGCTCCGCGGAGCACAAAGGCATCGGCCGTTGAAACAAATGTATATGACGGCATTATGACTTCATCGCCTTCCTTGATATCACAAAGAAGCGCTGCCATCTCAAGGGCATGTGTGCATGACGTTGTAAGGAGTGCTTTTGACGTTCCTGTCTTTTTCTCAAGCCACTCGTTACACTTTTTGGTGAATTCTCCGTCACCGCATATATGCATGCTCTCGACTGCCTGTTTTACGTATTCAAGCTCTTTTCCCACGTAGGGAGCGATGTTAAATCTGATCATACTGTCCTTTCTTTTTTACGATCATTCAAATACGACATATGCCGCATTTTCATACACGTTTTCGTATCCGTCCGATTCTATGAGATCTTTGATCATTCCATACTTTGCCGTGATCTCCGGATCATCATATCTGTTCTTTGATATTGCGATAAGGGGCCTGTTGCTTTCCGATGCTCCTTTTATGGAAGCTATCTCCTTTTCCATGGTCGATACCGGATATGAATCAAGGTCCGGCCACGTGGTGCTTATCGCACAGTCTTTTCCAAGGAAATAACACATGCCGGGAATATCACCGTAAAGAAGAAGTTTTTTACCTTCGTATCTTTGGGCGTTCTCATTCATGAACGAAGTTATCCCGCTTATGTTTTCAGCCGTATATCCGGTTGTTTTCATTCCCGCTAAAACGGCATTTCCTTCTATCCTGTGATCTCTTTTTACTCCGTCTTCTCCGTCCATGAAAACGTAGTTAAAGCAAAGGCCTGCCGACTGGATGAAGAATGCGATTATAACGCCCGAGAGCATCGCCTTTACCGCAAAGAGCGGAACCTTTCTTGTCTCGTCAAGATAATCCCTGCCCCATCTTACGAATCTGTAGCTTATCCATACAGTTACCGGTGCGATAAAGAACAGGCTGTTTAAAACAGGCCAGATATAATTGTTGGAGCCAAGCGGCAATACCAGTATGTTTATTAATGATATGACGCCGATAAGTTTCCAATCATTGTTAAGGAAGCTCGTAAAGCTCATCCAGATGGTTATTCCAAGCGAAATGAGGAGGAATATCGCACCCCACTGAAGAGCCGATTCCTTCTGGTAATATCTGAAGTTATACATTCCCCATCTGCCAAGAACGAAGAAAAGGAATGCTATGCATACGCAGTAAACAACTTTACGCAGTTTAATGAACCTGCCCGGCCAAAGCACAAAGAACGGGATTCCGGGAAGTATGCAAAGTATCATGTATATTGCCCATTTAAATCCGTGAAGATAAGCGTCGACTATGCTAAAGAGCATGCCGGCAAAGGTATAATCGGAAGCACCCTCCGCGATGCCGGAAACACCGGCTATCATGGTCCTGAACGAACCGCTTCCGTATAAACCACCTATGATAAGGACTATGATCACAAACGATGCAACATATCCCGCGATACATAAAAGTGTCTGCTTAAATACCGCGGAAAAGTCCTTTTTGGTGATGAGTCCGTAAAACCAAAGCGCAAATATGAGCAGTACTTCAAGCGAGTTTCCGGGGAATTTCACAAAGGTGTTTATTCCCAAAAGGATGCCTGCGATAAACAGGCAATGCTCCCTTTTTGTTCCCGCGAGACCCCTGAATAAAAGGATCGATGCAAGGAGCATAAAGAAGTAGGTCATATAGTGATACAAAACGACACCGGGTGCCCAGCACATTCCTATTGCAACAAGCTGCGAAAGGAATGAAAGCCACGAGGGCATCTTTGTCATAAAGAACCTGTATCCGATAAGAGCCATAAGGCTTATCAAAAGGCTCGTATATACTTTCATTCCAAGCATGGTCGATGCAAAAGGAAGAAGGCTTATCAAATGTCCGGTTACGGTCGGGATGAACGTCAGCATGAGCCACACCGTGCCCGAGCCGTTGCCGAAATCCCTGTAATTTCCGAGGCTGTACGTCGTGTCAGTAATATCCACTCCCATGTTTACCTTTAATAAGGGCAATACGATGAGAATGAGCGGGAACAGTATGTATTTGCAGAACCTGTAACCTTTTTTTATGAGTTTTTCGTTCATCTTTCCCTGGTTATCTTTGCGTTTTCTATGCGGTAGACCATATCACACTTTTCAATGGTCTGAAGTCTGTGTGCGATGATGATGAGTGTCTTTTTGCCGTGGAGGAAGTTGATCGATTCCATGATCGCAGCTTCGGTCTCGTTATCAAGAGCCGATGTTGCTTCATCAAGTACTAAAACCTCCGGATCTTCAAAGAGCGCTCTTGCGATTCCGATCCTCTGGCGCTGTCCGCCCGATAACCTTATTCCTCTTTCACCTATTCCGGTATCAAGACCGTCGGGGAGGCTCCTTACGAATTCATCAAGCGCAGCCTCTTTAAGGGCATGCCAGACTTTTTCATCATCTATGTCTTCATCGGCCAGGCCGAATGCAACATTCTTTCTGATAGTTGAATCGATCATAAAGATCGTCTGGGGAATGTATCCGACATTCTTAAGGAACGACCTGTAGTCGCTCATGACATCGTGTCCGTCTGCAAGGATGCTTCCCGATTCAAGTTTCAAAAGACCGAGAAGGATATCAACGACCGTAGTCTTTCCGGCTCCCGATGTTCCGACTATTCCGACTGATCTTCCTATCGGTATCTCCATTTTTGCATTTTCAAAAATGTAAGTGTCGGTATTCGGGTATTTATATGTAATGTCTTTAAGGACTATGCTTTCGTTTATCGGCATCTTTTCGGCAGGCACATCCTTAAGATAGGTCTCGGCGCTGTAGTCAACCGAATCATCCCTTATCTCATCCTGCAAAGAATCCGAAACGTTCCAAAGGAAAGGCTCGTAATATGAGATCGAAGTAAGGTAGTTGTTTATCCTGTTGGCACAGGGTATGAGCCTTACCGCAACAAGTGCAAGGAGTGTTATCTGGGGGATGATGTCGATCATTGAAATCCCGCCAAGAAGGCTCGATAAAAGGTAAACTATCATTCCCGTTAAGGCTATCGTTTCAATAAGGAGTCTGGGTGCCGCGTTATAAAGGTTATACTTTTGAACCGCACCTACATATCCTGCTCCGCAAGCCGAATACTCGTTTATGAAATAACTTTCTTTATTGGCGATCTTTATTTCCTTTATGCCCATTACTGCCTGGTTTATCCACTTATAAAGGCCTGAGTAATAATCCTGGTTCTGCTGCCCGGCCTTAACCATTATGGGCTTTAAGATGCACTTTATGATAAGGAGCACCGCAACAAGCAGTACGCCTACCGTTATCGTCATCTTTACATCCGATAAAAGGCTTACCACTATAAGACAGATGAACACTATGACTTCAGATGTCAGCTGGAGGATCGAAAGGATCATTCCGTACATGTTGTTGACATCTGAGGTGATCTGTCTTTGAATGACGGATGTGTCAGCTCCAAGGTAATACTCGTAAGGACGTTTCATGAAATTGATCATCATACGCCGTGATGTTGCAAACTGGTTTGAATATACAAACTTCATCTGAACCTTAAGCTGTATGAAAAGGAATGTGTTCTTGAGCACAAAGATGACTACCAATCCAACCATTACGGTTATCATGAGTGTCCTTGTATCGTCATAGCCTATGCGGAATATGTCGCAGATCCACTGAAGATAAATGTGCTTGTTAACGGCATCTTCTTCCATGACAACGTTCATGACGGGCAGGATCATCGAAACACCCAGTGTTTCAAGGACTGCACCGATGAGCATCAAAAATACCAAAAGCACCATGAAGCGCTTTTGTTTGCCATCCAATATCACAAACAGTTTTTTAAGTATCTTTGACATCGTGGTTACTCCGGACTTTTCACGGTGCTCATCTTGTTATTGATGATATACGCTATCCTGTCAGCTAAAAGCTCACGGCCCGCATCGTTGTAATGCTTGTAATCGGCCATATAATCCTTGTAATTACCTTCGTTTATGGTTCCGTAGTAATTATCTATAACGGAGCATCCGCAATCTATCGTTGCGTCTATCTCCTTTTGAACATAGTAGGGAAGTGCACCGTTTCCGATGTCCTTTATCGTTCCGCTGTACAACTGTCCGTCGGTATCCATGAACTGTGCATAGGTTGGTGTCATCACAAAAGTCCTTACCCAGGGCCATGTCTCTTCAACAGTCTGAAGGAAATATCTCAATCCTCCTGTGAAAGCTGCAAGGTCTGTAGGTACATCGGGATTGTCGCAGGGAGTTCCCACGTTATAATCCGTGCTGTCATACATTATCACGATGACATCTATCTTGTTCATATCAAGAGCTTTGAGCGTATCTATGGAAGATCTGTATTTGTCCTTATCTTCCATATATTCAAACGCCGATTCCATGGGAATGAAATTGCCGGATACCATTGCTGCACCTACGGAGGGCAGATTGTAATGGTCCCAGGGGAAGCTCGGGTTTATGGGCACGTTATGATAACAGGTCGATGAATCGGGGAATGAAACATCATAAACATTGGCTGCCTGCGTCTTTTTGCCTATGAGCGAAGCAAGTCCTTTATCAGACCTGTCATCCGAGAAAGGATTATTTCCGACGCAAAGGATATTAAGTTCTCCGTCATCCTCGTGACCGTCAAAACGCTTTGACTCCATGGGGATGATCATATCAAGTACTTCAACGTCAAATTCCGAAGGATCAACCTGAGCAACGTCCTTATCGCGGTTATAAGCTCCGGAATTCCACCTTACAAGCCTGAAAATGGCAATGATAACAATGATGGCAATGAGTGAAAGGATCACTATATGCACAATATAACTTTTTTTCATAACTCTCCTTATTTGCCGTCTATCAACGGTCTTAATATTTCAACGCCCTTTTCAACCTGATTGTCATCTCCGGTATCAACGGCTCTGTCATAATCGTATTCGATCTCAACATCGGGCTCTATTCCCGTTCCCTGGATGTTACGTCCCGAAGGCGTAAAGTATGCGCTTATCGTAAGCTTTATCGCAGACTTGTCGCTAAGGCTCATTATCCTTTGAACGATTCCTTTACCGAAGGTGGTCGTTCCGACAAGCGTACCTTTTTCGTGATCCTGAATGGCTCCCGCAAGGATCTCCGCAGCCGAAGCCGTGTATTCATTGGTAAGAACGACTATGGGCATATCAAGCTCATGTTTTCCGTCGCACTCGTAATTGATCCTCTTTCCGTTCTTATCTTCGGTATAAACAACTATTCCCTTGGGAAGTATACGTCTTGCTATATCAACGCACGTATCAAGGTTTCCGCCGTGGTTGCTCCTTAAGTCAAGGATAAGTCCCTTTATTCCCTCTGACTGAAGCTCGGCCATACCTTCAAGATACTGGTCCAATGTTACATCGCTGAATTCGGATATCTTGAGGTATCCTATATCCTCGTTATCAAGCAACGTGCCGTAAGTTACGGTATTGGTCTCTATAAGTTCGCCTCTTGTGATATCCATTTCAAGGTAATCGGGCTCACCCTCTCTGTAGATCGTGATATGCACGTTCGTACCCTCAAGACCTTTTATCAAAGAGACTACTTTGGTAAGTGTCATTCCCATGGTCGACTCGCCGTCAACCATGTAGATTATGTCTCCGTCATGTATTCCCGCTTTTTCGGCTGGAGATCCTTCCATAACGCCGGCTATCATCGGCATGTTCATTTCTTTGTCAATGGAAACGTAGCAGCCTATTCCGTATGAGATACCTTCGGAATCATTGAGCTCTGCCTTGAGTTCTTCAGCGGAATAGTATTCCGAATACGGGTCGTTAAGTGATGCAAGAATCCCTCTGTATATTCCTTCTGTCAGATTATCCGTACCCGTCTCATCTGAATAACTGTAAAAGTTCTTGTCGATCTTTTTAACGATCTCATTTATTTTTTTGATCTCGCCGTTTCCTATTATCCCCGCTCCTTTTGCGGTCGAAGGATAGCGCATGATAAGAATGTAACCGCCGAAGATAAGGAACATGACAGCCATTCCTATAAGTGCCCCTAAACACAAGCCTCTTATCTTCGCGTTACTCTCTATCTGTTTTATCTCTTCTGCTTTGAGTGATCCGTTCTCCATTTGATACTGATTCCTTTATATATATTCCGTTACCGGTCTATCTGCTCAAGTACTGCCAGGGGTTAACGTAGTTTCCGTCTCTTCTTACTCCGAAATGAAGGTGAGGGCCCGTAGATCTTCCGGTAGATCCGACGGCTGCTATCGTCTGTCCCTTTGATACTTCCTGTCCCTTTGAAACATATAAAGCAGAAGCATGCATGTAGATCGTGTAAAGACCGTCACCGTGATTTATCATGATGTAATTACCCATGCTCGCACTGTAATCGGCCGCTACCACTTTTCCGTCGTATGCTGCAAGTATCGGACTTCCCGTAGGAGCCGCCATATCCACTCCGTTATGGAACTTCTCAATACCCAGTACGGGATGTATCCTGTAGCCGTATTCATCGGAAATACGTTTCATGTTGGGGCAGGGGAATGTGAACATTCCTCCGTCATATCTTCTGCCCTGCTCTGCGGCGAGCCTTCTTCTTTCTTCGGCTACGGCTGCCTCGAGGGCCTGTATCGTTTCGTTCTGCGCTGCTATCTCGGCTTCGTATTCTTCGATCGCAGCTTCCTTATTGTTGATATCCGAGCGTAATCTTTCGATCTCGGCTTTCTTGTCTTCTATAAGCTCGTCAAGCGCCGCTTTTTCGGCTTCCTGTGCTGCTTTGGTATCATCAAGGATCCCTTTTTCTTCTTCAAGTTCTTCCTTGCACAGCGTCACGAACTTCGTGTATTCAACATATTCATCGAGCTTTTTGCGGTCGTATGCCGAAAGTCTTTCGATATATTCAGCCTTGTTCAGCATTTCACCGAACGTATCCGCACTAAAAAGCAAGTCCATATACATCATGTCTCCACGCTCGTACATGAACTTGATCCTTTTTTTCATTGCCTCGTATTGAGCGGTCTGGACTTCGATCGCTTCATCAAGCTCGGCCTTTTTCTGAGTGATCTCCTCTTCTTTGGCCGTGATCTTTAACTCCAGATCGTCTATCTTCAACTGTATCTCGGTTACTTTGCTGTCAAGTTCCGTAACATACAGATCAAGGTCTTTTTTGGAACTTTCAAGTTCCTCTTTTATCTTTTTGACATCGGTAAGAGAACCCTTTAGCTGCTCGCGTTCTTTCTTGGCTTCACTTATCTCGGCTTCTTTTTTTTGAATGCTTTCGTTGGTCAGTTCATCGCACAGCGCCGTGTTGCTCTGCGTAACATAGAGGATGACCATTATTAAGCTGAGGATAATACTTAATGCCTTTTTAAAACGCTTCATTTACTTAGGTCAAACCCGAAGGTGCTTTCTTACCGTAGTGATCGAACCGAGGAAACCTATTCCTATACCAATTCCGAATGAAAGAGGCAGTAACACATGGAATATCTGATCCATCGAAAGGAATACCAGCAGTTCGTTAAGGCTTGAAAATTCATTCTTTATGAAGATCAAGACCGAATTGTACAAAAAGTATATGATCGCATCAGGTATAAGGGCTCCTATCGCTCCGATGATCATACCTTCGATGACGAAGGGGGATCTTACGAAAAAGTCCGTTGCTCCGATGTATTTCATGATCGATATCTCTTCTTTACGAACCGAGATACCTATCGTGACCGTATTGCTTATAAGGAATACCGAAACCGCAAGCAGTATGGCGATTATTCCGACGGATACATAAGCAACAAGGGCATTTACTCCCGTGAGCGTTGAGGCGGTAACTTCGGAACGGTTGACCGTCCTTATGCCTTCCACGCTTTCAAGATATGCTACAAGCGCAGGCTGCATTGAAACATCTGACATATAGATCTCGTAGCTTGATGAGTCGGCAAGGGGGTTTTCAGTAAAACCGTCTGCATATTCTCCGAGGTATTCAACCTTGAAGCTCTCCCATGCTTCATCAGCCGAGATATAAACCTTCTTTGCAACTTCAGGTCTTTTGTCTATAAGGGCACCGATCTCATTGATGCGATCCTGGGTTATGCCTTCATCAAAGAATACCGTAACGGATACGCCTTCTTCAGCGGTCTTTACGATGTTTTCGAAGTTGGCTACAACGCAGTAAAACAATCCGAAAAGGAAAAGGCAGGCACCGATGGTCGCAATGGAAGCCAGCGAGAACCACTTGTTACGGAATATGTTGATGATACCCTGTTTGATGGTATAGAATAACGTACTAATCTTCATAAACGTAACCACCTCTTTCTTCGTCGCTGACTATAACGCCCTTCTTCATGGTAACCACACGCTTTTTCATGGTATCTACTATCTCCCTGTTGTGTGTGACCATGAGAATGGTAGTTCCGTTTTCGTTGATCTGCTCAAGCAGTTTCATGATCTCCCATGTCGTATCGGGGTCAAGATTTCCGGTAGGCTCGTCGGCAAGCAGTATCGCAGGCCTGTTAACTAAAGCTCTTGCTATCGCAACTCTTTGCTGTTCTCCTCCGGAAAGCTGACGGGGACGAGCTTTATATTTGCCGGCAAGTCCGACCGTTGCTAGGATGCTGGGAACGTTTCTTTTGATATCTTTGTTCGGAACCTGGATTATACGCTGCGCAAATGCAACATTTTCGTATACATTCCTGTCTTTTAAAAGTCTGAAGTCCTGGAATACGATACCTAAGTTTCTTCTGTACTTCGGTATCTTGCGGTGACGGATCTTGTTAAGGTCCTGTCCCATAACCATGATCTTTCCGTCCGTTGCGGTAAGCTCTTTTAAGAGGAGCTTGATCATCGTGGACTTGCCCGATCCGCTGTCACCGATTATGAAAACAAATTCTCCCTTTTTTATCCGAAGATCGACTCCGTTAAGAGCGGGCGCACCATTCGTGGAATACGCCTTGCTGACATTTTCCAATGTGATGATGTCCCCGTTCGGATTCAGTCTAAGTTTCTTTTTTTCGTTGGAATAAGAATCTCCGGCCATTTTATTTCTCCTTATCAATAGTCAAAGCTTTCCATGTATTTCATGTATTTAACGACCATGAGCGCGATATGGAACGTTATCGCATCGTCAAACGTCCTAAGGTCGAGTCCTGTCATCTTAAGTATCTTATCAAGCCTGTATACAAGGGTATTTCTGTGGATAAAAAGCTGTCTTGAGGTCTCCGATACGTTAAGGCTGTTTTCAAAAAATTTGTATATCGTCGCAAGAGTCTCTTCATCAAGCGAAGCGGGCGTCTTGTCTCCGAATATCTCCTTTATGAACATCTTGCACAAAGGAAGGGGAAGCTGGTAGATCAAGCGACCGATCCCGAGTTCCTCGTAGGCTATGATGCTGCGCTCTTCAAAGAAGATCTTTCCGACATCCATCGCCATCTTTGCTTCTTTGTACGAGCGCGATACTTCCTTAAGTTCCGGAACCGTGGTTCCATAGGCAATCTTTATCCCGCGGATACCGTCCTTTTCAAGTGTCCGCTGAAGTTGCATGACAACGCGGTCTATATCGAATTTGGAGGTTCCTTCAGAAAGATCTTTTATGACGAGAACGTCATTTTCATCAACAGCGGTAACAAAATCATTGTTGTTGGCGCCGAAAAATGCCCTCGTAGACTCAAGAACATTGACATCTTTGGAGTTCTTGCATTCGAGGATCATAACGACTCTCGGCACATCCGTGTCGATATGGAGCTTTTTGGCACGTGAGTATATATCAACCAAAAGAAGATTGTCCAGAAGAAGGTTCTTAACAAAGTTATCTTTGTCAAAACGCTCCTTGTAGGCAACCATCAGATTCTGTATCTGGAATGCAGCCATCTTTCCGACAAGATAAGCATCTTCACCGGATCCGACGCAGACCAGTATGTATTCAACGAAGTTATCGTCAAATATCTTAAAGTATTGGCAATCCTTTATTTCCTGGGAATCCGCAGGAGATTTGGCAAACTCCGCAGCCTCTTCCCTAAAGGATCTTGGCTCCTCCAAAGTAGTGGCAACTTCTTTGCCTTCAGAATCCAAAACGGAAAAGTCCGCTTTGGCGATGTTTTTGAGGCCGTCTATTGTACCCTGCATGATCTGATTGGATATCATCAAGTACCTCCCTAACTCTTTTTCAAGTTCGTCAGTTTTACCAAAAACACTCTTTTTATTTTAATATATTTTCACAATTTTTGCCACCTGAAAATGTGAAAATATGTGTATTTTTATCAGTTAAAATCCCCGTTTTTCTTGCTTATTCCGTCGTTTTGATGTAGAATGTCTTTACCGGATAAAGAAAGGGAGTGATCATATGGATATTGCCGGTTTATCAACCTCATTATCTTTGGTTAATACCCAGAACCAGTTCGGTGTTGCTATGCTGAGCAAATCCCTCGATAACCTCGAGACTCAGGGCGACAGCCTGGTTCAGATGATGGATCGCTCTATGGAGTTATCTGTTAATCCGAACATCGGAAGCAATTTCGATATGTCGGTATAGCCGGTATTAATCGATTAAAGCGAAAGAACGGTGCTTAAGTTTTAAGCCCCGTTCTTTTGCTTTTTATATGCTCTTAATTTCGTTGTCGCTTATCGTTATCTTTCTTTGCCTGTATAGATTTCCGGCGGCTTTTTTGAATTCATTTTTGCTCATTCCGGTAAGCTCTTTTATCTTTTCGGGTTCGGATTTATCTCCGATAGCTAATACTCCGCCGTTCTTTTTAAGGATATCCGAAAGGATCTTTGCGTTCGTGTTATAATCCGCGGTCTTTTTTTCATCCTTTGAGATCCACATGCTCGCAGCAAGTCTGTTGCTCTTGTCCGTATAAAGAGTAACGCTTACGATATCTCCTTTTTGCGGCCTTCCCTTTTGCTCCTTAAATGGCAGGAACAGATCTTTTTCAAGTCCCCAGTCAAGAAAAGCTCCTATATCCGATACATCACTTACCTTTAACGATGCGACCTCTCCAAGGTGGATGAGCGGGTCACGTGTCGTGGCGATAAGACGGTCCTTTGAATCCCTGTATACAAAAACATCTATCGGATCCATGTACATAAGATCCGGCGGCAGTTCCTTTTTGGGGAGCAGTACCCTTGATTCTTCGGATGATGTGCTGTCTGCCGTGTCGGCAAGGTAGGCACCGAATTCCACGATCTTAACGACCGAAAGGGTTTGTCTTTTTCCGGGTTCTATCATTTTGTAAACTCCATAACGGTAGCGGTTTCGCCTTCCGAATCTTTGATGAGAGCATAGATCATTTTTTCATCTTCATAAAGATAAGGCGTAAGAATCTCTCCGAGTCTTTGTTGTTTCCTGTATTCCACGCGAAGCCTCTTATAATCCCTTATTTCTATCTGATTGGTGATCATCTCAACGTATCTTCCATTATTTACGTGCATGTTGGCATCAAGATGATAAGGCTTGACTTCTATACCGGGAAGCGCTTTTGCCTCATCAGGCATGATGATCTTTCCTTTGACGGTCTCCATTGGGAGCTGATCTTCCATATCAAATCCCGCAAGGATATCTTCAGTGATCCTTGCAGGCTTGCCTTCTTTGTAGTTAAGCAACGTCCAGAGTGTGTCTGCCATGGCGACCATTTCGCCCTTTTCATCTTTTATAAAGAAATTTCTCATACCGAAAAAGCCCCTGAACTTGTAAGGGAAAGTTCCTATCGTTATCCTCTCTCCAAGCTCCGGATATCTTTTTACATCAATCTGCCATGTCGAGATCACCCAGACAAGGTTCTTCTCATGAAGTGCCTTGACGCCTGCTCCAAGTGACTCCGACTGAAGTGTCGAGCAGTCCTGAAAATAATTAAGGACTCCGAGCATATTAAGCTTCTCCCTGTAGTCGATCTCGCTGTATCTTACAATGCTGTCAAACGTAAACATATTATTTCAATTCCTGATAAAGTCGTGCTATCGGAAGTCCCACGACGTTCGAAAACTCTCCTTCTATGCTTTTTACGTGCTTTATAAAAGAGCCCTGTATCCCATAGGCTCCCGCCTTGTCCATCGGTTCGCCCGATGCGATATATTCGTCTATATCCTCATCCGAAATAGGATAACACGTTACTTTGGTGGATTCAAAGAAAGAATACTCTCCGGCTTTTCCGTTTTTGTAAACCATTACTATCGTTACACCCGTAAAGACTTCATGAGTGTTGTCGGAAAGCATCTTAATCATACGCTTTGCATCTTCCTCATCCACGGGTTTTCCGAGGATCTTTCCGTCACAGCTTACTATAGTGTCAGCACCGATCACCATGATATCCTGCGGTGTAGTGATCTCCGGATGCGATTCATTATACGATTTGATGGATGAAGCGACATCAATGGCCTTTTGACGCGAAAGTTCAACGCAAACTTCGGACGGGATATCCGAGGTCACATGCTCTTCCTTATCGGAAGGACAGATATCAAATTCAAGGCCGATCTTTTCAAGTAATTCTTTTCTCCGCGGCGAAGCGGATGCAAGTACTATCTTATAATCTTTTTTCATGTTTATCCAAGCTTTTCTGCAAGATCAAGGGCTTTTTCTACCACAAGATCGGAATTATAGTGACTGTGCTCACCCCAACGGCCAAGACCTATTATGCCTTTTTTTCCAAGGAAGATAAGCAGGTCTTCCATGATCTTAGGTTTATCAAGAGTGTTAAGGGGATAGGCGTATTCATTAACGTATCTGAAGTTATCATCGCTCTTTTTATCAAAAAGATGCGTTCTTTCGATACGGGTTTCCGTCCAGTAGCCCCTACCCTTACAGAAATTATGTCTCAAAAGTATCCTGTGATAAGGAAGCTTGTGATCAGGATAATAGATCCACTGTGCTTTTGAATCCAGGTTATCTTCAAAATATCTGGTCTCAATACTGCTGTGCTTAAGGGCTTTTATACCATCCTTAAGCTCGATACTCAATCCTTCTATTTTTTCAAATGACTTCCATGGAACCGTAGTAACAACGACTTCTGCTCTTATCTTTGTTCCATCCTGTGTTGTGACACATCTGTCATTTATATCAAGTATGTCTGCCTTCTGCCCGGCCTTGACTACATCACCGAGTTCATCGCCCATTCTCTTCCAGAGTTCACCGTAACCGTGTTTTTTCGGATAATAAAAGCTCGCATGTCCCGGCTGTTTTGCATAGGCATGATGTTCGCTGCAGGATCTTAATATATCCTCATAATCAACGTTTGGAAGTTTTTCCAGCCAGTATGTTCCGAGTTCATTAAGCTCATCGGCAAACATCTTGCTGTTATAAGGAAGCATGTAATCCTTTGCTATACGCTCCCCAAGCTTCCATGTGATCCAGTCTACAAAGCGATCCGGCTTGGGAACATTGTTGTTGCATCCTGCTGCCTTAACCGATTCAAGATATTCTTTTTGAACATCATCGGGAAGCTGCCAGATATTTGCTTCTAGCGGGTGAGAAACAAAGTTGTCTCCAAGTGCGATCCTTGAATCCCTTTCATAAAGATCCCACTCATTTTCGGGCATAAATCTGAATAAGAATTCATTAACGCGGGGTCTTCGGACATCAAGAAAATGGCCGCCTCCTATATCGAGCGCCCATCCGTCAACGTCCTTTGATCTGCAAAGACCTCCGGCTTCGTCTTCTTTTTCAAGTAATAATATGGATCTTTCGCCCTTTTGATAAAGGGTATTGGCAAGAGTAAGTCCCGAAGGCCCTGCTCCGAGTATCAGATACTTTACGCTAATCATTACTACATATTACCATATTTTCTTTTTGTATTGTAGATAGCGCAACCATGCGGTGAATCCGCTTAAAAACCATACAACTCCCGTGGACCACCAGATGCCCCAGAGTCCTATTGCGGGGATAGTTGTAAGAAGTATGGGCACGGTGAATCTTCCGGCAACCTCTACGATCCCGTTAAGAAGTGCAAAGAATGCATCTCCCAGACCGTTTAATACTCCTCTTATAACATAGATCATTCCGAGGAAGACATAGAAAATACTCGTTATCTTAACCGCCTGTGCTCCCATGGAGATAACGGCTTCTTCCTTAACAAAAAGACTGACCAGCGTTCTTCCGAATATCTGCATGACAGGGAGCATTGCAAGAGAAAAGACTGCCATGAAAAGCAGTGCCTTGCGGTAGCCTTCCGTGATCCTTTCATACTTTTTGGCTCCGTGGTTCTGTCCGGTGTAAGTTGAAACCGCCATACCAAGAGTCTGGTAAGGCTGATGTATAAGCTGTTCTATACGGCTCGTTGCGGTAAATGCAGCAACAGCGACGGCTCCGAAGGAATTGACTACCCTCTGAAGGGCCATGCACGAGATCGCAATGAGTCCGAACTGAAGCGAAAGCGGAATACCGAGTCTTACGACCTGATACATAAGTTTGCGGTCCACTCTGAAATCATCTTTGACAAATTTAAAATACGGATTCTTTTTAACGGCGTATATAATGCAAGAAAAGCCGGATAAAAGTTGGGCTATTGCGGTTGCTATACCGGCACCGACCACTCCGAACTTAAGCTTATATACAAAGAAAATATCAAGACCGACATTAAGGATGCACGATATGACAAGGAAATATAAAGGTGTCTTTGAATCCCCGAGCGCTCTTAGCATCGATGCGATAAAGTTATATATAGATACGAAGATGATTCCGACGCACATTATCCTTATATAGGCAAGTGAATCCGGCATTATCTCTTCGGGTGTTTCCAATAATTCAAGTATGGGACGTGAAAGAGCATAGGCTGTCATTCCGACAAGCGAAGGAACGATAAGCATGATATATGCTGTATTCGTGATACACTTTTTAACCGCTTTTTCATCACCGCTTCCGAAAAACTGCGAAGTTACGATGCCTCCGCCCGAGCCTATTCCGTTACACAGGGCAAAGAACAAAAAAGTAACCGACGAGGATGCTCCTATCGCAGCAAGCGCGTTGGCATTTACCAGTCTTCCGACGATAACGGAATCCGCAAGGTTATATAATTGCTGAAATATGTTTCCGATGAGCATGGGAATGGCAAAGGTGACAAGCAACTTGATCGGGCTGCCTTCAGTCATGTTTAAAACTGCCTTTCCCTGCCTGTTATTGATATTTTTCATTTCTCCCCTTTTATACACGAAACCGGAATGTAATTATACAGCAATATTAGACAAAAGTATAAAAATATTTCACCCGCTTCACCCTATTGTAATTCCATAGAAGCTTTCAAGAAGGTCTGTCATGTACTGCTTTGACTGTGGTACATTATCAAGCTTAGACGGATCTTCAAACACATACCTGAATACCTCCGCAAAGTATTCAAGAGCGCATTTCCTGTTGTAATCCGGGAAACCCGAAAGCTCATTTTCTTCCTCGAAGATACGCTGCCACTCGGGATCGCCTTCCATAGACATATATACTTCATCTTCAAAGACCGTACTGTATCCGTAGGCCTCGGCGATTATAAAATCAACGGCATGTCCAACCTCATGGATAGCAGCCATTTTTGTCCTTGAGAGTGTATCTCCCATAACAGCGATCTTTCCGCCCGGAGGAGTGGTATTATCCTTAAGGTGCAGAAGCTCACCATTTACCGTGCAGTCCGGAAACGTTGCCATGCCGGCGTGGTTTTCGGTGTTTTGTCCTGACGGGTCGATGATGTATACAAACCCGTTATCGGCCGTATTTTCAAGTATCACTTCGGGGATAAGTGAAGTGTATTCTTCTACCGTCTTTAAGATCCTGTCCGGAACCTCTCCCTCGCAGATTATCTCAAATTTATTATCATATGATGCAGCCTGAGAGTCCAGAAGGCCGACCGTCATATAATTTATGACAGCCGGCTCCTTTATTGTAACATCTTCTTTTACTTGTCCGTCACGGGACGAGACAATGCTTAAGAGCATTGCAATTATGGCTAAAAACTTCTTCATTGCATTTAAGCGTTTGCTTCTTCCTCAGTTTTCCTGAATACAGGCGAGAATATGAACAGTATAAAGGGTATCGAAGCGCCCAGGAATATCAGGATGTCCATCCATGCTATAACCTGATTCTGCATTACGGAAAGATCTCCTCCGGAAAATACGGCAACGAGGTTATTGTTTAAAAAGTGCATGATGATGGGAACCCACATGTTCTTAGTCCTCATATAGGCATATGCAAAGAATATTGCCATTGAAACACATACGACGATCTGTACCCCGAATCTCTGGAATCCGGTATCAACACTGTAGAAGAAAAGATCATCGAAGATATGCCATAGCGCCCAAACAAGACCAAGCAGCAATGTACCTTTAACAAGACCGAATTTCTTTTGCATAATGGGCTGAAGATAATATCTCCATCCGTATTCCTCACCGAAAAAGGCGCCAAACACTAACGGGAACTGAACGATAACTACCAAAAGCACTCTCCATCCCTGAGGAGTTGTAAGAGCTCCGAAAAGATCCTGCGCGCTTATCGTTACATCCGTTCCGATCGTACCAAGCAAACCGGCTATCACGTTTCTCAAAAAATACAGCACGACAAAGATCGCTACCATTATCACGCTCAGCTTTATGTTGTTGTGGCTAAGACCGGCATTTGCCCTCTTTTCTTTTCCGCATGTCCAAAAAAGGATATATGCCACGATACCGCCTATCGTCAGAACGTAGTTAAGTACGAGATAGGCCATGTTAACGGAATTTCCCTGAACCTCTACAACGGGTGCAAAGAACGCCCATATACCAAGTATTATGGCTAAGGCAGCGGTAACAAGGATAGTAATATATCCGGCCTTGGGAAGTTCTTCTCCTTCTTTTTTGACAAAGAGTTTTCCAAGGATCACTCCGCATGCGGGATAAAACATCTGGGCACTTACCAAAGTCGTAAGGTCAACTCCGCGCCTTGCTCCTATAAACATAGGTATACCCATGATCGCTGTTAAACCGTATGCCAGGGCTAAGAATATCCACAGTCGCTTTTTCTCCAGGTCCTTTTCCGAAAGGACCGTAGTATTTTCTTCCATAATTACCTCCTGTTTCGTTCCAAAGATCATATATCGATTTCAATAGGCTTATCTATCTCTTCGCCTACATACTTTCCATTTTTCTTTCGCTGCTTTACACACTCCGTAAGCAGGTATTCGATCTGTCCGTTGACGGAACGGAAATCATCGTCGGCCCATTCGGCGATCGCATCATAAAGTTTTGATGAAAGCCTTAGGGGAACCTGTTTCTTTTCAGCCATTAATACAAGTTGCCTGAATTAACGACAGGCTGCGCATCGTGATTACCGCAAAGAACAACCAACAGATTAGAAACCATAGCCGCCTTACGCTCCTCATCAAGTTCAACGGTGTTCTTTTCACTTAATCTTTCAAGTGCAAGTTCAACCATACCAACGGCACCGTCAACAATGAGCTTTCTGGCATCAACAACAGCTGCTGCCTGCTGGCGCTGAAGCATAGCCGCTGCGATCTCAGGCGCATAAGCTAAGTATGTTATCCTTGCATCTACTATCTCAAGTCCTGCTTCCGTTACTTTGCTCTGGATCTCCTCTTTAATACGCTTTGCAACGAGCTCGGTAGATCCTCTTAAACTTCCGTCATCGGCCTCACCGTCACCTGTTGTGTCTACATTGTCCGTTACATCATAAGGATAAAGCTTTACAACATTTCTGACAGCCGTGTCACACTGGAGTGAAAGATACTCTTTAAAGTTATCTACATTAAATACAGCCATAGCCGTATCGGAAACTCTCCACATAACTGCAACAGCCACTTCAACGGGGTTACCGAGGACATCATTGACCTTCTGTTTGCTGTTTGAAAGAGTCATCACCTTAAGTGATATCTTTTTGCTGTATGATTCGGCAACTCTGACTGATGTGCCTGCTGTTGCAACCGTGGTTGCTTCACTCTTACTTACAATATCACCGCTCTGCCCAAGATGTGTACCTGCTGCCGGATTAAACGACGTACAAAAAGGGTTAACATAGAAGAATCCGTCACCCTTTAATGTTCCCTTGTATTTTCCGAACAGTGTAAGGACCAACGCCTCGTTGGGCTTAAGGACCTTAAGGCCGAGCAGGAATATCCAACCTGCGCACAACCATATAACGGCTAAAACGCTTATGATCGGAAGATCGATCGCTGCACCGACACCTACAAGCGGAATTGAAACCGCATAAAGAGCAATGACCCAGATAAGCACCAGACCGCCTATCTTATTACCTTTTAATTCTTTTTCTTTGATCTGTGTATTCATGAAGTTACCTCCTTTTGATATCATTATGATATCAAGGTGATTTTGTTTTGTCAACTAATGTCAAAAAACCAGTGATAACCTCAATATTCAGATCCTATTCCGTTTTCGTAAATGATCCGCGATACCACCCCACGGAATTTCCGTCATAGTGGTAATACACATATATCGCAAGTCTTCCGTGACTTAAGTAGCAAACCCCGACCTGCATGGGTTGTTCATCGTCGGTTTCATAATAATATGCATAATCCAGACTGGAATCTTCGGACGGCTCTGCCTCATGCAGGATCTGATCGTCCGCAGCCTTATTGCCGGTTGCCTTGTCAACATTTGAAAGCACCGCGCTTCCATCTTCGTTAAATGTGATGCGTGTTTCAAAAAGATCCTCGGAACAGTCCTGATAATCAGACCCTTCGACTACAGTCGAATTCATCTTCCATGTTCCGATCAGGCGGTCATACTCTATCTCGCCCTTGCTCCAGCCTGCAGAGTAAAGTTCACCTATACTAAACCAGTTATAGCTGTTTTTTTCATATTTACCCTCACCCTCTGTTTCAAACCTGATGTATTCATAAGACAGTCCCGAAAGCTCATATGCCCTGTTAACTCCCATGTCTTCTTCAGGGCAGCGGTACGCATTGGCCTTTATGAGAAATACGGCATTTTCATCTACGCATACCGCTCCCTCAACCAACGTTTTGTACATTGAATAATCTCCGGGATCATAAATATACATGTCATAGGCTTCAACATCTTCACCATCTCCGGTATGACACATAAGGTCACCATAGCTTCCGTCACTAAGATAAACATCTCCTGCCTTATGAGCAGAGATCATAAGTTCATTATCTTCGCCCAAAGATACCTTCGGGTATGAATAGTTATATTCTTTTCCCGTGTTGCCACTGTCTATAAGAGTAACGCTGTCCTTTTTACCGTTTTTAAACCCGTACACCGCCCAGGCAACGACGGCATCAGCCGTTCCGTCACGATAAGACACCGTCACATATCCTCCGTCTTCACCCGGCGTAAGCTCCTCAATATTGGGTGTTAAAGAGTATGTTTCCATGTCGTAAGCATCAACTTTTCCAAGCATTGTAAGCTCACCCATATAGTCATATGAGAAAAGTTCCCTGTCAAAGCTGTTATGATCGATCACCTGGCCGATAACAGTATCTCCGGCAAATCCGATACCTACAAAACCGTCTCCTTCTTCGGAAGGTTTTCCGACTTTTTCTCCGTTACTGTAAAATACGGAAACGTTATCGCCGTCTTCATCTTCTTCAAATGCAATAAAACTTCTGCCGTCGGGTGATACTTTGCTTATTGTTCCGTTAAAGTAGTTTTCGTCAACATTTCCGTCTTCATCCACGAGGATCATCGAAAATGCACCGTCCCTGTATGTCTGCAGGCATATGCCGTCTGTCGTTACATAGATCGGTCCTGTCGCGTTTACTTCACATACTTCGACAACCTTATTTTCATCAAGATCAAAATACTCAAGTAAAGAAGGCTGATCATAATCTGTCTCATCTATAAAGGAATCTTCATACGTTACCGGTTCCAAAGAGCGCTTGTTATAAAGCCTGAAGTATACACGGTTTCCGACTCTGACAAAGAGTCCGCCGTTATTTTCTACCTGTCCGCTGTCAAAAGATCTTTCGAATAATCCTTTATCCTCGTCGGGAGTTTCATGTGCTTCCTCTTTATCTTTATCTTTTTCCTTGTCTTTTTTCTTTTTCTTCTTTTTTTTCTTATCCTTATCCTGCTTTTTGGTTTCTTCAACGCTCTCATCATCATTCTTTACGGAATCAGAGGTTTTTGAGCAGCCCGAAAGAACTGCCATGACCGACAGGATCATAAGAAAGATGACTATGCTTTTTTGAAGAGGTTTTCTGTTCATCGGATACATCTCCGTTTTACTGTTTATGCTGCATCACATTATTCTTTAATGAGTTTTATATCATCACAGTCATAATCTTCCATGTACAGAAGTTCAGCGTTTTTCCGGGGGTCTGAAAGATCAACAGATTCTCCCTCGGGAAAGTCCTTTTCCCCTTGTTTCCTGACACTCATCTTCCATCCTTCGGGATCTTCAAAAGTTACTTTTTCAAGTGAGGTGCATCCCAAAAAGACCTCTGCATTTACTTCCGTTACCGACTTTGGGATCGTGATCTCTTTTAAGCTCTCGCAAAACTCAAAAGCACCCCAGTCTATTTTTTTGACTGAATCAGGAATCTTTATGCTTTCAAGGGATCTACAGTTACCAAACAAACTGCCCTCAATGCAATCTATTTTGATGTTGTCGGCAAATTCAACGCTCTTAAGGTTTCTCATATTGTAGAATCCGCAATACTCGATCTCCTTGACCGTAGACGGTATGTATATCGATTCAACCGCCCATAGGCCGCTGTCCGCAGACAAAGCGTAATCATCTATCACCGCAAGACCTTCGTTTAAAGTGATCGATTCAAGCGCGGTTCTTTTGAATGCCTGGCTTGATATCTGCCATATATGATCAGGCACTTCATATTCCGTAATATCAAGGTTTATTTTGTAAAGATATATGACGGGAACCATCTCCCCTTCATACTCTATCTCTTCCTCAATATCAGTCGATCCTTCACCTACTTGCGTTTCGGAATACTGAATGCCGATCTCAACCGCAGCATATCTTTTTCCGGTCTTGTTACGCTCAAAGATCGTGTATCTGTTATCATCTTTATCTATCTCATCAAGCTTTTTATCATCTATGTAATCTATATAGTATTCTTCCATAAAACAGGGATGCAGGTTTCCCCAGTCTGCGGAAATCGGCTCTGATCCATCGTTCTTATCAGATTCTTCTTCATCATCCTCAAAGTCCTCATCAGAATCTTCTTCGACCTTTTCCTTTTTTGTCTTATTCTTTGCTGATGACTTTTTCGCTTCATCGGATGAATCCGTATCTTTGCCGCATGCCGTAAATGCAAAAAGAAGCACAAGTAATACCAATCCGATCCTTATAAGCTTTTTTTCCTTATTCATTTCAATACATCCCTTCGTACCTTAGTATTATATGGCCCGGACTATCTGTTTCGGGTTGCTTTATTTCTTACTTTTTCTTCATACATTTCCTTGTCGGCCCGACTTAAGATCAGATCGATGTTTGTATTTTCATCGAGAGTTTCTGTTGCAAAACCGATACTTGCCGTAACCTTAAAGGGTTTTTGAGAATCTGATTGAAGCTTGTCCAATACGGAATGGAAATAATTCTTGCGCTCTGCAATTCTCTCAGGATCATATGCTCCGACACCTATGATAAAGAATTCATCTCCTCCTGCTCTTACGCTTATCTCACCGGGCAGTGCACAAACAGATACAGCTTCACAAAGCAGCATGATGCCGTAATCGCCTTCCGAATGACCGTAGGTGTCATTGACTAACTTAAGTCCGTCCATATCGATCACAGCGGCAAATACGGTTTTCCCCCGATTACTTTCGCAGAGCATATTCTCAAGTTGAAGATTCATGCCTCTGCGGTTAAACAATCCTGTCATACTGTCCCTTACGGACAATGACATTAACTGTTTTCTCGTCCTTGTCATCTCAAGGGCATTATTAACGAACCTGAGCCATGTGCGATAAACAAGCGTCATTGCACTGGGATCCTCAAGTGATCTTCGGATCACTGAATATCCGAAATGGAATCCTTCAAAATGTATCGGTGAAAAATAAAAGATGCTCGGCTCCAGATCCTCATCTTTTAACAGAGTCGTCATTTCTGCAGTATCATAAAAGACCGGTGACCGGTTGACTTCAAACTCATGATCCGGAGTGGTCTTTGCGCTAAGAGCGATCATCATGACTGAAGGATAACCTTTCATATTGGAAACCGATTCATTAAGCCAGTCTTCCCTGAGGCAAAGCTGATAGTCCCCGAAAGGCTTAAGCAGATAGATCATTTCACCCATCTTTTCAAAAAACTCATCCGCCGATCCCGATGCAGTGAATTCCTCCAGACAATAACTCTCCATCAATCTGCCGAAACTTATTTCATTCATTTCATTATCAGCTGCGCTGTTATACGCAACAAGATATGAGACACGGCGAAAAGCACTTAAGGACTGCTCTATCTTGGGCTCGCATCCACAGCTCATTCCCGGGAAGAACATGTCTTTTACAACTGATCTGAACGGCAGTATTTCCTTACCGGGATCTATGATCCTTCTTATATGATCTACAGTCTCTGCTGCCGAAGAAGCATCTGCTGCATCAAACGCCGAAAGAATGACATCGTTGCAGTAACCTTCATTAGTTGTATCAAAACCTATAACGATAAGATCGTCGGGAACTTTTATTCCCAATTGTCTCAATCTGTATATCAAGCCCAGTGCCATATGGGTACTGGTGCAAAGTACAGCCTCTGGAAGCGAAATCTTTTTTTCGGCGAATTTTCTTGCAAGGTCATCTCCGCTTGAATACCAGAAATCACCGTAGATTATGTGCTCATCGCTTACTTCTATCCCGTGCTTTTTGATCTCATCAAGGCACACTTTAAGCCTGGACTCGGCAACTTCGTTTTCCTTTGGCCCCGTAAGGACACATATATCTTTTTTGCCGTGTATCTCAATTGCATGGCGGCACATTTCCCGAAGAGCTTCTTCATTATCACTCTTTATCATCGGAAGATCGCCGATAGACATTTCAAGGGAAACTACGGGAAGGTCCGGATAATCTTTTAAACGTTCAAGAAGCTCGTCTACTATCTTTCCGCCTTCGCCCACCACAAGATTTACCGCATCAAGAATAAGACCGTCTATCTTGTCAAAATTGACCGCGCGGTAAATGTTTGTTTCGGCTTCAACGTACGCTGAACGCTTAAACTCCAGATGCGTCATCGGAGAAAAAACCAAAAAGTTATAGCCGTATTTTTTGCATTGAGTGGCAATGCCGTTGATTATCCTTATCTCATGCGTTGCCTCCGGCTGAGCCGTAAAAAGAGCTATGTTTTTTCTTCGCATAAATTACCCTCTCAGTCTTTATCTTAACATCTGATTATCGGATGTAAAAGACCGTAAAAGAAAAAAGCCCCGGCCCCAGCACCAATTCTGATATGTACCCAGAATCCTGGACACATATTTATGAACTAGGCTGAACACATGGATGCTATCCTGTATTGTACAGGTGGCATCCATTTTGTTTTTGCTTGAATCCTTTTGTTATTGTAGTAATCTATATATTCTTCAATTG
>JAILCX010000005.1 GCA_024690205.1 Lachnospiraceae bacterium | reverse complement strand
ATTGCAAGTCCTATCTCTTTAAGTGTTTTCATTCCATACCTCCATTAAATAACAAGTCAACGAGAACCGTCCCCTTTGAACCCATCACATTACTTTTCTGTTTCCGTTTAAAACTTCATGATAATCTTCAAGGTTTTTCTTTAAAAGGGCCGGAATATCGAGTCCGTACGGACATTTCGGTATGCAAGCCCTGCATTCGATGCAGTTGTTGATCTTGTCCATCTCCTGCTGCCAGTATTCGCTGAGCCATCCTTTGCTCGGAGCACGGCGCAGCATCAGCGACATCCTGTTACACTGGTTTATCTGGATGTTTACCGCACAAGGCATACAATATCCGCATCCCCTGCAGAATTCTCCTTTAAGCTCTTCCTGTTCATTTTTGATAAAGGCTCTTATCTCTTCATCCAAAGCAGGCGTGTTTTCCATGTAAGAGAGCCACTCATCAAGTTCGCTTTCCTTTTGTATTCCCCATATCGGAACGATCCCGTCATATTGGGTTATAAACGCCATGGCCGCCCTGGAGTTTGTGATAAGACCCCCTGCAAGCCCTTTCATCGCGATCATTCCGACATTATTCTCATTGCAGATCTTTATGAGCTCAAGTTCCTTTTCATCCGCAAGATAACTTATCGGATACTGTAGTGTATCATACAATCCGGACATTGCAATTTCTTTGGCGATACCGAGCTTATGAGCAGTTCCGCCTATAAAGCGTATCTTTCCCTGCTCCTTGGCCTTTAACATGCATTCATACATGCCGTTATCTTCGCCGCTCCTCCAGCACTGTCCCATCAGATGGAACTGGAAGATGTCGATATAATCGGTTTTGAGCATCTTAAGCGAAGTATCAAGATCCTTCCAAAAATCTTCAGGAGTCTTTGCAGGAGTTTTGGTTGCGATAATGATATCATCACGCTTTATCTTCCCGTCTCCGAACGCTCTTCCGAGCTTTTCTTCGCTATCACTGTAGGCCCTTGCGGTATCAAAAAACCTCATACCGCCATCATATGCCTTTAACAGAATATGCTCTGCTTCTTCAAAAGAAACCCTTTGAAGAGGCAGAGCACCAAAACCGTTTTGCGGAACCGTTATCCCTGTTCTTCCCATCGTGATATTTTTCATTAGCGCCCCCCTATAGGCTGTCCCCTTCATGTCTGTATGCGCTAATTATACCTTATCGTCGTTTACGCTTTCAAGCAGTCTTCCCACATGCCTTGTTTCAAAGAACATGTCCTTCTTCGCGATGACTATGATCACGGTGGCGATTATGACCATGATAGTCTCCACGCACTTGGTCTCGGGTGTCATCGCAATCTTTTCCTGAAGGAAATTGACGGCCATATGGAAGATTATGCATGCAAGGATCGACCTGTCGCTCACCAGATAAACCCACGTGATGATAAAGCCCATGGGAATGGCGCTTACAAAGAAGTTGACCACATAAAGCGGATTCACCATAAGTCCCGCCTGGTATGTCCCTTTTATAAAGATAAGGGGAAAATGCCAGAACGACCATATAGCTCCAAAGATCATTGATTCCCAGAACCAGTTCATATACTGTCCTATCGAATCTTCGCAATATCCCTTCCAGCCTATTTCCTCAAGGATAGATGCAAGTGTTACTGCCAAAAGTGCACTTCCTATGCCGACTCCAGTAAATGAAAAATCCTCGGTGATAGAAAACTGATCAAGTGATTGTCCGAAAGCCAGTGAAAGAAGTATCGATCCAGCAACGATCAAAGCAAAAACAAGGATCGCCAGAAGCACGTTAAGCCATTTAACCTTATAAAATCCAACCACCTTGTTCTTAAGGTCTTTCTTTAACGCATCAGACCCCGAAGCAAGGACAAATACCGTTGAGACAACAGCCGGCGCTATAAGACCCACAAGCATCAATAATCCCCCCACGCTTTCCGGCAAAAAGATCGCCGGCACCCAGAATATCCATGTAAAAAAATACGCAAGCGCAAAAAATAAAACCGGTCTGTATCTGTATTCCTGAGTTGTCTTTGTTATCGTCTTATTCATATACAATCTCCTTTTTCATCTCAAGTTCTTTAACATGCTTCGGTATCCATATCATTACGGCTACAGCCATCTGAAAGATCCCGGCTGCCATGATAAGTAATCCCGATCCTCTTCCTACTCCGTATCCGGTTGTCTTTCCCAAAAGATCCGCAGTGACGCCCGATATTGCATAGGCGACCACGTACCCGAGCTGAGAAAGGAACCCTATCATCCCCCAGGCTCTTCCCTGAACGTTATCCGGGATATTCGTCCTTATAAGGTAATCAAGACTGTTATTTGCAAAAGGAAGCATGGCAAAGAACAAAAAACCAGATACTCCGATAAGTATGATGTTTTCACTCGATCCGAATCCGATCATGAATATCCCTGCCATTGCAAGCGATAGTCCAAGCGTCCTTACGTAATGACCTTTTATTCCCCTTATGCCAAGCACAAGTCCGCTAAAAAGCATTCCCGAGGCACATACAGTCTCTGCAATTCCAAGCGTCCTTTCATTAGCAAAGGATAGAACCAT
>JAILCX010000074.1 GCA_024690205.1 Lachnospiraceae bacterium | reverse complement strand
TCGTATTATATCATTAGGAACATTATCTGATCTAAAGCACTCTATCATCACCCTGGCATCTTCAAGTTTTGTCTTTTCAGCGGTTTCCCGCATGATTCTTTCCGATTCTAATTCAATTATCTCTCCGCCCATTACAGAGGTCACCTCCTGCTCTATGTCATTGCCGTCTGTGATGTGGGTTATGACCACATTGCTACAATTCAATATATCTATGTTCTCGGCATCCGTTAATTGCTTTTCTTTACGTAATTGTATCATTTGGTCGCGAAAGTATTCAAGGTCGCTGATCGCCTTCTCGTAGTCTTTCGCCTCAGATAATTCCTTCTCGTAACGTATCACGTAAAAAGGTATCAACGCAAAAAGTTTCTTATCGATGATCTCCTCTTTTGAAAGATCTGAAAGGAATACATTTTTTGCTTTATAACACATCTTTTCACCGGTCGGCGAGACATAAGTTATCTCAGTCGTTCTAGGCGTTACATTCGTAGCCTTAAGATAGATGATCGTAAATGCCGGAAGCATCAGTTCAGCGTGTCCCTGATCATATTCAGCACTGTTACGTGCAGCTGTAAATGAATACTCCGCTATTCTTATAGCCATCGAATCATCATCATAGCTTTGGCATTCTACCAGATATACATCGTTTTCTATCTTGATGAGCATGTCATTTATGTTCTCTTCAATCTTTATTGAAGTATCCGCCTCTTCACTCACAAGATGTCCTTCACTTGTTAAGAACCCAACCTTAGAATCAAGCGGATAGTTTTTACCGAAAGCTTCATTTACCACTGAAATGAACAATCTTTGCTGTCTGGTCTTTAGCGTTTTGAATGCATTGTCATAATCATGTGTCTTTTTCATTTAGATCTCCTTTAGAATGTTTAGAGTCAGCCGAATTGACAGAAATGTCTTTGCTGTAAGGCAATTATAGATAATCGTGATTTGAAAAATCTATTGGCATTTTTACCAAAGAAAAACATTGTGAAACATGCACGAAAAATGCGCCCTTTTCGGGCGCAAAAAACGTTTTTTAGTAAAAATATTAAGGGCTTTATATTATATTCAATAATCTTTTAAATCTATTTGCTGCATCCCTGTTTCGACCAATAATTTTGCCCGATAGATACGTATATTCTGTATTGGCGAGTAGGAGTCATAATACAAGCATAGATTATATTCTCGGACTCACAGACGAACGAAAACCTTATCCGCGAGTCAAACAAAAACAGATCAAAAAATCGGAGCGACCTTCAAAGTAAGCTCTTCAAGAACATCCAAAAGGACTCTTACCGTATCTAATGACGTAAAGATCGTTACGTTATTTTCTATCGCACATCTTCTTAAAGCCACGCCGTCTTCGTAGTGAACTCCCGAAAGGATCGCACGGGTATTTACGATATAACTTACGTATCCTGACTTAATGGAATTTAACATCTCATCCGAGCCTTCGGATAACTTGTGAAGAAGTCTTGTCTTTACTCCATGGTCTTTAAGGAACTGAGCAGTGACCGTCGTAGCTTCGATATTAAATCCAAGCTCATAGAATCTCCTTACAAGAGGAAGCGCTTCCTCCTTATCCTCGTCAGCCAATGTTACAAGGACCGTTCCGTAATTAGGAAGGTTTATTCCCGATGCGACAAGTGCTTTATACATCGCCCTGTGCAATGTATCATCATATCCTATTGCTTCACCCGTTGATTTCATCTCGGGACTCAAATACGCATCCATGCCCTTTAACTTAGAGAATGAGAAAGCGGGAACCTTTACGTACCACTTCTTTCTCTCTTCGGGATAAAGAGTAAATATTCCCTGCTCCTTCAGCGACTGTCCGAGCATTACTTTGGTCGCGATATCCGCTAGCGAATAACCCGTTGCTTTTGAAAGGAAAGGAACCGTCCTTGATGATCTGGGATTTACTTCGATTATGAATACATCATCATTGTCATCGACGATGAACTGTATGTTGAACAATCCTTTTATGCCGATACCAAGACCCAGCTCTTTGGCATAACTTAATATCGTTCCTTTTACCTTATCAGAGATACTGAAAGGCGGATAAACGCTTATCGAATCACCCGAGTGAACACCCGTCCTTTCGACAAGCTCCATTATTCCCGGAACAAATACATCAACGCCGTCACATACGGCATCAACTTCAACCTCGCGTCCTTTAATATATTTGTCGACAAGAACCGGTTTGCTCTCATCTACTTCAACCGCGGTCCTTAAGTAGTTGTTCATATCCTTTTCTTTGGATACTATCTGCATCGCTCTTCCGCCAAGTACGAACGAAGGACGAACGAGCACCGGATATCCGATCTCTTCGGCTGCCTTTATTCCGTCTTCGATACTTGTTACGGCACGACCCTTCGGTTCGGGGATATTCAGTTCCTCGAGCAATTTAACAAAAAGATCCCTGTCTTCTGCTTTATCTATCGCATCGGTATCGGTTCCTATGATCGGAACGTTAAATGCCTTAAGCTTGTCGGCAAGATTGACCGCAGTCTGACCGCCCAAAGTCACGATGACACCCTTTGGCTTTTCATGCTCTATGACGTTCATGACATCCTCGGTGCAAAGAGGCTCAAAGTACAAACGGTCCGATGTGGTGTAGTCCGTTGAAACGGTTTCGGGGTTATTGTTTATGATAACGGCTTCATAACCCGATTCTTTGATCGTCTTTATCGCATGAACGGATGAGTAATCAAACTCTATTCCCTGGCCTATCCTTATGGGGCCTGAGCCGAGAACTATGATACTTTCCCTGCTGCCCGGCTTTGATTCATTTTCATCTTCGTAGGTTGAATAAAAGTAAGGGATGTAGCTTTCAAACTCCGCGGCACAGCTGTCTATCATCCTGTAAACGGGGAAGATACCGTTCGTTTTCCGAAGCTCAAATACATTGCGCATCGAAACATCCCAGAGCCTTGCGATCTCTTCATCCGAAAAGCCCATTCTTTTTGCTTTTAACAAAACCTCAACGCTCTTTGATGCTTTGTCATCTTTTATAACCTGTTCCATATCAACGATGTTCTTAAATACGTTGATAAAAAGCGGATCTATCAAAGAAGCCTTATGTATGTCTTCAATCAATGTTTTTCTTCTTAAGAGCTCCGCAACGGCATATATCCTGTCGTCGCTTCCTTCTTTTATGTATTGAAGGAGCTTTTCAGTCTCCATATCATCAAACTTGGAAAGATAAAGATGCTTAACTCCTGTTTCAAGAGAACGTATACCCTTAAGAAGGCTCTCCTCCATGCTCCTTCCGACACTCATGACTTCGCCCGTAGCTTTCATCTGGGTGCCGAGTGTATTTGAAGCATCCGTGAACTTATCAAAAGGGAACCTCGGAAGCTTTGATACCACATAATCCAATGACGGTTCAAAGGATGCCGGAGTATTAGCAAGCTTTATCTCATCAAGGTCATATCCAACGGCGATCTTAGCCGAAACCCTTGCGATAGGATAACCCGATGCCTTTGAAGCAAGCGCGGAAGAACGTGATACCCTGGGGTTAACTTCGATAAGATAATAATCAAATGATTTGGGATCGAGCGCGAACTGAACATTACATCCGCCCTTTATCTTAAGAGCACGGATGATCTTTAATGCACTGTTTCGCAGCATATGGTATTCCCTGTTTGTCAGGGTCTGTGAAGGGCAAACTACAATGGAATCTCCCGTATGTACTCCGACGGGATCAATGTTTTCCATGTTACATACGGTTATTGCCGTATCGTTCGCATCCCTTATTACTTCGTATTCTATTTCCTTATAGCCTCTTACGGACTTTTCGATCAACGCCTGACCAACCGGTGAAAGTTCAAGAGCATTTTTAAGTATTGTCCTGAGTTCCTGTTCATCATCGGCAAATCCTCCGCCTGTTCCTCCTAAAGTAAATGCAGGCCGGATAACAACGGGATAACCGATGTCGTTAGCGGCTTTTATTCCTTCTTCGATACTGTTTGCGATCTCGGAAGGAAGGATGGGTTCATTTATCTTAAGACAAAGCTCCTTAAACAGTTCTCTGTCTTCAGCCATGTCGATACTTTCAAATTCAGTTCCCAGAAGTTCGACATTACATTCCTTAAGCACTCCCTTTTTATGAAGCTTCATTGCAAGGTTAAGTCCCGTCTGTCCTCCTATTCCGGGAAGCAGTGCATCGGG
>JAILCX010000069.1 GCA_024690205.1 Lachnospiraceae bacterium | reverse complement strand
ATCCTAACCAGTTAAACTGGCTAATATCCTCTTTACTGTCTTAAGGATTGTTCTTCTGAATTTTCAATTCAATCTGCGGCTTCAGATGACCACAGATCTTTTTGGAATTTCAGGGTTGCATTGCTGTTTATTTTTCAAGGTACTTTGCCCTGTTAAAGCCCTAAAATACAGGGTTTGTCTTTACAGGCGCGAAAATTATTATATTAGATGGAAAATGCCTTGTCAACACATTTTTGCAAGAATTCTTGCCTTTATTTCATAATTTTAATATGCTTGATACGATCAGGCACAAAAAGCGGAGAAAAATCAATATATGAATAAGGAAATAAATATGGAGAATTTGACTCCGGTCGTTATAGCCGGACTTCGTACGGATGAGAGCGACGAAGAATTTGAACATGCAATAGATGAGCTTAAAAGTCTTTGTGAAGCCTGCGATCTTAGCGTTTGCGGGATAATAACCCAGACTCTTCCTCACCCTGATAATGCAACCTGGATAGGTTCCGGAAAGGCTGAGGAACTTAGTTTTGCCGTACGCGGAACAGAAGCCGAGTATGTCGTATGCCTTGGAAATCTTTCTCCTTCCCAGATGAAGAATCTCCAAAAGATAGTCGAAGTTCCCGTATGGGACAGAACGAATCTCATCCTTGAGATCTTTTCAAGAAGAGCCAGAACCCGTGAAGCCGCCTTACAGGTTGAATGCGCTTACCTTCAATATATGATGCCGCGCCTTACGGGAATGTGGCAGCATCTGGGCAGACAGAGCGGTGGCGGTGGAAGCCGCGCCAACAAAGGTGAAGGAGAAAAGCAGATCGAGCTTGATAAGCGTCAGATCTCACACCGTATCACCGAGTTAAAAAAGGAACTTACACAAATAGAAAAAACAAGAGCCGTGCAGCGTCAAGGCAGAACAAGAGATGGCTACATGCACGTTGCACTCGTCGGATATACCAACGCAGGAAAATCTTCATTAATGAACAGGCTTATTGAAATGGGTGACCTTTCCCTTAACAAAAATGCCGGCAAGAAGGTGTTTGAAGAGAACATGCTCTTTGCAACACTTGACACATCTGTCAGAAAGATAGCTGCTCCGGGAAGGAAACCGTTTCTTTTATCCGATACCGTAGGTTTTATAGAAAACATTCCTCATGACCTTATTAAAGCATTCCGCTCAACACTCTCGGAAGTCAAGTATGCGGATGTTCTTCTTATCGTTATGGATTCATCAGATCCGAACTTTCCAATACACAAAAAAGTCACGGAGGATACTCTCCGTGACCTTGATGCTCTGACTATTCCTAAGATATATGTTTATAACAAATCCGATCTTCGTGATAAAGAGCTTACGATAAAGAATGCTCCGGGCAGTGATTCGATCTTCATTTCCGCTCGCACCGGTTATGGGATTGATGATCTTCTTGATGCTCTCCAGAACATCTTTCATTCCGGTCACCGTTCCATAGAAGTTCTCGTGCCGTATACCTCGGGTGATCTTATTAACCGCATTCACAATGAAGCTGAGATTATATCCGTGGAGCACAGGGAAAACGGCACTTACATAAAGGCCGATTGTCCATCATCCCTTGCAGATTATATCGAAAGCAGGCTGGGTATCAAACCCGGTCCTTCGGATAATGCTTGATTCACTGCATGAATTCAGCAGCGATATATGATACCCCTTTGTCATTGATATAGGTTCCTACTGCAATATAGTTGAACGTTCCGTCCTCTATCATTTGTCTGTGAAAATCTGAAGCTAACCATATTCCAAGTATATCGATTCCTGTATAATAGCCGGTTCCGATACTTTCTCCTACGGTTCCGACGGCAAGTCCGGATGCAGAAAACAATGTCTCATATGAACGGCCGTTGGGTCTTATGTGTGAAAACTTTCTTGCTGTTTCCTTGGCTCTTTTAAATGCTATGGTTGATAAAGTATCATTCCAAACGAGTTCCGGAAGCCCGAGGCTTTTCCTATACGCATTTATCGCATTAAATGTATCCAGCGCAAGCTGTGCCTGAACATCTTCTTTTCCGGGTGTCTTACTTTCTGTCGATGCTTTCTTTGTGGTTTCACAAAGTGATGATACCGTGCTTATATCGGTAAAGCACAAAGCCATGACCGTTGCCAGTGTCATGCACACTGTTCTGCTTATTTTTTTCATTAAATTTGTTTCCTCTTTTATGTATTAGGCTTATTCACTCTATATTTAGCCCTTAAAGATTTTATTACTACAATATGTTGATTTCAACCCGTCCATAAGTACCCCTGTTTCCAAAGATTGTTCTCCTTTATGTAAAAGTGATATATTATCTTCGTAACGATCAGGCTTATAAAAGGAAATGGTCAAACATGAGAAAAACACTTAATACGGTTTTATATATGCTTCTTGTCTTTACTTTAGTCTTTCCTTTGATTGGTTGTTCTTCTGAAGCCAAAGATGAAAGCAAGCAGGAAAAAGAAGAAGATATAAAAGAAGAAAAGTCTTCCAAAAAGGAAAAGAAAGATAAGAAGAAAAAGGAAGATCCCGTTGAGGAGCCCTCTGCTAAAGATGAAAAGGTCTATGTTTTTGCCGACAGCATCTACTCTGAAAAATACTATATCGTCGACAGCGAAGGAACGATCATAAAAGAATTTGATTCATCTTCGCTCACCCAAAATCTTCCGGTTGCCGAAGATGTTTGTACCTGCGGATACGGAGACGGCTATTTCTTTTTCAAAGTATATAATTACAACGACCAGGATAACGGATACTACTCTTCCTTATATGCAGTCAACGAAAATGACTTTTCCGCAACATTTCTTTTTGACACCAAGGTAGGATACATAAGCAGCGCGGAATATTATGACGGTGCATTAAGAGTTCTGGTATCCAAAGACTCTTCCTATGAAGAACATATAGTTCCCGTCACTGAAGGAAAACTCGGTTCCGATAATACGGAAGAGAGTCCTGTCCTTAAAGCCATTAACGACAATGATTATTATCCCAGCTACAGTTCAAATGACACAAACCCGATCTGGGGAGAGTCATCTCTTAAAAGACTGATGGATAAAAACGGATTTATCATAGCAAAAAATCCGGGAGGAGAATATGCCTCCATAGACGCAAAAGGTAACGTTACTCCTTTACCGAAACTCAATAAGAATGATGTGATAAGAGGTTATGATAGCGGTTATGTGATCTATGCATCGGAAGATTCAGACAAGGTCATGTGCCTTTTCTTTAATCCCGATGAAAAAAACGGGTCAGTAAAGATCGATACCATCTGTCCTCGTGAGGATTTCACCGGATTGGGATTCTTTGACGGAAAATATTATTATTCCTTGATTAACGACAATGGGAAATATATGATGAATTCATCCGATGTCTGCGTTTACGATCCAAAGACCGGCGACTCCCAAAAGCTCTATGTACAGGAGCCCGTTCCCGGAACCGCATCAGAGATAGGCGCATATCCTTCATGTTTTTGTGTTATAAATGACATCATTTATTCCAAGGAATTGGTAGATAAAAACATAGAGATCGCACAGGTTTCATACTCTTCGGAAAAGGCTGATTACACAAGTATCGGTTGTGTCCTTAAAACTCCCAATGTCTTTAAGTACGGAAGTGTCATATATGATACGCAAAAAGATACATGTCCCTATTGCGGAACTACACTCTGTGAAGATTACGTGGAAGCGTTCGTTCTTGATCCTTCATATTCGGAACATGCTGAAGAAATAAATGAAGTAACAAAGGGCGCTCTCGAGCTTACAATGGAATACTATAATGAGCCGCATGAATACTCTGAGGAAGACTGCGATTCTCATCTCGAGTCTCCGACCATGTGGGATACAACTACAAGCGCTTATGTGCAGGATGTTTTTATCATTGATGAGCGATACCTTGCCGTAAATATGTCCGGTTACTGGTACGGCGGTGGTGCTCACGGGTATCCGACAAGGAACCAGTATCTTTTTGATCTTGTAACCGGTGAAGAGAAAACCCTGAGCGATTTTTACGAAGGCTCAGAAGAAAGCTTTAAGGAACTTGCAGCACGATACACTGTTGATGATTTCCTAAACTACAATGAGGATTTTTCTCCGTATTATTTTGACAACAGTGAAGAAGAGATCTATGACCGGGCCTATGAAGAAGCAGGATTGACGGCTTCATATGTTGAATTCACCGAAAGCGGCGTATTCCTTGTTTATCCACCCTATGATATGGGGCCGTATTCTTCGGGATGGATCGACATATTCATCCCTTACCAGGATCTCCTTAACAGAAATAATCTGGCGGAATAATAAACATGAATAAAAAAACAGAAATCATCCGTTTTATCAAGTTCATATTCTTTTCAATTTCAGCGGGATTGATAGAGATAGTTTCCTTTGCTTTGCTTGAGAAACTTACGACATGGAGATACTGGCCCTGTTATCTGATTGCCTTAACGCTTTCTGTCCTTTGGAACTTTACGTTCAACCGGAAGTTCACGTTCAGGTCTGCAGGTAATATTCCCGAGGCTATGATAAAAGTTGCGATCTTTTATGCGATATTCACTCCTGTAAGTACCATAGCCGGAGATTACCTTTCAGGGTATGTCGGAATAGATGCATACCTTGTCACAGCGATCAACATGCTGTGTAATTTTGTTCTGGAATATCTTTACGATATGTTTTTTGTCTTTGGAAAGACCATCGATACAAATGAGAGGGCTTCTCAGTCGCCCTCAAACGACACAAATGTTTCTACCTGATATTTGCCAAGGCGTTCTCTTCCTTTAAGCGCAGGAAGCTCTATCACGCACATGATCTTAGATATCTCGGCACCCGTGCTTTCAACAAGTCCGGCAAGTGCTTCAAGCGTTCCTCCGGTAGCAAGCAGATCATCTATAAGAACGACTTTATCTCCTTTTTTGAGCGCATCTTCATGCAGTTCCAATGTGGCACTGCCATATTCAAGATCATAAGTTGTCTCGATCGTCTTGTAAGGAAGCTTACCCTTCTTACGGGCAAGGACAAGTCCTTTATCGTTTTTGTATGCTATAGGAGCCCCAAAAACAAATCCTCTTGCCTCCATCGCAACGACATAATCAAAATCGACTCCCGAAAGAGCTTTGTCCATAAGGTCTATGGATTCCTTGAATCCCTCGGGATTCTGGATCAATGTCGTTATATCCCTGAAGATTATACCGGGCTTTGGAAAATCAGGTATGCTTCTTATGTACTCTTTAAGATCTTTCATTTTTCCCTCTTTCTTTTTCTCCTATCTGAAAAACCAGACCAGAAACACTATTATTATAAACCCCTCGGCGACTCCGAGTATTATCCCAAACAGCTTGTCTATCAGCTTGATCACAGGAAGTTTGGCAAATATCTTCAAAGATGCAAAGATAAAACTGACTATCTTGTAAATAAGTAAAAGTGCTGCAAGGTATACAACATATACCACTATCGAGCCGTACTTTCCGGCAGTAAATCCAAAGATTATATTTTTTAAGGCGTATCCCACGCCCAACGCTATGGCTATAGATACAGCATTGGATAATTCCGCCACAAGACCGGCCTTGAAACCGGCTCTTACCCTCCAAATCACGATAAGCGCGGCCAGAATATAGATCAATACATTATATATGTTCATCAGTTAAGCTCGATAAGATCCATCGATTCCCTTCCGACTACCAGATATCTGAATGCCGAATTGGTCGGAATGATCAGATTTGCATTCTCGGGGAGCATGCCCGCATACTTCACATTCCCTTTGACTCCGAGTATCTGTATTTCGTTATCATCATATATGATCACCTGATCTTTGTTAAAAACTATATCAAGGTAATCCATGTTAAAGTATATGTTTCCGACAAGATTTCCAAGTGAATTATATACGTCAAGTCTGTAGAGCGCTGTTCCGGTCGTATCCGCAAACACAAGCCCAACATAGTTTTCATTATTGTATATACCAAGTATCTCCGAATCCGTAAGTGCCGATGCTACATTGACGGGTTTTTCCTTTCCGTTGAAAAAGGCTATCCTGTCATTTGATACGGCAAATGAAGAATCGCTGTCCATGAACCTGATATAAGGGATCACTGTATCGACATAATCGTATCCGCTTACATAATTATCCGTTTCGTTGCTTCCGACTTCGCCGAAGTTATAAAAAGCCACGGACGATTTCATATTTCCGCTGTCAACGTAAAAGTATGAGACCATCATGATCTTTCCGTTTGGGCTTAACGAAACACTTATCGGATAGCCGGATTTGTTCATTGTCGCTTTGGCCTGTACGATGGGCTCTGAGGTATCGGTGTTTCCGTCATATACATATATTCTTATAACATCCGTATCATCCAGGACCGCGGCTACGACTCCGTTATCCGAAACAGCGATCGATCTTATGGGCAGATTGGTCTTTACGGTTCCGAGTATCTTTTCTTTATTTGCAACGTAGATAACTCTTCCGTTGTAATCTCCTATCGCAACCGTAGAGCCGCAGGTTGCCACGATCGGTGACTGCATTTCATAAGACTGGTTCCAGATGGCCTTTCCCTTATCATCCACACAGCTTACACCGTCTTTACTTGAGATGAGCAGATACCCGTTTAAGTTTCTGGCACTCGCACCTGCCACGACTGAAACCTGATAGGAATCCTGTACCGAAAGATCCGAAAAAGTCTTACTCTTCCAGAGGACATTCATTATCACCAAAAGAACGACAAGTCCGCCGCATATGGTGACCGTCTTTAAAAAGACAGACAGTTTGTGCGCCCTTATCCTCTCGCGATAATCAATCTCCGTATCATATTGGCGTTTTTCTCTTTCTTTGAAGAAATCTATTATAGCCATTTAACTGAACTTATAGATCGTCTTTGTCTCGTATTTCCTTGAAGGACCGAACTGTGCGCTCGGGAACGAAGGCTCGTTTGCGGTATCGGGATAATACTGTGTTTCAAGACAAAGTCCGCATCTTACACCATACTTTGTATTGTCCTTTCCGACAGTCTTGCCTATGCAGTTGCCGGCATAGAACTGAACTCCGGGAAGGTCCGTGAAAACTTCCATCTTAAGGTTGGAATTTTTCGCGGTCACTTCTGCTATCTTTCTGACACTTCCGTCATAATTATCGAGAACCCAGTTGTGGTCATAACCCTTGACAAGCTTTAACTGCTCCTGCTTGTCATCAATATGGTCACCGACTCTTTTGGGGGTTCTGAAGTCAAATACCGTGTTTTCAACAGGAGCTATCTCTCCGGTAGGTATTGCTCCCTTTACGACAGGAGTGTAATTTGAAGCATTTATTGTAAGCACATGATCTTCGATCCTTCCGGAATTATGTCCGCAAAGGTTAAAGTATGTGTGATTGGTCATATTGATTATCGTTTCCTTATCCGATGTTGCGCTGTAGTCGATAACAAGCTCGTTATCATCGGTAAGGGAATATTTTACGCTTATATACTTTGTCCCGGGGAATCCCATGCTTCCGTCAGGATCTTTAAGAGTAAACGTGACACTGTTTTCATCAAAAGAAGCATCAAAAAGACGTTTGTGATAACCGATCTTAAAGTCCGAATGGAGATTGTTCTTTCCGTCATTTACCGCGAGCTGGTATTTGATACCGTTAAGATCAAAGCTTGCGTTTGCGATCCTGTTTGCATTGGGACCTACGGTAGCTCCGAAAAAACTGCTGTTTTTAAAATACGGTCTTAAAGTGTCATAACCCAGAACCACGTCCTTGGTAACACCGTTTTTGTCCGTAACATAAAGCTCTGTAAGTATCGCTCCGAAATTCATTACAACAGCCTTCATTCCCTTGCCGTTTACGATCTCATATTTGTAAACCTGTTTTCTGTCCTTTGTTTTTCCGAATTCCTTTTTTGTAACTCCCATTTCAGTTCTCCTTTTTTTATGCTGTGCCCGAAAAATCCAGGTCACATTTCAATCCTTCCCTCAAGTGCCCTAAGGAGCGTCACTTCATCAATGTATTCAATGTCTCCTCCGACCGGAACTCCTGAAGCGATCCTTGTAACTTTAATGCCCGTAGGCTTTATAAGTTTGCTTATGTACATCGCGGTCGTCTCGCCCTCAAGACTCGAATTTGTAGCTATGATGACTTCCTCAACATCACCTTCTAAGCGGGCGATAAGTTCTTTTAACTTGATCTCGTTGGGCCCTATACCCAGCATCGGTGATATCGCACCGTGAAGTACATGGTATACTCCTCGGTATTTACCTGTCTTTTCATAAGCCGCCAGGTCCCTTGGGGTTTCAACCACCATTATTGTTCCGTGATCGCGCCTTTCGTTTGCACATACAGGACAAACCTCACCGTCAGTCAATGTAAAGCATTCCTTGCAGTAGCAGACATGCTCCTTGGCATCCACTATGGTCTCGGCAAGCTTTTTAACCTTGGCCTCAGGCATATTGATAAGGTGGAACGCCAGTCTCTGTGCCGACTTTTCACCTATTCCGGGCAGGTTTGCAAGTTCCGAGATAAGTTTGTTGATGTGACCGCTGTATAGCTCCATCAGAAAAGACCCATTCCTCCGAAATTGCCCATAGCCTCACTGCTTGCTTCATCTGCCATTCTCAGGGCTTCGTTGACTGCTGCCATGATAAGATCCTGGAGCATTTCAACATCATCAGGATCGACTGCCTCTTTGTCAAGCACCACTTTGGTAACTTCCTTACCGCCTGTAACGGTCACTTCAACTGCACCGCCTCCGGCTTTAGCAGTGAATTCTTTTGTCTCAAGTTCCTTTTGTGATTCTTCCATCTGACGCTGCATGCGCTGAGCCTGCTTCATCAGATTGTTCATGTTGCCCGGCATACCCATTCCGCCGGGAAATCCTCCGCGTTTAGCCATATTAATCCCTTTCTTCTATTTCGTAATCATCTTCGTCTTCATCATCGTCGACGATGTCTATCTTGAAATCTATGTTCTCTTCAAGAGGAACTCTGATATCCGGGTAAACATCCTGCGCCCCTGGCGTCGCCTCCGCACAAGCAACTTTGATGTTCATATCCTTTCCGGTAACGTAGGCGATAAGCTCCCTGATATCGTTTTCATGTTCCTTTTCAGTGAATCTCGAATAGGAATATCTGTCTTCAAGAACAACTATCAGTGTGTTGTCATCTCCCGCACTCGGATATGCCCCGCGAAGATACTGCCTTGAAACCTGGTCACACTGTGCCATTATCTTCGGCCAGTCTCTGACCGCAGCCTTAATGTCTTCAGGCAAAGCCTTAACCAGCTCTTTTACGTCCCTGTGCGCCATTTGGTCATCGTTCCCTGATCCGGGAGCCGGGGAATCAGGTGAAAAGCCTTCACCCGAAGGTGCCTGTCCCCTAACGACCACACCCTTTTCTATCTTGTCTTCGATAACCCTTATCCTGTCGATCACCGAATCATCGTTTGTTTCCATGGCGGGGATACAAAGTTTTATTAACGCAACTTCAACCTCGACACGTTTCTGGGTCGCATACCTTAGCTTGTTTGAAAGCTCTGAAAGGACTCTGATATACCTTATGACCGTATCGGTATCTGCAAGATCTGCCTCTTCCTTTAAGCGGTCCATGTTTTCGGATGAAACGTCTATTACATCTTCGTTGGCATCGGATATCTTAAGCAGCATCAGGTTTCTTAAATACCAGGTCATGTCGTTTACAAACTGACCCAGTTCCCTTCCCTGCATGATGATCTCTTCAAGGATCTTCATGACAGATGGTACCTCTCCGCCAAGAACAGCCCTTAGCATCTTGCTGAAAACTCCGGTGTCTACTGCTCCCAGAACATCAAGTGCACGATCATAAGTTATCTCCTGTCCGAAATAAAAAGCCGAACACTGATCGAGCAGACTTAACGCATCTCTCATCGAACCGTCCGCAGTCCTTGCGATATAGTTTACGGCCTTTTCATCGATCGTAATGCCTTCTTCGGATACGAGCTCCTTTATCCTTGAAGCGATGGTTTCGATCGAGATCCTTCTGAAATCATATCTTTGACATCTTGAGAGAATTGTAATGGGAAGTTTGTGAACTTCGGTCGTAGCCAGAATGAATATTACATAAGAGGGCGGCTCTTCAAGTGTCTTAAGGAGCGCATTGAACGCTGAAATGGAGAGCATGTGAACCTCGTCGATTATATATACCTTGTATTTACCCGTTGCGGGTGAATATGAAACCTCTTCTACTATCTGTCGTACGCTGTCTACACCGTTGTTTGATGCTGCATCTATCTCGATAACATTAAGAGCGGATCCGTCGGCTATGGATGTGCACATGGCACACTTTCCGCAGGGACTTCCATCCACCGGATTTTCACAGTTTACGGCTCTTGCAAAAATCTTTGCTATCGAAGTCTTACCTGTTCCACGGGTTCCGCAGAACAGGTAAGCATGTGACATTCTACCGTTTTTTATCTGATTCTTAAGTGTAGTAACGATATGGTCCTGACCTCTGACATCATCAAATGTCCTGGGTCTGAACTTTCGATACAGCGCTGTATATGACATATTAATCTCCGAAGCTTATTCCCAAAAGCTTTGCTTCTTTGATGATGGAAGCATCGGGCTCAAGCATCTTAAGTTTTCCGGCAACATCTTCAAGCGGAACCTTAACTATCTCACGGTTCTTGTATCCGACCATAAATCCGTATTCTCCGGCAAGAATGAGTTCGCCGGCTTCTGCACCCAAACGGCTTGCAAATACTCTGTCATAAGGACAGGGCGATCCGCCTCTTTGAGTATGTCCGGGAACCGTTACTCTTACTTCCTGTCCGGTGCGCTCCTGGATTTGGGCAGCTATCTCATATGAAACCGAAGGATATTTTGAAGACTCGAGTTTCTTCTTGTAGTCCTTCTTTGAAAGAGCTGCGTCCTCTTTTGAAATGGCACCTTCAGCAACGGCAATGATGGTGAACTGGCTACCGTTACGATGTCTGCGTTCAATAGCCTCGATCACCTTATTGATATCGTATGGTATCTCGGGGATAAGGATGATATCCGCTCCTCCTGCCATTCCTGCATTAAGTGTAAGATATCCGACTTTGTGCCCCATGACTTCGACTATGAATATCCTGCCATGAGAAGCAGCCGTTGTATGTATGCAGTCGATACAATTCGTAGCAATATCGACAGCTGACTGGAATCCGAATGTCATATCGGTTCCCCAAAGGTCATTATCGATTGTCTTGGGAAGGGTGATGATGTTTAATCCTTCTTCGCGAAGGAGATTGGCTGTTTTATGTGTTCCGTTTCCTCCGAGAATGACAAGGACGTCCAAACGAAGCTTGTAATAGTTCTGCTTCATTGCTTCAACCTTATCAAGTCCGTTCTCGTCAGGATCCTTTATGGTCTTAAAAGGAGTTCTTGATGATCCGAGTATGGTTCCGCCTTTAGTGAGTATTCCGGCAAAATCAGCTCCGGTAAGCATCTTGAAGTTTCCGTAGATAAGGCCCTTGTAACCCTCAAGAAAACCGTATATCTCCACTTCCTCGTTACTGTAAAGCAATGACTTTACTACTCCGCGCATCGCAGCGTTAAGAGCCTGACAATCACCGCCTGATGTAAGCATACCTATTCTCTTCATATCGTACCCTCCATACCTTCAATAGAATGATCCCGACTTACACTTATATATCTTACCATTTTTAGGCATTTCCCGCACCTTTTTTCTGCTTTTCCTCCTTTACCCGGACCCTTAATTCCTTAAAGAAAGTCTGAAGCATA
Organism: Lachnospiraceae bacterium; assembly: GCA_024690205.1. Lineage (GTDB taxonomy): Bacteria > Bacillota > Clostridia > Lachnospirales > Lachnospiraceae > JAILLW01. The sequence continues at coordinate 63,975 of JAILCX010000069.1, read as the reverse complement.
TCGGTGCATTCTTCCCTTAATACTCCGGTTACGGTCTCTACCTGATGATTGAATTCCTTCATATCAAGGATATTAAGGATCGAACCGGCACATCCCGCTTTGGGGTTCATCGTTCCTATAACGACTCTGTCTATTCTCGCCTGGACTATGGCTCCCGAGCACATCTGGCATGGCTCGAGCGTCACATATAAGGTGCATCCTTCAAGGCGCCAGTCTCCCATCTTTTTACTTGCTTTGTTGATCGCCGTGATCTCCGCATGGGAAAGGGTGTTCTTGTCGGTATTTCGCCTGTTATAGCCTCTTCCGATGATCTTTCCCTCATAGACTATCACGCATCCTATGGGAACCTCGCCAAGCGCATAGGCCTTTTGGGCCTCGGCCAGGGCTTTTTTCATGTATTTTTCATCTTCAGTATATTTTCTCATCATTCAATTCCCCGAAGATTCGGCTTTGGTCCATCGATCAAAGACAGGATCTTCTCAAATTCCTGCGCTGAATATGCCGAAAATCTTTTTTCGATCACATTATCCGACTCCTCATAGCTTTGAAGAAAATATCTTGACGGATCCTTTATAAGGGCCGTAATGCCGGCAATGTCCTCAGGACTGTGCAGTTCTTTTACGACCGTTGTCCTGAATTCATAGTTAATACCGGATTCTTCAATGATCTTAATGCTTTCCTTTATCGAGGGGATCATCGTAGCGCTGCATCCCGAAGTCTCTTCATATTTTTCAAAGACGTTTTTTATATCCATGGCAATGTGATCTACAAGGCCGGCGGCTATAAGCTCTTTTATCATTCCGGGATGCGTTCCGTTGGTATCAAGTTTTACCGGATATCCGAGGTCCTTTATCTTTTTAATGAATTCCGGAAGGTCCGACTGGATCGTGGGTTCTCCGCCGGTCACACATACCCCGTCAAGTATTCCTTTTCTTTTTTTCAAAAAGGCCAGTACCTCCTCTTCGGAGATCTTTTCCATAGACGCGGGATTAAGGACCATCTGGCCGTTATGACAATAAGGACACCTGAAATTACAGCCACCTGTAAATACGGTGGCTGCGACGTGTCCCGGGTAATCCAGTAATGTTGTTTTCGTAAGTCCGAGTATCAGCATATATTTGACTTTATTGTCCGTTTTAATGTATACTTCATTGGCAAACCCTCTGTATTGAGGGAAGATGTCATGGCTGCCCGGCGCAAGTGGTGTTGATCATCGGGTCCTGCGCAATGGGTGCCCACGAACCGTGTCAGGTCGGGAACGAAGCAGCACTAAGAGGGATTTCCCATGTGATGTGGGAGTGCCTGGTAGTAGCTAACTGTTCCGGTAACGCATGGCGTCTTCCCTTAGTGCAGAGGATTTTTATTTGAGTCTTTCAAGATATTTAAGATAATTGTTGACCATCATAGCTATCATAAACGTCAACGCATCATCAAACACCCTGACATCCAGGCCCGTTATCGCCTTAAGCTTTTCAACCCTGTAAACAAGCGTATTCCTGTGAATAAAAAGCTGCCTTGCGGTTTCCGATACGTTAAGGCTGTTTTCAAAGAATTTATACACGGTAGATACGATCTCTTCATCAAAAGACGCAGGATCGTTATCACCGAATATCTCTTCTATGAACATCTGACAAAGATTGGGCGGAAGCTGGTATATCAAACGTCCGATGCCAAGACTGTTATAAGAATTAACTTTTCTGTCGGCGTAAAAGATCTTTCCAACATCAACAGCCATCATGGCTTCTTTATATGACTTTGAAACATCTTTTATCTCGGTCGCAACGGTTCCATATCCGACCCTTATGTTTATCATCGCTTCGGAGTTTACGGTATCGACTATCGTCTGGGCAATACGGAAAATTTCCTCGTTATCATCTGCTTTTTCAAGTGTTTTTACCACTATCACGCTGTTTTCGTCTACTGCCGTAACGAAGTCTCCGGACTGTACCGTGAAAAGGTGCTTTAAAAGCTCAGGAAGAACCGTATCCTTTTCTCCGCCGGCTTCTATAACATAAACCACTCTGGGTACCGATGTATCTATATGAAGCTTTTTTGCCCTGCTGTACACATCGACCAAAAGAAGATTGTCCATCAGGAGATTCTGGATAAAGTTATTCCTGTCGAATTTTTCTTTATATGCCGAAGAGAGCATCCTTATCTGGCTGGCTGCGATCTTTGCCGACATGAAAGAGTTTTCCACGCCTCCGGCACAGACTACGACATAAATGAGCTCATCCTCGTCAAAAACCTTAATAATGTTATCATCTGAAACCACCTGGCTTTCTGCCGGTGAATTAATAAAACTTTTAATGACTTCGGGATCAACGATCTCCTCATCCGCGGTATTAACAAGCAGCTCTCCGTCTGCATTGTAAACACTCATATCTATCTTCGTTATTCCATGCAGCTCGTCTATGCAATTTCTGAGAATCTGTGTTGAAATCATTTCTTTCTCCTTGCAGGGTTTTCTTTTGGCAACACTACCTTTATATTTTACACCAAATAACGTCAAAAGGGCACCTCTTTCGAGGTGCCCTGACTATCTTATTTAAGGAATGACTAGTTTGTGATGATTGTTTCTGTTTCCTTATCGAAGATGTGAAGTTTCTCAACGTCGAATGCGAACTTAACAGTATCGCCGGGTCTTGCAGTTGTACGTGAGTCAACTCTGGCTGTGATAGGGAACTCAGCAAGATCAAAGTAAAGATAAACTTCTGCACCGAGCAATTCGTAAACCTTGATCTGTGATTCGAATACACACTTAGATGTCTCGATGAACATCTCTGAATCATATACATCCTCAGGACGGATACCGAATGTAACTGTCTTTCCGATGTAACCGCCTTCAGAAACCTTCTTAGCCTTAGCGGGAGGAAGAGGGATGCTCTTTCCTGCAACCTTAAGTGAAACGTTCTCGCCTTCACCTTCAACTACAGCATCAAGGAAGTTCATCTGAGGTGATCCCATGAATCCTGCAACGAAGAGGTTAGCGGGCTTCTCGTAAAGGTTCTGAGGTGTGTCAACCTGCTGGATAACACCGTCCTTCATAACAACGATACGATCACCGAGCGTCATAGCTTCTGTCTGGTCATGTGTAACGTAAATGATGGTGGTTCCGAGTCTCTGGTGAAGCTTAGCGATCTCAATTCTCATCTGTACGCGGAGCTTTGCATCGAGGTTTGAAAGAGGCTCGTCCATAAGGAATACCTTAGGGTTACGAACGATAGCACGTCCCATTGCAACTCTCTGTCTCTGTCCACCGGAAAGAGCCTTGGGCTTACGATCGAGAAGTGCTGTAAGGTCGAGGATCTTTGCAGCTTCCTTAACCATCTTGTCTATTTCGTCCTTGGGAACCTTACGGAGCTTAAGTCCGAATGCCATGTTGTCATAAACTGACATATGAGGATACAGAGCGTAGTTCTGGAATACCATCGCGATATCTCTGTCCTTGGGTTCTACGTCATTAACAACTCTGTCACCGATCTTTAATTCGCCGGAAGAAATGTCCTCAAGTCCTGCGATCATACGAAGTGTTGTAGACTTACCGCATCCTGAAGGTCCAACGAAGATGATGAACTCCTGGTCCTTGATCTCAAGGCTGAAATCCTTAACAGCTTCGAATCCGTTAGGATAAACCTTGCAGATGTTCTTAAGTGATAAACTAGCCATTTAAAATGTCCTCCTTAGGTTTATAGTTTCCAACATTGAAAGTATACAAAAAAATAGCGGCATACTCTATGCCACTATTTCACAAATATATTTTTTCTTAATTGTAAGAATTGCTAATATCAAAGCGGTCTTGCTGCTCCTCAAAGCAATTTGAACAAAAAATCCACCGTCCGCTATGCAAATTGTCCAAGCCTATTCTTCTTCCTTACGCGATATGTCAATAAGATGAGCATCCGCTTCGGCAACTTCTTCGGGAGTTCTGTCTCTGTCATCAAAGAATGACAACTGGTTCTTTCCTCTCTTTTTAGACTTGTATACGGCTGCATCGGCTGCTTTGTAAAGGGTTTCAAAGTCAGCTCCATTCGTAGGGAATACAGCTGCTCCGATACTTGCGGTAACCGAATACTTAACGTAGTCGCCGACCTGGAAGTGTCTGAAGAAGTAAATAAGCTTTTGTGCTTCGCGCAGAGTGTTCTGCTCTTCTTTAAGATTCTTAAGGAAGATCATGAACTCATCACCGCCGGAACGTCCGATGATATCAGATACTCTGAAGTTGATACCGATGTTTCTTCCGAGTTCTCTTAATACCTCGTCACCGAAGGCGTGACCCATTGTATCATTGATCTTCTTGAAGTTATCAATATCCACTACAAAAAGCATTCCCAGCGAATCGGGATGATCCGTAATGTATTCCTTTATCTCCCTTTCGGTTGCCAGCTTGTTCTTTAATCCTGTCAACTGATCGGTATCTGCCTTGTCCTTAAGCTCTGTGGTGTTCTTAGAAGTAACATAGTTCTGTGCGATCTGTATGAACGTGATGACTATGATAAACGTTGCCATTACGGCAAGACACCACTGTAGTCTCTTAATGTTGTTTCTGTACTGGCGATTCTCGTTCTTGTCTACATTTAGTTTGTTGTAGTTAACAAGAAGTATATAGTTCGTATCCTTTATCGGCGTATATGTCGTAATGTAATCAGTTCTGCCGATAACCGCTTCAAATGATCCGGAAAGATAAGAAACGACTCTTGTTTTGATCCTCTTTAACGTTGAAGCATTGTTTGCGGGTGCTATCTTTTCCCAGAAGTTACAGTCATCTTCAAATCCGGCTCCGGGATTTGTGGAAGCAAGCACACGTCCGTCTTTGTCAGTAAGAAGTGCAAAGGACGAGCCGTCCGCATCCGCAGACACGGTAACGAGTCTTGATAAGGTATCATCGTTTACCGCATAGTAGAGCAACACGCATTTGTGAGTCGAATTATCAACCGGCATCTTTACAACAAATGCTGCCCGTCCAATTATCTCATCATTTCTCACAAAAGTAACGCCCCTGTTATTAAGGGATACGGCGCTGTCAAAATACGAAAGGTCAGAACCCAGGAAAGATTTTCCTTCTTCGGTTACGACCTTGTCGTTTTCTTCAACCAAAAGTGCCATGTATGCATCGGAATTCTTTACAAGAGGTCCCAACGCATCTGAAGCTCCGAAATCTGCCAGGTTATTATTTACGATAACATCTATGAGAGCATCTCCGACCGCTTCCATCTTGCGGAGGGATGATGTGATGTTTGCAGCATACTCAGTAGAGGCCACTACCATGTCCTCTTCATAATTGGTAACAGTTTCCTGTTTAATATTGGCGGTGAAGCTTGCGAGCATGAATACCAATGCCACCGCAAAGATCACAACCGGGAGAACCCATTGTATAAAGAAGCGTTTCCACTCGTCCTTCATTAAGGCTCCTTATCGGTCTCAGACGGGATAACTTCTTCTTCCGTCTTTTCCGTCGTCTCTTCTTCCGTTTCTTCTGCCGTCTCCCCGGCTACCGGTTCCACATACCACTCATCCGGGTCTTTATCTTCCTCGGAGGGTTCAAATCTTTTAAATGTCTTGTTGTAGATCAAAGCACACAAAAACGCCGGACCTGATATTCCCAAGAGCAGCATGAAAGGTGCAAGTACCTGTTCAAAGAAATAAATAAGCACTACGGGAAGTGCACATACCGCAGCCATGAGGATCGTCTTGGGAAGGGTAAGTATCCCGACCATGACGCTGTTTTTTATCGTTCTTGCTACCGTGTTTTCAAATCTAGAAAGAAGCGGGAAAACATGAAGTCCCAAAACAAATATCAGGGCATCTACCGCCAAAAGTGCCGAAGGCAGCCACACAGGAAATTCGATATCTGCATGCCCCATAAGGTAAAAGTCCAAAGCAAGAACTCCGAACACGACTACTTCGATAAGCCATATGGCAGTAGCCTGCTTGAAATTCTGCTTGAATGATTTAAAGAAACTCCTTACCACATAGGTTTCTTCGTCCCTGACGATCTTAAGGCACACAAAGTGAAGAGCCGTGATCGATGCTCCGATGGTAAACAACGGAATACAACATACAATCGTCAGAAGATTTAGTATGATAAGGTCTGCAAATTTATTGAGTCCCTGCATCAGAGGGCTTTCAAGGTCAAATATCTTGCTCATCGGTGATCCTGAATCTGTAAGTCATGGGGGTAAATACTATCCCGTTCTCTGTGGTGCGCTCACCCGAATCCCTAAACCCGAGCTTATGGTAAAACTCGGTGGCATAAGGGGCTGCATTTACCGTGAGTTCTTTTTGGTGGAGCTTTTGCCGCGCATAGTCCGCGATCTCTCCGACAAGGCGTCTGCCTATTCCCTGTCTGTGAAACTCTCCGTCAACAAACAGGAGCGATATATGATGGTCATTTCTCAGTGAAATGACTCCTACTATCTTTCCGTAGTAATATGCACCGACAACCTGGTATTGACCGATCTCAAACATTCTCTTCAGAAAATTGTCCGATATGAAATTCCTGAAGTGATCCACCCCGTCCTTATCAAACATCGAAGCATCGTATCTTAAAAATGTCCGATACGCCAATGCCATGGCATCTTCCCACTCATCAGGGTCGATAAAACGGATGTCAATCCTGCTAAAATCGTACATAATTACCCATATTGACGATATAGTGATATTATATCACCGCAAATACGTATTCTCAACCAAAATACAACAATATTATGAAGAAGCCCGACAATTAAAACATCTGTCTGACAGTATCTTCAACACTGTCCCAGATCTGCTCGGCAGTATTGCCTGCGGCTTCTTTTGACGCCTCGATAAATGCCTCCTCCATATGGTCCAGAAAATCTTCGCCATACTTCTTGTATACCTCTTCGGTCTCTTCGATCAGAGTTTCCGTTGAAAATCCCATATCCTCCAGCTGATCCACGGCATCGGATATGGCACCTGCGGCATCATCGGTTATCTCGATGCCCATTTCACGGCCTGTTTCCTTGACGGCATCCCTGACCTTCGTTGCCGAATCCAGTTCTCCGTTTTTTGATCTTTCCTTAAGATCATCTATCGCTTTAGTGACTTTTTCGGAATCAATGTTCTCGATATTGTCCGATAAGGTCTGCTTTATCTGCTTTGTCGCATCGATGATACCTGCGTTTCGATGATCGGATCTTGTAGCATAATTCCTGCCTACCATCATTACAAAGCCAATGAGCAGGATACCTGCCGCAAAAAGCAAAACAGTAAAAACAAACTTAAAAAATCCTTTGATCAATCTTACTTAATCTTCCTTTCGATCCAGCCCAGCATATCGGAGAAAACTTCTTCCTTTATGGGCTCGTTATGTATCTCGTGACGGTAGCCCTCATAAAGCTTCATCTCGACATCCTTCATTCCGAGCTCTTTATAGCTTTCATAAACCTGCTTAACACCCTTGCCGTTATCTCCGACCGTATCCTCGCTTCCCGATATTATGAATACCGGAAGATCCTTGGGCATCTTGGATACGAGTTTTTTGTTATTAAGACGGTCTATCAAAGTAAATAGGGTTTTGTATCCGTTTACCGTGAATACAAATCCGCAAAGCGGATCTTCGTCATATTTTTTCGTTTCGGCAGGATCGGTACAAAGCCAGTCGCTCTTATGTCCTTCCGGGATCTTTTTGGGATCTCCGAAAGCCATATTTGCGATCATCTGGGCTTTGTGCTTGCTGCCAAAGAAAAGCTTCTGAATGGATGTAAGGCAAAGACCGAACTTGACTACAGCTCCGGGCTGTGATCCCGTTCCGCAGACTATTGCTCCGTCTATCCCTGTTCCGTATCTGAACATGTAATTACGCAGTATGAAGGAACCCATGCTGTGTCCCCAGATAAAATACGGGACTCCCGGGAACTGCTCCTGGTTCTGCTTCTTCAGTCTGTGAACATCCCTGACGACTACCGTTGCGGGATCCTGTTCGCAGTAATATCCGTAGGTGCCACCCTCCGGGACACTTTTTCCATGTCCCAGCATATCAACACCTGTTACGACAAAGCCTCTGTCTGAGAACCATTTTGCGGCATGCTCATATCTTTCGACATATTCGGCCATACCGTGGACGATCTGGATTATACCTTTTACTTCTCCGTCAGGTGTCCACCTTACAGCATGGAGCTTCGTAACTCCGTCCCTCGAATCGATGGTAAATTCAGTTTTTGTCATAATTACCCCCCAAATGCTCTCTTCGTTCGCGCTTGTTTTCCTTCCTCGCTAACTTATTTCGGCTCCCGAAGGCATATCCTTTTCGGGACTTAACAACGCCAGATTTCCGTTTTCATCCTCTGCGCAAAGCAGCATTCCTTCCGAAACGACTCCGGCCAAAGTAGCGCTCTTCAGATTAACGAGCACCATCACCTTTTTGCCGACCATCTCTTCGGGCTTGTAGTACTGCTTGATCCCCGATACTATCTGCTTTACCTTGTTTCCTATCTTAACCTGTGAGCAGAGAAGTTTTTTGGACTTTGGAACCTCTTCACATTTTATTATCTCTCCGACACAGAACTGGAGTTTTGCAAAATCATCGTATTCGATCTCGGGCTTAAACTCCACATTGATACCTTCTTCGGATGCACCTTCGTCAGGGCTTATACCGTTTTCTCTTTCGTATTCGGCCTTCTGGGCTGCACGTATCTGTTCGACTTTCTTCATGATCTCCTCCGAATCAAGCCTTGCAAAGAGGATCTCGGGCTTTTCAACAACCTTTTTACCTGAAGGGTAAAGGCCATACTCACTAAGCTTATCAAAATCCCTTACCGAATCATTCATCTCTTCAAGGATCTTTGTTCCGGTTTCAGGCATAAACGGTATAAGGAGATTTGCTCCTATACAGATCGATTCCGTAAGGTTATAGAGCACTTCCTTAAGTCTGTCTTTATTGTCTTCACTCTTTGCAAGTACCCACGGTTCCGTCTCGTCGATATACTTATTGCAACGTCTGAAGAGTGCAAACACTTCGCTTATGGCATCCGCTACTTTGAACTCATCCATCTTTTGCGACATACGTGAAGCAGTATTTTTCACGACTTCCTTAAGATCGGCATCCGGTTCACCCGTAACGCCCGTCTGCTCAACAACTCCGTCAAAATACTTGTTGCTCATCGATATGGTCCTGCTGACCAGATTTCCGAGCACGTTTGCAAGATCAGAGTTGAATCTTTCGATAACAAGTTCCCATGTTATTGTTCCGTCATTGTCATAAGGCATCTCGTGTAGAAGGAAATATCTGACGGGATCTGTTCCGAAGATCGAAACCAGATCATCCGCATAGATCACGTTACCGCGTGACTTACTCATCTTTTCACCGCCCTGCAAAAGCCAGGGATGTCCGAATATCTGCTTGGGAAGTTCCTCGCCGAGGGCCATAAGAAATATGGGCCAGTAGATCGTATGGAATCTTACGATATCCTTTCCGATAAGGTGAAGGTCAGCGGGCCAGAACTTTTTGTATGTCTCTTTATGGTTGCCGTCAGCATCGTATCCTATGCCTGTTATATAGTTTGAAAGCGCATCAACCCACACATAGACAACGTGCTTTTCATCAAAGCTTACGGGAATTCCCCATGTGTATGAAGAACGGCTTACGCAAAGATCCTGAAGTCCGGGAAGAAGGAAATTGTTCATCATTTCGTTTTTCCTTGAAACCGGCTGGATGAACTCGGGATGGGTATTGATGTGTTCGATAAGTCTGTCGGCATATTTACTCATCTTAAAGAAATAAGCTTCTTCCTTTGCGGGCGTAACCTCACGACCGCAGTCGGGACACATTCCGTCCTTAAGCTGCGACTCGGTCCAGAATGACTCACAGGGAACACAGTACATTCCCTCGTATGCACTCTTATAAATATCTCCCTGGTCATAGAACTTTTTGAATATCTTTTGAACCTGTTCGATATGGTCTTCATCGGTTGTCCTTATGAATCTGTCATATTCGATGTTGAGAGTCCGGTAAACGCTCTTTATCGAATCAACGATGCCGTCCACCAATTCCTTGGGCTTAATTCCGGCCTTCTGAGCTTTCTTTTCGATCTTTAATCCATGCTCGTCCGTTCCCGTCTGAAAGAATACATCGTATCCTTCCTGTTTTTTATAGCGCACTATGGCATCAGCCATGACTATTTCATAGGAATTACCCACATGCGGCTTTCCAGATGTATACGGTATTGCCGTTGTTAAATAATATTTGCCTTTGTTTCCCATGATCATTTCTTTCCTTTCTTGCATATCCTGTGTATTACGCGTGCCGTCTTGGGCATGCATCCGAAAATAAAAATATATTCTTTGTTCTTTTTGGTAAGATACGGATTCCCCAGAGCTTTAAACATATTACGCCTGAGGTTCTTTTTGACATCCTTATAAAAGGTGTTTTTCCGCTTCATCTGTGCTATCGGGATATGAAGCATGTATTCGATCCTTTGGAACATCGAAAAACGAAATGCTTCTTTTTTAAGCTCCGGATAATCCTTTTCAACTATCTCCCGGACGCGGTCAGCATTTACAACTATATCCCTGTACACCGGAGGGAAGTATTCCTCATTATCGGTCCTTGAGTTGGATCGCATTCGGTAGACCACATGATAATCCTGATAAGGAAGTATCGCTACCGACCTTATTTCCGAAAGCATGCGTACGAGCAGGTTAAAGTCCTCGTTTAATTCTCCTTCCGGGTATTTATATGAATCAAAATGCGATCTGTGAGTTAACTTGGTACAAAAAGAGCAGTCTCCCCTGTGAAGGAGCAGTTCTCTCATCACCGTATGACCGTCGACAATCTCTCCTTTTTCCGGAGGGATGCAGACATCGGGAAGCCTTAGTCCGTTATCATCGATCTCGTCACGGGAAGTCTGGACCATGGTAACGTTTGCTTCCAAAGCTGCAAGCAACAGTCTTTCATACATCATCGGTTCTATATAGTCATCGGCATCGACAAATCCTATATATTCACCTTTTGCTACCGAAAGTCCCAGATTTCTGGCCGATGAGGATCCGCCGTTTTCCTTGTGGAGCACCTTGATCCTCTTGTCGGGTAAAGCAAGCTTTTCAGCAAGCGCTCCGGTATTGTCGGTCGATCCGTCATCTACGATTATTATTTCAATTCTTTGATAAGTCTGTTTTTGTATTGAAGATATACAGCGCTCCAGACAATCCATGGAGTTGTATACCGGTACTATCACACTTATAAGGATAGGTTCTTTTGTGTCCATCAGGAACCCCTTCTTTTTCCGTTATTTTCCATATATGCCCGCATCTTTCCGGGTGCGATCACCGGTGCCTTTGACATTGGTCCGTCTATAGGCGCATGATCAAGGCCCTGCTGCCATCCCTCGATCATATAAAGCAGCATTCCCGCCGCGTTTTCGGGATTCCACGAGTCAAGGATCGTTCTGTAGGCTCTTTTGCCGATCTCTTCTCTTTGCTTACCGTGTGTCATAAGGTAGATCACGGCATCCTTCATACTGTCATAATCTTCCTTGTCAAATGCCACTCCGTTATCCCATTGTCTTATAAGGTAAGGTACGGCGCCGGCCGCAAGGCATGCCACTACCGCACATCCGCTGTTCATTGCTTCATTGACTACGGCACCCCACCCTTCAAGTTCATCGGAAGGAAAGATCATGATATGACATCTTTCCATGATGGTCCTTACTTTATCAGGCGGAAGGAATCCGTAAAACTGCACGTTATCAAGCAGTTCGTATTCAGTGATCATGGTCCTCATCGGATGCTCAAGCTCACCGCTTCCTATCATATGAATCCTGAATTCGGGAAGCAAAGGCTCGTTCCTTGATCTTCTCTTTTCATTTTCCTTTTTAAGGTCTCTGGCAAGCCAGCATATGTATTCGGGATGCTTAAGCTTAAGGAATCTGCCCGCAAAGACGATCTCTATCATCCCGCTTTTATCCTTAAGTTCAAAAAGCTTATCAATATGATACTTCCTGAGCTCGGGGAAATATCCGAACTTATACATTTTGTCGGGATAGGCATGTATCAGCTTGAAATCCGATGCAACATAGGCTCCCGCACAAAGAAGATAAGCAGGTGCTTTCCTGTATCTTACATGCTCTGCATATTTTGAGATAAGGCCGAGTGGCGATATGAATTTCCACTGTCCTTCACGGTATATCCTCTCGGATATCCTTATGGTCATTTTCTTTTCATTAAGCCTTGCTTTGATAAGGTCTGTCCTGTCGCTCCATCCCGCGATAAGGACGTCGGCTTCCATGACCATACGCTTTGCTTCTTCCTCATTCTCATAAAGAAGCCTTACATAGGGAAGCGAAGTATAAGCGTCACTCCATCCCATTTCGATACGCTCCTGGTCCATAGGCTCCGTCTGCAGGAAAATAAATCCTTCTCCGACCTTGTCATACATCGCATCGCAAAAAGGCTTTTGATGATGATTTATGAAATTGGACATAAAAACGATATTGAGTCCCATTATCTACCTATCTCTTCGTATACCTTAAAAAGTTCCTCGAGATTTTTCTCTCCGTTATGCTGACTAAAGGCCCTGTCCCTGCATTTTTTGACAAGGTTCCTTATTATAAGAGGATCGTTATCCTCGCTCTCCCAGACTTTTTTTATAAGTCCGGCCATCTGCTCATAATTTCCACGTTCAAATATGAATCCTTCTTCTTCGGATATCATATCCTTTATGCCGCCTGCATCCGAGGTCACAACAGGAACTCCAAGGAGCATCGCTTCGGCAAGCGTATTCGGAGAATTCTCAATATACGAAGGAAGAACAAATACACTCGATGAAAGATATTCATTCTTCATTTCATCAGCCTTAAGAGGACCGGTCGTAACCACATGTCCTTCAAGTCCGTTTTCGCTGATGAGTTTTCTTAAATACTTCCCGTATGAAGGAAGTTTAAGTCTTTGTTTAAAAGTGCCGGATTCGATTATGCTGTTTCCGGCGATCCTCAATGTAAGGTCGGGGTATTTTTTAACCAGTAACCCGCATGCCTTTATAAGGAAGTGCAGTCCCTTTATCGGATAATCACCCTGCCCCGTAAAGATCGTATGCTTTGAAGCTTTATCGACATCCCATGACCCTTCATAAAACTCGGGGCGCATGGTCTCGTTCACGCAAAAATATCTGATCTCTTCATTTATTCCGGTTACCGCCTCACGGTCAAATGATGTTCTGCCGATAACATTTCCAGAAAGCCTTAAAGCTTCGGTCTCACTTACCGCACGAAGATAGAATTTTCTTCGTTGGACTCTCATCCAGTCCTTCCTTACAAGATCCCTGAACGAAATGGAGCAGCTGACATTGGAAGGGAGCATTGCCATGTAATCCTCCGCTATCTTCCTGCATATTCCCTGTATCGAGATAACCGTTCTGTTTTTGTTGTTAAATGCCCTTACAGCGGAAAGTGCATGAGGAAATTCGGTTCCGGATACATGCATCACATCGGGATCCACCTCTTTGATCATCTTTTTAAATACGCCCTCAAGCTCCTTCACGTAATACTCAGGGTGTGAAAGGTCCTCATAAAACGCACGGCATTCTATACCGTCTATATCAAATTTTGTTCCTACAAGATCTTTATCATCTGCGGGAAATGCAACGCAAAGACTGAATTCGTCTTTTTTCTTCAGGAATTCCCCGAAGATCCCCGTGAGCCAGCCTTCCCTGTTTGAGTAAGGAAGCCCAAGGTGCTTTGCTATCTCCGGAAGCATTATATTGACTACCCAAAGTATTTTCATCTTTCAACCTTCCCGGAATAAATCTTTCTTTTTAAAGCATTATAGGGTCCGGCAAGCACCCTGCTTTTGGAAATAACGCTCCTTAATGAAGAAAAAGAAAGAAGCATTATCATCCTGTATTTAAATATCTGACCTTTTGTCATGTAATCGGATACTATGGCTTTGTGTTCGCGATCTGAAAGGCGTTTTCCTTCCCTGCTTTCGGAGTAACCGTTTCCCTCATAGCAGGCGACCACCTTATCCGTATAGATCATCTTTGCCCCGGCTTTAAAGAAACACCAAAGGAACTGTTCATAATCCGCCCTTACTCTGTATCGGGTGTTAAAAGGATGAGCATTTACAAGTTCCCTTTCATAAAAGCAGGCCTGATGGCAGGGGACATTCCTGTAGCAGGCAAAAGCATCGATAACCGGATTAGACATTACACACGTGTCAGTTGTTTTCTCGATCACGTTTCCGTAAAATACTGCCTTTTGTTCCGATCCGTTCTCTTCATATTCCCGGATCTTTCTTGCCACATCCTTTAAAACGTCGCAGTCCGTAAAAGTGTCTCCGCAATTTAAAAAACAAACGTATCTGCCGCCCGCTTCTTTTAATGCGATGTTCATCGCATCGTAAATGCCGGCATCTTTGCCTTCTATGAGCTTAAGGTCCCTGACTTTATACGCATTTAGCACATCCAAAGAGCCGTCGGTCGAACCGCCGTCCTTTACTATGATCTCGTAGTCATCAAATTCCTGATCCGCAATGCTTTTAAGTGTTACGGACAGCCTTTTGCCGGGATTAAGGCAAACAGTTATTATCGAAAAAAATCTGCTCATTTTAGCTCACATCCGAAAGGATCGGTACCATATCATGAAACAAAAATGTCTGGTAAGGCAGGATCCTTAAGCCGTCCGCAGGCGCCTTTGTGACAAGAAATATCACAAAATAAAGAATCATCGCGGCGGCGGTTGCTACAGTAAGTGCCGTTTTGATCTTCCTGTTCTCTATCCCGTTAATAAGGACCGGGATAAAAAAGATATGCGTTATATTGAGGTAGTAACCTATCCTGGATATCACCGGAAGGAACGAACAGCATGTATAAAGAACGAGTGCTCCGAGATTGCAGTAAAAGTAAAAACTGTTTCTTTTGTTTCCTCTTATCACCTTATTATACATGATAAGGGAAAAAACAAGAACCGCGGCACATCTTGCTATGTTGATGAGGCTGGTCCCTCCCTCGAGATATTCCGTCTCTTCGTATGTCGGATATACAAAGAGGAACAGCTTCATATAAAAGTCCTTAAACAAAAGGAAAGTTGATGAAAATGCAAGCATTAACGCAAGATGCCACTTTTTGTAGCTTAACGTCGCAAGAAAGTAAAGCGGTATGACTATAAGCAGCGACTTATGGAAAGTAGCTCCCAAAAGTAAAAAGAATATAAACTTAAACCATTCTTTATTTAGGGCATAAGGAATGCAGCAAAGAGCGATCGCAAGCGCAAGATAATATCTAATCGTGTTAAAGCTCTGGAAATAATATCCCAGACACATGAAGATAAAGAACGAAAACGCAAACGAATCAGCCTGACGGTAGATGGCAAGCAGGAAAAGCAGTATCGTTACAAACGCAAAAAGCGCGAACATAAGAAGATAATTTTCCTGCCGTCCGCTTATGAGGTATATGAGAATACATACCGCATTAAACCCAAACTCCGTCGGGACTACCGTAGGCGTATCGAGTTTGCATCTTATAAGATGGAAAAACTCAACATATTTGGCATAGTCATTTCCGACGTTCAACCGGAGGGCCGACACGGTAAATAAAAGCAAAAAAACAGATAGAACGCTCAGTGCGTTCAATACCTGTTGTCTGCTGAAGCCGTATTGTAATCTGGCGCATCTGTTATTGACCAGTAATCCCAGCAGTATCGAGATCACCGCCACAGCCGCATATATGATCATAATGTCTTTCCTTCGACTATACCGTTTTTCAAAAGCAAAAGCGCTTTTGAAAGTCTAATATCTTTAAGCATCGTCTTTTTGTTTGATAATAAGAATCGAAGGCCCAGAAGCAGGGCTGCTTTTCCGTAAAGGAAATGATAAAGGACCCCCCTGTCAAAAAAGAACTTGTCCGTATATCCCTTAAACCAGGTCGACTCCCTGTATTTTTCCTTTCCGAGACAGTCGGTCACGGCATAGATCTTAAGGCGGTTTTTCAGGCAGTCATGTAAAAACAGAGAATCTTCACCGTTACTGTACTTTGCGCCTCCGCCGAAAAGATGTGAAAACCTTATATTCTTATTTCGTATGTCGCTTAATGATATTGCCAGCGCATATGCAGGATATCTTCCGTAATTTGTCCATCCGACTTTGCGCTCTTTTTCATTTATGTATGTTCTTCGTCTTTCATCGACATCCATGTTAAACGTGATGACCGATGCATCGGGATGTCTCTTGAAAGCAGCAAGTACCTTTTCTTCGTATCCGTCGTAATATTCTATATCTTCATCGGAAAAAAGACAGATCTTTGCCTGTGCATTATCCATCGCTGTGTTCCGGCTCAATCCAACGCCTCTGTCACTCCGGCGCATGATCAAAGCGGAATGACCGTCGATATCGATCCTGTCTTCACCGTCAGTTTCACACTGGTTTACCAAAACAGCATCACTTTGGATCTTCATTCCGTTTAAAAGCTCTTTTTCATCAGCGTTAAGAGCCGATATCAAAACCTGGAAACTCATCTTTTCTCCAATGTACGGACTATTAAGCAAAGTATCTGTTAAGGTATTCTTCATCTGCTTCCGAGATCACGGCACCTATCACTTTGCAGTCCTGGTTCTTAAGGAGAGTAAGTATCCTCTCCGTTTTTCTGGAAGCATTATTTACGCTGAAGGGAATAAGCAGTATAACTCCGCCCATCCTTCTTATGAATTCACATTCTTTATCGGTAAGGTTAGATCCGTTAAAGGGATATATCTTCCATTCCCTGTCGCTTTCATCGGCAAACCAGTCATCCTCTTCCTCTTCGGAGCGAACATGCCATACAAGTTCTCCTATCTGGCCGTCTCCGGATAACTGTCCTCCCTCTTTCCAGTTGAGGATCTTTTCAATATCTGCAGCTCTGAGTTCTGCATGATCATCCACATCAATAAATACGACGGTCTTCTTTTCGGCACAAAGATATGTAAGATTGGCCTTTAATTCCTGATTGTAGGGCTGAAGACCTTTCTGGTTCCTTGTCATGATCCCGAGGGCTTTCATGGGGAACCTCTTTTCAAGATCCGACTGAACACAGATGGTTTCATTTAACACATATCCGAAAAGGAATGCTATAAGTGATACCATTCCGAATACTATGGCTCCTGTGATCGCGGAAACCATGGTCTTATCTTCCCAGTAGATTCTTTCAGGGGAGATGCTCCTTATCGTATAGATCGCCTGGAGTTCTTCGCTGGTCGTAGCATATAAAGTAAGGCCGTTCTGCACGGCAGCTTGTACCTCGCGGACAAATTTCTCGGTATTTCCGGTGATCGTTACCGTAAGGAGTCTTACATCAGACAGTATCTCTGCCTTTGTAGCTTCCCTGACCGATGCTGAATTGTATCCCGGGAGGTATGCCATAACGCATTCCATGATAGGATCCGAATCCAGAAGCTCATCCCATGTATAACCGTTGTAATACTGGTAAACATCTCCGTTCTCGTCGGTATTGAAACTTATGTACAGTTTTGAAACAGCCTTAAACTCTATCGGCATGTTTATGGAGCGGACCATCTGGTAAGCAAGGGCCCCGACTCCGAAGCCCAAAACCGTAAGAACTATGATTATCCAGACTCTTTTTTGCAGATAAAGACCGAATCTCTTAAGATCCAGACCTTCTCTGCGGTAATCACTATTGATCATCTTTTTCCTTTTCTCCCGAAGGATCTTTCATCGCCGTTGTTTGAGAGTTGTCAACACCCTCAGTGCTTTCCGGCTTTATCAATATCTTAAGCGTCAAAAGCATGAGCTTAAGATCGAGCCAGATCGAATAATTCTCTATATATGTAAGGTCGAGTTTCAGCTTGTCATAAGGCGTGGTATTGTACTTTCCGTATACCTGCGCATATCCCGCCAGACCGGCCTTCATCTTCATTCTGAATACGAACTCAGGCATTTTGGCAACATACTGTTCTATGATCTCAGGACGTTCGGGCCTTGGTCCTATAAATGACATATCCCCGATAAAAATGTTAAAAAGCTGGGGGAGTTCATCGATCCTTACGCTTCTTATGAATTTTCCTATCGGAGTGATCCTGGAATCATTTCTTGATGCAAGGCGTGCAACCCCGTCCTTTTCGGCATCAACCTTCATGCTCCTGAATTTCAGTATCTTAAACTGTCTTGCCCCGTCCGTACATCTTATCTGTTTGTATAGCACGGGACCGCGGTCATAGAGTTTTATTATGATAGCTGTGATCAGCATTATGGGCGAAGTCACAACGATAAGGACGGTCGAAAGGATGATGTCAAAGAATCTCTTTGTCGCCCTTTGCTCTACGGTAAGTGCATGTTCTCCGACCAAAAGAAGCGGTGTGTCAAAAAGATGCACGGGATCCGAGCCCTTAACAAGTACATCCGAGATCTTCGGCATCAGATATACTCTGACGGATCTTGAGTAACAGAATTTGAGCAGTCTGTTTCTTTTGTATGTATCAAGGTCCCATAAGAGTACCGTCTTATATTCTTTTTCAATCTTTTCACAGATTGCTTCAACACCCGTATTTATATGGATCGTTTCTGCGATGTTGAACTTGTCGGCCCTTGAATTAAACTTAGCCACGATTTCATCAAAAGGTCTGTCTCCGTGAACAAGCAATATCTGTCTGGGCGGATAAACCCTGTGATAGATAACGTTGCAAAGAAGCGTCCATAGTATGATGATCACAATCTGGCAAAGCAGCATCAGGACAAACTCTCTTACGGGCAAAAGCCAGTTGTTCATGAGCGACAGCTGTGCATAGGTTATAACACACACGATCACTGCAGACACTATCTGCGAGATGATAACATCCATCGGCTTTAAGTATCCGACTTTCAAACCGCCGTATGTACTCGTGAAGAAATAAAGGAGTATGAAAAAAATGGCGATTATAAGGATGTGTCCGTTTACGTAGAACTTAAGTCCCCTGTTGCTGTGGTTGATACTGGGGTAAAAATCGTTAAACCACAGATAGGCATAGACACTCGTTTCGAGTACGAGTCCTATGAAATTAAGGAGCAGCATCACCATTCTTTTGGCTGCAAGTTGTTTGTTCATTTATTACCTACAATCTCCTGATCGTCGCACGTAGTGCCCAGAATATAAAGTAAAATACACTGCTTACGATCCCGAGGTTTTCTTCTTTTCTGTAGAGGTTCCATATCCTCTTTATTGCATTTACCTTGTTTGAGGAAAGTGAGCTTTCGGGTCTACGGTAAATGGCAAGAACCTCCAAAAGCCCGTATGCCGTATATCCTTCCCTCATGATCCTCCACCAGGTGGCGGTATCTTCCGAAGGAATGCTTTTCATCATGACCTTGTCTTTTGGTATGAGGTCAAGGTCAAACAGTACCGTTGTTGTAAAAACTATGGTCCTTGAAAGAGCTTTGCGGTAGTTAAGCTCCGGCAGGACCTTTACGATCCTTCCTGTCGGATCGGCATTCACATCCCCGAACTCATATGAAGTATATGTAAAAGCCGCTTCTTTTTCTTTTATGAATTCAAGCTGTTTTTCAAGTTTTTTGGGAAGCCATATGTCATCGGCATCCAAAAACGCAAGATATCTTCCACGGGCCTGCCTTATGCCTTCGTTCCTTGCGTTGGCCGCACCGGAGTTTTTATCCAACTTTATGAGTCGGATCCTTTCATCTGAAAGATATTTTTCTATTATCGATGTGCTTTCATCACCCGAATGATCATCGACAAGGATCCATTCCCAACCGGCATATGTCTGTGACAGCACGGATCGAATCGTATCTTCGATATATCCGGCTACATTATAGACCGGAGTTACAATGCTTACCATGCCTTCCAGCTGCATTTAAATCTCCTCTTTTACGAGATAGACAGGTCTTTGTTTTACTTCAAGATAAGCTTTTGCAAGATACTCTCCAACTATTCCTATACAGAAAAGCTGTATTCCCGAAACAAGCAGTATTATACAAACAAGTGACGGCCATCCTGAAGTGGGATCTCCGAAGAAAAACGCTCTTACGAATACGAATATTATTGCCGCAAAAGCAAGCAGGCAAAAGAGGAGTCCTATAAACGCCGCAAGACCTAAGGGTGCCGTACTGAACGACGTTATACCCTCTATCGAATAAACAAGCAGCTTTCCGAAAGACCATTTAGTCTCTCCTTTTCTGCGCTCCACATTTTCAAATTCAATCCATTTGGTGTTAAATCCTACCCATCCGAAAATACCCTTGGTAAATCTGCAGTATTCCGGCATTGAAAGTATCGCATCGACAACCTGTCTGGTCATCAGCCGGTAATCTCTTGCGCCGTCCACGATCTCGGTCTTTGACATTCTTCGCATAAGGGAATAAAACCTTCTTGCAAAGAAGCTTCTTATCAGAGGTTCACCCTTTCTTGTTACCCTCCTTGTTGCAACGCTGTCATATCCTTCATCGATATGATCGAGCATTTGGGGAAGGAGAGCGGGCGGATCCTGAAGATCCGCATCCATTATGACCGTAAGATCACCTTTGGATCTTCTTAATCCCGCAAGTATAGCGGCTTCTTTCCCGAAATTCCTCGAAAAGGAAATAAGGTGGATCCTGTTGTCTTTTTCTGCAAGTTCCTTAACGTTCTTAACCGTCAGGTCGGTTGAACCGTCGTCAACAAAGATAAGTTCAACTTCAAGATCCCTAGACTTAAAATCAGACTCATTTTTCATGAACTCGTCGTAGAAATCGCGGATATTCTCCTGTTCGTTGTAGCACGGAACTATTGCGCTCAGCAGTTTCATACCTGTGTCTCCGATCATCGGCAGATTGCCGGTTTATGGTATCAAGTATACCACAGTTAATGTCTGTTTTTCTTTGGGGCTATACTCTGTTGTAGTTTATGAGACATCCTTTAAGGATGATCAGTCTTTCTTCATCGGTAAGCTCCCCGAGTGTCATCTCAAAAGGCTTTACCGTACCGTTTGAAACAAGATAAGCCGTTATGACCTCGTCCTTGTTTTCAACCGCTTTTCTTATATCTTTTATGAATAAATGGTCAAGGTTCTTAAAAGGAAGCTCTCCTTCTTTTATCACAAACGGAAGCATTCCCCAGTTGATGAGATTAGAGCGGTATCTCTTTGTCGCATATTCATTGGCGATGTTAGCCCAGCCTCCGAGCACCTTCTGGCAGGAAGCAGCCTGCTCTCTTGCAGAGCCGTCTCCGGGTTTTACCGCAAAGATGACCGAACCGAATCCCATCTTGTCTTTACCAATTTCGGGGAATTCCTTAGTTACCGTATCGATCACATCCTTAAGCTCGGGAAGGGCCTCCGCCGGATCCTTACCTTCACAATATGCTTCCTCGGCAGCCCTTACTTCTTTGGCACGTCCCACATAAAGAGGATCTTTTCTTGAAAGTGCAAATTCGGCAAGGCCAAGAGGATTTGATCTGTATGAAGAAGTCTCTCCCGAAGGAATGAGTTCATCCGTCGTCGTAACCGGATCATGTATCTCAGATACCACCTTAAGGAAAAGGTTCTCCGGAAGAGGATTCATTTTCGGCCAGTCTTTGATGTTAGGTCCAAAGTGTATCTCGGCATTGGGATCGGCAACATTGTGCGAATCAAATACCCTGTTCTCATAGATTTTTGAATCAAAGAAATATTTGTACTCACCGATGGTTCCGTCAAACTCCGTAGCAGGAGTTAAGACACCTTTGTTAGCTGCAGTAGCTGCGATCGATCTTGCATCCATGAGTGCAACGGATGAGATCTGACCGTTCTGGAGCTTTGAGCCTTCCCTGTTCGGAAAGTTACGTGTTGAATGACGGATACTGAATGCATTGTTTGCGGGAGTGTCTCCGGCTCCGAAACAGGGGCCGCAGAATGCCGTCTTTATGACAGCTCCCGTTTCCATTAATGTAGCAGCGCATCCGTTCCTTACAAGCTCCATGTATATGGGCATTGATGCAGGATATACACTCAGCGTGAACGCATCCGAACCTATATACTGTCCCTTAAGGATATCAGCAGCTGCACAGATGTTTTCAAAACCGCCGCCCGCACATCCTGCGATTATTCCCTGGTCTACGTAGAACTTTCCGTCACGAACCTTATCTTTAAGTGAATAAGGAACCGCTCCTTCAAGTGAGACCGCTGCTTTTTTCTCAACGTCTGCAAGGATATCCGAAAGATTATCCCTGAACTCTTCTATCGTATATCCGTTGCTCGGATGGAACGGCATTGCGATCATCGGTCTTATCTTATCAAGATCGACAACGATCATACCGTCATAGTAAGCGACTTTTCCGGGTTTAAGCTCCTTGTATTCGGAAGGACGCTTGTGTATCTCGTAGAACTCCTTTATCTTTTCATCCGTCGTCCAAATCGAAGAAAGACATGTTGTCTCCGTTGTCATGACATCTACGCCTATTCTGAAATCGGCACTTAAAGATGAAACTCCGGGGCCTACGAATTCCATTACTTTATTCTTAACGTACCCGTTTTCGAAAACTGCCTTTATGATCGCAAGCGCTACGTCCTGAGGACCTACCCCTTTTTGGGGGCTGCCTTTAAGATATACGCCGACAACTCCGGGCATGTTGATATCATAAGTCTGGTTAAGGAGCTGCTTAACAAGCTCGGGACCGCCTTCACCCATAGCCATCGTTCCTAACGCTCCATACCTTGTGTGAGAGTCGGATCCGAGTATCATCTTTCCGACACCGGAGAGCATTTCTCTTGCGAACTGATGAATAACTGCCTGGTGAGGAGGAACATACACTCCGCCGTATCTTTTGGCACAGCTTAGACCAAACATGTGGTCATCTTCATTTATGGTTCCTCCGACCGCGCAAAGTGAATTGTGGCAGTTGGTAAGAACATAGGGAATTGGAAACTTCTCTAATCCCGAAGCCCTGGCAGTCTGTATTATCCCTACGAAAGTAATATCATGTGATGTCAGCTTATCGAACCTGATCTTAAGCTTATCCATGTTTCCGGATGTATTATGATCTTTTAAGATCCCGTATGCCATGGTCGAACGGCAGGCATCTTCTTTTGAAATGCCGGTACCGGTCTTTGATACTATTTCACCAAGCGCCTTTGGTCCGTCAGCTATCAGTTCTTTTCCTTCTACAAGATAAGCTCCTGTATCATAAAGTGTGATCATCGGTATTTTGCTCCTTAATATCTTTTATAATCTGGCGTTATCAACGTTTTCCTTAAACCATTCATATGCCAGTTTAACACCCTCTTCAAGTTCCACTTTATGTGTGAATCCGAGGGCATGAAGTTTATCAACATTGGTAAGTTTTCTCGGAGTTCCGTCAGGCATATCTTTATTCCAGATGATCTCGCCTTCATATCCCACCGTATCTTTTACCGTCATTGCAAGTTCTTTTATCGTAACTTCCTTGCCGGTTCCGATATTCACATGCTCTTCTCCGTCGTAGTTTTCAAGAAGGAACACGCACGCATCAGCCATGTCATCAACATAGAGGAATTCTCTTAAGGGAGAACCCGTACCCCAAAGCTCCACGCTCGGTTTTCCGTTCACTTTGGCATCATGGAATTTTCTTATCATGGCGGGCATGACATGTGATCCCGAAAGATCATAGTTATCGTGAGGTCCATAGAGGTTGGTCGGCATGCAGCTTATGAAATTATCGCCGTACTGTCTCTTAAAGAATTTGCACATCTCAAGTCCGGCGATCTTTGCGATGGCATATGCTTCGTTCGTCTCCTCCAAGGGGCCTGTCAAAAGGGCACTCTCGGGTATGGGTTGGGGTGCCATCCTGGGATATATGCACGTACTTCCGAGGAAAAGAAGTTTTTTAACCTTATACTTGTGTGCGCACTCGATAACATTGCACTGGATCTGCATGTTCTCATATGCAAAGTCTGCAGGTGCGGTGTTGTTTGCGTTTATTCCGCCCACTTTGGCTGCCGCAAGCACTACAATGTCAGGTCTTTCCTTTTCAAAAAACTCTCTGACCGCTGATTGCTCGGTAAGGTCAAGTTCCTTATGTGTTCTTCCGATAATGTTGGTGTAGCCGCTTCTTTGAAGTGAACGTACTATCGCGCTTCCAACCAGTCCGCGATGTCCCGCAACGTAGATCTTGTCATTCTTTTCCATATTTCTTTCTCCTGTTAATTATGTGTAACATCTTTAAATCCGTCCCGGATGTCATCTCCCCTGAATATGTCTTCTGCCTTTAAGGGAGCAGCGGGAAAAGGATCATATCCTGTCCTGTCCCCGTGTTCAGGGAAATAAAACGTGACTCCGTGAAGATCGTAGGATATCATTTCATACTGTCCGTAATCCTGCTGGCAGACCAGATACTCTCCGGTTGCGGATCTTGCGGTCTCAAAAGCAAAAGTCACGGATCTGTAAAGGGCAAACGCACATAGGGCGACCCTGTAGATCATCGCACGATCTTGGGATGAGACGATCTTAAAATATACAAAACCCAAAGTCAGTACCGGTGCAAGATAAAGGAAAACGCAGCAGTATCTGATGTTAGGTGAAGTAACCACAAAAAACGCAAAACTTATATCTATCGATGCGATAAGAACCAGTTCCGCAAGGTTTTCATTCCTTTTCTTTATAACGGCTGCGGCGATAACAATGACTAAAACCGCAAGGGACACGATGCCAAGCAAAAATGATGCTCTGTCCACGATCCCAAGATCAAAAAACCAGTCAAAGATCCAGTCTTCCAGAGGTTCTTTGTATCTTGTTACATCGCTGTGGCCTCTTCCGAAGACCTGTATCTCAATGGAATCATATTCCGCAAGCCCTTTCGGTATCTTATAATCAAGATCAAAAAGATCTATTGAAGGCACCGGATAAACAAGATATCCCGAAAGAAGGATATTTCGTGCAAAGTAAGGTATGAGCGCTGCTATACCAGTAAGTATGTATTTTATGATCCCGGGAACATCCTTTTCCTTTATCAGAAGGTACGCAGGATAAACAACTATAAGCGTAATGAGTGCTGCCGAGATCTTAATGCTTACGATGATAATGCAAAGCAGGCTTAACAATGCATAAGGATAAGGATCTTTTACCTTTTTATCGCAAAGGTCTGAATAACATATGACCGTGTAAAGTACGGTAAGCACCACAAAATAATCGGATGCCGGCGATACCATTTCATCAAATATGTTGCATATATAGTAGATCGCAACGATCCTCGGGAGCATCCCGAATGAGGGGTTCTTAAACGAATCCTTCGAAAAGACGCTTATGCTCTTTGATGCAACCAGCAGGGCTATAAGTCCCTGACATACGTGGAATGACCCCCTGCCAAGGAATGCAAAGCTAAAAAGTGCACTCAGGGCAAATGCCGAGCTGTTATATGCCAGTCTGGTATGAAGGTTTCCAAGTCCCTTTATAACACCGTATTCTTCTATCCATCTGATACTCTGCGCATGATAAAGATCCGAATCATAGTGCATGTATCCGTATGATGTCCCATATGCAAACAAAAGGAACAGCAGTGCCATTCCGATCATTTTTAGTACGCCAAGTTTATGAAAAGATGATATGTCATCCTTTATTTCGTTTCTGCATATATATAACGAAACGAGTGATAATGCGGCAAGCAGTGCCGTGCAAAGCGCCGAAACCCGATAAAACAGGCTGAACAGCTGTGCGTATACCGTGAGCACACAGATACCCGCCATGAGAATATCGGAAAAGCCGCTTATCCTATATGGCTTCCCCTTTCCCATAAACCTTAGGAATGCCCGTCCGAGGGCATACCCTGTTATTATCATGCAGATCCATATCAGAGCGACCGATATCATTTATTGTTTGATTTCTGGAACTCTTTGCAATTCATTCCGGTTATGGTCTTCATATCGGAATCCATCATCATATATACAAGACCCTTGAAGTCCACATCCTTCTTCCAACCCAGTGTCTTTTCCGCCTTTGAGCAGTCACCCCAGAGAAATTCAACCTCAGCAGGGCGATAGAACTCGGGATTTACATCAACAAGAAGTCTTCCTGTCTTGTCGTCGTAACCCTTTTCATCAACGCCCGTTCCTTCCCAACGGATCTTCATTCCAATGGTCTTGAATGCTTCTTCAACAAATTCCCTGACTGTATGTGTCTCATTTGTGGAAAGAACGAAATCATCGGGCTTATCCTGCTGGAGCATCATCCACATTCCCTTAACGTAGTCTCCGGCAAATCCCCAGTCACGCTTTGCGTTCATATTTCCCAAGGAGAGCTTTTCCTGCTTTCCTGCCATGATGTTGGCGATCGCAAGAGTTATCTTTCTGGTAACGAAATTTTCACCTCTTCTGGGTGATTCGTGGTTGAACAAAATTCCGTTGCAGGCAAACATGTTATAACTTTCCCTGTAGTTTACCGTGATCCAGTATGAGTAAAGCTTTGCTGCTCCGTACGGGCTCTTGGGATAAAAAGGAGTCTTTTCCGACTGAGGTGCTGTCTCGGGTATTCCACCGAAAAGCTCTGATGTGGATGCCTGGTAGAATCTGCAGTTTCCTCCGTTGACTCTTATTGCCTCCAAAAGCTTTAATGTGCTGACACCTGTTGCGTCTGCCGTATACTCCGGGACTTCAAAAGAAACTCCGACATGTGACTGTGCAGCAAGGTTATAAACTTCCGTAGGTCTTATTTCCGCAATAAGTCTCATCAGATTGCTCGAATCCGTGGTGTCGGAAAAATGAAGGAAGAATTTTACCTTGTTGTATTCAGAGTTCAGAATATGGTCTATTCTTGCAGTGTTTGAAATACTGTGACGTCTTACAAGTCCGTGAACCTCATATCCTTTTTCAAGTAAAAGCTCTGCAAGATAAGAGCCGTCCTGTCCCGTGATTCCTGTGATCAAAGCTGTTTTTTGCATGTTGTATCCTTTCTTTACTACTTATATTTTCAGGCAAAAAATTGCATATTGTACATAATAAACGAAACTGCTATGCCAAGCAGTGCACCAACGGCCACCTGAAGGGGTGAATGCCCTATCAGCTCCTTTAATGCTTTGTCGGGTCCTATATCTTTTCCCATATTCTGGAAAAGTTCGACCATGTCGTTTATGACTTCACCCTGTCTTCCGGTCTCACGTCTTACGCCCATTGCATCATACATCGTTACTAGCGCAAACACGCACGCCATTGCAAATTCAAAACTGTTGACCCCGAATTTAAGGAGTGTGACCGTAGAGAGGGCACATACCGTTGCCGAATGAGAACTCGGCATTCCTCCGCCTCCCACAAGTCTTTCAGCCACAAAGTGTTTGTTGAAAGTCGTATATATAAGTGTCTTGATCAATTGTGCAAGAAGCCAGGCTGTTGCCGGTGCCATCAACAAAACATTATGAAATATCAACCGATCTGTCCTTTCTGATTCATTTCCCCGATATAGCGGTCTATCGCATCATGCCAGTCGGCAAAAGCATATCCGCCGGTCAATGAAAACATGTAATTTTCCAAAACAGAGAATTTCGGTCTGTCCGCAGAAGCCGGATTCAGAGCTTTGTATTCCTCGCTCGTTACCTTCTTAACCGCAGTCTTTTTTCCTGCAAGACGGAATATCTCTTCGGTGAATTCCGCCCAGCTGCAACTACCGTCGCAGGTTCCGTGAAAGGTTCCGTAATTCATTGTGGGAACGAGCGATCCTATGGCATTTGCAAGCTCATATGAAGAAGTAGGAGAACCTATCTGGTCATCAACGACCGTGACTTCATCATGACTTTCCGAAAGCCGTAACATTGTCTTGACAAAATT
Source organism: Lachnospiraceae bacterium (assembly GCA_024690205.1). Classification (GTDB taxonomy): domain Bacteria; phylum Bacillota; class Clostridia; order Lachnospirales; family Lachnospiraceae; genus JAILLW01. Next base: position 36,304 of record JAILCX010000069.1, on the reverse strand, counting down.
CTTGCCGTCTCCGTAAAGCCACGCCGTGCGAATTATGAAATATCTGTCGGCAAAACTTTTAACGAATTCTTCTCCGGCAAGCTTAGTGTGTCCGTACATGGATCTGGGACCTGTTTTATCGAATTCCCTGTAGGGAACCGTTCCGTCTCCTCCGAATACATAGTCTGTTGAGATATGGACAAGCTTTGCTCCGGCCTCCGTGGATGCTATGGCAAGATTCCTCGGACCTATGGCGTTGATCGAATATGCCATGTCTTTTTTGACTTCGCACATATCAACCGCGGTCATTGCGGCGCAGTTTATTATCGCGTAAGGTTTTACGTCATTAACAAAAGAAACTACTGAATCAAGATCCGAGATATCAAGGTCTCTCACTCCCTCCACACCGAAATCGGTGTTTACGAGTTCATACTCATTTGAGTTCTCATACAAGGCATTTACCGCTCTGCCCAGCTGGCCGTTACATCCCGTTACAATGATCTTTTTCATACAATCGGATATACCTTTCCACTATTGATAAACATCCTATTTATTTTACTATTTTAACGCCCTTTAAACAAGCATTATCTTGTGCTATAATCATTCAGTATTGATATGAAAAAACATGTTATTGCACTGATAATTTCATCTGCCGTTATCTTAAGCGCTTGTTCTTCAAAAGATAACGCTTTGGTAACTCCGACCCCGGAGAATGTGTCCGCTCCGTCTCCTACAAGCGAAACGACAACCGAGTCCGCAGAGTCTGTAGCGGAGGATGTTCCTCCTGCTGAGGGCATGGTTAGGAGCCGTATAACCAATGAGTGGGTTCCTCTTGACCGGAACTACCAAAGACCCGTAGCTATCATGATACCCAATTCATCAACAGCCAGTCATTACGGCCTTTCAAAAGCATCCGTGCTTTATGAGGCCAATGTTGAAGGTGAGATGACGAGGCTGATGGCCATAATAGACGATTGGGATAATTCCGAAAAGCTTGGAAATATCCGCAGCTGCCGTGACTATTTCCTCTATTGGTCTTTTGAATGGGATTCAATCTATATCCACTACGGCGGACCCTGGTATATCTATGATGTTCTCGGCCGTCAGGATACCGATAATATCGACTGTATAGCACAGCCTGACGTCGGAAAATACAATAATGCTTATCCCGATGTAGCTTTCAGGGATTCGGCAAAGAATGAGACTGATAACGCATTTACTTCAGCAAAAAGAATAAAGGATGCCTGTGAGCATCTTGGCATATCATTAAAATACCGTGACGGTTATTGCGAATATGACCACTTTAAGTTTGCTCCTTTCAACCAGCCAAATACCCTTGAGCAGTATCCCGGAGCATTTGAGGCTACCCAGGTAGACATGTCGGAAGCTTATCCCAATACGAACACCTATCTTCTTTACAACGATGAAACGGGAACATACGACAGATACCAGAAGTTCCCCAAGGGAGTTCAGGAAGCTCACATTGATCTTGAAAATAACGAACAGCTTACGTTCAAGAATGTCATAATACAGAACACATATTATGAAGTCCGTGATGAAATGGGCTATCTTGCTTTTCAGTGTCACGATACGACCAGAGACGGATATTATCTTACCAACGGTAAGGCAATACACGTAACATGGAAAAAGGAAGCCGATTACAGTCCGACGATCTACTATGATGACGCCGGTGAGCAGGTTGAATTCAATACGGGAAAGACACTGATCCTTATCGTTGAAGACGGCGATCCTGTTATGATAAACGGAAAATCTTACGTCGGAAAAAGAAAAGAACAGTAAATAAGTAAATAGTTTATAAAAAAAGAGCGGGCCCGGTCATTCACCGAGTCCGCTTTCGATTGCACCGATAAGAGCGGTCAACGCTTCGTTCTCGTCCTCACCTTCGCAGGTGAATTCGATCTCATCTCCACATTTTACACACGCTCCCAAAACACTCAGAACACTTTTGGCGTTCGCCGTGTTCCCTCTGAAAGAAAAAGTGATTATCGATTTAAAGCGCATCGCTTCTTTACACAATATTCCTGCAGGTCTTAAATGAAGTCCCGTGGGATTCTTTATAACCACCTTTTGACTGACCATATCTATAACTCCTTGAATCAGGTCTTTACAGTGTGACCCTCTGTCACAAAGACCATTCTAATCATATCATTTTTTTTTAAAAATCTCAAGATTGAGGCTTATCTATTCATCGCCCTGGCTGCTTTTTACAAGATGCAAAGTAGCAGAGAACGAATCACTCATCCTGACGCCGGTAGGAAGATTGAACGTTACCGGAACGTTAAAGAATCCTTCTTCGGCTTCGGTCATTCCCTTTTCATTCATCCACGATTGTATGTCAACCGTAGGTGCTATGGAATCCTTATTAAGGCTCGATACCTTTTCGGAAAGTCCTATCATTTCCACAAGACTTCCCTCGTCTACCGAAACGGTCGCATTATATCCTTCGGGAACATTTATAACCCTGATATCGTCACGCGAAACGCTGATATGCTTTGATGTTTCGGGTTCGATAAATACCGTAACCTGATATTTTGAATCAGAGCTGTTTACCATTGATACTCCGGCAGGGAGGTATCTGGTAATATCTATCTCGGTTATAAAATTACTCTTCTGGTCTGAGATATTGACTGCTTCCTTAGGAACGTCGATCGCGGTTACGGAATCAACAAACGAAGTATCACCGCAGATGTAAGCTGTATCCCTGTCAGTTCCTATCTCACCGGTTGCACAATATCCGCTGGCTGCAGCACCGTCAACATTAAACGTAACGGGTACGGTTGCCGTCTTTAAGATACCGACCTTTACGCCGACCGAACGGATGTTACTGCTTGCCTTTGAATAATCAACCGGTTCGCCGTCAGCATCATACATCTTTATATCGGCATTTGTGCTGATGCTCTGAGTAAGTCCCGTCACATCGATCTCAGCTCTTGCTGAAGATATTGAATCTACAAGCGATTCGGCTCCCTGAATGACTACTATATTCTGGTTTATCGAAGTGTCGCCTATGATGTAATCTTCGGCAGGCTCCCCTATAGTCGCTACGTTGATCGCAAGCGTCTTTGACTTTTTATTCTCAATCTTAAGCTTGACTGTATCAATGCTTCCCGAGATGCTGAGGATCTTTTCCTGATAAGCCTTGGTTGTTATCTTTATCGATATCGTATCAAGACTGCTTAAGTCATTTACATCGGCTGTTGCCTCGATATCACTCATATCGAGCTCTGAAATGACGGATCTTGGCGCCCTTATCGTAACGCGCGGTATCACATCCGTCTCATCAAGGACTTCATACACGCGCGAAGATGAAGTTATCGAGTCGGTATTAAGTAGTTTGACCGGAACATTGTAAAAAGACTGCGGAACCGCAGGGTCCGAGATACTTGTTACAACAGCCCACAGAAAGATCGAAGCGATTAAGGATACGATCTTCAGTCCTATATTGTTGGATAATCTGTTAAGGAAGTTTTTCACGGTATTATTTTTCACCCTTGGTCCTTCCTTTCCAGACGAAGCGTTTGTTCTTAGCATCCTCTTCTGATTTATTCTGTATGATACGGAGCTTGTCCTTCAATCCTTCCTGATCCAGATTTCTGAACAGCATTCCCATATATGCGACACTTATTTTTCCGGTCTCTTCGGATACTATAACGGTCATGGAATCCGTTGCTTCCGAGATACCGACACCCGCACGATGTCTTGTTCCCAGTTCTTTGCTTAACATCATGTTGTCTGACAACGGAAGATAACAGGTTGCGGATGTGATCCTGTTTCCTCTGACGATAACGGCTCCGTCATGAAGCGGAGTATTGTGTTCAAATATGTTGATAAGAAGCTGGCTCGTAACGATGGCGTCAACTTCTATACCAGTCATTTCGTATTCGGCAAGAGACTGCTCCTGCTCAATAACGATAAGGGCGCCTGTTTTGGCCTTTCCCATCTCAACGCAGGCTTTTGCTATCTCGCTTATTGTCCTGTCCGAAAATCTTCCGAGCTCGGTTCCGGATCTTGATATATCAAAGGGGATTATGGAAGTTAAGACGTTTTTTCTTCCAAGTTCCTCCATCGCCTTACGAAGCTCCGGCTGGAGGATGACAACGACCGCCATAACGGCAACCGAGAACACATTATTGACTATCCACAGGATAGTGTTCATCTCAAACACTGCAGCTACGAGCACAAAAACAGCGATTATCAAAATTCCCTTAAGCAATGACCATGCTCTGGTCTTTTTGATCCACACGAGGATGCTGTAGATCAAAACGGAAATAATGATAATCTCTAAGACATCGGCAATTCTGATACTCGGCACACGCGAAAAGTATATTTGTAGTGAACGCAATATCTCTGACATTTATTCCTCATCATCGTCGTCATAATCATCGTGACTTATAACACGGTGATTGTTGACTGTGGATGAATTAATCTTCTTTACTCTTTTTTTTTGAGCGGGCACCGTTACTTTAGGTATTGCCCTTACGTAATAGTAATATTCGTCGTCCTCAAACTGAACCTTCTCGGCTCTGTTGTAGTCGACATTAAACCTCAGAAACTGGGTTATGAATCCGGCAACGACCGCAAGCAGTGTTCCGAATATGATCCCTGCTACCGAAATATCGGCATCCATCGAAAGATCACAGATAAGGACTATTACCGCATCGACTATTGCTCCTGCTGCTACTGCTATAGGCCATGAGTAGTCTATCGGAAGCCTCCTTATGATGTAAACGACAAAGACTGTTATTGCAAATGCAATGATCAAAACAATCATAACCTTACTGTCGAGTATACCGTCAATAACCAGTCTGAATCTTGTTGCCATATCCTCGGTTTCCATTGCTCCCAAAGATGCGGCACTTGCATTTATGCTCTTTAATGAGTAAGCCACGATGATACCGCAGGCCAATGATACGGCTGAGTAAGGGCCTCCGACCAGCCCAAGGATAATGGGAAGTATATAGGGAATGCCCATCATGCAGCAAATAGGTGTCAGCACGACAGCGATCGTATCCTTAGGTGCAAACCTGAAGTACAAAAGGAAAAGCACGATGAAAAGTACCAGTATGACCATGGCACATTCCAGGGAAAGCGCATACATGTGAAGGACTATAAAAAGCGCAGATACCACCACGATAAAATTAAGCGGCATGAACGAGCACATAAGTGCAGCGATGAGCACTATTGCCGAGTTGTCGATCTTTTGCATATATCCGAGCTTTGAATTGATCGTGATAAGAGCAACCAAAGCCAGTATCAGTTTAAGGACCGGCCTTATATATGCCTCGAACTTGTTAAAGAAATTATTTACGTACTGCTTTATTTCCAATAAAGTCGACATTGGTACTTCCTCATTTTCCGTTCATATTTTCAAGCTTCCGAAGTCCCACATAATAATCCTTGAGATTTCTCTTGGCTTTGTAATATCTGTAGGTATAAACCATGTAGGCGATGACCACATAGCCACCTGCCAGGCATAGATACATGATGATGAGATTCTTTCCCGTTGCAAGAAGGTCCATCTTATAAATATCCGCCATAAGATCTTCGAAGTGATAGAAGACATAGACGGATAAAACAAGCGCATATGACAACGTAGCAGCGATAATGGCTTTCAGAACCTGAAAGCCGATATAATCGCTGCGAAAATAATTTACTATATTCATGTTTTTCTTGCCTTCATTCTTTTCGAATGCAGCAAGCTTGGTCATCAAAATGACCTTTTCCTTATCGATCATATACCTCAAGATCCTACAGGAAACGCATCTTGTTTCCGTCGGACTCCCTCTTCTTCACAATGGGCTCGGGAGCGGGTTTGTTCATTCCGAAAGCGCTCTTTAATCCGTTTGACATATTATTCTTACATGCGTCGCAATATCTTCCCGAACGGATCATTGCTCCACAAGCTTCACAAGCTATTCTTATCGGAGAATCTTCAGAGAACTGAAGTCTTTCTTCTCTGATCCACTGGCGGATCTGATTGATGTCGGCATCCACATTTTCAGACAATTCCTGAATATCGCATCCGGGATGGTCCTGAACATAGGCTTTTGCAACCTGGAACAGTTCTTCCTGTGCCGTCATACAATCGGGACAGATGATGGGTCCCAAAACATAGTTGAACATCTTACCACATTTTCTGCAATTTCTAACGTTCATAAATGAGTCCTTTCTATATACCCCTGCCCGAGGTAAGGGTAATAAAATAAATTTCACATGGGAACCTGCCGAGCAATGTACGTGATATTTCGTCTATCGTACTGCCCGTAGTGTAGATGTCGTCTACAATCATGATCGTCTTTAATTTTACATCATCCGCCCCTATTTTGAAAGCCTTATTTAAATTATTTTGGCGCTCTGCAAGCCCCAGATCCTTGAGCGGAACCGTCTTTTTATCCCTGATGACCACGTCGGTTCTAAATGGTATTTTTGTAAGGTGGGAAATCTCTTTGCAAAGAACGAGGGACTGATCATATCCCCTCTTTAGAAGTTTAGATCGATGGATCGGCACCGGAATGAGTATATCCGGATTGACATGCCTTATAAAACCGCCTCTTTTTTTAACTATCTCACGTGCATAAAACGATGCATACTCGGCTCTTCCCCTGTTTTTGAACCTGTAGAGTGAATCGGATATGCTTCCGTAATCGAACACCGAAACACCCCTTTTAAAATAGTGCATCCTTACGGAACAATCCCTGCAGTATTCCTTTTCTTCCCGAAGTGCCTTACCGCATTTTAAGCAATACGGCTCTTCTATGTATGAAAGCTTCATCCGGCATTCACTGCAGATATTTCCTTCATCAGGGAGTACTGCCTCATCGCACAGGGCGCATCTTGGCGGAAAAAAAAGATCATTCAGTTTACGTTTGATCAACGGTACCCATCACCTCCTTTATCCTGTCCTTAAGACTCGTGTACCTGTCGTTCGTGTTTTCATTTTCGATCATCAACCTGACCGTTTGCGGATCTCCGAGAATGGTAACGCACTTTTTTGCTCTTGTTACCGCCGTGTAAAAGAGATTCCTGTTAAGGAGCATCCTGGGCCCCTGAAGGATCGGAAAGATGACCGCGGGATACTCGGACCCCTGCGATTTATGCACTGTCACGGCATAAGCAAGCTCCAGCTCATCAAGTGATGAAAAATCATAATCGACCTGCCTTTTTTCATCAAATTCAACGGTCAGGATCCTTCCGGCATTATCTATGCTCTTTATAACTCCCGTATCTCCGTTGAATACTCCTTTTCCCGAATCAACGGGGATGTTATATCGGCTTAAGACCTGCCATTCCAGCTGGTAATCGTTCTTTACCTGCATGACCTTGTCTCCGGTACGGAATATCCTGTCCTTATATTCGTATTCAGCCTTTGTCCCGTCATTGGGGTTAAGATACTGCTGGAGTATACCATTTAACGTCTCAACACCGAGATTTCCTTTTTTCATCGGTGTAAGTACCTGTATATCAAAAGGTGTCGCATCAACGTATCCCGGAAGCTTTTCCGTGATAAGCTGAACCATATGTTTGTAGATCACACGGCTGTCATTTCTTTCAAGAAAAAAGAAATCCTTGCTCTTGTTATCAAGTGCGATCTGCTTTCCTTCGTTTATCTTGTGGGCATTTACGACGATATCGGACTCTCCGTCCTGTCTGAATATCCTTTTTAGGATGACCGTTGAAAAAGCCCCGGAATCGATAAGATCCTTAAGGACCTGGCCCGGGCCAACCGATGGCAGCTGGTCGACGTCTCCGACCATAACAAGACGCGTTCCGACACTTATGGCACTTAAAAGCGCCTTGAAAAGGTGAATGTCTATCATTGACATCTCATCGATGATAACAACATCTGTCTCGAGCGGATTTTCGCTGTTTCTTTCAAATCTCGGGCTTCTTTCATCAAGAAGCATCCCTCCGTTCACTTCAAGGAGACGGTGGATCGTCCTGGCCTCATACCCGGTTGCTTCCTGCATGCGCTTTGCGGCTCTTCCTGTCGGAGCGGCAAGCATGATATCCATCCCTTCTTCATCAAAATATCGGATAAGGGTATTGATCGTGGTGGTTTTGCCTGTTCCGGGACCTCCGGAGATGATGGTCACTCCGTTCTTAACGCATTTATACAGTGCATCCATCTGCAGATCATCCGGCTGGAGGCCGTTTTCACGAAGTACCTTTTTGATGACTTCGTTTATCCTCTTTTTTTCGCGCTCGAACTCACGCTCATCCATCGAAACATTGAGTTCCTTGAGCATTACCGCGCATGAAAGTTCACTGTGATAGAACGAGGGAAGATACACTTTTCCCTGTCTTACGATGATCTTTTTATCAACAGCAAGATTTTCAACGATCGGATAGATATGTTCTTTTTCAACGGAAAGTATTTCCGATGCCTTATCAAGTAGTTCTTCAAGCGGAAGATAAACATTTCCGTCCGCTCCCGCACACTGAAGTGCATAGAGGGTTCCCGAACCGATCCTGTATTCGGAATCAACGTTTATACCCATCCTTGATGCTATCTCATCTGCGGTCTTAAACCCGACACCTGAGATATCCTCGGCTATCCTGTAGGGATTCTCCATCATGACCCCGTATAGGGAATCCCTGTATCTTTCAAATATCTTTACTGCAAGATTATTGCTGATTCCGTATTTTTGAAGGAATATGAAAGCCTGCCTCAGTTCTCTTTTTTCATATACCTGGGAGCCGATCTCACCTGCGATCCTTAAGCTTATACCCTTTACCTCGGCAAGGCGCTCCGGCTCTTTTTCCATGATCCTGAAGGTGTCCGTACCGAATTTGGCGACTATTCTCTTGGCCAGGCTTTCTCCTATCCCTTTGATGGCTCCTGACGACAGATATCTTTCGATCCCGGCAGTATCATCCGGGATCACTTCTTCGAACTTTATGACTTTAAGCTGACGTCCGTAAGTCGGATGCTCCACGAACTCTCCCTCAAGACGTAAAGACATGCCGTTATCCACTCCGGGTATAGTTCCGACGCAAACGAGCTCCTGCCCGTCCGGATCGACGAGCAAGAGCACCTTATAACCGTTTTCATTGTTTTCATAGATAATGTGGTCGATATAACCGGTGATCTGTTCCATGAAATTACAGATTATAATTGCGTTTCATCTGTTCATAAAGAGTCTGGGCAAGGCCGAGACCCTGATTATCCGTAGAAGTCTGGGCGATCGATGTGATCGCTCCGTCTCTGAAATAATCCACCATACTGTTCGTATAGTTGGTAGTCGTAGAATTGTCAGCCATTGCATCAACTGTTTTTTGCATGGCTTTAAAGACCTGTTCAAGGAAATATGCTTCAAACTGTTTGCATGCCCCCAGCAGTTCGTCTTCGGATGCGGTGTTATAATCCTTGTTCTTTATGCTCTCGGAAAGAGCGTTTGTTGCCGTGTTCTGCGCCTGGTAATACTCGGCATATGCACTTGAAAGATTACCTACGTCCATATCTCGCTCCGTTTATCGTTTATCTCTTAAGATTGTTTGCTGTCTGCATCATCTCATCCGTTGTGGTGATCGCCTTGGAGTTCATCTCATATGCTCTCTGGGCAACGATGAGGTTTACCATCTCTGTCGCAACCTGAACATTCGAACCTTCAAGGTATCCCTGTACAACTTTTGATTTCTGAACATTGTTGCTTGTAGCTTCATTGACAGCTGCACCGGATGCAGCGGTTGCCTTCCACAATGTATCTCCCGTTCTGAACAAGCCTCCGGGGTTATTGAACTGGAACACACCTATCTTTATTCCGAGTGACTGCGGATTGTTGTTGGCATCGGGATAGCAAACTTCTCCTGCTGCCGTGATGGTGATACGGCTTGTCATATACTGGTTTCCCAAAGTGATGGGCTTTCCTGTTGTATCAAGTACCGGGAGTCCGTCCTGAGTAGTCAGCATCATTCCCGCCGTTCCGTTGGTTGCCCAGGTGAAGTCACCGTTTCTTGTATAAACAGTTTCTCCGCTTGTATTTCTTACCGCAAAGAAACCTTCACCTTCTATCGCAAAAGCGGTATCAGACTGTGAATCAAGCAGGCTTCCCTGAGTAAATATCGAGTTGATGGATGAGTTTCTGACACCTAATCCCACCTGTGAAGAAGTAGGTTTGGGATCTCCGTTTGCGGTAGTTGTCGCCGTCTGAAGATTCTGGTAAAGCAGCGATTTAAACTGCGCTGCCTGTGTCTTATATCCCATTGTATTAACGTTAGCAAGGTTGTTGGCTATAGTATCAACATTTGTCTGCTGGGCATTCATTCCCGTAGCGGCTGTCCATAAACTTCTTACCATTTATCTATACCTCCTTACGTTTCTTACAGCTTTCCGATCTGGTTAGCTGCTATATCAAGTGTCGAATCTATCGTTGTTATCAGTTTCTGATTGCTTTCATAAGCTCTTTGTACGGTGATCATGTCAACCATTTCAGATGCTACCGAAATGTTTGCCGTCTCCAGAAATCCCGAATAGATCTGTGCCGATGACTCGGTCTGTGTCGCCCCTTCAATGGGCTCAAAATAGTTCTCGCCGTACCTTTTCAGATAGTTGTAATCTTCAAAGTCGGTAACCTGGATATTTGCAACCACGCGTCCGTCCTGAACTATCTGTCCGCTCGTATTTATAACGGTATCGGGGATCAGGGTACTTATCTGAATATGCTCTCCGTCAGGATTAAGAACAAAGTCTCCGTCCTGAGTCTTAAGATACCCTTCCGCATCCAATGTGAAATTTCCGTCTCTGGTATATTTTACAGAAGTGTTCCCGGATTTATCCTGGAACTCTATTGCAAAGAATCCTTTGTCCGTAAGTGCCAGATCAAAGGTATTAGAAGTTTCCTTGACCGGACCCTGGGAAAAATCGGTATAACCTTCGCCTATCTTAACACCCGGGTTATTGTATCCGAGTCTTTTGGCGGTACCGTATCCTTCCGATGCGTCCTTTATCTTGAAAGCAAGCATGGCGTCAAATGACTGGGCTGTAGCACCTTCCTTTTTGTATCCGTTGGTATCAGCGTTGGCGAGATTGTTCGTCAACACATCCATTCTGCGTTCCTGTTGGATCATTCCCGTCCAGGCGGTGTACAGTCCTTTTACCATTCTTTATTTCCTTTCTATGCCTCGCCCTTATATCCCGACAGGAACTCGACGTATTTACCGGTACCGATCGCAACCGCAGTCATCGGATCTTCGGCTGTCATGGTGTTTATTCCCGTCTTTTCGGATATGAGCTCTTCCAAGCCGTTCAGCAGGCTTCCTCCGCCCGTAAGGACGATTCCCCTGTCGGCGATATCCGCTGCCAATTCGGGAGGAGTCTGCTCCAGAACTCCGTGGATGGCTTCGATGATCTGGGATGTGGCTTCGCGGAGTGCTTCTTCCGTTTCTTCGGATGAAACCTCGACCGTGATGGGAAGTCCGGTAATAAGGTTACGTCCCCTTACTGCCATCGTCTCATTCGGCGATCCCCTGAAAGCCGTACCGATCTTGATCTTCATATCCTCGGCAGTTCTTTCACCTATATGCAGATTATGTTTCTTTCTCATGTAACGGACCAGCGCCTCGTCAAAGTCGTCACCGGCTATCTTTATGGAAGCCGATACAACGGTTCCTCCGAGAGAGATAACAGCGATATCGGAAGTTCCTCCTCCTATATCTACTATCATGTTTCCGTATGGTCTCGAGATATCTATTCCCGCTCCGATAGCTGCCGCAATGGGCTCCTCTATGATGGAAACCTCTCTGGCACCTGCCATCATCGTAGCGTCTTCAACCGCCTTCTTTTCTACTTCCGTAACTCCGGAAGGTACGCAGACGGCAATCCTGGGCTTTCTGAATGTCTTTTTACCGAGAGCCTTCTGTATGAAATATTTCATCATCTGCTCGGTAACTTTATAGTCAGAGATAACGCCCTGTCTTAAAGGACGTACCGCAATTATATTGCTGGGTGTACGACCGAGCATGAGTCTTGCGTCCTCGCCGATCGCCTTAACCTTGTTTGTATCTCTGTCAAATGCTACTACTGAGGGCTCTTTAAGTACTACTCCGCGTCCTCTTATATAAACCAGAATGCTGGCTGTTCCCAGATCAATTCCTATATCTGTAAAAGATGGCATCTTACTCTCCCTTTCAATCTTTGTGATTTTCCAATTAATTATATATGAAAGCACAGGATTTTGAAAGAGATTTCATATTTTTTTAAGATAGTTTTATTGAGTTGTCAAAACGCGTCCCAAACAACAAAAAAGGACGCATCTTTAAGACATCCCGTCTTGGTCAATGCATCCTTGCGATATATTTATCGGACAGATTAAAACATTTCTTAATACTTTTTAAGCATTTTCTGAATAAATTTTCCCGTATATGATTTTTTAACCTTACAAACCTCCTCGGGAGTACCTTCGGCAATGACCGTTCCGCCTCTGTCTCCGCCCTCGGGACCCATGTCGATTATGTAGTCGGCGCACTTTATCACATCAAGGTTATGTTCTATGACAACCGCCGTGTTTCCGTCATCAACAAGCCTCTGGATTATCTCTATAAGCTTGTTTACATCCTCAAAATGAAGTCCTGTCGTCGGCTCATCCAGAATATAGATGGTGTTTCCGGTGCTCTTTTTGCTTAACTCCGTTGCAAGCTTTATCCTCTGCGCCTCACCACCCGATAACGTAGTCGAGGGCTGTCCGAGTTTTAGGTATGAGAGGCCGACATCATTCATCGTTTCTATCTTTCTTCTGATGCTCGGAACGTTTTCAAAGAAAGGAACGGCATCTTCAACCGTCATATCAAGTACATCATAAATGCTCTTTCCCTTGTACTTAACATCGAGGGTTTCGCGGTTATATCTCTTTCCTCCGCAGACCTCACAGGGCACGTATACATCGGGAAGGAAATGCATCTCGATCTTTACGATACCGTCACCGGAACACGCTTCACATCTTCCGCCCTTAACATTAAAGCTGAATCTTCCCTTGCTGTAACCTTTGGCTTTGGCATCAGGAGTTGATGCAAAAAGGTCTCTTATAAGGTCAAAAGCTCCGGTGTATGTTGCAGGGTTTGACCTGGGTGTTCTTCCGATCGGTGACTGGTCTATGTTAATGACTTTATCAAGCTTGTTTATGCCGAGTATCTTGTCGTGCTTTCCGGGAATTATATGCGCTCTGTTAAGATCCTTGGCAAGACGCTTATAAAGGATCTCATTGACCAGTGAGCTTTTGCCCGACCCCGATACTCCGGTCACGCAGGTAAAAACTCCTATGGGGAATTTGACATCGATCGACTTAAGGTTATTTTCAGCTGCCCCTTTAACTGTAAGGAACTCCTTTGCCTTTCTTCTCTTTGCCGGAACTTCTATCTTCTTTTTGCCGCTTAAGTATTGTCCGGTTATTGATTCGGGCACTTTCATGATCTCTTCGGCGGTTCCGATGGCTACGACTTTTCCACCCTGGTGTCCGGCTCCCGGGCCGATATCCACGATACAGTCGGCTTCTCTCATGGTCTCTTCATCGTGTTCAACGACTATCAGCGTATTTCCAAGATCACGCAGATGCTTAAGTGTCTCAAGGAGTTTTCCGTTATCTCTTTGGTGAAGTCCGATACTTGGCTCATCGAGTATATAGCATACTCCGACAAGACCCGAACCTATCTGGGTGGCAAGCCTTATTCTTTGTGCCTCGCCTCCCGAAAGCGATGCGGTCGCTCTTGAAAGAGTCAGATAATCAAGTCCCACATCATTAAGGAATCCGACCCTTGCCTTTATCTCTTTTATTACCTGCTCACCGACAAGCTTCTGCTTTTCGGAAAGCTCCATCCCGTTCATAAACTCGAGCAGTTCCCTGACACTTAATGATGTAACTTCATGAATGTTTTTTCCGGAAACGGTAACTGCAAGCGACTCCTTTTTAAGCCTTTGTCCGTTACACTCCTGGCAGGGGCTTACCCGCATGAATTCCTCGTATTCGGCCTTCATCGACTCCGAAAACGTCTCTTTGTAACGGCGCTCGATATTCTTAACGATACCCTCAAATACAACCGGGTATCTTCCTTCTCCTCTTTGTCCTTTATATTCAACGATAACTTCTTTAAGTCCGCCATAGATAAGCTTGTTCTGAAGACTTTCCGGAAGCTTTTTAAAAGGGGTATCAAGGCTGAACTTATACTCTTTTGCAAGAGCCAGTAAAAGGGCATGGGTAAAACTTCCTTCCTTGCAGGAAGATGCCCATCCGGGAGCAGCCACCAATCCTTCGTTAAACGAATAGCTTCTGTCCGGAATGATAAGATCGGCATCAAACTCCATCTTGTATCCCAATCCGGCACAAACCGGGCACGCTCCGAAAGGATTGTTGAAAGAAAAGCATCTGGGCTCTATCTCCGGGATCGATATACCGCAGTCAGGGCATGAAAAGCTCATGCTGAAGTTTAACGGCTCCTTCCCCTGGATATCAACCTTCATCAATCCCTCGGCAAGTTTGGTTGCCGTCTCTATCGAATCGGAAAGCCTGCTTTCTATATCTTCCTTGATAACGAGTCTGTCTATAACGATATCTATGCTGTGCTTAATATTTTTATCAAGCTCGATCTCTTCGGAAAGCTCATACATGTTTCCGTCCACGATCGCACGTACAAATCCGCTCTTTTGTGCTCTGTCCAGAACCTTTTCATGACGTCCCTTTTTTCCTCTTACCACGGGTGAGAGTATCTGGATCTTTGAACCGGGTTCCAAAGCCATGATGGTATCGACCATCTGATCTACAGTCTGCTTTTCTATCACACGGCCGCATTGGGGACAGTGCGGTATTCCTATACGTGCATAAAGCAACCTGAAATGGTCATATATCTCCGTAACGGTCCCGACCGTCGATCTGGGGTTTCTGTTGGTGGATTTCTGGTCTATCGAGATCGCGGGAGAGAGTCCTTCTATCGATTCAACATTCGGCTTTTCCATCTGTCCGAGGAACTGCCTTGCGTATGAAGACAATGACTCCATGTATCTTCTTTGTCCCTCTGCATATATCGTATCGAATGCAAGGGAAGATTTTCCCGAACCTGACAGTCCTGTCATAACCACAAGCTCGTTCCTTGGTATGTCAAGGTCAATCTTTTGAAGGTTATTCTCGGCTGCACCTCTTATCTTTATATATTCTTTAGGTCTCATGTGTGTCGTTTTCATTTTCTTTTCCGTTTTTAGTTCTCGCCCGAATAATGATTTCGAAGTTCGATAAGCTGATCCCTTAACTCGGCTGCGGATTCGAAATCCAATTCTGCTGCCGCTTTACGCATCCGCTTTTCAACCTTATCGATAAGTTTCTTAAGCTCATCTTTATTCATCGACTCAGGATCCTTTTCAAAGCGCAGTTTTTCTCTTTCGATATCCTTTGAGATACTTATAAGATCCCTTACGGCCTTTTCGATACTCTTAGGTGTTATTCCGTGAGCTTTGTTGTATTCATCCTGGAGCTTGCGTCTTCTGGCCGTTTCATCTATCGCTTTTTTCATCGAGTCGGTAATGATATCAGCGTACATTATAACATGTCCGTCAACATTTCTTGCAGCCCTTCCGACTGTCTGTATCAGGGAAGTTTCGGAACGAAGGAATCCTTCTTTATCCGCATCAAGTATCGCAACAAGCGATATCTCGGGAATATCAAGACCTTCTCTTAAAAGGTTTATTCCGACCAGAACATCAAAGACATCAAGTCTTAAATCCCTTATGATCTCGGCACGTTCCAGAGTATCTATATCCGAATGCAGGTATTTTACCCTGATACCGACTTCCTTAAGATAATCGGTCAGGTCTTCAGCCATGTGCTTGGTAAGCGTAGTGATAAGGACTTTGTTGTTTCGAGCCGTTTCGGTCCTTATTTCCTTTATAAGATCGTCTATCTGGCCTTCCACCGGACGGACGCTTATCTCAGGATCGAGCAGTCCCGTGGGACGTATCACCTGTTCGGTCCTTAACATTTCATGCTCAACTTCGTAGTTGGCCGGCGTTGCGGATACAAAGAGGACCTGGTCCACTCTCTGTTCGAATTCCTCAAATTTAAGAGGCCTGTTATCCTTGGCTGAAGGAAGCCTGAATCCGTAATCGACAAGTGTTTCTTTCCTGCTGTGGTCTCCAACATACATGGCCCCGAGCTGGGGTATCGTCATATGCGACTCATCTATGATTATAAGATAATCGTCTCCGAAGAAGTCCATCAATGTATAGGGCGGTTCTCCTTCACGGCGTCCCGATAAAAACCTTGAGTAGTTTTCTATGCCGGAGCAAAAGCCTGTTTCAAGCATCATCTCCATATCGAAGTTGGTCCTTTCGGATATTCTCTGGGCTTCAATGAGTTTATCTTCGCTCTTAAAAAGTTTTATCTGCTTTTCAAGCTCTTCACCTATCTCTTTGACTGCATGTTTCATCTTGTCTTCCGGAACAACGTAATGCGACGCGGGAAAGATCGTAATGTGGTTTAATGACGCATGAGGCCTGCCGCTTAAGGGATCGACCTCTGTTATCCTGTCTATCTCATCCCCGAAAAACTCGACTCTTATTATATAGTCACCGCCGATTGCAGGGTTGATCTCGAGCACGTCTCCTCTAACCCTGAAACAGCTTCGTTCAAGATCCATATCGTTCCTGTCGTATCTCATTGCAATGAGGTCTCTTATAACATCGTCCCTGTCCCTGGTCATACCGGGGCGGAGCGATATCATCATTCCCTGGTAATCATCCGGAGAACCCAGACCATATATACATGATACTGAAGCCACAACGATAACGTCCTTCCTTTCGGAAAGGGCAGCTGTAGCGGAAAGCCTGAGCTTATCGATTTCCTCATTTACCGATGAATCCTTGGCGATATATGTATCTGACGAAGGGACATAGGCTTCGGGCTGGTAGTAATCGTAGTAGGACACAAAGTACTCCACCGCGTTCTCGGGGAAGAATTCCTTCATCTCTCCGTAGAGCTGTCCTGCCAGAGTTTTGTTATGGGAAATGATGAGAGTCGGCTTATTTAAGGCCGCAATAACATTGGCCATGGTAAATGTCTTACCTGACCCCGTAACACCAAGCAGGGTTTCAAACTGGTTGCCAGCTTTGAAACCCTCGACTAGTTCTTTTATTGCCTGCGGCTGATCACCGGTAGGCTGATAATCAGAGTGAAGTTTGAAGTTCATTTTCTAAAAATCCTCATAACCACTTCTTTTTCTTAAAGAATACCAGGCTGATGATAACGATCAATACAGATACTGCAATGACCACCGGATATCCCCAGACGGACTCAAGCTCCGGCATATACTTAAAGTTCATTCCATACCATCCGACTATGAGTGTCAGCGGCATAAAGATCGTCGTTACGACAGTTAGCACGGTCATTATGCGGTTCTGCTTAACATCGAGTCGTGACTGATAAGTATCACGTATCTGGCCTGTATAATCAAGCAGCGAATTCACGATCTCATGCAATCTCGATACCCTGCTTGAGAACAGGCGGAAAAATCTAAGATGGTCTGACCTGAAAAAGTTGTTTTCATTTTCTTCAAATTCCTGAGAAAGGTCTATCAGCTGATTATAATGTATCCTAAGATCACGAAGATCGCCCCTTATATCATTAAGAGAATCAAGATCTCCCTCTTTTCCCGAGTCGATATCACTATCTATGACATCCAGTTTCTTTTCATATTTTTCCAATATCCGGGGATCTTCATTCACTATCTGCTCAAGAAAGTCATAGATAAATCTTTCAAGACACGGCATGCGCCATTTTTTCGTATCCGCGATCTTTTTGACTATTCCCGATACGGTATCACCCGAATCTATAAACACGATACCTTTTTCATCAAGGGCAAATGCAAACTTATGAAACGCTTCCGATATATTACTCCTATCAGGATAAAAAAACGTTCCGGTTATGGAATCGTAGTTAACTTCAGCATGGGTCGTATATATCTCACGGGTGTCGGGTTCCATGTCGATACCCATCTCGAACCGCTCACATTCCTCATTCCACTCCTCAGGTGAAAGGATCGCAACATATTGGTATTTACCGTCGTGACATTCCTTTGATGAACATTCTCTAAGTATAGTGTCGATAAGATAATACATTTTCTTCCTCGCAGTTCTACCGTTTTTGAAAAGTAACCGTCCAATCCCTGCCGGTATCGATACCGTATTTCTCCATGAAGTTATCGCAATTAAGATCCAGACTTAAATGACGCGACGAGCCGCAGTAAAGTACCGGTTCTCCTTCCGGCACGTAACCAAACGAACGCTCATAACGCACATCAGTGTCAAATACGGTTTTTCCCCCGTGACTTATGGTCACGTGTACGGACTCTCCTTCCGAAAATCCACACTTTTTCCATTCCTCATTGGTGATATTAAACTGCACTCCGCCAAAGTGCTTTAAGCCTGTCATGATAAAACCGCTTGCGGATAGTTCTCCCAAAGCAGGCTGAAGATCGTACTCCTCACATTCACGGATCTCCCCGGCCGGGTATTCCGGTCCCATTTGCTCAAATGTCTTTTGTCCCGAAGCCAGAAGAGCTGCGGCATATCCAAAGATATCCCGTCCGTGGAAAACACTGACCTCCTCACCTTTGTTATAGCGGATCGACGGATCCAGTTCACGGACAGATCTGATCCCGATACTGTGTTTTAAATGTGTCAAAGTTCCGTTGTCGGGCGTAATGACATAAGTCCCGTTTTTAAGCTCTGCGACACAGGCTTTTCGATCCGTTCCGACTCCGGGATCGACCACGGATACGACTACCGTACCCTCAGGCCAGTAAGATACAACCGACTCAAGGGAGAGCGATGCCTCCCAGGGATCAAACTTCTTTATATCATGGCAAAGATCCTGGATCTCCAGATTAGGATCTACCTGCTTTATCACACCTTTGACTGCGGCTACCGCACCCCATGTCAAAGAAAAATCCGTCTGCAACAGAATAACCGGTTTCATATGACCCTCCTATAAGACAGAATCAGGTTCCTATATTTCATTCAACTTTAAAAAGCTTTTATAGTAGATCTCCGTGGCCTGCAAACAAGCGTCTACCGAAATCCATTCATCACGTTGATGTGCGAGTTTCTCGGCATTTTCCGGCACGGGACCAAAAGTCACGCAGTTACCACCGAATACTTTCGCATATGATACGCCGCCGCTGATCCGCAGTTCGGGTTCATTACCCACAACCTCTTCATATGCCTTTTGAAGCGCCTTGATATGAGGATCATCGGGATCTGCCATTGTCGGCGGATCATCGTAAGGCATGTCAGGCGAAAGGTCTGAAAAACAATCTGAAAAAACCTTAAATATTGTATCGGAAGAAACTCCCGCCGGATAACGCACATCTATCTGAGCGGACAATTCTCCTTCATCCGTTATGGAAAGGATCCCGAGATTCATTGTGAGTGCCCCCACGGGAGACACATCTTTTGCGATACCGGCACTTTGCCCGAAAGCATCTTCAAAGAAACCGTAAAGCCTTGTGATTACGTTATCATCCGGTAGTATTTCCCTAAGTTCCTTCAAAAGAGCTACCGTGGCGCTTTCCCCTTCTTCGGGACGTGATGCATGCGCGGCCTTTCCTTCCCTGCTTAAAAAAGTTCCATCCCTGAGCTCAGCCTCTGCATGCGGAGATACGACATTACACTGCACTCCGGCTGTAAGATGTTTGATCTTTCCTGAGTATCTTCCCGAAAGCGTCCACATCAGTGCACCCTTTTCTCCGTAATATAGCGGAAACTCACAATCCGGAGAAAAAGCAAAACCCGGTCTTCCGGCTTTATGAAGATAATGCTTCATATCATCCATGGTACGCTCTTCATCCGTACCGAACACCAGGCGAAATTCACGTTTCACCGGCACTTTGCTTTCTTTAAGCAAAAGAAGAGCAAGAAAGGCAGCCCAGCCTCCGCTCTTCATATCCTGCGTTCCGCGCCCGTAGATGCAGCCGTTCTCACAATCTGCTCCGAAAGGATCATGTGTCCATCCACTGCCGGGTTCCACCACATCAAGATGGCTTGCAATATCGACACGCTCCCCTTCACCCAAAGAGGCACTAAATACGCGGTTGTCATATTCACGTATAGTCAATCCCGCATCTGCGCAGATCTTCATCATATATCGGTAAGCCCTGTGGACTGATTCGCCACACGGCATTTTGGATGATACGGTAGATTCATCATATACTGAAGGTATCCTGATGAGTCCGCAAAACTCCTCTTCATGATCCTCCCAGATTTTTCTTACTTCTTTGCTGATCATGGATACCATACCTGATATTCCGGACGTGTTACGATCTTGATTATTACAACTGCCAGAAAAAGGCCGTAGAACAACAGATAAACGAGCATCATGATCTTATCTCCCCGTGTATCCTCATGCTCGGCATAGTAGGTCCTTGTTTTCTTTTTGCCAAACCCTCTAAGGTCCATAGCATTGGCAATGTTTCCCACACGGTCAAAACTCGTGATGATCAAAGGAGCCAGGATTGTGATATTCTGCTTCAACCTCGTCATTAAAGATGCTTTTCTCGAATCAAGTTCCAGCCCGCGCGCCTGCATGGAGATCTTAATATTCTGGAAATCCCTGGCTATGTCCGGGATATACCGGAATGCTATGGAAACGATCGTACACGCCTTGTAAGGAACCTTGATCGAATAAAGTCCCGCTGCCATCTCAGACGGAGTGATCGACTGGATAAACACAAGAGAAATAACAAAAGTGGCCATGAATTTCGTAAACCTTACGAAAAAATACCACATCGTCTCAGCCGAAATAATGTAAAAATCACTGAGCCTGTAAAGCACGGTAGACCCACCCACAACATTTCTGCCATAGTCAGGTTCCACAAGCCACATAAGCAGCAGGTTAAAAAGATTAACCAAAATGATAAATCCCATGACCGCCCATACTTTTTTCCAATTCGGGCGGATCGAGATCAACGCTATGATAAAAAGAAAAAACAAAGGCAGTATCAACCGGATATCCCATGTTGCGATAAGCAGCATGATCAACGCAAGGAAGGTTCGGACCTTAGTCTTGCCGGTCAGACGATCGATAAATGTTTTGCCCGGCTTTACATTGATAAATAAACGATCACTGTTCATCGTCCCGGATCCTCCTCTCCTCTTCTATAAAGGCATGGATGAACTGCTCCGGATCGATCCCGGCCTTTTCGGCAAGCGTGACCAATGAAGTCTGCTTCAGATTTGCACGCTTAATTATCTCAGGGTTACTCAGAACCCGGAAAACATAATCATCGGCGATCAATTCACCATCCGTAAAGACCATTGCGCGGTCCGTATATTCGATGGCAAGATGCATATCGTGAGTGATGAACAGGATAGCGATCCCGTATTCTTTGTTCAGGTTCTCCAAGAACCTCATGATCTCGGTATAATGACGATAATCCTGTCCTGCCGTGGGCTCATCTACAATGAGTATCTCCGGCCTGAGGCTTAGGATCGAAGCTATCGTCACACGTTTTTTCTGACCGTAGCTTAAAACACCTATCGGCCAGTTCCTCATGCTGTAAAGATCGCACATTCTAAGCACGGTCTCCACGTTCTTTTCTATTTCTTCCTCGCTGTAGCCGTTTAACTGCATGGCGAGGCTTACCTCATCACGGATCATATCCTTGACAAGCATCTGATTGGGATTCTGCATGACGTAGCCTATGAGTCTGCCAAGATCCCGTATGGAATAATTAAGACAATTCTCACCCCTAAAGGTGATAGATCCCGTTCGCGGCTTTTCTATACCGCACAGGAGTTTTGCCATAGTGGATTTTCCGGCACCGTTTTTACCGATGATACAGATCCTCTCACCTTTATGTACTTTGAAACTGATATTCTTTAATACATCCTCTTCGCCGTATCTGAAGGAGACATCCTGAACATTCAGAAGTTCTTCTTCGGACACCGTTACTTCCGACAACGAAGCTGCATTCTCTTTAAAGTGTGATGTGAGTTTTTCTTTGTAGGCATCAATATTAAGAGCCTGCAGATCGGCAAGATGATCCTCTTTACCGAACGTCACACCCGCGTTCTTGAGCGCACTTAAATAAAGCGGCTCACGTATGCCCATCTTACTCAGGATATCGGCCCTTAACAGTTCATCCGGTGTGGTATCGAGTGCGATCTGTCCGTCAGATACCAGTATCACCCTGTCAACGTGGCGGTACAGTACGTCCTCCAGTCTGTGTTCGATGATGATGACTGTCTTATTCTGCTCCCTGTAGATCCGGTCGATCAGATCAACAGATGTCATTCCCATTGCGGGATCCAGTGCCGCAAGCGGCTCATCAAACAACAGGATCTCTTCATCGTTGTGCAACACTCCGGCCAGCGCAACTTTCTGTTTTTGACCGCCCGAAAGATCATAGGGCACTTCACCAAGAAAGTTCTCCATGCCGACCGTTCTTGCCGCTGCTTCTACACGCGGAAGCATCTCAGGGCGGGGCATCGCTTCGTTTTCCAAAGAAAAAGCAATATCTTCACCTGTAGAAAGCGCAATAAACTGTGCATCAGAATCCTGCTGCACAGTTCCAACATGCCTGCTTAAGGTAAAGATATTAGCTTCTGTTGTCCTGATCCCCGCCACCGTTAAGGAACCGGTGATCTTACCTTCATAGGAAAAGGGGATCAGGCCGTTTATACAATTTCCAATCGTGGATTTTCCGCTTCCGCTGGGCCCCAGAATAAGGATCTTTTCCCCACGGTGGATCACCAGATTGATATTTTTTAATGTTTCCGTCGTCTGTGACTTGTATTTGAAGGAGAAATCCTCAAATACAATGATCGGTTCACTCATTGATCATTCAGTCTTCCTTAGTCAGATTAGTTGATCTTGCGTTACGCTTTGCCAACAGGAACAGTAACGGAATACCTATTATGATCTGTACGGATGCGTTGCTTATTACAGCAGATATTGCCTGTCCCCAAGTGATCGTCAACTCCTGTGAATAGAACAGATATGTAAGGACCGGGGTAACCACGCCGAAAGCAAAGAGATTACCGATTATAACGGTGACCACATAGATGATCGCATGCTTTACTTCGAATATTCCGTCAGCTATCTTGGCACCGTAGATAGGAAGAAGACCTACGAAGAAACCGAGTACTCCGTTTCCGATCGACCAGTCAAACCAAAATCCCCAACCACCGATAAGATCTGCTATGACATTTCCGAAGAATGCTGCCAAAGCTGCAGGCAAAGGACCAAAAAGCGCACCAACGATCACATCGATGATCATGGCTGTAGTAAGCGATGTGTTTGTGAACACACGGATTCCTCCGAAATTCATGAGGACACCAAAGAGCGCCGCACCGATGGCGATTCCGATGATAGTCTTTGTGCTCCATTTTCCCAGCAGGATTTTACCGATACTTTCTTTCTTGTTATCCATAGTTTTCCCTCCCATGAAAAGTAGTATTTACTACCTTGGTATATATATAATTATGCCTTCACATACTTCTTTTGTAAATACGTTCCACATGATTGCCGGTGATAATATTTTCCTATCACTTAGGTTTCCTGTTTTTCCAGCAAGCGTTTTTGATACCAAAGCAGGTCATACCATTTATCGAATTTTTTGCCCACGGCTTTCATGTGAGCCACCTCGGTATAGCCCTCTTTTAAATGAAATTTGCAGCTGTCATGAGTCAGGTATTCATCTTCGGGATCGCAGTAGGCAACTCCTGCCAGCAGATTTACAATGCCTCTTTTTTTAAGTTCCTCTTCAAGAGATCGGTAAAGCAATGAACCGGCTCCGGCCCTGCGATGATCTTTGTCTATATATATCGATGTGGTCACTGTCCAGTTATATGCCTCACGAGGACTGTACGATCCGGCATATACATAGCCGATTATCTTTTCACCCGACAGGCATACCAGATAAGGATATCTGTCCGAGATCTTCTTTATCCTGTGGGCAAACTCTTCAACGGACGGAACGGCATATTCAAACGACACTGCTGTATCTGTAATATAATACGAGTAGATCTCAACAAGCCTTTTTGCATCTTCGACCTTAACACTTCTTATTGTCATCGGCTCCATGTCCACATTCCCCTTAAACCGTAATGATCACTGCTTTTTCCCCGCTCTTTCCTTTTCCAGATAGAACTTCTGCAGTACATAAAAAGCAGGTTTCTTACTCTTTTTATCTTCAGATAAAAGTCCTTTCCTGTTGTAATAATTCTGGATAGAGGACGTTCTTCTGGGACACCTGAAATCATAAAGGATCCACGGCGTCATTCCTTTAATATACTCTATATCACCAAGTACTTCTATCTGTTTTTCGTACACGTATTTCTGACATTCTTCGGTTCCCTTATCCTTTTCGGATCCGTGAAAGCCCAAAAGGGCATCGGCGCCAAATTCCGTGATGATGACAGGTTTTTCGGGATCGCTGTTTTTCATAAGTTCGGGAAGTTTTGAAAAATCAGGGGTATACCATCCGCAATATTCGTTTATCCCTATTACGTCTATATGATCGGCCAGTCTGTCAGCTATTTTGTTTTCTTCGGCATCTACAAGGCAGGCTGCGGAAACAAGTCTCGTCCTGTCCTGTTCGTGCGCCGTATCCGCAAGGTCCTTCATGAACTTTAATCTTTCATCCGTATCGGCGTTTTCATTTCCGACAGACCAGATGATGACGGATGCACGGTTATGATCCCTTTTAATAAGTTCCATCAGCTGGTTTTGGGCATCCAGGTATGTATCTGGGTTTTCAAATCTTATTGCCCAGTATACGGGAACCTCTTCCCACAACATGATCCCCATCTCATCTGCCAGGACGGCCATTTCTTCATGATGAGGGTAATGGGCGATCCGCATGAAATTACAGCCCAGCTCCTTTGCGATCCTGATGTTTTCAATCCTCTCATCCCTTGACAGGGCTTTACCGTTTTTAACGCTGTCTTCATGGCAGCTTATACCTCTAAGGAAAAGGGGCTCTCCGTTTAGAAGGATCTGTCTTCCCTTTACGGATATCTGCCTGAATCCCACTCTGTCGCTTACTTTATCGCTCATGCACGACAAAGAAACATCATAAAGTTTTGGTGTGTCAGGGGACCACAATTCGGGTTCACAGGATAAGATAACGCTCCCGTATCCTTTATCTAATGGAAATTCACATCTGATACCGAGTTCATCTATCGCGATCAGTGCGGTTGTATCTATCGACTCACTTATCTTTACCTCAACCGATACATTCTTATATGAATCATCGGGAACAAGAGCGATCCTGAAATCCTTTATATGTATTTTGGGTACTTTAAAGATCTCTATGTCCCTGTATATCCCACCGTAATTGAACCAGTCCGTGTTCTCCGTGGGTACCTGCTCCGGTCTTCTTGAAGAATCAGCCTGTATGAGTAACCGGTTATCCTCCTTAAGGTGTTCAGTGATCAAAAAGAAGGCGGGTGTGGATCCGCCTCTGTGAATACCTATATATTCTCCGTTAAGAAATACCCTTATAAGATAATTGGCTGCACCTACCCTTAAGTACACTTCCTCATCCTCTTCGGGCGTACAGTTAAACCTTCTTGTAAAGATCATGCTTCCTTCATAAAGAAGATATTTTTCATCCACAACATTCCAGCATGAAGGAAGCTCCATTTCCGGCCATTTATCAAAAGAGTAGTCAAGCGGCAAAGTAAGTCCGTTCTCATCAATGCTCTTTTCAAGGAACCACTTTTGTCTGATACAGGTATCATACTGATCGACGGCATAGTTCCATTTTCCGTTTAAAGAAAGACTCTTTCTGCCACCCGTGAAAATATGATCTTTTACTGTTGCCTTAACGGTCTCATACTGCTTTTTGTAATCCTCAAGATGGATATCGGACATGTACTTTTTGGCTTTGCTCATATATCCTCCGATCATCTGTCCTTTGACACAAGGCAGAACCAGTCGTATTTGAACGGTCCTGTAACTTCTATCCTGAGCTCATGTCCTTTATGGCTTTCCATATCCTTTAACATTTCTTCATCTATCGGAATGCGGATATCCGCCCACAATAAAGGCCATGATTCCTTACGCATCGTTTCTGCAAGCGCTGCCCTCGGCATATGGTTTCTTGCCTCCGAAGGAACTCTTTCGTACTCCTTTGTATTAAACATGAGCCTTCCGGCGGGGATATTATCAACATATACCTTTATGCTTACATTATGTGATGCATAGCCGTGTATCCTCAGTTCTGCCGTATCGGCCGGGATATCACAATCCTTATAAGTCACTCTGAAACTTCCGTCCATACGGGGTTCATATACATCGGGACCTTCCGCCATCAGCGCACTGAAACCATACATGCCTTCAATTATCTGGATACCTTCGGCATCATCGTAGTGATCAGCTTTTATCTTCTTTGACATATTGCGAAGGATCAAAGATTCTCCGTCTGCCTCTATGCTTTTGGTAACTCCCGGATCCTTGCTTGAAGAGCCTGCGGTGATCTCATATATGCCTTTTTCTATGATCAGGGATTCCCTTATCACATCATAAACGGCAAGTTCCCTTATGGGGATCTCGAATATGACCTCTTTAGTTTCTCCGGGCTCTATATCTTTTATGCGTTCAAAGCCTATCAGCTGTTTAAGCGGCTTTTGTATCCTGCTGCCCGGGGCTTTTGCGTATACCTGAACCACTTCATCGGAAATCATGGAACCTGTATTTGTCACATTGATCTTAACCCTGATAATACGTTCATCATTTTTTACGGCATCGTAGACTCCGTGTTTTTTTTCCGGGAAAGCCGGCTTTTGGCCTTTTATCTCAACATTAAGGTCACTGTATTTAAACGTTGTATAGGTAAGACCGAATCCGAACGGATAAAGCACGTCGCCTGCAAAGTATCTGTAGGTACGTCCGCCCTTTATGATATCGTAATCATCTATGTCGGGAAGATCCGAATCCGATCTGAACCAGGTCTGTGCCACTCTTCCTGATGGATGAACGGACCCGGTCAGGGCATCTGCTATGGAAAGACCCATACACTGTGAACCCGTGGCAGATAAAAGGATTGCTCTTGCGTTTTCATTGATCGTGTTGATCGCAAAAGGATAATCACTCATAAGGACAACTATGATGTTTTTGTTTACTTTATAGATCTCATCAAAGAGCCTTTGCTGATAGTGAATAAACTCGATGGTCGACCGGTCTATCTCCTCTTTGGCATTGATCATCGGATTGTGTCCGAGAGCAAGTATCACGGTGCCTGCTGACTTGGCACAGTTTAACGCTTCGTCAAGTCCGTTTTTAACTACCTCAACAGAAACTGACAACGGTGTCAGGTCTTTGTGTTCGCCTTTGGCAGCTACTATGAATCCTTCTTTATCCGCATAAAGACAATTTCCGAACCTGTCCCTTAATACGGTCTCATCTGTCAGGTTTAGAGCATCTCTTTTTTTGCTCATCCTGAACACTTCAAGGTCAAACCAGCTGAAGATCCTGTCTGCATCGGCATATACGTTTCCGGTTATAAGTTCGGTGGCATCGGCCTCTTCGGATGCCGCAATACCTTCTATTGCTTCTCCTGAAATCCTGGTGATCATGTATTTACCTGACATATCGGATCTGAATGAATATGATCCTTCTCCCCAGTCTTCCATTACAAATACTTCAGGAGTATCCGAAAGCCTGATCCTTCCTTCACCGTCAGATGATAGATATTTGTCTTTATGTCTGAAACATATCCTGTCGCAGCCGTCCGTGAACCTTAATTGTCCGTCAGATACTTTTTTATTCAGACCCTCAAGCAGTGAAATATGCTCAGGTGCTTCTCCGCCATACCAGTCCTGATACCATTTATCTCCAACAGGCCCGATAAGGACTGCATCTTCAAGGCATTTTTCATCTAGAGGGAGTATTCCGTCATTTTTCAAAAGGACCAAAGAATTATCCGTAAGCTTTTTGCATATCAATCCGGCTTCTTTAGAGCAAAGCTCCCCTGAAGAACGGTCTTTTGCATTCTCATCAAAAATACCGAGTCTTATCTTTGTCCTGTATACGTTTTTGATCGCGGTATCCAGATCTTCTTCCGAAAGAAGTCCAAGTTCGTACGCTTCGCTGACCGCTTCAAAAACTCCGTCCGGGCGTCCGCTTAATGCATCAACTCCCGCCTTTATCGAGCGTGCTGCGGTTTCCGCATCAAATGCGGTTACATGAGAAAACGAAGCCGCAAGCTCCATCGCGCCTCCGTCAGACACAGCATGAACAAGACCGAACTCATCTTTTAAAAGAGTCCTGACCTCTTCGTTAAATAGTCCCTGAACTCCGTTGATCCTGTTATATGCAGTCATAACGCCTTCCGCACCGCCGTCTTCTATACAGCGTCTGAAAGGCTCAAGATACAATTCAAATTTATTACGGGGATCGATAGTTGAATTTTTCCATCCGCGGCCGATTTCCACGTTGTTTGCATAGAAATGCTTAAGGGTCGATGCCGCCATAAGATGATCGCGGTCATCCCCCTGAATTCCCTTTATGTATGATGAAGCCATTGCACCGACCTGAACCGGGTCTTCGCCGTATGCCTCTTCATTTCTCCCCCATCTGGGATCTCTTAAAAGATCGATCGTGGGTGCCCACCTTGAAAGGCCGCCCCATGGACGCTTTTCATAATCAAGCCTTGACTCAAGCCCTACTATACGTCCTGCTTCCTTAATGGTCTCTTTGTCCCACGAAGAGCTCATGCCGACAGGCTGGGGAAAAGAAGTTGTCCTGTCTGCTTCCCCTATACCGTTTTGGTCGTTTCTGGCCTCAACACCGTGTGCTGCTTCTCCACCCAGCCGGCAGTCGGGTATTCCCAGTCTTTCTATCCCACCGGAACCCGATGAAAGCAGCTTAAGTTTTTCATCGATCGTAAGTTCCTTTACCAGGTGATCGAGTTTTTCTTCTACACCTATATTGGGATCCCATAAAATCTTGTCTTTATCAGCCATATTACCCCCCTAAATGTCAAATAATAACCCATGGTATATCACTTTCACGATTTTTTCTTCTTATTATTTGACTGTCCCCAAATCATTTTTTGATACATTCCGAGCCTGATAATATGTTTTATCAGGATAATACCTCAAATGCCATATCGTACATATCACGGGCATCTACAGTATTCCTAATATAGTTGGGCTCGGAAGGCTCATAGCGCACGTACTTTTCAACTTCTTCTATGAGGGCAAGATACGCGACCGCTATCGCATACCTTATGCATTCTTCTTTCCCTGCCCTAATCGGCTCCGATGCATACTTGTTGTATATTTCAATTTCGTTTTGCTTTTCATCAAGCGGCGTTTTCTGTCCTTTACCAAGCGTGATGAAGTCTGCTATCGGATCTCCCCAAAAGCTTCTTTCGGGATCAATCCAACAAAGTTCATTTCCAAGGTAAAGCACATTGCTGTCCCAAAGATCGAAGTTTACCATCTTTGACGGCACTTTTTTTAATATCTCCTTATGCTTATCGATAAATTCAAGGAACCTTTCCCCATCAGGAGTTTCATATCCGAACTTTTTGCAATCGGCAACAAGGTTTGAAGCCATATCCCGTATTGCCTCATACCATGTATCATGCAATCCCACCTGAATATATCCGAACTTATCATTTTTGATCGCATGTATCTTGGTGAGCATCCGTATCTTCATTTCCTGAATCTTTGCGTTTTCTTCATCCGATACGTTTATCTTTGTAAGAGGTTCCGCGTTTATCATCTCCATGATAAAGCACTCCGAATCTATTATCTTTTTTGAAGTATCGACGGCATATACCTTGGGGATACGGATATCCGTTTTTTCCGCCATCTGCTTATACCAGAAAACCTCTGCCCTCATCATGTCATGCTCGTGATTGACTACCGTCGCATCCGCAGGAGGCGCTATCTTAAGAACATAATCCTTATGAGCATCCGAAACCTTAAAAGCCGCGTTAAATTCTCCGTCTCCCAACGTTTCGATCGATGTGATGTTTTCTATTCCGTTCTGGGCAAACTCTCTTTTTATCTCATCTTCAGAAGCTATATATTTGGTCTTGCTCTTCATATATTTCTCCTTATCTTTTAAAAACCTTTCCAAGCTCATCTCGAACTTTACCGTATTCCTCCATGAATGCCTTGTGGTTATCATGAAGGCAAACGAAATCTCCTTTATGTCCGGCCATTTCAAGAAGCTCGGCCTTTCTTCCGAGTTCGTTTGCTCCTATCATCTTCGATGTGCTCTTTACCGCATGGATGCGTATCGTGTAATTTTCCACATCTTCTTCTGCCAGAAAGCTGTTCAGCTCACTCATTGTCTCATCAATGGAATCGTAATATGATTCAAGCACATTAATATAAACATCTTTGTTTATACAATGTGCCATACCGTCATATATATCTATAAGATCCTGTTCTGCCAGAATATCAAATTCGTTATTTGTCTCTGCCTTTTCCTTAGTTGAAGCATCGTCTGCGGGAACAGTGTTCTTCTCACATTTTTCCTCGGGAAGATATTTGATCATCATCAGCTCAAGCTTATCGGGATCGATCGGTTTTGTAAGATAGTCTTCAAATCCTTCCTTTATATATTCTTCCCGGGCACCAGAAATTGCGTTAGCGGTAAGACATATGACTGGAGTGTCATGATTCTTTGAATCAACCAGCTCATTCATTTCATGCAGCGTCTCGATGCCGTCTTTTCCGGGCATCATATGATCAAGGAATATGATGTCGTATTTGTTCTTAGCGCAAAGATTCAGGCATTCGTCCCCCGACGTAACCGAATCAGCCTGTACAAGTGTCTGCTTGAGAAGATTTTCAAATACAAGAAGATTGGTGGCATTATCATCAACCATAAGTACCCTGGCCTCCTTTGCCGTAAATTTGTTTCTGTAGTGTTCTCTTTCTTTTGTCTCCTGCTCAAAAGAGACTTTGTAATCCCCGAGAGGCTCCCATTTGGTGACCTTTTGCTTTAAAGAAAATGAAAATATCGAACCTACTCCATATATGCTTTCAACTTTAAGAGAAGAGCCCATCATCTCAAGAAGGCTTTGGGTAATGCTCATTCCAAGACCCGTTCCTTCTATGGCTCTGTTTCTCTTTTCATCTATACGCTCAAACTCCGTAAAGAGTTTCTTCATATCTTCTTCACGGATACCTATTCCGGTATCTTTGACGGATACGTTCATCATTACGTGATCCGGCTCCGATTCTATCCTGTCATATCCTATTGTGAATGTGATGTAACCCCTTTCGGTATACTTGACCGCATTGGTAAGTATATTTGTGATTATCTGTTTGATACGTATCTCATCACCGTTTAACAGTATCGGGATCTCACTGTCAAAATCCAGTGTCAGTCCAAGGCCTTTTTCCTGAGACCTTATCCGGACCATATTAACGAGGTCATTTATCACGGAGGAAAGGTTATAATCCACCGGAATTATCTCTATCTTTCCTGCCTCGATCTTCGAAAAATCAAGGATGTCATTTATGAGACCAAGCAGCGTATGCCCGGAATTTCTGATGTTTTCGGCATACATTTGGATGTTTTTGTCATTTGATTCCCTGAGGATCATCTCATTAAATCCCAAAACGGCATTGATGGGAGTTCTTATCTCATGAGACATATTGGAAAGGAACTGGGATTTTGCTTTGTTGGCGGAATCGGCCAACTCGATCTGACGAACCAGCGAAGTCGACATGGTCTGAAGGCTCCTTGAAAGTGCTCCGACTTCGTCTTTTCTTTCAACTTCCATCTTTTCCGAGTAATCGCCGTTGGCATAGCGGTCTGCAACTTCGCTCATTTGTTTAAGCGGTCCGATTATGGATTTAACACTTCCGAAGCCGATAATGATCGCAATAAAAAGCAGAATAAGCGAGCCGAAAAAAAGCCTTCCTGTCAAAAATAGCGAGGGACCTGCGATGAGTTTTCGCGGGATCGCTATACCGAGAACAAGACCGTCTCCTACATCCAAAGCAAGGAGCTTGCCCATGTCACCTGTTAACAAATGCTGTTTCTTATGGATCGTATCCCGTTCAAGGGAAAGCACATAGCAAAAAAACGCCCTGTCTTCTTCCGGCAGATCCTTATTAAGAATTCCGTCTTTATACTTTGGATGATAGATAACATCTCCTTCTTCGGTTAAAAGGAAGGCATCATCATCACCGTAAATCGAACAATTGGAAACACATTGTCTCAATGGTTCAGCATCATCCCCGGAAACACTCATCTGCTGCTTAACATCGCTTATCAGTTTTTGTGCCATAAGAACGATAACTCGATCCGAGGCCTGATCCAAGTTTCCCTTGCTGATCCCTGAGGCGAACATGCCAAATGCCGCTACCGCAACCAGCATCATAATCACTATGACTATCCTGAGTTTTGTCTGAATCGATCTCATAAAATCCTTCCTTATCTATGAAGCCTCATATCTTCCTGCCTGAACATGCCACATTTCGGCATACTTTCCGTTCAGTTCCAAAAGACTTTCGTGTGTCCCCTCTTCTACTATACGTCCATTCTCCAGAAGAATGATACGATCCGCATCTCTTGTTGTCGAAAGACGGTGAGAAATATAGAACACGGTCTTTCCCCTTGCGGCCTTTTCCATAGCTTTATTAAGTTCATATTCCGCTATCGGATCAAGAGCACTGCTGGGTTCATCCATTATCATTATATCCGCTTCTTTAAAGAAAGCTCTTGATATGGCGATCTTCTGGCTCTCTCCTCCGGAGAAATTAATGCCGTCTTTTTCAAACTCGGTCGTAACCTGTGTATCTAAGCCCCTGGGAAGGCTCTTTAACCTTTGGGCAAATCCTGCCCTTGAAAGCGCATCAACAGCATTTTCCCGTAGTTCATTTCTGTCTGCTTCTGCCATTTCATCGGGATCCGACATCAGGACATTTTCTTCAAGACTTGCCCCGTACATCTGGTAATCCTGGAAAACAACTCCTATCCGATGTCTGTAATCGTAAGGCTTATACTCCCTGATATCCTTTCCATGATATGTGATGGATCCGGTTGAAGGATCGTAAAGACGCATAAGTAGTTTTATTAGTGTCGTCTTTCCGGCTCCGTTATATCCTACGATCGCGATCTTTTCACCGGGTGAAACGGTAAGATTGATATCCTTTAACGTTTCTTCTGTTGCTTCGTTATAGTTAAAGCTTACATGATCAAGTTTAATAACTGCATTTCCTTCGGGAACATCATTTCCCTCCATGCGTTTGATCTTCGGTTCATATGCAAGGAACGCTCTTATCTTTTCGATATAAAGGCTGTTTTCCTGAGCCATGGGAACTACATCAGCAAGATTTGCCATACCGCGTCTTAAACTTCCGGTCCTGTTAAACAGAACGACCGCGTTACTGTAATCTATCGTATGAAGCACTGCTGCCTGGAACAGAAGATACGTGATGTAAAGACCGTCCATGATGAAGTCTCCCACCGCATAGTCCTTTGTAAACAGAAGGAATGACCGCTTTACTCCAACCTTTTTCTGTTCGCTTATTATCTCGTCATTTGCTTCTTCAAATTCCTTCTCAAGCATATCTCCGACTTTGGGATGAAGCCTTAATTCTTTGGCATAATCATTAAGGTAGAATACACGGCTTACGTAGTTACGCTTTCTCTCGAGCGGATTGACTTTTAATCTCACGTCGTAATTGAGTTTGTTAAGCACCTTCGAAACCAGGAACCTTAAGATAAATGACGCAAGGACAAAGAGTATGCCCGCAGCATCCGTCATAAGGTAGAATACTCCGGTTGTAAAAAGGACCGTTATTCCCTGAACTATAAGGTTACACATGGTAAGGAAACGGTCTATAGAGCTTTCGGATTCCGCAACCGCCAGTACAAAATCGTTATAATACTTCGGATCGTCGTAACATGAAAGTTCGATCTCGGATGCTTTTTCGTACATCTTTTCCTTCAGGGCACGATACAGTTTGGGCTTTGATCTGAAAGTCCATCCGTGAATAAAGAACCCGTCCGGGATGATCTGGATCATGTTAATGACCAGTATGATCCCGATGAACAGTAATGCTTTCCAAAAAGGTTCCCTGTACTCCGCGCAGTGAAGAACATACCTTATCCCCAGTACATGCTCCAAAAAGATTATCCCCTGGTAACGGAATCCGTCATAAAGGAAATAGATCATGTAGGCGGGACAGGTCTTAAAGCAGAGTTTCCAAAGGAACATCTGATTATCCAGTATTTTTTTCATGCGCCGGCACCTCCCATATCGGAAAGGGCCAGATAACTTTTGGCCTGTTTGGTGTACATATCCGAGTAAATACCCTTTTGATCCATGAGCATCCTGTGTGTTCCCTCTTCTTTAACGGTCCCGTCCGAAAGAAGATAAACCCAGTCCGCATTCTGAACCGAAGAAAGCCTGTGAGAGATAAATACGAGCGTATTATCTTTACAGGACTCATATATGTTATCAAATAAAGTTGCTTCTGCGATCGGATCGAGTGCACTGCTTGGTTCGTCAAATACCTTGAACGGGCATTCTTTGACAAAGGCTCTCGCAACCACGATCTTTTGGAATTCTCCTCCCGAGAGCACCGCTCCCTCATCATCGAATTCATGAGTCAGTATGGTATTTATCCCCTTCGGAAGAGACATGGCCTTGTCATATGCTCCCGATGACTTTAGTGCTTCACATACTCTTTTTTCTTTTTCATCTTCGGGGATGTTCTCTCCCATCACAACATTGTCAAGAACCGACATTGAAAACATCCTGTGATCCTGAAATGCCGTAGCAAAAAGAGCTCTGTATTTTTTCAGATCGTATTCCCTAATGTCCCTTCCGTTAAGGAGTATCTGCCCCTGTGTCGGATCATAGAATCTAAGGAGCAGTTTTATAAGCGTGGTCTTGCCTGCTCCGTTATGTCCGACAAGCGCATATGTCTTGCCGACTCGGAATTCCATATTAAGGTGCGAAATGACTTCTTTATCCCCATATGAAAAAGATACATCCTTAAACTCTATCGACTTTATCTCGTTACCGGGATCGATACCCTCGGAATCCTCAGGGATCTTTTCCTTGTAATCCAAAAAAGTTCTCAGATATTCGATAAAGAGTCCGTTCTTGAATAACGATGCAAGCGACTCCGTAAAACCTATGAGTATCCATGTCGTGGACACCATCATACTTGTTATGACCGCAAGTTCAGCAAGCGTCATTGTATTGCTCACAAGTGTGCGGTAAGCTCCGTATATAAGCAGTCCTTCAAAAATGAACGTAAATGTGAACATTACGTACATCCAGTGAAAGAACATTGCTTTCTTTGTATATTTCCTGGTCACATCGGCAAGACCTGTTATGGCTTCCCTGTACTGTCTGCGCATCAGCGAAAAGACATCCGTAAGCCTCATCTCCTTGGCATACTCGGGAAGATACATCACTCTGTTGATATAAGCGATACGACGGTTATGAGGTGCCATATCCTTATTACGGTCGTAGTCGAGGTGGCTTATCTTTCTGTTAAAAATGAAGTTTCCGATTATGGGAAAAAGAATAAAAAGGACGGAAATCTTGTCTACCTGGTACATGAAAGCAAAAGCACACACACTTGCGATCGCTCCGAACACCGCTTTATATACGGCACTTACCGTCTCCCGTAAATGCTCATCGGCTTTATCCATCGCCAGAGTATATTTGTCATAGAATTCGCTGTTTTCAAAGCATTCAAGTTCCACATTCCTTGCTTTCTTAAAGAGCCAGGTATAAAGCCCTTTGTTTATCACCGCAAAGCTTATCGGATAGATATGTCCGTTAAGGATCCTTTGATAAAGATTCATGGCGCACATTACAACCGCCACTATAACGACAAATGTCATTATCCTTTTAAAGCTGTCTCCGTTTTCCAGCGAATTAATAACAAAGCGCATAAAAAATGCGCTGTAAAAGAGCCACTCGAAATATCCGAGGAACTGGCTTACAGCTTCATGCACCATCAGCGACGGACATATTTTTTTAAGCAGAGAGCATGCGTACAGATTATTATTTATCGCTCTGCCACGCGAGATCTCACGTTTCTTCTTTTGGGGTTTCATGATCTATTTGGGTATTCCTCCCTCAAGGAATGCTTTCATCGGATCGACCTTCTTTGATATCTCAAATATCGAATCCTGCTCGTTTTCAACATAGTCATTAAGCTGGGCTATCTCCTCTTCATCAAAACCTTTATTGCTTACAAGTCTGCATCCCGGCAGGGCAAATTCGGCACTTTTTTTGCCATCTTCAAAAAGGACATAAAGCGCTTTACTGTCCTTGGTACGTGTCATGGAAGAAACACTCATCCTTATCTCACTGTTCATGATCC
>JAILCX010000068.1 GCA_024690205.1 Lachnospiraceae bacterium | reverse complement strand
AAATGAGGCCCATAATGTAGTATTTTTTTAAGGAGTTTTACGATGTCAGTTGATGAAAGACGTCCCGGCAGCAGGCCTTCGGGACATGACTCACATAACAGACCTTCAAGAGATGCAAGGCCCCAGCAGCGTCCGGTTAACGGACAGGGTTCGGCAAGACGCCCCGATCCCAGAAGGGAGCAGGTTCAAAGAGATCCTCACAGAAGACCTCCCGAGCATGGACGGCCGGTAAGACGCCCCAATCCTCCAAGGAAAAAGAGCAGTGCCGGAAAGGTTGTCCTTATAATATTTGAGATACTCGTTCTTCTGGCGCTCGGAGTTGCACTTTACTTTGTGCTTACTGCGACCAAATCGGGAAAGATGGATCTTCCCGAAGAAGACATCATAATCAATGAAGAAGTAAAGGAAAAGCTCAAGTCATCATCTGCGGGAAGCAGCAGCGGAGACAACGGAGCATACAGCGGATACAGAAACATAGCGCTCTTCGGTGTTGACTCAAGAGAAGGTGCCCTTACAAAGAACACCAGATCCGATACGATCATGGTTGCATCCATTAACATGGAGACCGGTGATGTAAAACTTGTTTCAATATACAGAGATACTTACCTTAATCTTGGTAATGACGAATACAACAAGTGTAACTCGGCTTACGCAAAGGGTGGTCCGAAGCAGGCGATCAACATGCTCAACATGAACTTCGACCTGGATATCACAGACTTTGTTACGATAGGATTTGACGGACTCATCGATGTCATAGACGGACTCGGCGGTATAGAGATCAACGTACTTGACAGCGAGATCAAGCACCTTAACAACTACCAGATCAGTATGGTAGGAAAGAGCTCGGACGGTGTTAACTTCACGGCTAACGAAGGTGTTGACTATATCCCCGTAAAGAGTGCCGGACTTCAGACGCTTAACGGACTCCAGGCAACGGCTTACTGCCGTATCAGATATGTCGGAGATGACTTCCAGAGAGCCGAAAGACAAAGAGCCGTTATAAAAGCCATCCTTGAAAAGGCAAAGGCTAATCCCGGAAAACTTGGTTCTATCGCAGAATCGGTATTCTCCGAGACATATACATCTCTTGATTTGAGCGAGATCATATCGATCCTCGGTGATATCGCCAAGTACAGGATAGTTGATGAAGCAGGATATCCTGACGAGAACTTAAGATCCGGAGCTACGGTCGGAAGCAAGGGAGCATGTATCGTTCCTCTTACTCTTGCCGATAACGTAACACTCCTGCATGAGTTCCTCTTCGGAGAAACGGATTATGATCCTTCATCCGCGGTTAAGGGATATTCACAGACCATAATCAACGATGCAGGGCAGTACATGCACTGACAGATAATGAAAGGGCCTCTTTAAAGGGGCCCTTATATATTTTTATGGAAAAGATCGACGTTATAATCCCCGTTTACAAACCAACAGAACATCTGCTTACGCTCTTTTACATGCTAGATCGTCAGAGCGTACGTCCCAACAAGGTGATAGTCATAAATACCGAAGAAAAGTACTGGAATAAGTTCTTCGGTACATATGATGTTCTTTCAAGGTACCCTTTTATCGAGCTTCATCACATAGAAAAAAAGGAATTCAATCACGGGGATACCAGAAACTACGGTGTAAGCTTATCCGACACGGATCTTTTTCTTATGATGACGCAGGATGCCGTTCCGAAGGATGAGCATCTTCTTGAAAATCTGAGCAAAAACTTTAATGACCCGAAGGTCGGGATATCATATGCAAGGCAGATACCCCACAAGGGCTGCGGAGTCATTGAAAGCTACACCAGACAGTTTAACTATCCGCCTGTTCGGATCGTTAAGGGAATGTCTGATATAAAGACACTTGGCATAAAGGCTTTTTATGCTTCAAATGTCTGCTCGATGTACAGGAAGAACGTGTTTGAGAGGATCGGCGGCTTTACAAGGACCGACTTTAATGAGGATATGATCTATGCGCGTCGTATGATAGAAGAAGGGCTTAACATAGTTTATGAACCTTCGGCCATTGTATGTCATTCCCATGATTATACGGGCGTTGAGCAGTTTAAGCGTAATTTCGCTCTCGGGGTTTCGCATGCCACCCATCCGGAGATCTTTTCGGATGTAAGATCCGAAAGCGAGGGTATAAAGCTGGTAAAGTCAACAACAAAGTATCTTTTAAAAAGATGTATGCCGTTTCATGTGATAAAACTCGTCTATCACAGCGGTATGAAGTACTTAGGATACAGGATGGGCGTAAAGTCTGTACGCTGATCTTTTTTCGTTTAACAGATTTATCACTTTTTTTTCACAAAATGAACACAATTGATCCGTATACTTAAGACCGTAAGAAATGATCCTCCGGTTTTTTTATCATGTCGGAAGATCTTAAGGAGGTATAAATATGGATACATACGGAACTTATCAGAACTACGAACCGCATAACGGTCCAATTCCCGAACAGGGTAACGATAAAAAGCCTGAAAAAAAGAAAAAGGGCACATTTAAAAAGCTTCTTGTCGGGGCTTTGGTCGGAATTGTTTTCGGAGTATTTGCCGGAGGCGGATTTGTCCTTATGAATTATGCGGGACAAAAACTGCTTGGAACGGAAACCGTTAAGGGACACACCGAGATAAAACAGGCCGAAACTACAGTACCGGAAGAGGATGAAAAAGAATCCGGCCTTATAAGCGGATTATTTGATGATAAAAAGGACAAGGGTAAGGATTTTGCATCCGAAGATGAAGAAAAGATCGAAGATAAGACCTTTGAAAACGAGGGTTCGGATATCGACAGTACAGGGATCATCCCGGTTGGTGAAAACATCAATGATGTCAGCGATGTTGTAAAAGCTGTAATGCCTTCGGTCGTTTCGGTAAATAAAAGCTATACGGCTACAATGGATTTCTTCGGACAAAGATATTCCCAGGAAGCAACAGGTTCAGGATCGGGTATCATAGTCGGAGAGTCGGATTCGGAGCTTCTGCTTGTAACAAATTATCACGTTGTTGAAAGCGCGGATGAACTTGCAGTAGTATTTTGCAACGATGAAACGGCTCCTGCCCAGATAAAGGGAACCGATCCCGGAAGAGATCTTGCAGTGATCGTAGTACAGCTTGAAGATATCACTGATGATACAGCTGATGCCATAAGGATCGCAAACCTGGGAGATTCAACGGATCTTGAAGTCGGAGAACCCGTTATAGCAATAGGCAACGCGTTAGGATACGGACAGTCGGTAACAACAGGTGTCGTAAGTGCCCTTAACAGAGCAATAGGTGCCGATACCACAGGTTACGGAGATTCAGAACCGCTTACGTTCATACAGACCGATGCAGCCATCAATTTCGGTAACTCAGGCGGTGCACTCCTTAACATGAAGGGCGAAGTTGTTGGAATAAACTCCAATAAACTCGGCGGTAACAGCGTTGAAGGTATGGGATATGCGATCCCGATCTCTGATGCAAAGCCGATAATCACAAAGCTTGTAAACAGGGAGACAAAGCTCAAGGTTGACGAAGACAACAGAGGATACCTCGGAATAACCGGTGTCAGTGTTGAAAAAGAATACTCTCAGGTATACGGAATGCCTATAGGAGTATATATCTCATCCGTAAGTGAAGGAAGCGGGGCAGATAAGGCAGGTTTGGTACGTGGTGATGTAATAACCGCGATTAACGGACAGAGCGTTGAAAGTATGGAGGCCCTTAAAGAAGAGATGCAGTATTATTCCGCAGGAACCAGGGTAAGACTTACCATTATGCAGGGATCGCCTGCAGGCTACAATGCGAAAGAAGTTGAGGTTGTGCTCGGAAGCATTGATGATATAACGTCATAATTTACCTTAATAATTTGGGTAATAAGTGGACCGATACGGCGACATTCGCTCAAACAGTCCTCGCCCACTCCCGGAAAGACAGGTTACTGAGTAAACTCAGGCCTGTCTTTCTTTCGTGTGCTGCTAAAACTTGCTCGGTGGCATCCGTATCGGCCCGCTACTTGTATGCCCTGATAATATGATATAATAAAATGTTAAAGTGTGAATTTTCGTGAGGATAACTGCGAACATGAGGAATGATATGATGAGAAGAATACTCAGACACCTGCGTCTTTTGACTATCTGCGGGATGATACTGATCCTTCCTGCGGTTTCATTGTCGGGTTGTAAAAAGGTCGAGACGGATATGACGGCTGAATCCGGGGATGATGATAAAGAGGATGAAAAAGCCGAAAAGAAGAAGGATAAGAACAGCAAGAAGAAAAAGGGTGAAGATGATACCGAAGAGGTTGACATAACTCAAGAAACAAAAGAAGAAGACGAAAAACCCAAGGTCGTGGAAGGTAATGTCTTAACCTGTCAGCAGAACCTTATATATAATCTAAAACTGTCACAGGATAACGGATACGACCAGGAACAGATGTACCAGATGGGTATCTATGGAGGCCTTATAAATCTCGGATGGCCTGATCTTACCGACAATGATGAAGTTAGATATATACTTTATGATCTTAATCTTAACGGGAACGATGAGCTTATCTTAACTTACAAAGACGAGCTTGTGGACATATATGCCTATGATGGCAATAAATACATACACGCATATTCCAATGCGACGGAAAACGGGGATATATCTAAGATCACTATATACGAGGACGGTTTGATCGAAAGCAATGATACATCTGCCGATCTTGAACAGGGTGCGGAGCACACGATCTGGCACGCTCTTAATCCCGAGATAGGATATTCTTTCCCTATCATCGAAAAGTATGTTTATGAAGAAGGTGAAAGCGAGTACTATACGTTCTGCTATGATGATGCAACGAGTGCGGAAATTGTAAAGGCTTATCGTGAATACGGAGATATCCCGGTTTGGGCCTATGAATGGGGAGATGAGCTCACCGAATCCGAGTATAACGATCTTTGCTCTAAAGCATCGAAGATCGAACTTCCCGCAGGAAGGAAGCTTTCCGATGTCGAGATCCCTGAAGATCACGACGCAATGAACTTCCCGAACAGTAAAATAGCAGCTGCCAAAGAAAAGCCCGTCGGAACAATAGAATTAACCGACAAGGTGCAGTATGAAGCCAATATATTCATAAGCAATTTCGTTGAACAGCATCATAACGGGGACGAATACTATGGTATAAGTGCGGATTCGGATATATACGATCTTGCCCAATTTGTTTTCAGATACTATTACCTTAATGATTTTAAGCAACTTGAAGGCCCGGATTACAATGAGCTTTCACTTGAAAAGACGAATAAAGTGCTCGACCGCTTCTTTGGGATCACTTTGACCGAAGAAGAGGCAGCGGAATTTGTAAATGAAGAATATTCCGATCGTGAGTATTATAAAGACGGAGTTTTCCGTTTCATAAGCGGTGACGGGGACTTTATGTATACGGATACGGCCGTAGTTTATGAAATATATGAGTTTTCGGACGGAACATTGAAGATGAACTTTATTGCATACAGGCCAGACCCGGATTACGACCCTGATTATGATGCGGTATATCACTACAATTCAAAGGAAGCCATGAATGACGGGACTATGATCTGGCGTGCCCGAGGAACTGCGTATGTAAAGCCCTTCAAGTATAACGGCAGGAACACATATCAGCTCATAAGTATGGAAGTTTATTCCGACTATTAAAATAATTAAGAAAAAATTTGAAATTTTCCTCAAATAGGGGTTAAGAAACCTAAAATACATCCGATAAATATTGTAAGAAACTAGAACTGGGGTTATATGGCCCGGGAAGGAGAAACAATATGCGTATCGAAGCTTATACACAGGTACAGCAGCTTTACAAGGCAAGCAAGCCCACCAAAGCACAGGAAGTCAAGAAGGGTGGTTTCGCTGACCAGCTTCAGATCTCAAGTGTAGGAAAAGACATCCAGACTGCAAAAGCAGCAGTAGCACAGTCATCTGATATAAGAGCTGATCTTGTTGCATCTGTAAAAGAAAGGATTCAGGCAGGTACATATTCGGTAGACGCAGACAGCTTCGCTGATAAGTTATTTGCAAAGTACGAAGAGCTGAGGTAACTTGATGGCAAGT
Organism: Lachnospiraceae bacterium; assembly: GCA_024690205.1. Lineage (GTDB taxonomy): Bacteria > Bacillota > Clostridia > Lachnospirales > Lachnospiraceae > JAILLW01. Next base: position 11,109 of record JAILCX010000068.1, on the reverse strand, counting down.
TTGATGGAAAACCTGATCGACATTTTGAATAATGAAAGTCAGGAATACGAAAACTTGCTCAAGTTATCCGAATCCAAGACTCCGATAATAGTATCCGGGGATCTTGAAGAATTAACGCGCCTCACGGATGAGGAGCAGAACGTTGTCAGCAGGATCAATCACCTGGAAACCGAAAGAACAGAGGTTTTCGGAGATATTGCGAACGTTATCAACAAGGATGTTGAGACTCTTAAGCTCAATGATCTGGTCGACATGCTTTCGTCGAGACCGGAAGAGCAGCAGAAGCTTGCCAAGGTTCATGACAGATTAAAGACCGTAGTACATGCGGTAAGAAGAGTCAATGAACAGAACCGCGAGCTCATCAAAGAAGCTATGGAGATGGTATCCTTTAATCTCAATATGCTTCAATCCATGAAATCGGCCCCTGAGACAGCCAACTATAACAAGACCGCATACAATGCGGGAATGCTTATGGGAGTGGACCAGCAAGGGTTCGATGCTAAGCAGTAATTCTTGTTGAGGAAACGTAATGTCGTTATTTAGTGGATTATATGTAGGTACAAGCGGCCTGCAGACAGCACAAAATGCACTGAATACAGTTGCCCATAACATGACGAATGTAGATACGGAAGGCTATACGAGACAGCAGGTCTCGCAGGTTACCCGTCCCTACAATACTATTTCCAAGGCCGGTTCGGCTGTATCTTATCAGCAGGTAGGTCTTGGTGTTTCTTATGCTGAAGTCAAACAGGTTCGTGACTTTTTCCTCGACAGATCATACAGAAGAGAATCGGGTCGCGGCGGTTTTTACGATGTATCGTGCGACGCCATTGAAGAAATAGAAGAGATATTCCAGGAACTTGACGGAGAGACTTTTTCAAATGCTCTTAATAACCTTTGGGTATCGGTGCAGGAACTTGACAAGGATCCTGCGAATTCGGTTAACCAGGGTGTGTTCCTTCACAGATGTAATGAGTTCATAACAAGAGCACAGGCAGTGTATGAAAATCTTGTTGAATACCAGGATGATCTCAACTTTACCGTTAAGCAGAAAGTTGACAAGATAAATTCTCTCGGAAAAGAGATAGAAGATCTTAATGAGAGGATATTAAAGATAGAATCAGGTAAAGTCGAGCATGCCAACGATCTTCGTGACCAACGTAATCAGAAGGTCGACGAGCTTTCAAAGATGGCGAGCATGAGCCTTGCTACTGACGTAGACGGTAATTTTCTTATTCAGATAGAAGGTGTTGATTTTGTTACGGCAGGCGATGTTAAGGAAATAGGCCTTTATGTTGATCCCACGACGGAATTCTATACACCTTACTGGAAGATGCTGGCTGAATATGATACTAACGGCGACGTGATCCCTTCTTCATTGGAAAGTGCCAGAGTTTTTGACCTTTCAATGGAAATATCAACTGAGCTCAATACGGATATCGGCGGATTAAAGAGTGCGATCGTTGCAAGAGGAGATCACCGTGCTACATATAAAGATCTTCAGCAAACAACAAATTATCCCACTGATCCCGATGCAAATCCGTATGTATATGATGACATCAAGGAATCCGTTGTTATGAATGTAATGGCCGAGTTTGACGGACTCATCCATGATGTTACGAAGGGAATAAATGATACGATCGAAAAAGCGGTCCTTGATTATTACAATATAAGTGATGTTTCTTTGCTGACAGGAAACGAGACATATCTTGTGGATGATTCTACCAAGCTTCCATATAAGATTTTTACTCTCTCACTTGATAAAGACGGTTATACGACTACAAACCTTTCAATAAACGAAAAGCTGCTTCAGGCACCTTCTTTGCTCGGATTTGTAAGACCTGATGAGATAGTTGACCAGAAGTGTGCGGATAGTCTTAAGAACCTCTTTGCGGAAGAAACACACCTTCTTAATCCCGAGGTAAAGACAAAGACCAATCTTGCCAGCTACTATAATGCCCTTATCTCCCAGGTTTCCTCTACCGGATTTGTTATGAGAGGAATCTCGGAAAGCCAGGAGATCACGGTTAACAACATAGCATCCGCAAGAGAAGAAGTTGTGGGCGTGTCATCGGATGAAGAATTAAGCAACATGATAATGTTCCAGAATGCATACAACGCATCAAGCCGTTTCATAAATGTGATGAACGAGCTTTCGGAACACATAATAAACACACTGGGAATGTAAGCAATATCAAAATATGATGCTGTTCACCCCGCAGTTAATTTGCGGGGTGTTTAAATCAAAGGACAGGATAAGGAAGGAGGAGCATAAATGCCTTCACAGTTTTTCGGATTAAACATAGCGGGAAGCGGATTAAGAAATGCAAATGCAGCACTTAATACGACGGCAAATAATGCCGCCAACACGCAGACAAAGGGATATTCCCGTCAGCAGGTTGAAAGTACCGCAGCAGATGCTCTTCGTACCTACACCACATACGGATGTGCCGGCGCCGGTGTTGAAACACTTGCGATCGAAAGGATCCGTGATAATTTCTTTGATGTTAAATACTGGAACAATAACGCAAACGTTGGTCAGTTTGAAGCAAAAGCCTACTACATGAGAACACTGGAGGATTATTTTGATGATGACGGAGCAACCGGATTTGTTACCGTCTTTAACAAGATGGAAGATGCTCTCCAGTCCATCACTACCAATGTAAGTTCCACATCAACAAAGGCTCAGTTCATAGCTTCTGCTGAAGGACTTACGGACTACTTCAACGGCCTTTACGGAAATCTTCAGCAGCTTCAAAACGACATTAACCTTGAGATCAAGCAGTGCCTTGACCAGATCAATTCAATATCATCACAGATCGCTTCTTTAAATAAGCAGATCAATGTCATCGAACTTTCGGGCACAAAGGCCAACGACCTTCGTGACAAAAGAGATGTGCTCATAGATGAACTTTCTACATACATTGATGTTACAACGCAGGAAACCCCCATCATGGATACGAACGATCCCACAAGAGAGACGGGCGGAACGCGATTCGTTGTTAAAGTTGCGGGCGGACAGATATTGGTTGATGCCAACGACTTTGAAAAACTTGACGTAGTTGCAAGGACTCATGAAGAAAAGATCAACGATTCGGATATCGATGGTCTTTACAAGGTATATTGGGAAAACGGAAACGAGTTTAACTTAAATAACGCTTCTTTAAACGGAAAGCTTAAGGGACTTGTGGAATTAAGAGACGGAAATAACGGTGAGTATTTCTCGGGAACGGTAGATGCAGCTACTACGACAGATACTCTGGCCGTCAGGCTTGATCCTACGAAAGCAAATTATGAATACTTGAGTGATCCTGATAAGATTACCCTTCCTTATGTTGGAACCATCTCCATCAACAATATCGATTACGAATATGATTCATGGACATATGATCCCACTGCCGAAACTTACACGTTTACCATGAAAAGCGGAAATGACATACCTACTACAGCGGTTGGCGGAGAAGTGCACATAGGCGCTGCATATGATTACAAGGGAATTCCTTACTATATGTCGCAGATGAACGCATTTGTAAGGAGTTTCTTCAGAGAGATGAATCATCGCTTTGAGGATGGCTCGGATGCGTACGGAAATGCGGGAACAAATCTTTTTACCGCCCAGATGCCGAACGGAAAATTAACTCAGGCTGAGATCGAAAATGAAACGATCGTAGGTAATATTATAAACAGTGTTTACCCAAATTATTGCTATATGAATGCCGGAAATGCCTGCATAAATGAGGAACTTTTAAGGGATGCAGACAGACTGGGATACAGGTCTTCTGAGCCTGACCTTGATGCATCCGGAAATCAGAAGGTTGATCCTTATACGGGAAGACTTCTTTATACCGGCAAACCCCTTAACGGAGTTGAAGAATGTGAAGTCGTAAAGGGCGTCATCCAGATGCTTTCGGACAGGGACCAGTACAGTTTCCGTAATGCACCCGCAAACCAGATGCTTGAAATGATCCTTTCCGATGTTGCCCTTAATTCAAGCAATGCACAGACTCACGAAAAGACCTATAAGGGACTTCAGACAACGATAGACAACCAGAGAACATCGATCTCGGGTGTTGATGAAGACGAAGAAGCAGTCAATCTTGTTAAATATCAAAATGCCTATACTCTTGCTTCAAAGATGATCCAGACTTTGACCGAAGTTTATGATCAGTTGATATTAAGAACCGGAGTATAATTGCCGATAAAGATTACATAGGATTATTCCCTTAAGACAAGGATGTCGATGTAATGCAAGGATGCGTGTAGGTTTAGGAAAGTTTGGTGAACTTATATGCGAATGACAAATAAGATTATGCAGAATAACTCTCTGTATAATATTAATCAGAACAAAGTTCTTCAGGACAAACTGAGCACTCAGATGTCCACACAGAAAAAACTGACACGTCCGTCAGATGATCCCGTAGTAGCAATAAGAGCATTAAGATTAAGGAGCAGCGTATCGGAGATTACCCAGTACGAGGGTAAAAATGCGCCCGATGCCAACAGCTGGCTTAAGGTGACTTCAGACGGTCTCGGTACTGTTACCGAGATCCTTACGAGTATGAATACCAATGCCAACAAGGCTGCCAATAAAGACCTTACATATGATGAACTTGAGATCATTACGACACAGCTTCGTTCACTTACGGAAGAGTTCTATGCAACAGGCAATCTTGATTATGCAGGCCGATTCGTGTTCACGGGCTACAGGACCAATACTCCGATGTCATTTACTCAGGCTGATGTATCGGATACGTTGAATCCCATTCCTTCGTATTCAATAACCCAGCAGCTCAAGGCATCTGATGTGGATACGATCAATTATACGGTCCAGGGTCATATAAAGGGAGCTAACAAAAATAACTATAACGATGGGACTCATAATGGTCTTGAAACAGAAGTAAGTAATCGTGATTTGCACAGACTGAGACTGGCTTATGACGATATTACATATCCCCAAACGACTAAGCTTAATATCATGAAAGCCGACGGAAAGACTGTCGACACATCGTATGTACTTAATGCTGTTTCCCTGAAATCAACCAATATGGATGATGCATACCTTACTCCGGCCGCCGAAGCCACGCTGATCGTTGAAACAGGTGAGATCATCCTTAGCGATGACCTTTATGACGAGATCAAGGCAAAGGACACCGAAGTGCGAATTGAGTATGAAAAATCGGAATGGAAGAACGGGGATCTTCGTCCGGAGCATTATTTTGCATGTTATCAGAAGATCGTTCCCGCTGATATTGGATTCAACCGGGATTATCTCAATGATTTTTATGAGAACAAAGAGCGCCAGACTATAGCATATGATGTCGGATATAACCAGACGATCGAAGTGAATACGACAGCAGATGAAGTGTTCACTCACGACCTTAAAAGGGATATAACGGATCTGGAAAAAGTTCTTAACGACCTTAATGAGATAAATGCCACAAAGACCGATCTTGAAGATATACTAAAATACACGGAAGAATCTGATCCGAATTACCGTGACATTCAGTTAAAGGTCAATGCTGCAAACAAAGTATATGACTACATCAGAGACAATATTCATGGTATAATGGAGAAAATGATCACCAAGACGCAGAATTATCTTGATGCAACGAATGTGGCCATCACGGATAACGGAACCAGATCTTCAAGACTTGATCTTATAACCAAGCGTCTTACTGAACAAAAGACAACCTTCAGAACACTTCAATCCGAAAACGAGGATGTCGATATTGCCGAGGTTGCCATAGAACTGACATCTGCGGAACTTACATACAGCTCATCCCTCATGGGAACCGGCAAGATCATGCAGACAACACTAATGAACTACATTTAGCAACAGGGTATAAATCCGATAATACGACGCATGCTTGCATGCAGGTTGCTGAATATATAAAACTTCGCGCGGAGCGCAGATAGGAGTGAAAAATGAACGTAACAACAAAGAATTTCGGAGAAATTTCAATTGCTGATGACAAGATCATCCATTTCCCCGCCGGAATCATCGGATTTCCCGATCTTACGGACTTTGCCCTCATTCATGATGAGGAAAAGGGGATAGGTGGTATCCACTGGCTGCAGTCTATGCAGGAACCTGCATTTGCCATGCCGGTTATGGATCCGCTTACAGTTGCACCTGATTTTAATCCCCAGGTGGATGATGAGATATTAAAACCCATAGGAGAGCTTGTACCCGAAGAGATACTTGTTCTTGTTACGGTTACCGTACCTTCAGATCTTACGAAGATGACGGTCAACCTTCGTGGCCCTATAGTGATCAACGCTTCCACAAGGAAGGCATGCCAGGTTATCATCGAGGGAGAGGAATATCCTGTTAAATTCCCTATTTACGAGATACTCAAAGCAAAGAAGGGTGGTGAATAGGATGTTAGCTTTATCGAGAAAAAAGAACGAAGCCATCGTGCTTAACAACAACATAGAGATCACAATACTGGAGATCAAAGGCGAGCAGGTAAAGCTCGGCATCAGCGCCCCCAAGGACATTCCCGTATATCGTAAGGAAGTATACGTACAGATTCAGGAAGCAAACAAAGCTTCTATCAATACGGACGGTATGGATGCTCTCAAGGATCTGCTTGGTTGATCAAAAAAGTGAATCCGGGAGTATAAAGTGACCAAAGAAGAAACCCTGAAAAATGAGATACTAAAGAAGTACAAAAGTCTTCGCCAGTTCTGTATAAAGCTTGATATTCCATACAGTACTCTGATGACAGCGCTTGAAAGAGGCATAGACGGAATGGCATACGGGACCGTCATGAAAATGTGCGAAGACCTGATGCTGAATCCTATCGATTTCAGCGTTCTTTCGAGAAAATCAACTTCAAGGAACGCTCAGCTTTACCAGCACCAGCTTCAAAAGAAGATATTAAAGCTTAACAAAAAGGGTATAACAAGGCTCATCGATACCGTAGAAGATCTTCTTGAGATCCAAAAGTATACAACCGAAGATTAAAACATAACAATTAAAGCCCCGCACATAATGTGCGGGGCTTTTCTAACCACTTTGATAATAAAGATGCCGGTCTAGCAGTAACTGTTGAAGAGCATTCCGGAATAATTGCTGCTCACGTAAGGAGCGGTGAAATTATGTCCCGGATTCTTGTATGCAACCACAGTCTTATCAACATATTCCATGGGATTAAGTGATATTTGGTTGACCTTTCTGAGTACTGAAGAGGCAAAGTTCTTAATGGTTGAAAGAGAAGAGTGGTCTTCGTCTTTTGCCATCGCGGACTTAAACTCTCTTTCGTCAAGGCTGATGCTGCCGTCGCCGGTAACGTTCATGCCCAGACTTCCCAACCCTTCTTTGTAATATGATACGAGTCGATCCATCTCACTAAGAAGTTTGGTACTGGTGGGATGATTCTCATGGTAGACGGAAGCGCCTTTAACGAAAGCGTTGTAGCCTTCGATCAGGCTTTCGACATTCTCGGTAATAGACTCGAGATCCGTCTTTACACCTATCTCGGCTGTCTGCCCTTCGTACTTGTGAACGCCGTTAAGCGTTAACTCGTACTGCTTGTCGATCGTGAAATGGTTCGATGAAGCACTCTTGGGCTGTCCGCTAAGCAGGAACTCCGCGTTAGAGGGTTGCCCTGAGATATAATCGATACCGAAATATTCAACCGAGCCTGAGCTCTTGGATGTTTTGTCATCGGAAACGTCGAAGATAGTGTCTCTTCCGGCTTTGAGACCGGATGAAGTTGAGGTCAGGCGAAGGGCTGATGAACCTTTACCATTCTCCAAAACATCAGCTTCAATACCAACGTCCGCATTGGTGATGAGTCGTGCGAGACGATTCTGGACATCTTTGTTTGTATCTCCGTCACGAACAGCAAACTGGAATTCGTAACTGAGATCATTGATATTGATGTCGAATGAATATGTATCCGTTGGTAATGAAACCTTCTCGTCAGACGACAAAGCGTATCCGAGGTTGACCTGCGGTGATGCAAGAGCTGTTACTTCAATGGTGAAGGAAGGGATTTCTCTGTCTTCGGAAGCTTCTCCGATAAATTCAGCCGAAACCATACCTTCATCAGTAGAGTATGCAGCCTTTTGCTTGAACAAAGACTCGTCATCCTGTCCGCCGATCGATGCAATAGTGTTGCGCAGAGCACGTGCGTTCTCTTTGAGGTTCACAGCAAACTCACGAGAATCCTGACCGGAATTGAGCAGGTAGAGGGGAGCATCTTTATTAAGTTTGAGCATGGAATTGTATATACCACGAAGCTCGCTCTTTTTATGAGTGTCATATTTCGAGACACTGCTCTTAGGCGCATATGTGGTTAGATAATGATTGTAGACATTGTCTACAGCTGAATTATATGCCATACAAGCCCCCTCCTTTCTTCCGTGATGTCATGCTTTGCAGAAAATCCGTTTCTGCGTATTGAGAACTACCTCAGCGCATGAGGGCGAGATATGCCAACTATGTTACATACATAATAACACAGGTTGAAAGTAAGATGCAAGCGTTTTATGTGGATTTTTTGGAAATTATTGCCCATTTTCGGGGATAATATCAACTTTTATCCGGTCGCCGAATTCGTTTTTGACATATGAAGGGGCAGCAACAGAGAACATTTTTGTATGCCCGAATGAGTTTTCCAGGTCTTCTTCATTACTTATAAGGAATTTTTTATCCTTCATGCAATGACATATATATTCGTTGATCTTTGGCGAAAAGTGGAGACTGTCCGTGTAGTTTTCAAGGTCTGTGGTTACCGGGATGTCATCCTGGAAGTTATAAAGATGTATGTTTTCATATTTAAGAAGAGTTCTGAACGCACGCTCTTCCATGGAAATATAGGCATCGGTATCCCCTTCCCGATAAAGGCTGTCCCACCAAAGCACCGAATACGGCGGGAGGAAGATGTAAAACTCGGTATCGGGGTGAGCTATTACCATGTCCGTAATAAGGCTTACATTTTGGTCGCATATATCATGATAGGTATCTTCTGGATTCATATCAAGGACTTTGGGAGATTGGATATAGTGATAAAGAGCGGTCTCTTCGTCAAAGGCTTTCCACTGGGCCCAGTTATACGATGTTCCCTCATCGTAGTTACCGATAAATGAATTGGCAAGAAGGTAAGGGATCTTTTTAAAGATAACATCTTTGTTCCAAAGATAGCGTACATCATTTATGGGATTTTGGTCGTACAGATACATCGGCGCACCTACGGATTCAAAAGTCGTGTTATCCGGATCGGCGGTAAGTGATGAAGGGTCAAGATTAAGAAATACATATTTGATGTACCTGTGTTCAAAAGCCCGGTCAAGGTAATAGACAAGATCAGCCGTTGCACCGTATGAACGTATCGCTTTAACACTTTTACAATCAAAGGTTTCGTCGTACCAGCGGTTATTGTTGTTTTCTGCTACGGATGAGCCTGCTATGACCGCATCATAATCAAAGTGATCCAATGTTCCGGGAACCTGATATTCCTTGTCGGTAAGGACTGCCTTTAAGTGGGGCAACGGCTTGTGATAATGATAAAATGGATCAAACAGCATGGTGATACCGCCGCATAATACAAGCAGTAAAATGCAAAAGACAAGGAATGTTTTTATGAATTTGGAAGAAGTCATTTCTTTATTCATATAACCCTGTATTAAATAAGTATTTTAAAAGTTAAAGTAAATAAACGTGCTCACCTGCTCAAACGAGATGACGCACCATACAAATATGAACGCAGTGGCAAGTGCTGTCTTTAATGTAAGCTTAGCTCCAAATGCGATCTGCCTTGCATTCTTTCCTGCTATAAGAAGGGCACTTACTATAAGAACGAATATGAAGATGCAAAGCAAGAGCGTATCGGCCATGGCGGGAGCTTTTAAGTCGATAAGCTTGTTAAGCGGATAAAACTCCGGAACGTTAAACACGCTTACCATCTTGAATATATGTCCGTTGTTGTTAAATCTGAAGAGGTCTTTAAAAAGCTGCAGCGCAGTCTTTATCGAGTCGCTTCCGAAAAAGAGCAATGAAAGATTGAAAAATGAAAATGTCAAAAACCATCCGATGGGACGCGGCAGTTTGATCTTCGGGACCTTTTTGCCGTCATTATCCGCGGCTCCGATAAGCCCAAGATTATCCCAGACGACCAAAAGACCCTGCATGGTTCCCCAGGCTATATAGGTCCAGTTTGCTCCATGCCAGATCCCGCTTAAGAAAAAAACGAGGAATATATTTATAAGAGTTCTGACGCGGCCCTTTCTTGAGCCGCCAAGCGGAATGTAAACATACTGAATAAAAAAGCGTGACAGAGTCATGTGCCAGCGCTGCCACAGTTCTTTGACCGTGCAGGCTTTATAAGGTGAATCAAAGTTAACCGGTATCTCGATATTAAAGAGCAATCCAAGTCCCATGGCCATGTCGGAATAGCCGCTGAAATCAAAATAGATCTGGAATGTATATGAAAGCATCATAAGAAGCGTTGATGTCGAATCGAGGAAAAGAGCATTGGAAAAGCCGTAGTTTACGATCTGCGCAAGAACGTCCGCAAGCAATACTTTCTTTGCAAGACCCAGCGTAAAGAGTATCGCACCGCGTGAGAGATTATCGGGGTTTATCTTTCTCCTTTTTTCATCGGCAAACTGAGGGATCATCTCGCTGTGAAGGACGATGGGACCTGCAATGAGCTGAGGAAAAAAGGTTACAAAAGTAAGATAAGTGATGAATGAACAGTGTTCGGCATTCCCTTTTGATCTGTCGATGATGTATGATAACTGCTGGAATGTGAAAAAACTTATGCCAAGAGGCAGCAGTATATTATGAAGACGGAATCCGCTTTTAAAAACGAGATTTACGTTTTCTATAAAGAAATCAAAGTATTTAAAATAGAATAACAATCCGAGGTTTATGATGAGACCGGAAGTGATACCGAAGATCATGACGGCCTTTTTTGAGGATTGCTTGTCCGAAAGTTTCTTTATTATATAACTTGCTGCATAGTTCAGAATGACTGATGCGACTATGATCCAAAGATAGCTTATATTAAAGTAAGCATAAAACCACAGGGACATCCCCGAAAGGAAAAGATCGCAAAGCCTGTACATCCTAAGCTTGTTTAAAAGGAAACAGCCTGA
>JAILCX010000066.1 GCA_024690205.1 Lachnospiraceae bacterium | reverse complement strand
CAGACTTGACCGGAACGCAGTATCTTCCATCCCTTTGCGTTATAACGGCATCCTGAAGATAAGATCTTTCAGCTCCATTAAGCATGCTCTGAAGCTTTGTGTGGATCCTGTCACCTATTATCCCTTTTTGGCGGCGGATATTTCTTAAAGCAGGTGATGCATCATCTGCTATCTCATCTTCCGAAATGATGCATTTTAAGATCTCATCTGAAATAGTGCTTAACGGAGAAAGACCGTCAAAATACTCAAGTAGTGAGTTTTCAACACCCGTCTCTTTTCCGGAATCATCCCTTGCGTAAGATTTAACCTTTGCAACATTACGAAGCATGTTAGCGATCTTTAAAAGCTCTCCTGCCGTTAATGAAGAGCCTATCTCAAGAGATCGCAGCGAAAAACCTATATCGCTGTTTGAGCCAAAGGATATACTCCCTTTGGATATCAGCATTCCAAGCGCATCATATGTTTCCTGCTGCGCCTTATTGATCGGTTCATATTTATCCATGGGAGCAAGCTCCCTGCAAAGATTTCTTCCGGGGTCGGAAGAGGCCTCTGCGGTGAGCATGTCGATCACCTTATTGAATTCAAGGGTATTAAGGACCTTTTTGTTCATATCCTGTTTATTATAACATGAATCGTCTCTTATCCACGTATTTTACATAAGAAAAGAGCCGGTATAAAACCGGCTCCAAAATCGTTTAGGGCTTACAATTTTTACAGGGGTCATAATTCTTTGCTATTACTTCCTCCCTTGTTCCTGTAAAATATATTTTGTTCTTTTCTTTCATAGCTTTAACACTTGAACAATTCGGATAATGAAACTTCTTTGTGTTCTTGTTAAGAACATAATTGTAAACGTTTGCTGTTGAATTATTCGCCGGCGCCGTCTGTTTTGTTACTGCAGTTGTATTAGCAGCAGACGTTGACAGTGGCGGATTACACTTTGTACAAGCAGTGAATCCTGAAGTAGCAGCAAACTCCAGTGTAACAGCTATTTTATTAGTTCCCAAGCAACTACAGTTCTGTGTATGATAAAATGGATCTTTTTCTGATACATAAACTGTTGTTGCTGAGTCATTGGCTGCAACGGTGTCAACAGACAAAATGCCCGGCAGAAGAACCAGGCCTGCTAGCAGTGCGCAAAGCACTTTCTTAAATCTCTTATTCATGGTTAACCCTCCAAAAACAGAATCGAAATACCTTTCGGAAATAATGAATTTTTCACTTCCAGCTTCCCTAAAGGTATATAATTAATTATATGTTTGGACAAGGAAAAAAGCTACAACAACATATAGTTCCGTATGATCCTGAAACACAATATCCCGTGATAAGATCATCTATCTGTACAGGTGAAAAAACCGCCGGCTTTAAGGATAAAACCGGCGGACATTTTACCGAGGTCATGTTGATCAGAAATAACGAAGACCTCGCATTATTCAAAAAGATGTATGGACTGACGGATATTAAGACCGAGTACTGATCACTTTCTCTTTAGATCACTTTGGGCTTGATGCTATGATGGTCATCTCCCCTTTAAGATCTACCTTTCCGTAGCCGCAGGGGATGATAAAACTGTCACCCTTTTTAACAACGCTGCTTCCGACAATTCCGTTACCTTCAATAACTGTCATCGTCATAAAATCTTTATCCATATCAAATGACATATCTCCATCGACCGTTATCTTAACAGCCGTAAAATGCTCACAGTCCGAAAGCTCCGTCACGGTATTTGCTTTAGGATCAAGACAATTTTTTATGCACTCGGCTGCTCCCGGAGCAGGGATCGTTATCACATCAAGGCTCTTTTCAACATGAAGTTCTCTGGGCTTTCCGTCAGAGATCCTGTCATAGTCATAGACTCTGTATGTAATATCCGAATTCTGCTGTATCTCGGCTAAAAGGATACCGCCTTTAATCGCATGGACCGTTCCGGGCTTTATCACAACAACATCACCCTTTTTAACTGGAACGGTGTTTATAAGATCATCCCAGCGTCCCTCATCTATCATGCTCTTAAGCTCTTCTTTGGTCTTAGCCTTATGACCGAACACGATCTCACTTCCCTCGGAAGCATCGAGTATATACCAGCATTCGAATTTTCCGTAAGATCCGTTTTCGTTTATCCTTGCATACTCATCATCAGGATGAACCTGAATGCTTAAGTCATCATTTGCATCTATTATCTTTACAAGGATAGGGAACCTGTCATATTTCTTTTGACCGTTTCCGAATAATTCGGGACACTCTTCAAACAGTTCTTTAAGGGTCTTTCCTTTATATGCTCCTTCTTTTACCGCACTTGCACCGCTTTTATGTGCACTTACTACCCAGCACTCTCCGGTCTTATCTGAAGGGATATCATATCCCCAGTTAGTTTTTAATCTGTTTCCTCCCCATACAACTTCCTTAAACACAGGCTCCAAAAAGATAAGCTGCAAAGGCTTTGTGTTGATGGAAAGATTCTTTCCGTTTGTTTCTATCACTTTCTTATACCAAAATGCGGAATCCTTTACCGTTCTTCTTTGTGTTTCAAAATCAACATGTATTATACCAAATTTTTCGGTATAACCCTTATCCCATTCCATATTATCCAGAAAAGACCATAAAAAATAGCCTCTGACATCAACTCCCTCATCCACTGCCTTTTGAAGCGCGGAGATATACATATCAAGGAAATTGATCCTGTTAGGATCATGTACTCTTCCATCAAGCGACACATCATCATGACAGCTCATTCCGTTTTCGGTTATATAAAACGGAATATGGTAGCGATCATACAGCATCTTTATTCCCCAGTATAAGCAATCCGGGGTCACCGGCCAGTCACAGCCTGTTTTGGGACTTCCTATCGGTCTTTTGACAAAATCGGGTTCACCGTCCGGACCTTTTGCTATCATATAGCCGTTATAGATGTTCTGGCCCATGAAATCCAAAGGCTGGCTTATGAGTTTCATATCCTCATCCGTGATTGGAGGAAGATATTCGGCAAATTTCTTAAGCCCTTCTTCGGGATAATGACCCAGTATCACGGGATCGGAAAACCAGGCTACATTCCAGGTCCAGTTATCCATCGGGTTATAAAATCCGAAAAGGACCTTTCTTGCCATTTCTATATCTTCAGGCTTATCACTTGCAGGATAGGCCATACCGCAGGTTGGCGCATAACCGACCTTTATCGGTCTTTTTGCATATTTTCTGAGGTTTATGACGGCATTTCCGTGTGCTTTAAGCGCATTATGAGCTATCCTGAAAGTCTCGGGATAGGACAGTTTGTTGCCAGGGGCCTGATTCCCGCTTAAATTTCCTATGCCGACAAAGCATTGTGGCTCATTGAGCGTGATAAAATTCTCACATATATCCGAAAATTTCTCGGCTACGACCTTTGCATAGTTTCCGAACCACTCAACAATATCATCGTTAAGCCATCCTCCTTCATCCTGCAGGACCTGTGGAAGTTCCCAGTGATAAAGGGTAAGATACGGTTCAACTCCGTTTTCTTTCATCGAAAGGATCATCTCACGATAAAGCTTAACGGCTTTTTCGTTTACAGCACCCTTACCGTCAGGTATGAGTCTTGCCCAGCTTACCGAGAATCTGTATGCCTTTATTGAAAGATCTTTCATAAGGGCATAGTCTTCCCTGAACCTGTGCATATGATCGCATGCAACCGATGCATCATACCCGTCCGTGGAATGACCTTCCGCTATAAATTTATCCCAGATCGCAGCACCGGCACCATCGTCGGGATCACGTCCCTCCGTCTGGTATGCACTTGCAGCTACTCCCCAAACAAAATCGTCTCTAAACACTTATTTCTCCAACATGACACGTATGTCATTTACTTACTATCAATGATGTTAGGTAAAAGGGCCCTTTGTCATCATCATGCGTTTCCGTTATCGTTATGACCACTTTGTGCTCTTTTAACTCAAGATGTCTTCCGAGGACATCCATATAAAGGCAATCTCCCCACGTCTCATCAAAGTTTCCGTCAAGGATGATCGGATGTTCCATATCATCATCAACTACAGCCGTGGCAATCGGGGCAGGTTGTATGATCGTCCTTTTGTATTGGGCTGCGATCCCCGTGCCCGTAAAACGGAACGTTATCGAGTCGCCCTTTTTTCTTCCTTCAAATCCGCCTGAAAAGATGTCCAGAAAATCCTTTTTTATATGTTCATCTTTTGTAAATCCGTTAAGTGACACGCAAAATTCCGGATCATCCATATTATATGACTTGATCCTCACGCTGTCTTCATA